>DASYJF010000060.1:0-10317 GCA_035996815.1 Thermoanaerobaculia bacterium | reverse complement strand
CAGGAACTGCTCACGCCGCGTTTTCTTTCCCTTGTTCTTCCACGCCAGCCCCGCGAACGTCTGTTGTTTCGCCATGAACGTAGTATCGGGTCAAACCACGTTTTCCACAGCATCGAGCCGACTTGTGCAGAGGTTCCCTAGGCGAAGGTACGATCCGTCCGATGTGAAGAAGGGCGCCGACGCCCCGGTATCCCCGCTGCGTAAGAATTGATGGAGCGCACCGTCCGGACTCTCGTAATTCCAGTCGCCCGTTTCCAGAAGGGGAGCCTGATTTTTGGGAAACAATCTTCCGAGCGACACTAACCAGCCTATCCCGGCGTTCGAGCGCCGGTTGGGATAGGTCGCGATATTGTTTCCCGACCCAACGTCCTGGATTGTATCCCACACGTTGCTGTTGTAGACCAGGGTCAATCCGTACTGCAGGTTACCGTTCACGTGGTAACGCTGCCCGATTGGGATCGTTACGGTCAGGCTGCCGTTGAAAAGATTCACGTTGTCGATACCGTTCATCTGGTACGAGCGGCCGATGTCGAACCCTCGGGCGACATTCGGGTGTTGCTGCGCTACGAGAGCCGTTGTGGCAGTCAAGAAGAGAGCGGCGCCCAGGAACCTCGATCTCCAGCCCATCAGCGCGCCCCCGCGAGGAGAGATTCGTCGATCTTGACGGTCAGAACGTCCAATCTTGAGACATCGATGATGAGAAGTGTTCCGCCTGGAGAAAGACTTCGGGGCGGTGCCGCCCCGGCCATCAGCGGCGTGGCCTTCAGCAGGTCGATCGTCGTCTCACCCTCCCCCTTGCCTTGCCCATTGCTGTCGATTCCATCGGCACCTCGCAGGATCCAGGCGCCACCTGCTTCGAGGTAAAGGCCATCGACAAACGGCCGGGAGTAGCCGATCTGGTTTGCCAAACCCACAATGTCGCGTTTCAAGCGGAACTGTGGCCGGTCCGGAGTCATCGTCGGAAACCCAGGCGTGGAGGCGACGGTGTAGTGCCCGTTCCGAAGATCTGCGACGATCCAGATCACGTTCCAGGTGACCGGCTTCTCGAGCGTGAACGTTGCAGTGCCCGAATGAGTTGTGTCCGTAACGACTCCGGACCAGCGGTGCACCTCAACGTGATAGCCCTTCGGTTCCACACCCACGCCGAAAAAGACTACCTCGGTGCCGGGCGTGACTCCGCTGGCGGTGACCTCCGTCGGCGTAATCCTTACGACCGGGCTGTCGGCGGCCGCAACCGGTTGCGCGAGAATGACGAACAGGCTGCAGATCCAAAAGAGGAATGCGGGCCTGAATGCCGAAGGCAGACAGGAGAGCAGGAGTAATCTGAATTGTCTCGTCATAATTAACCGTTGAACGCTCGACTCATTGAAGACTGAGAAGCACAAGAATCTCGCCTTCGCCGTTTGCAAGAGGCTCGAGTGCTTTGCCGATCAATGTTCCGGGCCGGTGGAGTTTCACACCGCCGACATCGAGCGGCTCAGATTTCATGGCCATTCCGGGGCGGTCGCTGGTCACGAGGAGGTCGCCTTTGCGGATCGGCGATTTGGTGGCGTCCACGCGGACGCGGACGCGTCCGGTCGTTGCGATTTTCGCTTTCGATGCGCTTGCTATGCCGAGGAGGAGGCCTGGATTGGCGGAGACCACGCCGGCTACGCTGGTGTCGTAGGCGTGCGTTGATGGGGTGACGGTGTTGTCGGCGTCTTCACCGACCACGACGACTGTGCCGGCAGCCATCCCTTCCGCGGCCGTGACCCATTCGGCGACATCCTGATATTTCGCATTGATGACGCCGTCCGCGGTCACGTTGCCGGTGAAATGCCCCGAGCCCGCAACGTCGAGCGCATAACTCGCGTTCGGCGTTTTGCCGATGCCGACGATGCCGCTGACATACATGTCGGCGCGCGTGTTGTGAACGGCGTCGAGGTTTGTGCCCGCCTTGAGCCAGAATGTGTCGATTTGCTCTATCTGCGAGTAGGCGCGGTAGTAATACTCGGGGGAGTTCGGAAAGCTATAAGCGATTTGCGAATCAAAATTGATGTCCGAGTGGTTATTGATCCCGTTCGTGAAGGCACGATACTTCGTCGTATCCGGCGATCCAACCTCATCGTCGCTCATCGCGTCGAAGAATCGTACACGGTTGGTCGCGCCACCTGTTGAATCGCGCGGATTGACAATTCTCACCTCGTGGACATTGTTATTCGGAATGCTTGCGGTTTCGCGGTAGTCCGTTCGGCCGCTGAGATAGGACCAGTTCAGAATCAGCCTGGTGGGTCCGTTGGAGCTCACCCGCATCAGCTCCGAGTAATTTCCGTTGTAGACACCGAAACCGTCGGTGCCATTGGCGAGACCGCTCATGAATCTGACCCAGGGATGCGCCACGGATGAGATGCCGAAGACGCCGGTATCGCCGATGCGAGATGCATCAAGATACATTTCACCCGCCGATCCGTCCTCCAATACCTCCGTTTTCGGCTGGAGGGACGTGCTCGTTGACAACGCTCGCCGCGTTAAGGACGGACTGCTGTTCGAAGTCAGGTTGGTGGTCGAGCTTTCCAGCGTGGGATCTACCGGTGCATTCGGGGGAACGTAATAGCCTTCCAGATCGACGGTGATGTGCGAACCGGCTGGTACCGGAAACGTGATCGGCGGCCCTGCGTTATGACGCGAAAGTGGCGAGCGTGTCGAGATTGCTGGCGCCGGAATCTTGCCATCGGTGGCTCGGTCATACGAGGTGATTCGCATGGCGTACCCCGTGGCGACCGACGGTACAAAGCGACCGCAGCGTGAGGACGCGACGTCAATAAGACGCGCCGTCTCTTCCGCCATATTTGCCGGCGCATTCAATCGCGTATCGACCAGCCGGCAGGGGGCGATGCTAACGAGCCTCTCGCTCGGCGCGGCCAACTGCTGCTGCGCTTCGGCGCTCACGACAGCGAACATCATCACAACTGCGGCAAAGAGATTCTCGAATCGATTTAACATGATTTCCTCTTGCAAGTTCGTTCGCTGCTCAAGTTGACGACCAATGTTGATGTTGCCAATAAGAACGTTGCTCCTTCAAAAGAAACGATCAGGCAGTTGTCCGTCCAGACGTCTTTGTTCGAACCGTACCAGTATCGCGTCCGACGGTCGGACGAGACTGCGCCGTACTTTCCCGTGGATTGGTTGGTGGACGATAACCTGAGATCTCTCAAGGATAGGAGTGACGCAGACCGAAAAATCCCTGCCACTCGCGAAAAAAAATTTCCAGAAGGGACGGAGTGCTTCCTACGGGGCGTCCACCACCCGCACATCGCCCGCCGCGAGGATCGCGCCGAGCTCTGCCGCGGGCATAGGGGCGTTAATTAAATAGCCTTGCATCTGGTCGCAATCGTGGCGTTTGAGGAAGGTGGCCTGGTCGGTGAATTCGACGCCTTCGGCGATTACTTTCAGGCGGAGGCTGTGGCCCATGGCGATGATGGCGGTCACGATGGCGGCGGTGTCGGGGTCGCGGGTGATGTCGCGGATGAAGGATTGGTCGATTTTCAATGTATCGATTGGGAAGCGTTTTAAATACGCCAATGACGAGTGGCCGGTGCCGAAATCGTCTAATGAAATGCGGATGCCGAGGCGTTTGAGTTCATAGAGCGTTCGGAGGCTGGCCTCGGGGCTTTGCATTGCGGTCGATTCGGTGATTTCCAGCTCCAGGTTCCGCGCGGGCAGACCGGTTTCGGCGAGGATTTCGCGGACTAGATTGACAAGATCGGGCTGCTGAAGCTGACAGACGGACAGATTGACGGCCAGCGACAGTGTGTCGAATCCGGAGTCGTGCCATTGCTTTGCTTGTGCGCAGGCAACTCGTAATGCCCACGTTCCGATCGGGATCATTACGCCGATGGCCTCCGCCAGAGGGATGAACGTCGCCGGCGGGATCGCGCCGAGCTCGGGATCGGTCCAACGCAGCAGCGCTTCCATGCCGGTGATGCGGCCCGTGCGGAGGTCGAAAATCGGCTGATAGTGCACGGCCAGCTCGTGATGCGAGAGGCAGCGGCGCAGGCCGTGCTCGAGTGCGATCCGTTGCAGTGCCTTCGCGTTCACGAGGGCATTGAAGAGCTGGTAATTGTCGCGGCCCTGTTCTTTGGCCTGGTACATCGCCGTGTCGGCGCTCTTGATCAGGGTCTCGGCGTCGGGACCGTCCTCGGGGAAGACGCTGATGCCGATGGACGTGGTGATGTAGAACTCGCGTCCTTCGATGTGGAACGGGTAGCGGACGGCTTCGAGGATCTTCTGTGCGACGAGCGCTGCGTCCTCGGCATGCGTGAGCTCGGGCAGCAGGAGCGTGAACTCGTCGCCGCCGAGGCGGGCGACGGTGTCGCTGTCGCGGACGCACGATTGCACGCGCGCGGCGACGGCTTGCAGAAGTTGATCGCCGATGTTGTGGCCGAGGGAGTCGTTGATGACTTTGAAACGATCGAGATCGAGGAAGAGCACGGAGACCCGCGACTCGTGACGCTGCGCGTGCGAGATGGCGACGGTGACGCGGTCTTTGAACAGCAGCCGGTTCGGCAGCGTCGTCAGCGCATCGTGATAGGCGAGGTGCTTGATCTGCTCCTCGGCATACGTGCGCTCGGTGATGTCGCGGACGACGCACACCATGCCGCCGCCTTCGATCGAGGTGAGCGAGATCTCCTGGGGAAAGAGCGAGGCGTCGTGGCGAAGGCCGGTGGCCTCGCCGCGCCAGCGTCCGCGCTGCTGCACGAGCGGAACGATGGTGGTGATGAATCGCACCTGCTCGGGCGGTTCGTAGAGATCGCAAAGCGAACGGCCGATGATTTCCTGCGGAGTCGGGTAGCCGAAGAGTTTGGCGAGGGCGTCGTTGACGTAGGTGAAGTCGAGGCGGCCGTCGAGGATGCCGATGCCGTCCATCGACGCGGTCATCGCAGCGGACTGCTGCCGCAGCGTCTCCTCGGCGTGTTTCCGCTCGGTGACGTCGGTGCCGACGTGGAGATAGCCGGTGAGGTTCCCGTGCTCGTCGCGCAACGCGGTGACGGAGAGGAGGACGGTGACCGGCTCGCCGTCGTTGCCGATGTAGGTCCACTCGCGTTCTTCGAGTCCTTCGCGGGTGGCGCGTCGGACGAGGACGTCGAATCCGCTGAGTTTTTCGCCGAGCTCAAATGCAAGGCGGCGCGCGTGCTGGACGAGCTCTGTGTCGAGATGGAGCTCGGTGATGTTGCGCGCGCCGATGACGTCGGAGGCGGCGTAGCCGAGCATCCGCTCCGCGCCGGAATTGAAGACGGTGACGACGCCGCGCGCATCGGTGGCAATGATCGAGACGCGGGTCGCGGCGTCGAGCACCGCTTTGCGCTGCGCATTCGCGGCGGCGATTTGCTGGTCGGCCAGCTTGCGCTCGGTGATGTCGAAGACGAATCCTTCGTAGACCTCGGCGCCTTCCTGAAGATCGATGGCGTGCGCGTTGAGCTGGACCCAGATCGGCGTGCCGTCTTTTCTGCGCCACTGCAGATCGTCTTCGATCGCGAAGCCGTTCGCGGCGAAACGTTGCAGCGCGATCTGGCGATCGCCTTCAGTAACGTAGATATCGGTGGCGAGATTGCGGTCCTGCAAGTCGTCCGTCGAGTCGTAGCCGAGGATGCGGGCAAGGGCCGGATTGGCCATGAGGATCGTTCCGTCGGGCGTGGAGCGGTAAATGCCGACGGAGGCGTAGTCGACGATATTGCGGTACTTCTGCTCGCTCAGCAGCAGCGCCTCCTCGGCGCGCTTCCGTTCGGTGATGTCGTGGATGATCGAGTAGAGGAGCGTACGGCCGCCGGAGACGATCGGGCCGGAGTGAACTTCGACGTCGCGGACGTCGGCACTGGCGAGGCGATGGCGGAAGACGAAGTAGCTGCGGCGCTGCTGCGACGCGTTGGTCATCTCGCTGCGGATGGCGCCCTCGTCGAGCATGTTGATCTGCCAGATGTACATGCTGCGCAGCGTCTCGACGCTCCATCCGTAAAACTCAGCCGCGGCCATGTTGGCGTCGACGATGCGGCCACTGGCGGGATCGAGGAGGATCTGAACGGCGCGGTTGTTCTGGAACATCTGCCGGTAGCGGCGTTCGCTTTCGCGCAACGCGTCTTCCTGCCGTTTCTGTTCGACCGCCGAGGCGACGTGTTGGGCGACGAAGACGAGGAGATCGCGATCGCGGTCGGTATAGCGGACGCCTTCGTCGTAGGTCTGCACACCGATGACGCCCCAGGTGCGATCGCCGGTTGCGAGCGGAGCGCCGAGCCAATCGACCGAGGGAGCGCCGATCGATTCGACTTCACCGCTTTTCTTGAGATCGTCGAACTCCTTCGGCGTGGCCAGTAGCGGTTTGCCGGTACGCAGAACGTACGCGGTCAATCCGCGGCCGGGCGGCCGGCCGACCGGCGCTTCGTCGAACTTGTCGACGAAATACGGGAAGGTGAGGATGTCGCGCGCGGCGTCGTACTCGGCGATGTAGAAGTACGTCGCTTCCATGAGTCCGTTGACGATGCTGTGAACGGCGCCGTAAAACTCGTCGAGGTTGCTCGCCTCGCGGCTCAGCGTGGCGATGCGGAAAAGGGCGGCCTGCATGCGTTCGTTGCGAACGGTTTCGGTGACGTCGCGGAAGTACCAGGCGCGCCCGCGGACTTTCTGGCCCGACACGATCGGCACCGAGGCGCGCGAGAGGACACGGCCGTCTTTCATGTAGACGGTGTCGTTGCTGCGAACGGCGGTGGGATTCGTATAGAGATGGTTGACGAGCTCGATGAATTCGTCCCAGTCCTGAACCTTTTCTGACGCAAAGCCGAGCAGCTCGTTGTCGTCCGCGGCCTTGGCAGTCTCCTCGGGGATGCCCCACATCTCGAGGAAACGGCGGTTGTACGAGAGGATCGATCCGTGGTCGTCGACGACGAGGATGCCGTCGAGCGTGGCTTCCTGCTGCGCGCGCAGAATGGCGACGGTGGTCCGCAGCGACTCGTGTGAGGCGCGCGTGCGGCCGCCGCGGAGCCAGCGCGCGAGCGCGCTTCGAGCGTTTGCGAGATGCGGGGGCGGTTGAACTTCCATGCGGGTTGGCCGGGCTATTTTAGGTGAGTTTCCGTCCCATCGTCTCAGTCGGTGCGATTGTGCGAGCGGAAGAACTCCCACTCCATCCAACTCGAGCGGACGTACCAGGCTACGAGCAGGGCAATGAAAATCTGCCGGCCGATCAGGCTGAGGATGAAGACGCCGAGTCCGACCAGCATCGAAATCCAAATAGAAATGATGAACGCTGGACGCTCGCGAAGAAAGAGACGAAAGAAGTTACGAAGGATGCGGTTGCCGTCGAGTGGTCCGATCGGCAAGAGGTTGAAGATGCCCCACCAGAAGTTTGCGCGCGCCATCAGCGGCAGCAGCGCGGTGAGGAACGGATCGCGGATAGGGACGTTCGTCATGATCAGCGTGATGATCCACGCCAGGAGGAAGCTGGATGCCGGGCCGGCCGCGCTGATGAGCAGGTCCTGCCACGGCTTGGCGCGGCGCTCGTTGTAGGTGGCGCCGCCGATTCCTTCGAGAATGATCGAGCTCGATCCGAATCCGAGCACGCCGATCATGGCCGCGTGGGCGAACTCGTGCCAGAGAATGCTGATGAGCAGCACGGGAATCCAGAGCAACGCGTAACGCATCCCGGCCTGCTGGATGTCCGTCATGACAAAGAAGACGATGAGAATCAGGAAGCTGAAATCGAGAGTGATCGTCGTCCCGAAGATCGTGCCGAGGTGGATGCGGCCCATGTGGAGCGGGAGTATACGTTGCGGTCGCGAGGCATCCTTATGACGACGATCACGATCGTGACGACGATTCGCGCGACTCCGGGGCGATGTTTCGATGCCTCGCGCGATCTCGATCTGCACCTGGAGTCGATGGGGCACACGGGCGAGCGGGCGGTGGCCGGAAGGACGTCAGGCTTGATCGAGCTCGGCGAACAGGTGACGTGGGAAGGGCGCCACTTCGGAATCCGTCAGCGCTTCACGTCGGCGATCACGGCATACGACCGGCCGCGTCATTTTCAGGATTCGATGCTGCGCGGCGCGTTCCGGTCGTTCGTACACGATCACTATTTCGAGTCGTGCGAGGAAGGGACGCTGATGACGGATGTGCTGGAGTTTCGATCACCGTTCGGCGTAGCCGGCGCGATCGTCGACCGCATGGTGATGACCGCGTATCTGACGCGCATGCTGACGAAACGGAATGGGATCGTGAAGGCGGCGTTGGAGAGAGAGCCGTTCATCCGCAGGTGACGCAGATGTCCGCAGAATCATCCCGGTGACGCAGCCGTGTCGAAGGTGTGTATTGCGGGAACTGGAGAAGCGCCTCTCCGTACTGACCTGCGAAAGGAGAAACCGATGATTGAGGCCATCGATCTGCTCCTGCTGAACAAGAGCCTTACGATTCATGACGCGGAAGTTGTTGCCGCGGCGGTCGACCAATGCCGCCGACGCCCGAGACGTGGCTTCTCGGATTGTCTCGTCCTCGAATCGCGCGCAAAGCCGGACACCTTCCGCTGGGCACCTTCGATCGCGATCTGAGCAAGTTGGACGGCGCCGAGCGCTTGTAGTCGTATCCTCCGCGGATGCGATTTGAAACGAAGGCGATTCATTCGGGGGCGGGCGCGGACGACGAGACCGGAGCGATCTCGCAGCCCATTCATCTTTCGACAACATTCGAGCGGACCGTGCAGGGTGCGCCCTCGCACGGGTTCAGCTACATCCGCGACAGCAATCCGACCCAGGAGAAGCTCGAGCAAGCGCTGGCCGCGATCGACTCGGCATCGCACGCGCTGGCGTTTGCGTCCGGGATGGCGGCGGTGACGTGCGTACTGCAGGCGCTGCCGACGGAGTCGCATGTCATTCTTCCTGACGACGGTTACTACGGCGTGCGCGCGCTGGCGGCGGAGTATTTGCCGCGTTGGGGCGTGACGTGCGACCTCGTGCAGATGGATGATCTGGACGCTGTTCGCGCGGCCGTGCGGCCGAACACGCGGGCGATCTGGTGTGAGACGCCGTCGAATCCTTTGATGAAGATCGTGGACGTCGCGGAGCTGGCGTTAATCGCACACGCCGCGAACGCGATGCTGATCGCCGATTCGACGTTCGCTACACCGGCGCTGCAGCGGCCCATCGAACAAGGCGCCGACGTGGTCATGCACTCCACCACCAAATACCTCGGCGGGCACAGCGACGTGCAGGGCGGATCGCTGGTCTTCGCGCGCCGCGATGCATTCAGCGACGCCGTCGCGCATTGCCGCAAGATCACTGGCGGCGTGGCCTCGCCATTCAATTCGTGGCTGATCCTGCGCGGCATCCGCTCGCTGTCCGCGCGGATGCGCGTGCATTGCGAAAACGCGATGGCGGTCGCGCGTGCGCTGGAAAAACATCCGAACGTTGAGGCGGTTCACTATCCGGGTCTCGAATCGCATGCCGGCCATGACATCGCCGCGCGGCAGATGTCGTCGTTCGGCGGGATGTTGTCGTTCAACGTTCGTGGCGGACGCGAGGCCGCACAGGCCGTCACCGCGAAAACGAAACTCTTCACGCGCGCCACATCGCTGGGCGGAACGGAGAGTCTGATCGAGCATCGGGCCTCGAGCGAAGGCGAGGGGAGCCGGACGGCGGAGAACCTGCTGCGCGTCTCGGTAGGGCTGGAACATGGGGACGACCTCGTGGAGGACTTGACGCAGGCGCTCGCGTCGTAGCGCCGGCGGCTCGCCGGCAGGTAACGCAACGCGCCAGCGAGCCGCTGGCGGTCCAGCCGACGAGCCGTCGGCGCTAGAATCACGCCATGGCTGCCAACATCGAGATCATCTGTCCTTGCTGCGACGCGACGCTCGTCATCGATCGCACTTCCGGCGAAGTGCTGCTGCACAAGGCGAAGGAACGGCGCGCCGGCGGATCGCTGGAGTCGATGGTGGCCGGCCTGGAAACGCAGAAGAGCGAGATGGAGAGAAAGTTCGATCGCGAGATGGCCAGCCAGAAGGACCGCGCCCGCATCCTCGACGAGCGCTTCAAGGAAGCGATGCAGCGCGCCGAGAAGGACGACACGCCCGTCTGGAATCCAATGGACATGGACTAGGAGTCCGCGCGACTGAAAGGTCACGTCCGCGGAATTGAGCGTTGAGTCCACGCGACTGAAAGGTCACGTCCGCGGAACTGAGCGTCGAGTCCGCGCGACTGAAAGGTCACGTCCGCGGAACTGAGCGTCGAGTCGACGCGACTGAAAGGTCAGTACCGAGGAACTGAACGTCGAGTCGGCGCGACTGAAAGGTCAGTACCGAGG
>DASYJF010000059.1:0-2602 GCA_035996815.1 Thermoanaerobaculia bacterium | reverse complement strand
GATCGGAGTACCCCAGTCGCCGCCCTGCGCGACGTAGCGGGTATATCCGATGCGCTGCATCAGCTCCGCCCAGGCGCGCGCGATGTGGTCAGGGTCCCAGCCGGTACCCGTGGGCTTGCCGGAGAAGCCGTAGCCCGGCAGAGACGGGATAACGACGTCGTACGCGTCCTCGGCGCGGCCTCCGTGCGCGGTCGGATCCGTGAGGGGACCTATGATCTTGAGTTGCTCGATGACAGATCCTGGCCAACCGTGCGTGACGATCAACGGAAGCGCATCCTTGTGGCGGGAACGGATGTGAATGAAGTGAATGTCGACCCCGTCGATCGTTGTCATAAATTGCGGCAATGCATTCAGCTTCGCCTCCGCCTTGCGCCAGTCGTAGTCCGTCCCCCAGTAGCGCACGAGCTCCTGCAGCTTCTTCAGCTGCGCGCCCTGGGATTGATCGGAGACGGTCTCGCGGTCGGGCCAGCGTGTCGCCAGAACGCGGCGGCGGAGTTCGACGAGCTGTTCTTCCGGAACCTCGATCCGGAAGGGGCGGATTGCGCTACCTTCGGCCGCAAGAACCAGACGTGCGGGAAGCAGGCTGGCGGCACCCGCGGCCGCCGAGGTGGCAAGAAAGTTGCGCCTGGTGGACGATGACGACATGGCCAACATGATCATTCTCCCTGTTGGACTGCGAACCTGGATGCGAGAAGGATCAATATCTGCTTCGTAAAATGGCCTCGAATTGGTCAATGATGCTGACAGAACCTTGTCACCGCCGGAACATCCCGCACCATCCGTCTGGATGCGAGTTTAGTGTTGTGAAGAGGCGTTAAATCTCACGTTCGCGTGCGCCGCCTGGGCCGCGAGCATTCCAGCGGGGAGTTTTGGCTCGAGGCAGACAACGCCCATGCGCAACCGACACCTCTCCCCCGCTCTTTGTGCGGACGGACGGCGTAACTGATGGCTGCTGGGCGCTACTCCGATAGACCGTATATCGGCTCTTTTCGAAGAATGATGAGTTGAACGATCTTGTCCCGATGCGCCGAGAAGTAAAAGGCGAGCACGAGCGGATCGGGCAAGCCCCTCTTGTCGTAATCGCCGTCCACTTTGGCCGTCACGATCGCATGTCCGTAATGCTTCACGGCCTTAAGAACATACATGGTAACGTGCTCGCCAATGATGTCGCGGGCCGCCCATTGCTCGATGGCCGCCCTACCCCGGTACTCACGCAACTGGTCGTTGACCAGGGCATCGTCTGCAAAAGTGGCGAGCAGCGCATCAAGGTCGAAGGTGTTCATTGCCAGAATATAGGACTCGACCGGCAGCGGCAGATCGTGAGCTTCGTCGGGAACAATGGTGAGGGTGGAAATTCCCTCGCGAGTGGTCGTGAAGCTCCATTCGAGCTGCGCCGGTCTTCCTCCGCCGCTTCCGCTCTCATGTCCCCGGACGATCACGATCAGCACCGTCTTGTGGTCGCGTCTGGCGACATTGATGGGGTGAACCGTCGAGCGCGTACGCACGAAGGCGCGGTCGTGCCATCGCTCTATTTCCTCGCCGCGGTGCTCCTTGCCGCCGTCGACGAGGACGGCGCCATCCGCGAATGTCGCAAGAAGCGCGGCTGAGTCGTGCTTCTGCACCACTCGCAGAAAGGTCGCGATTGCTGTTGGAACGTTTGCAATGTGCATGTTCTGCAACGACATATGTTCGTGGTAGGTCATGTCGCCGTCGGCTCGCAGCCGCCACGTCGGCGCCACCGCAACCATGGCCGGGAGAGCCCTGGATGGCACGTTAAGAGTCGTGAAGAGCCGTTAAAGGCGAGGCGTATCACTCTGAATGTCGGATAGGCGCATCCGCCGGCAGTCTCACCCAGGGGGGCTTGCTTCTCTCATAGACGGAGATCTGGGGCGCCGGGAAAGCCGCGTCGGCGAACGCGCCCACCGCGACCGCGATCACGTCGGGAAATCCTTCCAGCTCCCAATAGACGGTCGAGCCGCAGACCGGACAGAACCGGAAGGCGACGGCATTGCCGCTGTCCGCCGTACGAACGTAGCGCGTCGAACGACCCTTGACCGTGATCTGGCCGCGATTGAATCGGGCTTGGTTGCTCAGCACCGCTCCCGTTCGCCGCTGACACTCCAGACAATGGCACATCGATATGCGGATGGGGTCGCCTTCACAGGCGACATGGAGCTGTCCGCAATTGCAGGACGCGTGACGTGTGACCATGGCCTTAAGCCTCCGCCGATCCTCTTTAAAACTCTACACCTCCTCGTGAGATCCCGCCCGAGGACTCTCGGACCGCCAACAGACCGCAATTGCCTCCGGACGCATCGCCACGTTCGTATTTGACTGCGGCCCGACGACCCGGGGCCGCCATCATGGCGATCGTCTGGCGGTAACGGCGTATGGAACGAGGGCGCCGCACGTGGGCGCCTGCCGCGTGAGGTCGCTTGACGCTCGATCGGGGCTGCCCCGCGGGATTCAGAACAATTCAGCTCTGTCCCAAGGACGCGCGGCCGCGCTCGGCAGCACACTCGCGAGTGCAACATCGCGAGCTTCGGCGAAGCTCGGTTCTCGATGAGGAGGACACGATGAGCGCAACCGGCGAATTGGCGAG
>DASYJF010000058.1:0-4881 GCA_035996815.1 Thermoanaerobaculia bacterium | reverse complement strand
GATCGAGCCACCGCTTTGGGAGGGAGGGGGACGGAGCGAGCATCACACAGTGCGTCTCGTCACGATTCCACCGCCCTCCCAAAGCGGTGGCTCGATCGCCACCGCACTCCAAGTGCTCCGCACGAAACGGAACGACGTCTCAGTTCATTAATGCAACCAACCTTCATCCAGTTCGTCCTCTACTTCCTCCGCCTCGGAGCCCTTGGCTTCGGCGGACCGGTTGCGTTGACGAATGCCCTGCGCCGCGACCTCGTCGAGACTCGCCTCTGGCTGACGCCGGACGAATTCGAGAACGGCCTGGCCCTCGCAGCGGCCTGCCCCGGACCGCTGGCGTACCAGCTCGGCATCTACTGCGGCTACATCCGCTTCGGCATCGCCGGCGGACTGGCGGTGGCCGTCGCCTTCGGTCTGCCGCCGTTCGTCATCGTGACCGCCGCAGCGTGGCTCTACGTCCGCTTCGCCGCCGACTGGCACCTGCGCGCGCTCTTCTACGGCATCGCCCCAGCCATCGTCGCGCTCATCATCAACGCCTGCTGGAACCTCGGCCGTCGCACGCTGCGCGCCGATCGAATCGCCTGGATCTTCGCGATCGCCGCCTGCGCCATCACGGTCATCGCGACGCCGATCCTCCTGCGCTATCACAAGAACCCGCGCCTGGCCGGCTTCATCCGCGGCGTCGGCGTGACGGTGGTAGGCGTGCTGGTCGGGACGTCGTACCTCGTCGCGCAGCAAGCGATCGGCGATTGGCTCACCGGGTCGATCGCGATCGCCAGCCTGGTGGTCATCATCATGTGGAAGAAGATTCCGGAGCCGATAATCATCGCCGCCGCGGGGACAGTCGGACTAGTCGCGTATCGGTGGATGTCGTAGCGCCGGCGGCCCGCCGGCTGGACCGCCGCCGGCTCGGCGGCACGTACCGAAGCGCCAGCGAGCCGCTGGCGGTAGAGCCGTCGAGCCGACGGGCTACGATCCCATCCAACTCGCTGCACGCTGATCACCATTCGCTGCATTCCTGCGGCCTTTCGCCGAATCCTGCCGCAAACTGGCGGGCATGACTCCGCGCCGCATGGCCTGGCGGTTTGCCGCGATCTTCTGGACGTTGTTTGGCGTCGTCACCGGCATCCAGGTCTGGATCAGCATGATCACGCACGGGCACTCCGTGCCGCTGCTGATCTTCTACAACGTCTTGATCTCGGAAGGATGGCTGGTTGCCACCGTCGTCATCGTCTGGCTGGCGCGCCGCTTTCCGGTCGTTCCGCCGCGAAGCCTTGCCATCCTCGTACACGTTCTCGCGGCCTGCGTGATCGCCGTCGTGCACGGCTTCTACTGGCTGGGGTTGATGCTCGCGCTCAAGCCGTACGATCGGATGACGGCCGAGCCGTCGCAACTCGATATTCCGGACATCCTGTTCTACCGCCTTCCTCTGGAGTTCCTGCTCTACTGCATGGTCCTCGGCGCGGCGACGGCGTTCGAGTTTTACGAGCGCTATCGCGAGCGCGCGCTGCAGGCGGCGCAGCTCGAGACGTCGCTCGCCGACGCGCGCCTGCACGCACTGGAGCTGCAGATCCAGCCGCACTTTCTTTTCAACACGCTCAACGCCATCAGCGGACTCGTTCGCGTGAAGCGGAACGATGAAGCGATCACGATGCTGGCCGGCCTCAGCGAGCTGCTGCGCTACACGCTCGATCACGCCGGCGATCAGAAAGTTCCGCTCGACGCGGAGCTGGCCGTGCTCCGTCGCTATCTCGAAATTCAGCGCGCCCGTTTTCCCGATCGAATGTCGTTCACCATCGATGCGTCGTCCGAGGCGGAGAGGGGAGCGGTGCCGACGCTGCTGCTGCAGCCGCTGGCGGAGAACGCCATCCGCCACGGCATCGAATTGAGCGCATCGCCGGGAGTGGTGACCGTGCGCGCCTTCCGCAACGATGGCCACCTCAACATCGAAGTCTTCAACACCGGCACCCTCGGCGAACGAAGCGACAGCGGAATCGGAGTGCGCAACACGCTCGACCGGCTGCGGCACTTGTACGGCGACGACGCTCGGTTCGCACTCGTTGCGAAGGACGACGGCGTGTTGGCGTCAGTGTCGATTCCGTGGAGTACGTTGTGACCGAGACACTTCGCGTCCTGATCATCGACGACGAGCCGCTCGCGCGCGAATCGATCCGCGCGCTGTTGTCCGAGGATGTCGAGATGAAGGTGGTCGGGGAGGGGACGGGCAGCGATGCCGTCGCGCTGGTCGCCCGCACGCGGCCGGACATTTTGTTTCTCGACATCCAGATGCCCGAGGTCGATGGATTCGCGGTGATCGAACAGGTCGGAGCGGATACCGTCCCCGTGGTCATCTTCGTCACCGCGTACGACCGCTACGCCGTCCGCGCATTCGAAGTTCACGCGCTCGACTACCTGCTCAAACCGTTTGACGATCGCCGTTTCGCCGAGGCGCTCGCGCGCGCGAAGGAGCGAGCGCGAGGACGGCAGCGCGGCGAGATCGATCACCGCATCGCCGAACTGCTCGCCGAGCGCGAGATGCCGCGCACGCGCTTCCTGATCCCGGTCCGCGAAAAAACGATCGTCGTCGACGCCGCGCAGATCGACTGGATCGAAGCCGCCGACTACTACGTGACGCTCCACGCCGGCCCGGCCGCGCATCTGCTGCGCCAGACGATGGAGGAGATCGAAAAGCAACTCGACCGCCGCCACTTCTTCCGCGTCCACCGCTCCGCCATCGTCAACATCGACCGCGTCCGCGAGATCCACCCCCTCTTCCGCGGCGACTGCGCGCTAGTGCTCTCCGACGGACGCCGCATCAAGTTGAGCCGCAGCCGAAGGAAGGATTTCGAAGCGCTCTTCGCGAAGCAGTAGATTAGTAGATTAGTGGATCAGTGGATCAGGAGAGAGAGGCGTAAAAGTTCTCATACCCTGACTCCTGACCTGGCCACTGGCCACTAACCACTGACGACTGACCACTAATCGACTGATCGACGAATCTACTAATCCACTAATGCAAACCCTGCAGAGAAAAAAAGTCTATGTCGCCGCCTGGATCGTGTTCGGACTATCGCTGCTGGTATCGCGCGGCTCGCCCATCGCAGACGCCGTCAAGTTTTCGCGCCAGCTCACCGAAGGCGTCACACCGTACGGCTTCATCGGGATCCTCCTCTTCATCGTCGGATGTTTCACGAATCTGATTCTGGCGGCGTCGCGAATCATTCTGCACACCCCGCGGCCGTCATTGGCCTGGCGCATCCTGCTCATCGGATCGGTCGTCAACAACGCCGCGATCGGAGCGTTCTTTTACGGCGGCTATCTGAAGGACGCGTCGTACTGGCTCTGGCTGCTCGCGTTCGTCATCGCCACGGGTGCGCTTTTGTTGCTCCCGGCCGATCCCGTCGCTGCGCGTCCAAAGGCGAAGCGTCGGTTGGCGGTCACTGATGAATCTGTCCCGTCCTTACTCTGGGCATGGCTCGCCTTCACAGTCTTCTGGATCGGAGTGATGGTGATCTCGTTCATTCATCCGCCGAAACTGATCGCTGCGTCCACGCTCCCGAAGCCATTGGAGCGGCTGACCAGCTACGTCGATGATCTCGCTCGCGTGATGCCGGCCGCCGACGCCGCGCGCATTGATGCGAGCCTGGCCAGCTTCGAAAAAGAAACCTCGAATCAGATCGCCGTCGTGGTTTACCCGGAAGCTCCCGCGGATGACATCGACGACTTCACGATTCACGCCGCCGAGACGTGGAAAGTCGGCCGCCAGGGACGCGACAACGGAGCCATCCTCTTCGTCTTCCTCAAGCAGCGCATCGCGAGACTCGAAGTCGGCTACGGACTGGAAGGCGCGCTGCCCGACGCCGTCGCCCGCCGGATCCTCGACCAGCAACTCGCCGCCAGCATCGCCGGCGGAAATGTAGCCGAGGGAATCGACCACACCGTCGCCGCGATGATGGAGCGCGTCCGCTCCGAATACACCGCCGGCCGCGCCCCCGGCATCGTCCGCACCACCCTGGCCCGCCTGCGCAGCGTCTTCACCGTCGCCGCCCCGCAAGCCTGGCCCGTCATCCGCGACTCAACGATTGACCAGCGCGTCGGCATCTCGTTCTTCCTATCCCTGATCGGATTCGGAGTCGCCGACGGCCTCGCCAACGCCGGCCGCATCTGCGCCAACCTCGCCCGTTTTGCGATGAACGCCATCCGCCGCCGCCCCCTCGGATTCGGCACAGTCCCCGTCCAACTCGACTCGCTCATCGACACGATCAAACTGATCGCCGTCCTTGCCGTCCCGCTAGCCGGGATCGTCGTCCTGATCGCCGGCGGCGGGGCGTTTGGCGGGGCAGGGGCGAGCGTCCACTGGAGCGCTTCGATTCACTGATCGACACCCGCGATGAACGGGCTCGCGCACGTGGTGAACGGGCTCGCGCACGTGGTGAACGGGCTCGCGCACGTGGTGAACGGGCTCGCGCACGCGGTGAACGGGCTCGCGCACGCGGTGAACGGGCTCGCGCACGCGATGAACGGGCTCGCGCACGTGGTGAACGGGCTCGCGCACGCGGTGAACGGGCTCGCGCACGCGGTGATTGGGCTCGCGCACGCGGTGATTGGGTTCGCGCACGCGGTGAACGGGTTCGCGCACGCGGTGAACGGGCTCGCGCACGCGGTGAACGGGCTCGCGCACGCGGTGATTGGGCTCGCGCACGCGGTGATTGGCCTCGCGCACGCGGTGAACGGGCTCGCGCACGCGGTGATTGGGCTCGCGCACGCGGTGATTGGGCTCGCGCACGCGGTGATTGGGCTCGCGCACGCGGTGATTGGGCTCGCGCACGCGGCGATTGGACTCGCGCACGCGGTGAACGGGCTCGCGCACGCGGTGAACGGGCTCGCGCA
>DASYJF010000057.1:0-5573 GCA_035996815.1 Thermoanaerobaculia bacterium | reverse complement strand
TCTTGCTGCTGCTCTCACTTTTGATAGTCTTCGCCACGGCCAATCTCCTTTCTTGCAGAGCCTTTTTGCGCTCACACGCAAAGGCTACTGCGCGGGGGTTGGCCTTCTCATCTCATCTCCAAAGTGCTTCGCACGAAACGGATGACAAGCTTCGATAGACTCACCGCTCAATGCAACCGTTCGTCACCATTCGCCAGGCGTCCGCGACGTATCCCGTTTACGTCGGACGCAATCTGCTCGATGACATTCGCGCGCTGATTCAAAGCAGAGGACGCATCTTCGTCATCACATCGACGGTGCTTCGCGACCGGTTCGGCGAGCAGATCGCGGCCACGCTCGATGCGGACGTCATCGCCATCGAAGAAGGGGAGGCGCACAAGACCCTCGACACTGCGAACGATGTCGTCACACAACTCCTGGTGCGCGGAGCGAAGCGCGATTCGATGGCGGTCGTCGTCGGCGGCGGCATGGTCGGCGACACGGCCGGATTCGCGGCGTCGATCTTTTTGCGCGGCATCGATCTGGTTCACGTTCCCACCACACTGCTCGCGCAGGTCGACAGTTCGCTCGGCGGAAAGCTGGCCGTCAATCACGCGAAGGGGAAGAACCTGATCGGTAGTTTCTATCCGCCGCGCGCGGTGATCTCCGATCTGGCTACGCTCGACTCGTTGCCGCGGCGCGAAGTGCTGAGCGGACTTTTCGAGGCGCTAAAAGGCGGCGTGATCGGCGATGCGTCGCTGTTCGAGCTGCTCGAATCGCCGCCGAATTTCGATACCGAGGAAGTGGTGCGCAAGGCCATCCGCGTCAAGGCGGAGATCGTGTCGGCCGACGAGAAGGAAGCAGATTTGCGCCGGCTGCTGAACTATGGCCACACGATCGCGCACGGCATCGAGGCGGCACTCGATTATCGCGGACTCACGCACGGCGAGGCGGTAGCGTGGGGGATGATCGCCGCGAACGCGATTGCAATTCGTCGCGGTGTTCTCGAGCGCGCGATTGCTGACCGCATCGAGCGCACTATCCGCGCCTGGAATCCGTCGCCGCTTCCCGACGGCATCGATCGCGAGGCCATCCTCGCTGCGACGGAGCACGACAAGAAGAACACCGGCAGCCGGCGCGTCATGATTTTTCCGCGCGCGATCGGGCACTGCGAGGTCTTCAGCGATGTGTCGGAGGAAGAGATCGCGTATGGCATCGATGCGCTGCTGTAGTCAGAGCGTGTGAGGAAATCCCGCAGCGTCGAACGGTCGCGCGCGGAGGCGCGCTCGACAATCCAGCCCCGCGCTCGGCGCGGGGTTGTGGGCGCGCGCACGAATCGGCGGCCGCGGAGGCGGCCGCCACAGAATCTCACGCAACGCGAACATTTGTAGTGGGCGCCTCCGCGCCCTCAGCCTTCGTTCGCGATCGGGTTCGCCGCGCTGAGCGCGGGGCTGGATTGTTGAGCGCGCCGCGCGCGACCGTTCGACGCTGCGGGATTTCCTCACAAGCTCTCAGGATGCCGAAGCACCAAACAGCTCCGGCTGCTCCTTCGCGGGCTCTTCTTCATCATCCTCGTCGATGAAGTTCGAGACTCCGATTCCCGCGAGGCGGTAACGGCTCTGCGGCGGAAAATCGAAACGCGTAAGCAGCTCGGCCCCAATGCGCGCCAGGTCATCGCCGCTCGCCGGAATCGACTCCGGCGTCAATCGCCGCGTCGCGGTCTTGAAATCGCCGGTCCGCAGTTTCACCGTCACCGTGCGGCCGACCAGTTGCTTGTCGCTGAGCGCAGTCCAGAGTTTCTGCGCTTCTTCGCGGATGTACGTCGTGACTTCGTCGAGCGTGATGTCCTTCGCGAACGTGTTCTCGCTCGACCATGACTTCCGTTTCTGCGACGGAACAACGGGCGACTCATCGATGCCGCGCGCCAGCTCCCACAGACGCGTGCCCCATTTGCCGAAGCGCGCCACGAGTTGATCGGCAGTGAACGAATGCAGATCGCCCACCGTGGCGATGCCCATCGCCGTCAGGATTTTCTCCGTCGCCTTGCCGACACCAGGGATCTTGCGCACGTTCAGCGGCATCAGGAATCGCTCGACCTGATGCGGGCGGATGACGAAGCAGCCGTCCGGCTTTTTCCAATCGCTGGCGATCTTCGCCAGGAACTTGTTCGGCGCCACGCCCGCCGAGGCGGTGAGGTGCGTATCCGCTTTGATCTCGCGCCGGATCGTTTCCGCCGTTTCCGTTGCCGTCGGAATCCCCGTGAGCTCCTCGGTCACATCGAGGTACGCCTCGTCCAGCGACAGCGGCTCGACGAGCGGCGTGTGTCGTTCGAAAATCTCGCGAATCTGCCGCGACACTTCGCGGTACTTCTCGAAGTTCGGATGGATGAACTCCCCCTCGGGGCAGAGCCGCATCGCGCGCGTAGCCGGCATCGCTGAGTGCACGCCGAATTTGCGAGCCTCGTACGACGCCGCGCAAACGACGCTCCGCTCGCCCGGCCAGCCGACGATGACCGGCCTGCCACGCAGCTCCGGCCGATCGCGCTGTTCGACGGACGCATAGAATGCATCCATATCGATATGAATGATTTTCCGCATGTGACGACGCCCGCGTTTCTCGTCGACCGCACCATTGTCGAGCAAAACTGCGCTCGCATGCGCGGTAAGGCCCTCGCCTCGGGGGTCGCATTCCGCCCGCACGTGAAGACGCACAAGACCATCGAGATCGCCCGGATGCAGCACGGCGGCGCGACCGGTCCGATCACCGTTTCGACCATGGCCGAGGCGGAGTTCTTCGCCGATGGAGGGTTCGGCGACATCACGTACGCGGTGCCCATCGCGCCCGAGAAACTGCCTCGCGCGGCGGCGTTGGCGGCTCGAATCGAGCGCTTGAACATTCTCATCGACAGCGAGCTCGCTCTACGCGCAGTAGAGGAGTTTCACGCCGCGAATGGAGTGGTGTTCGACGTCTTTCTCAAAGTGGATTGCGGCTATCACCGCGCCGGCGTCGATCCGAACGATCCCGACAGCGCGCGGTTGGCGCTCGCAATCGCTCATTCGCCAGCCGTTCACTTTCAGGGATTGCTGACGCATGCCGGCCACTCGTACAACGCGCACGACGTCGAAGAGATCCGGCGCATTGCCGCCGAAGAGGTTGAGTCGCTGACCAGATTCCGCGCGCTGCTCGGGATGGATGACCTCACGCGCAGCATCGGCTCCACGCCGACGACCGCGATCGCCGAAACCTTCGCCGGCACCGACGAAGTCCGCCCCGGCAACTACGTCTTCTTCGACGCCTTCCAATCCACCCTCGGCACCTGCACGCGCGACGAGATCGCCGTCTCGGTCCTCGCGACGGTCGTCGGCTCGTACCCCGAACGCGGCCAAGCCATCATCGACGCCGGCGCGCTCGCGCTGTCGAAAGACGTCAGCCCCGAACACCTCGACCCGAACTTCGGGTTCGGCTTGGTCTGCGACCTCGATCTCCATCCGCTCCCCGCGCGACTCATCGCGTTATCGCAGGAACACGGAAAACTCGCCACGACGAGACCGCTCCCGGTCGGCACGCGCGTCCGCGTGGTCCCGAACCACTCCTGCCTCACCGCCGCGATGTACGACCGATACCACGTTGTCAGCGGCGGCGAACTCTTAGACGAGTGGCGGCCAGTGCGGGGATGGTGATGAGTAGCCGAGTTCATGACGCCGATGGAGAACGTCATCTCGGTCGACACTTGTCCATGCTTACAATCCGTGCGATCGTTACGGCATGACGGCAAGACCGGAAAGTCGCGTTCAGGCAGAGATAATCAAGGCGTTTACTGATGCACAACCATGGATCAAAGACGAAGAATCACTCACCACGATCCTACTCTTCTTGCTGTTCTTGTTGACCCGACGCGACACGTACGCGTCGAAGGTGGGCTGCCCGACGTATGCGAAGCGATGGATTCACTTCCTTCTCACGGAGTACGCGCCGACTAAAGCGCTGGCCGCTGGTACTAAACCTTATGCGCTTGCTCCTCCCGATCATGGCGTAAGGCGCCGCGTTACCTTTGAGGGAAATGTTGAACTCGGGCCTCATAACTGGCCGGAAAGCGAGGACCCGCAGTTCAGTCGGCGTCGATATGACGTTTGCATTTCATTTGCGTCGGAACAGCGCGATTTTGCGCGTGCATTAGCCGAAGCACTGAAGACGCGCGACTTGCGTGTATTTTTTGACGAAGACGAGCGGACAGACCTTTGGGGCAAAGATTTATTCAAACGTCTCTTTCAGATTTATGGCAACGAAAGTGAATATTGTGTCGTACTGTTCTCGGAGGCGTACTTGGCGCGCGCCTGGACCAATCATGAATTGCGTGCGGCACAGCGTCGAACGCTGCTGGATCGCACGGATTACGTCCTTCCGATCGTTTTTGATTCCGTCACAGTTCCTGAAGAGTATCAGACCATTTCGTTTCTCAATGCATCCGAGACGGACATTGAACTCTTGGCTGAGAATCTGAATGATCGAATCTGGTCTCAGATTATGCGATATTGGTTGTCGGCTGAAGAAGTGGCGGAGGTGATGAACTCCGAGATCATTGGTGATGTTATTCAGGGCTCAGTGGAAGGCGAGATGCGGAAGCTCGCCGTTACGGCGGGATCACGATCTTTGGGTGCGGCGGTTGTCGGTACGCTATTGGCCTTTCCGTTCACGAGAGTGACTCCTGCAGTGCAGGGATTGATCCGCTACCTCCTATTTGGCGTCGATTGCATAGGCAGCCTTTTCAACAGTAGGAATCAATATGCGTTTGCGTCGCGACACGCGCGTGTCATGCGGTTTCGAGCGTCCGACGGCGTACTTCTCCTTCCGCAAACGTGGACTGACCGACTCGCACCAGAGATCAAGAAGCGAATGCCTCACGACGAAGGCGAACCGGAGGGTACCTGAACTTCACGACTTAGATGCCAGTACTAATTTCAGCCCTGCGACCTGATTAGCCGTAACCACCTTGCGCCACCTCATGAATGCTGAAGGATAGCCGGTATTGTAGCTGATGGGCGTCGCTCTCTTCTTCGATCTCAAGCCTGACACGAATCCGCTGAGCCGTCATATTTCTACTGTGAAAAGAAAAATCACGATGTCCCCCCGATGAAGTGACTGAGAGACTGAACGAGGTGTGCGATCAGATCGATGATCAGGTCGATGGCGATCGCGCGTTCCTGGCTGTCGCTGCTCGGCGGCTACTTTCGAACGTCGAGTGGGATTGCTCACCCGATGACTTGCTTGGCGGACACACGTCCGCGTAAAACTGCCCGTCCGGACTGCGAGATCAAGCCCCGCGACAGGTGACGCAGCACGACGATGGTGAGTCATTGCGACGTTTGATTCTTGCGCAATCTGCGGCACATTTCGCGAAGCTTTGGAGTGCGGTGGATCGATCGCCACCGCACTCCAAAGTGCTTCGCACGAAACGCCCCCGGACGATTCGCGTCGTCGTCTGCGTTGAGAGGTGGTGTGGTCTCGCAGACACGCCGACACTCCCACGCGGCTGAAGCTGTCGTTACAGGAGCGGACACCTAGGGAACCTCTGCACAACCTGATAATTGATCGGC
>DASYJF010000056.1:0-55468 GCA_035996815.1 Thermoanaerobaculia bacterium | reverse complement strand
TCTTGCTGCTGCTCTCACTTTTGATAGTCTTCGCCACGGCCAATCTCCTTTCTTGCAGAGCCTTTTTGCGCTCACACGCAAAGGCTACTGCGCGGGGGTTGGCCTTCTCATCTCATCTCCAAAGTGCTTCGCACGAAACGGTCGCCACATTTTTCGTGAGACAGCTAAAACCCGATCGACACCTTCGCCGCGTAGCTCCGCACCTCGGCTTGCGTCACTTCGACCACCAGCTTCGGAACCATCAGCGAGAGGCGCACGCCGACGGTGTAGCGATTCAGGCTGCTCTTATCCGTCAGCGTGAATGCCGTCGAGTGCGTTGTGGCGGGCACATCGCCGCGCGCGTCGACGCGCATGCGGCCGACCGCGGCGTATGGCGTGATCGGGCCGAAGCCTTTGCTGAGGAAGACTTCCGCGCCGTAGGTTTTTTCGTGAAAGACGTCGATGCCGGTGAGCGTCGAGTACGACAGCCGCAGCGCCAGCTCGGGCTTGAGCAAACCGCCCCGCAGCAGCGGCGTATCGAGCGCGCCGCCAAAGGTTTGGATGCCGCTGTTCGAAATCTTCGCGTAGGTGCCGGAGATCGTGCCGAAGCCGAACCCTTTCGACGCCACAAGCCGAGGGACGCCGATGTAGCCGTGCGATGTGAACGTGTTTCCCTGCGGCACGGCGGCGCGCCAGTACGCGGCGCCTTCATCGATCTTGACGACCGTCGCCGCGACTCCTGCGTCGAATCCGAGGAGGCCGCTGGCGCGCGCCGGCTGCACGGGCGTCGCGAAAATCGCCTGCCCGACGACGCGCGCGAACTGGCTGAAGTTCGCCTGGTCGACAAGGTTCGGATCGAACTTCACGTCCTGCGCGGCCAACGGCAACGCGGCGAAGGCGATCAGAAGAGCTGCGACATGTACTCGTTGCTCAAAAGAAACCCGGAAGGAGTGAAGGCGACACGATTTCCCGCCCGCCGCAGCCACCCGTCGCTCAAGCCTCGATCCATCCATGCGATTCCCTCCTCGCCGCACAGCCGTACGACGTCTTCATAGTCTATGCCGCCGGCCTGCCGCAGCTGCAGGAAGATGGACTCGCGCCGCACCTCGCCCTCGCCGAGGACTTCGGCGAAATCCGGCTCGCGCTGCCGGGCGATGTAGCGATGAATGTCGCGCGTATTCGCGAAGCGGCGGTCGCCGATGAACGAATGCGCTCCGATGCCGAAGCCGAGATACTGCTCGCGGCGCCAGTAACGAAGATTGTGGCGGCACTCCTCACCCGGACGCGCGAAGTTGCTGATCTCGTACTGCGCCAGGCTGGCGCCGGCGAATCGCGAGATGGCCATCGTGTAGAGATCGGCCACGAGGTCATCGTCGGGAAGCGTGACGCGTTCATCTTCGACCTGGCGCGCCAACGCTGTCCCCTCTTCGAGATCGAGCATGTAGAGCGAGACATGACCTGCGCCGGTGTTGATGGCGGTTTCCAGCGTCTCTTCGAAACTCGCCGCCGTCTGGCGCGGTAACCCGAGGATGAGATCGAGACTGGTGCGAACTCCGGATTCCGCGGCGATGCGAACGGCCTCGAGCGCCTGCTCGTGACCATGCACGCGGCCGAGAGGACGCAGCTCGTCGTCATGAAACGACTGCACGCCGATGCTGAGTCGATTGACGCCGAGCGATCGCCAGAACGCGACCGCATCCGCATCCACATCCTCGGGATTGGCCTCCATGGAAAACTCAGCGCTGTCATCGATGTCAAACCGCTCGCGAATCTTCGCGACAACGCGCGCAAGATTCTCGCGCGACGTCCGCGACGGCGTCCCGCCGCCGAAGAAGATGCTGTCGACGCGCTCCCCATTCGAACGCGCGTCGATCTCCGCGATCAACGCGTCGGTGTACTGATCCTGCAGCCGAATATCCGTCGATACCGCAAACGGACAGTACGTGCAGTGAACGCGGCAAAACGGAAGGTGGATGTAGAGGCCGAGCAATTACTTTTCGTTTTCCGGAAGCTCGATGTCTTCGATCTGGTCGTAGGGCACTTCAACGAGCACGCCATCGACAACGATTACCAACGGCGTGCGCGTTGTCCGCGCCACTTCACGTGCGCGCTGAGCCGCACGCAGCAGTCCTCGTGGTGCCGATTGCATGTCTGCGTCGGGTAGATCCGGCAGTGAATCACTCATCGATCACTCCTTGCGACAACAACAGAGGGCGCGGTCCGCTGTTATCGAACAAACGCCAGTAGTCGACCTTGTAACGATAGACTTCCATGAAGTTTTTCATCCCCGCGGCGAAGCGCCTTCGAATGACCACCGGTGGCACGTCGTGGCCTCCCTGCTGAACGCGCCGCGCGACACGCACAATTGCTTCATCCGGTGTGCGCAGTGAAAGGAAGAGAATCTTCACCACGAAACCTGCCGAACGCCACGTTTTGATGCGGCGCAAATACGTATGTCCCGACAACGTCGTCTCGAACGCGAAGCTAACTCCGGCAGCCGCATTGCGGTCGATTTCCTCGAGCATAAGGCGCCCTGCACGAAACGCCGCGGCGTCGGGATCGAACGGAGAAAGTCCCGCCGCGATCAAATCGGCATTGATGAAGAGCGGGCATCCGGCCTCGTACGGCAACCACGCCCGCGCGAAGGTCGTCTTTCCCGCGCCGTTCGGTCCGGCGATGAGGACGATCTTCTTCTCCGCGCTCATCGCCACGATTCTCGCAGATCGGGCGTCGCTATAATCGCCGGCGATGTCCGACGACACCGCATCGCCGCCACCCCGCCGCGCGCGGCTGCTTTGGACGCTGCTCGGGGCCATGGTCGTGGTCGGGCTGGTGCCGCTGGTCGTCTCGCACTACTTCCTCATCCGCATCAATCGCGATTCGCTGGAAACGCTGGAGCGGAAGTACCTGACGCGGTCGGCGGGCGGCATCGCCAATGACATTCAGAACCTCCTGACGAACAACACGCAGCAGTTGATGAAGATCGCGGGCAACGTGCGGGCGCTCAAGCGCGCCCTGCCGGCCGGCAGCGATCCGTTCATCTACGCGGCGCAAACAGGAGTGATCGCCGACTACATCACTCCCGATGGCGACCTCCTCGGCATGCGCATCGTCAATCGCGATGGGAAGGGCGCCGAGGCCAAGCCGGCGCAGCTTGACGGCGCGGTGGCGCAGGAGCTCGATTTTGCGCTGCAGGCCGCGCTCAAAGGGCAGATTTATACCGGCACGTTCCAGTACGTCACGGCCGCGAACCAGCCGGCGGTCGTCATCGCCGTGCCGGTCGTGGATGAGGGGGCGAACATCGGCGCGGTTGAGGCGATCGTCAGCCTGCGACGCATCAGCGAGCGCATTCGCGACGAAGGAAAGGGCGACGTCACCGCGTTCGTCGTCAACCGCGGCGGTAAGGTGCTCCTCCACAGCGAAGCGGCGGTCGAGGTACAGCATCCCGACTTCTCGTATTTGAAAATCGTGCAGGAGTTTTCGAAGGCGCCGGTCCACCTCACCATTCCGTACGACGACACCCGCGGCGGCGAGCGCACCACGATGCTCGGCACCGTCGCGCCGGTCGCCGGCCGCGATTGGGGCGTGGTCGTACAGAAGCCCGAGAAACTCGCCTACGCCTCGGTATCGAAGATGGTCCGCGCCACGATCACCTGGATCTCCATCGCGCTGGCCGTGGCCATCCTCGCCGCCATCCTCTTCGCGTCCGGCATCGCGCGCCCGGTCCGCGAGCTGGCCGAGCGCACGCGCGAGATGGCAAACGGCAACTATCACCAGCGCGTCGAGCTGACGACGCACAACGAGATCGGCGAGCTGGCCGAGAACTTCAACGCCATGTCCGGCGCGATCGAGAGCGCCGTCGAGCAGCTTCGCAAAGCCGCCCACGAAAACCATCTCCTCTTCATCAGCTCCGTGCGCATGCTGGCCGCCGCGATCGACGCCAAAGATCCGTACACGCGCGGCCACTCCGAGCGCGTGGCGCGCTATTCGATCGCCATCGGCAAGAATCTCGCGCTGAGCGAGCAGGAGATGCGCAACCTGCGCATCAGCGCGTTGCTGCACGACGTCGGCAAGATCGGCATCGACGACCGCATCCTGCGCAAGCCCGGCGCGCTGAGCGACGATGAGTTCGAGGTGATGAAGGGACATCCCGCCAAAGGCGCGGCCATCATGAGCGGCGTCGCGCAGCTCATCGACATCATCCCGGGCATGAAGTACCACCACGAAAAGTGGAGCGGCGGCGGGTACCCTGACGGCCTGACGGCGGAAGAGATCCCCATGCAGGCGCGCATCGTGGCCATCGCCGACACATTCGACGCGATGACCACGAACCGGCCGTATCAGAAGGCGATGGAGCTGAACTACGTCGTCGAAAAGATCAAGAGCTTCGCCGGCACGCGCTTCGATCCGCATGTCGTCGACGCGTTTGCCAACGCCGTGCAGCGCGGCGACATCACCATCGACGAGCAAGTTCGGGGCGCCGCCTAGGTGGAGTTCCGCGACATCCTGGCCGATCTTCTCCAATCCACGCGCGGCGCGATCGGAGCCGCGTTTCTCGATTCCGAGGGGGAGAGTGTGGAGGTGGCGTCGGCGCGGCCGTTCGACACCGACGATCACGAGCTGCGCGTCATCGGAGCCTACGCCGGCATCTTCCTCTCGCACCTGCGAAGAATCGCCGAGGCGACGGAAAGCGGCGGGTCGAAGCGGTTCAAAATCGATTTCGCGGCCAGCAGGATTTTCTGCTGCGAGCTGGGCGACGGCTACTACCTCGTCGCTGTCGTCGATGCCGCGGCGGTCGAAGGGACGGTGTGGCAGGCGCTGGAGCGATGCCGCGCGGCGCTGCGCGCGGAAATGTAATGGCCACACCCTTGCAAAACGATTCCGCGGGAACGCGGGCGTCCCGCCCGCAGTCAAGCAGGATCCTGCCAAGCAGGGCAGGCGAGACGCCCGCGCTCCCAGACGGAACGACGATGAACCGTACGATCGTGATGGTGATGATTGCCGCGGCGCTGGCTGCCGGCTGCGGCGGAAAACCGAAGTCCACCGCGGCGAAGCCGCAGTCGGAGATGCGCACGATCGACTCCTCCGATCTTCGCCCCGTCACCGTCGATCCGCCTCCGATGCTTACCGACGAAGCGCCGCCCATCAAGACTGCCACCGGCCTCGCGCAAGCCGACGCTCCCCCGCCACCGACCGCGGCTGACGAAGCGTTGCGCGCGTCGCTCCCCTTCACGCCCGCCATCGCCATGGACCCGATCGACGGCAGCAAGATTTCGATCCGCGCCTCGATCCCCACCGTCGAATACAAGAACAAGCTCTACTACTTCGCCAACGAAGACCACAAACGCACCTTCGTCGCCAACCCCGAGCAATACACGAAGGGGCTGTTCTCGCATTTGTAGGTCCGCAAGCGAGCGCGAGGATTAGGCCAACGCATTTGCCAATTGTGGCGTCCTCAAGCGATCTCGCCTTGTCATGGAGCAGGATCGGGGCAAGACGTCGATAGGTTTAGGCAAAACTCGCCGCCGCCGGAGGCCTACATTATGACTGTGCCTTCGCAAACCATGACCCGTTCCCGTCCGGCCGCCGTGCTCACGATCATCCTGGTGAGCTACTTCATGATCGTGCTCGACATCTCGATCGTCATCACGGCGCTCCCGAAGATTCAGCAGACACTGCGCTTCACTGCGACCGGCCTCTCGTGGGTTCAGAGCGCCTACATGCTGGCATTCGGCGGCCTCCTCCTTCTCGGAGCGCGCGGAGGCGACATCGTCGGACGGAAGCGCATGTTCATCATCGGGATCGCGCTCTTTACGGCGGCGTCGATGGGCGTGGGGCTCGCGACCTCCGCGCTCTGGCTCATTGCCGGGCGCGCCGTGCAGGGAATCGGTGCCGCGATCCTCGCGCCGTCGACGCTTGCGCTCCTGCAGTCGAACTTCGAACCAGGTCCGGCGAGAACGCGCGCCGTCGCCTACTACGGTGCCGTCGCCGGGCTCGGAACGAGTTTTGGACTCGTCCTCGGCGGCATCCTCACCGATTGGATTTCGTGGCGCGCAGGCTTCTTCATCAACCTCCCGGTCGGTATCGCGTTGATGCTCGCCGCACAGCGCTACGTTGTCGAGACGGAACGGCACGCGGGCGAGTTCGACCTGATCGGCGCGATCACATCGACGCTCGGCATGACCGCGCTCGTGTACGGGATCGTTCGCTCCGCGGACGCCGGCTGGAGCGACGCGCGAACGATCATCGCGCTCGCGGCTGCCATCGTTCTCATCGCCATCCTCATCGTGAACGAATGGCGCGCGGCGCAGCCGATCATGCCGCTGCGGCTCTTCGCCAGCCGCGAGCGCTCCGGAGCCTACGCGGCCCGCATTCTTTTCCTTGGCGCCATGATGGGCTTCTGGTTCTTCATGACGCAGTACCTGCAGTCGGTCATGGGATACAGCCCGCTCGCCGCCGGCCTGGCCTTCCTGCCGATGACGATCGCGAACTTCATCATGGCGCTCGCAGTGCCGCGATTGACGCAGCGCTTCGGCAATGGCCGTCTCCTCGCCGCGGGACTGGTGATCACGCTGATCGGCATGGCGTTGCTCAGCCGGATTCACCTCGGCATTCCGTACGCGATCGGCATTGCCCTTCCGATGATCGTAATCGGCATCGGGCAAGGCGCGAGCCTCAGCCCGCTGACCGCGTCGGGCATCGCGGGCGTCGCCGCCGAAGATGCGGGAGCGGCGGCGGGTCTCGTCAACGTCGCGCACCAGATCGGCGGCTCGCTTGGACTGGGCATCCTCGTCGTCGTCTTCACTGCCGCGGGCTCGGTAGTGCTCCACGGCAAAGCGCTACTCGCGCATCGCGTGGCGACTGCGCTCGCTGCCGGTTCGGGAATGCTCGCGCTCGCGGCAGTCCTCGTGTTCCTTGTCATCGTCCGCGCGAAACACACCTACGTTTGAAGGAGAAACCAATGCAGAAACGCACACTCGGAAAAAACCTCGAAGTCTCCGCCCTCGGCCTCGGCTGCATGGGATTGAGCTTCGGCTTCGGTCCGGCCACCGACAAGAAGGACGCGATCGCCCTCATCCGCGCGGCAGTCGAGCGAGGCGTCACGTTTTTCGACACGGCCCAGGTCTACGGCCCGTACGCCAACGAAGAAGTCGTCGGCGAGGCGCTGGAGCCGTTCCGCGGGCAGGTCGTGATCGCCACCAAGTTCGGCTTCGAGTTCGATGCCGATGGGAAGCAGATTGGACTCAGCAGCCGGCCCGACTACATCAAACAGGCCACCGAGGGATCGCTGAAGCGGCTGCGTGTCGACGCGATCGATCTCTACTACCAGCATCGCGTCGATCCGAAGGTGCCAATCGAGGACGTCGCGGGCGCGGTGAAAGCGCTGATCGATGAAGGAAAGGTCAAGCATTTCGGCTTGTCCGAGGCGGGCGTGAAAACGATCCGGCGCGCGCATGCGGTGCAGCCAGTGACGGCGCTGCAGAGCGAGTACTCGCTGTTCTGGAGAGAGCCGGAGGAGGAGATCCTCCCGACGCTCGAAGAGCTCGGGATCGGCTTCGTTCCCTTCAGCCCGTTGGGGAAAGGCTTCCTTACCGGGAAGATCGACGAGACCACGACGTTCGACAAAACCGACTTCCGCAACACCGTTCCTCGCTTCAATCCGGAGAACCGGAAAGCGAATCAGGCGCTGGTCGATCTGGTGACGGCGATTGCAGCGAAGAAGAAGGTGACGCCGGCGCAGATCGCGCTCGCGTGGCTGCTTGCACAGAAACCGTGGATCGTCCCCATCCCCGGCACCACGAAGCTTCACCGGCTCGAGGAAAACCTCGGCGGCGCGACCGTCGAGCTCACGCCCGACGATTTGCGCGAGATCGAGAGCGCCGCCGCACAGATCAACGTGCAGGGTGCGCGATACTCCGAAGGCGCGCAGAAGATGATCGATCGCTAATGAGTAACATCCTGATCCTCGGAGCAAATGGAAGCGTTGCGCGCGTGGCGGCCGATCTGTTCCTGAAACAGACCGACGCCAATCTGACGCTCTACCTGCGCGATCCACGCAAGCTGAGGACGGTCGATTCCGATCGTGTGCGCATCGTTCAAGGCGACGTTCTCGATACCGCCAAGCTCAAGGACGCGATGGCCGGACAGGATGTCGTCTACGCGAACCTGGCGGGCGACCTCGCGCGACAAGCGAAGAGCATCGTCAAGGCAATGAACGAGACCGGTATGCGCCGTCTCATCTTCATCAGCTCGATGGGCATCGACGGCGAAGTGCCGGGCGAAACGTACCGAAGCATCCTCGATCCGTACCGTGACTCGGCGCGCGTCATCGAAGAGTCCGACCTCGATTACACGATTCTCCGCCCGGCCTGGTTCACGGATGCGGACGAGGTGGACTACGAGACGACGCAGAAAGGTGAACCGTTCCGCGGCGGGATCGTGTCGCGCAAGAGCCTCGCATCCCTGATCGTCAAGCTGGCGCAATCGCCGCAACTGGAAGTTCGCCGCAGCCTCGGCGTGAGTAAACCAGGCTCGTAGAAACGGAGCATCGAATGGAAATCAAACGAAGCGGCTCCCAACCTTCCGCGAAGGGACCCGACGAAACATTCACCGGCAATGTCCGCATCGATCCGCTTTTTCAGACGCCGCGATCGTTCGGCGCGTACGTCACATTCGAGCCCGGCGCACGGAGCGCGTGGCACACGCATCCGCTCGGACAAACGCTCATCGTCACCTCGGGATGCGGTCTGGTGCAGAGCGTTGGCGGACCGGCCGCGGTAATCCGTCCCGGCGACGTGATCTGGTGTCCGCCGGGCGAGAAGCACTGGCATGGCGCGACCGCCACGACCGCCATGACGCACATCGCGCTTGTGGACCAGCTCGACGGGAAAGCCGTCGACTGGATGGAGAAAGTCACCGACGACGAGTACGAGGCGGCGAATGCCGGCTCGAAGGCAGCGGAATGACCGAGGCGAGGCTGGCGAATTTCGCGAGGCTCGTCGCGCGGCACGCGCCGTACGACGGCACGTTCGACCTGCGCATTGCCGGCACGCACGCGACCCGCGTATCGCACGCGAACACGGAACGGAGTCACGCTTTCCAACGATCCGCGGTCTGCATCGTCGCGCAGGGCGCGAAGAGCGTCATGATCGGCGATGCGCTACACGGCTACGTTGCCGGACAGATCGCCGTGTACTCGGTGGGCGTACCGGTAGCAGCGCAGGTCACGCGCGCCTCGGCCGCCGAGCCGTACCTGAATTTCCGGATCGACCTCGATGCCGAGAAAGTCGCGACACTCTCCTCGAAGGTCTACCCGCAAGGACCTTGCGCGTCGCGAGACAACCATGCGCTTTCCATCGTGACGGCGGACGCGCCGATGGTCGACGCGGCATCGCGCTTCCTCGAGCTCATGACGCATCCGGCCGACGCGGAGTTGCTCGCGCCGCTCGTCCTCGACGAGATCCTCATCCGCCTCCTTCGCAGTCCGATGGGAAGCCGCATCGCGCAGCTTGGCCAATCGGAGTCGAGTCTCAATCGGATCGCAACGTCCGTCTACTGGCTGCGGACGAATTTCGACCAGCCGGTCACCATCGAAGAACTCGCCTCACGCGTGCACCTCAGCCCTTCGGCCTTCCACCGCCAGTTCAAAGCGGTGACGTCCATGAGCCCCGTGCAGTATCAGAAAACGCTCCGCCTGCAGGAAGCGAGACGGCTCATGCTCGCCGAAATGATGGATGCCGGCGAAGCCAGCCGCCGCGTCGGCTACATCAGCGCATCCCAATTCAGCCGCGAGTACGGACGATTCTTCGGCAGCGCTCCAACGAAAGACATCGTTCGCTTACGCGAACAAACCGGCGGAGGCAGCGCTGCGAATTAGCGACCAAGACCCATGACCAACATCAAGGAAGGACTCTAACGATATGCGCGCAACTCTTCTCTATGGCCCGGGTGACGTCCGCGTCGAGACCGTGCCCGACCCTCGCATTCTTCAGCCCACCGACGCCATTCTCAGAGTCACGCATGCCTGCATCTGCGGCAGCGATCTCTGGCCGTACAAGTCGATGGAGCGCAGCGAAACCGGCCGCCGCATGGGACACGAATTCATCGGCATCGTCGAAGAGACCGGTGCCGACGTCCGGACGGTGAAGCGCGGCGACCTCGTCGTCGCGCCATTCGCATGGTCCGACGGCACGTGCATCTTCTGCCGCGAAGGCTTGCAGACCTCTTGTCTGCACGGCGGATTCTGGGGCGGTGAGCTCGACGGAGGCCAGGGCGAGGCGGTGCGCGTCCCGCTCGCGGACGGAACACTCGTCGTCCTTCCGGTCGGCCCCGACCACGCGCTGATTCCGTCGCTGCTCACGCTTTCCGACGTGATGGGCACCGGCCACCACGCCGCGCGCGCCGCGCAGGTCGGGCCGGGAAAAATCGTGGCGGTGGTCGGCGACGGCGCGGTCGGACTCTGCGGCGTCATCGCCTCCCGACGCCTCGGCGCCGAGCGCATCATCCTCCTCGGCCGTCATGCCGACCGCATCGCACTGGCCCGAGAATTCGGCGCGACGGACATCGTCTCCGAACGCGGCGACGAAGCGATCGCCCGCGTACGCGATCTCACGAACGGACTCGGCGTCCACTCCGCCCTCGAATGTGTCGGTCACGGCGAGGCGATGCGCACCGCGCTGAGCATCACGCGAGCGGGAGGCGCCGTCGGCCGCGTCGGCGTTCCGCAGGACGAGGCCATGCCCGCCTCGGTGCCAGCGTTCTTCAACAACATCACCATCGCCGGCGGCCCCGCTCCCGCCCGCGCCTACATCGAGGAGCTGATGCCCGACATCCTCGAAGGTCGCATCAACCCCGGCCGCGTCTTCGATCGAACGACCAACCTCGACGGAGTACCAGACGGCTATCGCGCAATGAACGATCGCGAGGCAATCAAGGTGATGATCGAGTTCTGAGGTTGAACCGTGGAGGTCTTATGAATAGCAGGAAGATTTGGTTCATCACTGGTGCCGGCCGAGGCATGGGCCTCGACTTCGCCAGGGCGGCCCTGGCAGCCGGGCACGCCGTGGTGGCTACGGGCCGCAACAGCGATCGCGTGTCCGCGGCCCTGGGACAGTCGAACGATCTGCTGGCCGTCAAGCTCGACGTCACCATCCGCGCCGATGCTGAAGCGGCGGTGCGGGCCGCTGTCGAACGGTTCGGCGGCATCGACGTGCTGGTCAACAATGCCGCGAGCTTTTATGCAGGCTACTTCGAAGAGCTGACGCCCGAGCAGATGGACCGGCAGTTGGCGGCGAGCCTCATCGGCCCGATGAACGTCACCCGCGCGGTCCTGCCGGTGATGCGCAAACAGCGCTCGGGACAGATCATCGCCATCTCCTCGTCTGCTGGCCTATCGGGCTTCGAGTTCGGTACCGCGTACGCAGCGTCGAAGTTCGGCCTCGAGGGCTTCATGGATTCGCTGCACGCCGAGGTCGCGCCGTTCGGCATCACGACCACGATCGTCAACCCCGGATTCTTTCGCACGGAGCTCCTCACCGAGCAATCGACGAACTACGCCGAGCCGTCCGTTGCGGACTACGACGAGCGCAGAGCGCCGCTGCTGGAGTTCTGGAAAGCGCAGAACGGCCGGCAATCCGGTGACCCCGAGAAACTCGCGCGAGCGCTCATCACGATCGCGAGCCAGGAGCCACCGCCGCGCCGCTTTATCGCAGGCGCCGACGCCATTGCCACCGCGGAGCAGAGAGTCGCTGAACTGAAAGCGCAGATCGAGGCGAACCGGGACCTTTCGACATCGCTCGATTTCGACGCGAAACCAGCCGCGCAGGTGAAGTAAGTAGACGATGGTTCGTCCTTCGGTTGCGCGAGCCAACCTCCTGAACGCTACCCTCCGGCCGTTTCCGCCGGAGTGGCCCCGTAGCTCAGGTGGATAGAGCAGCGGTTTCCTAAACCGTTTGTCGGCGTTCGAGTCGCCCCGGGACGACCAGTAGCTCCAGCGAGCATCCATGTTTGTTTTGAACCATCGATGCTTCATTTTGAACCATCGATGCTTCATTTCGAACCATCGATGCTTCATTTCGAACCATCGATGCTTCGTTTTGAACCATCAATGCTTCATTTCGAACCATCGATGCTTCGTTTCGAACCATCGATGCTTCATTTCGAACCATCGATGCTTCGTTTTGAACCATCGATGCTTCATTTCGAACCATCGATGCTTCGTTTTGAACCATCGATGCTTCGTTTTGAACCATCGATGCTTCGTTTTGAACCATCGATGCTTCGTTTTGAACCATCGATGCTTCGTTTTGAACCATCGAAGTCCCGCGCGGTTTCAGCCGGAGCAGTCCGCTGCCCTCGCGCGACTTGCGAACGAGGACGGCGGGCGGGACGCCCGCGTTCCCAGGTGCGCAATCCTCCACTTTTTGGCGTCGATCTCGCCGTAGTTATAGGCGCAGCGTCTGTTGCTCACCCGGATACACGAGGTGATCCTCTTCGACCTGCGCGAGCGGATTCATCGCTTGTACCTTCACCGCCCCCGTTCCGATGATGTGCAAAACCTCGATGCCGCGCCTCGTCAGTTCGTCGGCGACCAGGTTGCGATGACATCGCCACGGCACCGCCTCGGCGCACATGATCGATACGCGCTGGTTCTCGGCGAGCGACAGCAGCTTGTCGATGGCATCGCGAAATTCGTCCGTGGCCATGTAGTCGGCGTACGCGCGGAACTGCTCGTTGCGCCAGGCCGTGTTGCGCGAATCGGCCAGCGCCTTGCGCCGTCCGCCGAGCTCCGGCATGTGGATGTACGCGACGCCATGCTTCGGCAGCCACTGCGCCATCGCCTCGCTGGCGAAGTGCGGATAGCGCTTCGAACCCGGATAGCGGCGGATGTCGGCGAGTAGTTTGATCTCGTGTTCGCGCAGCAGGTCGCTGAGCTCGTCAGCGCTGCGCGTGGAGTGGCCGATTGTGTAGACGTTCATGAGAAAACGTTGAATGATGACATCCGTTTCTCATCCTCGCTTCCAGGAGCCCTCATGTCCCTGCTCGCCCGCCGCGCCATCGTAGGTGTCACCGACGCAAAACCGTTACTGCATGTCACCGACACGTACCGCCGCGGACGGCGCGGCGACGTCGTCACCCTCATTCAGGAATGGCTTTGCCTCAATCTCTGCGACGTCATGATCGACGCCCAGTTTGGCTACGCGACCGAACAGGCAGTGAGAGATTTTCAGGGCGGTACGGGCGTGCTGCCGGTGACTGGCGAGGTCGATCCCCAAACCTACGCGATGCTGATCCGGCCGATGACCGAAGCGCTGCGTCCGATTCATCCGCCGGACGATGCCACGATGGGACAGATGGTGGCCGCGTACGCATTGCAGAATCTGCGGCAGCGAGCGCGCGAAGTGGGCGGATAGAATCGCGGGCCGTGGGTGCGTGTGTATCTGCATGGAAATCAGCGTCCGCGCGATCCGAAACTGCCCGCTGGCGCCGACGCCTGGTGTGCGGGATTCGTGAGCACGATCATCGCGCAGGCCGCGCCGACCCTCGGCCGCGAGCTTCCGATTGATTTCCACACGAACTGCAACCATCTCGCCGAGGATGCGAAGGCGCGCAAACGTTTCATCAGCGGCGAGAGCGCGGTCCGCAATCCGAAACGGATTCCGACGGGCAGCCTGATGCTCATCCGCAAGTCGCGCGCGAAGGATCGCTGGCATCACGCGGGAGTGGTGATGCAGGCGCTCGACAAAGTGGTGCGCACGATCGAAGGCAACTCCGCGTACAGCACGGACGACGATCCCTCGGGGCACGAGGTCTGCCGCCAGATGCGCTCGTATGGCAACCTCGACTTCATCGTGCTGGATTAGTTCCGAGGGCGCAGCGGGTTGTAACCGGCACTCCCATGGCGTACTACGCTGAACACGCGCAGCAACTCAAACGCGACCTTGCTGCCGAGGTGCCGACGGATGAGCTTCGCCGGCTGCATGCGAAGCGGCCGCTGCTGCACGCGCTGATCGCGTTTCTGAACGTGGCGGTGCTGGTGGCCGCGGGCGCGGCCGTCGTTCACTTCGACCGCTGGTACTTCTGGCTGCCCTGCGCATTTGTGGCCGGCTTCGCGGTGTTCGATTTTACGGTGCTGCTGCATGAAGTCGTCCATCGCGCCGTGTTGACGGAGTCGAGCGATCGCGCCTACCGCATCCTCGGACTTTTGTACGCGGTGCCGAGCGGGATCTCAGCCTCGCAATTCACGCGCTGGCATCTCGATCATCACGCCTCCCTCGGCTCGAGCGTCGACGATCCGAAGCGCCACTACCTTTCGCCGAAGATCAACGCGCGCTGGTTGAAGGCGCTCTACTTCACACCGGCACTCTTCCCGATCTACTTCCGCGCTGCCGCGAAGGAAGCTGCCGCGTACGAACCCGAAGTGCGACGCCGCATCAGTCGCGAACGCCTCTTCACGATCGGATTCCAACTCGCCGTCCTCGCAGCGATCGCGCTCGTCGGCGGATGGGTCATCGCCTTCAAGCTCTACATCGTCCCGGTGTTCTTCATCTTCCCGATCGCCTTCGCCCTCAACCGCCTCGGCCAGCACTACGACATCGACCCCTCCGATCCCGCCAAGTGGTCGACGCTCGTCAAAGGCTCCTGGTTCTGGGACGTCATCTACCTCTTCTCGAATTACCACCTCGAGCATCACTACTTCCCTGGCGTCCCGTTCTACAACCTGCCGCGGCTCCAGAAGCTGCTGCTGCCGTTCTACGAAAAGCGCGGCATGACTGCGATGTCCTACGGCTCACTCCTCTGGCGCTGGCTCGTACTCAACCGCAAGCCGCACGCGAACTGGGATGACGTTGCAGACGGCGTGGTACAGGTCGCGGCAGCAGAGTAGGATTCAGTCATGACCTCGTTTTCAATCGATCTCGCGGACAGCACGGCAATCGCGCTTCGCGAGATTGCGGAAACGACCGCTGAGACGCCCGACATCCTCATTCGCCGTGCGGTCGAAGAGCTCGTGGCCGACTACACCGACGGTCGCATCGTCATGCAGCGTCTTGCCGATCCGACGGATGTGATGATCTCGTCGGAGGAATTGCGGCGGCGTCTTGAGGAAGATTGCTAGCGGTTTCCACGGATTGACGTCTGAATGGACAGCCGCTCGCCGATTGGCAACAATGCCGCGTCCATGGATTCCTTTCCACTCCGTCCGCGTGAAGTCTTTGAAGGGCTGAGCAAGACCGTCGTCGGCCAGGACGACGCTCTCCGCGAGCTCTCGGTCGCCATCGTCAAACATCTGGTTGGCCATCCCGCGCCGAACATGCTGCTCATCGGCAATTCCGGTTCGGGCAAGACCACGCTGATGCGCGCGGTCGAACAATTTCTGGCGAGCCGTCCGGAACTGAGTCATTCGGCAAACGTCATCCGCATCAACGCGAATGTGCTTGCCGAGGAGCATCAGGGGTATGGAAGGGCCGTGCTTGGGAGGCTCTACGCGAATGCGCGCACCCGCCTCGGCGCAAACGCTCCGATGCCCGATCTGCTCCGTTCCGTCGAACACGGCATCGTCTTCATCGACGAAGTGGACAAGATTCGCGCGCAGGTCAGCGGCGAGCCGAACGTGCGCGGCATCGTTGCGCAGGAAGCGCTGCTCACGCTCATGGAGAACGAGAACGTCGAGTTCGAAGCGAACGGGATGATGTTCTCCGTCAACTCGTCGAAGATCCTCTTCATCGTCGGCGGCGCGTTCGAGGAGTTGTACGAAGCAGTCTTCCGCCGCGCCACCATCGGACAGGACGTCGCGCCGATGAAGCCGATCGTGGTCGTCTCGGCCTCGGGGGAAGTGCGCGAGGAGCTGCCGTTCCATCTGCGGGACTACCTCAAGTACGACGACCTGTTCCGCTACGGCATGACCCCGCAGTTCGTTTCGCGTTTCGAATCGATCGTCGTCCTCAACGACCTCGGCGAGGCCGATCTCGCTCGTATCTTCGTCGAGCCGGAGGCGTCGATCTTCCGCACATCGCGCGCGTACTTTGAGCGATTCGGGATCGACCTGCAGATCACGCGCGGCGCATTGATCGCCATCGCCTGGGATGCCGCGCGCCAGAAGCGCCTCGGCGCGCGCGCGCTTCGCGAGACCTTCCGGCGCGTCATCGGCGGACTCGAATTCGATCCCGCGGACGGCGGCACACGCGTGATCACGGTCGATGAAGCGATGGTGAAGGAAACGATCGCCGGCCGCGAGCAAGGGTCCCCTCGGCCGCGATGATCCGTACCGCGTTCGTTCTCGGAATGCTGGCGATGGCCGGCGCGGCTGCCGGAGCATCCGTCGCATTCGTCGATAACCGCGCCGCTCCCGGCGGGACTGGCTCGCGCGAGCGGCCGTTCGCGACCATCAGTCAGGGCGCGCAGGCTGGCGAAATCATCTATGTCGCGGAATCCGACAAGCCCTACGAAGAAAGCGTGACGCTGAAGAAGGGCCAGATGCTCATCGGCTCCGCCTTCGGCCTCGACACGCTCCGCGCCGAAATGCACGTCGAATTCGAAGGTACCGGTGTTCCGGCGATGCAGGGTCCCGGCCCGTCGATTCGCGGAACGATTGCCGCGAGCGGCGACAACGTCGTCGCCGGATGCACGATGCTCGCGGAAGGGCCGAGCGCGATCGTGTCGGGCGGCGCCATCGGCACTCTGACCATTCGCAACGTCTACTTCAAAACGTCGCGCGGCGGTTTCGCGATCTACCTCCAGGCCCATCAGGGGAACGTCAACGTCTCAGGCGGCTCGATCGAGGCGACGAACGCTGGCGGCGGAATCGCACTCGACGGCGGCTACGGCGACGTGATCATCGACCGCGTTCCGATCTCCGGCGACTTCAACACCGCGCTGCGGATTCAGGGGCTGCGCTCCGGTACCGTCACGATCCGCCGCGGTTCGAAGATTCACGTTCGCGATGCGTTCAACGACGCGATCGTCATCACCGGCGTCGAACGCGGCGCGGCGGTCGTGTTCGAAGAGACGATCGAGGTGCGCGGCCGGCGGCGCGGAGTGGTCATCGACAAATCCGCGAAAGTCGTCATCGGCGGCGCGTCGATCCTGAACACCGCAAATGGCGCGGCGCTCGAAGTGCACGACTCCGGCGTCGATCTCTCCTTCGAATCCGTTTCCGCGCAGGGATTGACCCCGGGAACGCTCGACGAAGGAATCATCCTCGATCGCGTGCATGGAAAGGTGTCGATCACCGGCCTCGAAGGGAGGATCGGAACGGGCGGCGCCATCCTCCACGCGCGCGGCAACGGCATCCGCATCGATCACGCCGATCACGTTCGCATGGCCGGGCTCACGCTCACCGACAGTGGCGTGAACAAACCGGTGCGCGGCGGACGCTGTGCGGGCAACTTCGAGGTGAATTCGACGGCCATCTGCCGCGCCGCGCTCTACCTTCGGCACATCACCGACTCGACCTTCGAGAACATCGTCATCGACGGCGGCAGCGCCATGGGCATCAACGCCAACAACATCCGCGACGTCACCTTTGGCGGTCTCGACGTCCATCGCGCCGGCGACGAGACATTCGAAAGCGGCGTGCTGCTGCAGGAAGTTGGCGGCACGATCACCTTCAGCCGCTCGTCATTCGCCGACAACGCCGGCAGCGAAATGCTGATAGAGCAGCGCTTCAACAACGGAAAGATCGTGCTCGACCGCTGCGTCCTGAGCGCGACGGGACGCCCCGAGGTCGCGCCACATTTGTTGGAGGTACGCTCGTTCGGCAACGCGAAGGTGGATGTCGAGCTCCGCACCGCCGATCTTCACGACAACCTCGGCTCCGCATTCGACGCCGCGGCCGCCGAAGGGAGCTCTCTCTCCATCGATACGCGCGATTCCTCGCTGCAGCACTTCGGCCACGGCATCATGACGGTGGCCGCGAAGCAGAGCGGAAACGCGCGAATCACGTTGCGCGGCAACACGATCGTGGCGCTGGCGTCGGACCGCGCGTGGATCGACGCTGCTGCGTCGGACGCCGCGGGCATCTGCGCCGATATCGCCGCGAACCGCTTCAGCAGCGTGCCGGGAACTGTGATTCATCTCGCCGCATCACCGCAGGCGACGCTGCACATTCTCGGGCTGCCCACTGGCACTGGCTCGATCGGTGCAGCGCTCGCGGCGGCCAACGGCGGCGCGGTGACTTTGGTGGAAGGCCCGACGTTGGCCGTAGCGACTTGCCGGTGATACTCATCACGCACCGCCGTTGAACCCATGCTAGTATCCCCGCGTCCAGTCCGAGTTTCGTTCCGCGCAGATTCAGGGCGCATTCCAGACAAAACGCCATATGGAGAGCCGCATGAAAGCCAAAGCTGTATCTGCCGGGATCCCGCGTCGCGAATTTCTCCGCATCAGCTCCGTCGCAGCCGTCGGCGTAGCCATCGTCACGATGAGTGACGGAAATCTCTTCGCCGCCACCAGCTCGGGCATCGTTCCGCTCATGGACGTCGGCTACGCGCCGTCGCTTCCGGCGGCCGGCTTCTCCATCCCGTTGAACAGCGCCGACTCGATTCTCAGCCCCGATCCGCGCTTCATCAGCACCGGGGCGCGCGTCTCGGTGGTCGGCGCCAAACGCGCCGATCGTCACCGCAACGAGCCCGGCGGCATCGGCGTCGACGCGCTCTTTGCGACCAATCATCGCCAGCCGGACAATCCATCGCACTTCCGCTTCTTCTCCGTCAACGGGCGCGCGGACGCCGACGCGATCAGCGGTCCGGTCAGTTTCAACATGCCGGTTCTGTCAACCTCGGGCGTCACGCTCATGGTGACGCGGCAGCGTGCTACGCCGCAGGAGCCGTCGGCGACACCGCCTCCGATCGAATCCGAGGTTTCCGCGCTGACGTTGTCCCTCGGCAATGTGGCCGGACCGAAGCTCGCCCGCGGCGTCTACGTCCTCGCCTTCCGCGAAGAAAACAGCGACTCGATGTCGAACTGGAGCCGCCTCTCGATCGCGAACGGTGACGGCGGCTACTACATCTCCGGTGCGACGTTCTCGTACCTGCTTCTCAACGTCGACTACGCGCCGGCCGAGCAAGCGATTCCGGATCGCCGCCGCTCCGCGCGGCACTAACCTTCGCCGATCTCAACCTGAAACCGCCGGGCGTTTTCGCCCGGCGGTTTTGTTTTGCGCATGGCGCGAAGCGCAAGGGAGCGCTGGCGTCCTCGCCGGCTGGCCCGGCGGCGTCTCGCCGCCGAACCGACAAACCCTCAATCTTGCTGGTACCACAACGCCTGCGCGAGCCTCCCATTCGGCAGCGAGGACGCAGCCGAGCCAGCCGGCGAGACGCCAGCGTTCCGGCCGCCTGAACCGTAAGGTTAAGGCACTTGTGGTCGAACCTTAGGCAACCAACGCGCCGCACCGCGCCCGGCGACTACAATGCGCGGCGCACAATGGAAACCCCGAAAAAATCGCTCTTCGACAAGCTGAAACGTGGGCTCTTCATGACCCACACCGAGATCATCGAGAAGGTGAAGGAGTCGTTGACTCCCGACCTTCCGATCGACAAATCCGCGATCGACGGTCTCGAAGAAGGGCTCCTCGGTGCGGACGTCGGCGCGGAGCTGACGATGGCGCTCGTCGATCGCATCGAACAGCGCGTGCGCGACGAGCGCATCACGAAGATGGATCGCTTCACCGAGGTGCTTCGCGAAGAAACGCGGGCACTCATCCCGAAGCGAACGATGTCGACGATCGACACCGCGCGCGCCAAGCCGTTCGTCATCCTCGTCGTCGGCGTGAATGGAACCGGCAAGACGACCACGATCGCCAAGCTCGCATCGCGCTTCAAGAGCGAAGGCAAATCCGTTCTCCTTGGCGCCGCCGACACCTTCCGTGCCGCCGCCATCGAGCAACTGCAGTTGTGGGCCGACCGCATCGGCATCGATATGGTCAAGCACAAGGCTGGCTCCGATCCGGGCGCCGTCGCCCACGACACGGTCACAGCGGCGAAAGCGCGTGGCACCGACGTCGTCCTCATCGACACGGCCGGACGCCTGCACAACAAATCGCACCTCATGCAGGAGCTGTCGAAAGTGCGGCGCGTGATCGAGAAAGAGCTCCCCGGCGCGCCGCACGAAACGCTGCTCGTCATCGACGGAACGACCGGACAAAACGGCGTCAGTCAGGCCGCGGCATTTCTCGAGGCGGCGCAGGTGACCGGCATGGTCGTGACAAAACTCGACGGCACCGCCAAGGGCGGCGTGATCCTCTCGATCATGCGGCAGTTCGACATCCCGGTGAAATTCGTCGGCGTCGGCGAGAGTGCGGACGATCTGATCCCGTTCGATCCCGCGGCTTACGTCGACACGCTCTTCGAGTGACTGAGCGCCCACCACGACGCGAAGACGACGCCGAACATGCCGACGATGCGGAAGACCAGCTCCGCGGTCAGCCAGAAATTCGCAGCGGCGTCGCCGTAATGTTGATCGCTCCACGCGCCCTGCCGAATCGCGTAGGTCGATTCGATGGAGATCACCAGACCGATGCAGTGCGAAATGAAAAGAATCACCAGCGCGATGAGCAGGCCGCGAACATTTGCGAATCGCCATGACTCTTCATTCGACGCAAAGAGCGCGAGCAACAGGATGATGTTGTACGTGAGCTGATCCGCCGGCATCGTCGCCGTCGGGAGCGGCGTGGCCGAGGTGATGAAGATCTTGCGCTCCTGCGGAACAAGCACCGCGTCGGCGAGTCTGCGATCGGCATGCAGCAACAGTTGCGTCGATGGCGCGAGGGCTCGGTTGTAGAGAGGCGTCGCCCCCCACCAGATCGCCACTCCGAGCGCGAGGCCGGCTACGAATCTAAGTGCTCGAAGGAGCATCGCGCGGCGTCACTCTCGAAGTCCAGATGAGAAAAAGAAAAACAGCGGCGCCGAACATCAGCGTTTGCCACACGGCCAGGTGGAACGTCTCGAAGACGCTGCGGTGATAAACGCCGAGAAGGTAGAGCGAGGCGATGCGGATCACGTTGAGCGCTTCGAGGATCACGGCCGCCGCGAGCGAACCGATGATGCGCTTCCGCAGCGGCGCGTGAAAGGCGAGCATCGCCGCGCAGACGAAGACGACCGCTTCCAGTCCGTTGCAGCCGCCACGGATGTCTACGGCGAACCGCGATCCGGCGATCACGGTGCCGTCGACGTGTACCGGCTCATGGATCAGATTCAGCGCCGCACCTGACACGCGAGCCAGCGCCGCCGTGAACGGCAGCACGGCGTGCGTGTCGACCCATCCGATCGTGATGATGGCGTAGAAGGCGATGAGCAAAACCGCGAAGACGATGAGGAACCGCGTCTGCCGCGGTGCGAGGGCCATGGGCGCGATTCTACAGCCTCACTTGCGGTGGATGTAGATCGTGTTGCCGATGCGCTCCTGGCGCAGGTTGTTCGTCCGCAAAATGGTCTCGAGCGCCTCGGTCCATGGCGTCTCGGTAAGCGTCACCGTCACCCGGCCGTCCACGTCATCGTCGACGATGATCTCGATGTTCGTGAGCTTCGAGAGCGTCCGGAAGACATCGCGAATGTCGGCGTCTTTCAGATCGATGGAGATGTTCTCGTCAGACTTTTTCGCGACTTTACGAACCGCGTGCGCGGATTTCGCGGCGATCGTCTGAACAATCGGCGCCGAACCATCGATGACGGTCTCCACCGTCGCGGTTCCGTCAGCGTGGCCCTTCACGCGGATCATCGTCTTGTGTCTACCGTCGGGAGGAAACGGATCCATGTGTCCCCATTGCATGGTGCCCCACTCCTCCACATGACTTCGGACGCGCGCCGTATTGAGGATCGTGTCGTCCGTGCGGTTGCGAATGGTGATGAAAAAGTCGAACAGCGAATCGACGCGTATGGCGCTGACATCGATCTTGTAAGGCGACGTGGCGGTGTCGTCAGTCGCCGACGGCAAGGCCCGCGCCACTCCACTTCCGATCGTTGCGATCGCGATCAGCGCGATGACTGCGGTTGTAACTGCGCGGTGGGGAAAAAGGCTGCGTGTTCCGAATCGCATGATGGCTCTCATCCTTTCCTGGATCGTGTTGCTGACAATGCACGAGATGCCCGCCCTTCGTGAAGTAACGGTCGGCGCGATGGCGGCTCCGCACACTTTGCCGAGGGCGGTGACGTAGGTATTGGTGTCGCCGGACGTTAGAACTACGGCGTCGCAGGCTTCTTCGCGCGCGGCATCGAGGACACGCCGTGCGATCCAGACCAGCGGATGAAACCAGAGCGCGCTGCCGGCGATCGACTCGACGACGCTGAGCAGGTTGTCGCGCCGCGCGATGTGCGCGCATTCGTGCGTGAGGATCGTTTCCAGTTCGCCTCCAGCGAGTTGCGTATCAGCCGGAATGACGATGATCGGATGGAGCAGCCCGACGGTCGCCGGCGTCGCGATCGATGGCGAACGAAGGAGGCGGATCGATTTTGCGACGCCGGCACGTTCGCGTGCGCGGAGCAGTGCATCGTCGTCGGTAGCAACTGCGTCTGAAAGCGCGAGACGCACCGCAGCGCGGCCGCGCATAAAGGAACGCGCCAGCAACGCGATCGCGATCGCCGCCCAGATCGCAATGACGATCATCGGCCAGATCGGCGCCGCACTCTGCGGCAGGGTCGCCATCGAAAGAGGGCCGAGAGCGGTGATGACGATCGTCCCCTTCATCCCCGTCAGATCGATTCCGAGCGCCGCAAGAAACCGCGGCACGATCGCCGACGGAATCGCAAACTTCATCAGCGCCGCGAAGACGATCGTGTAGCGCGTCCGCGCCGCCAGCCGCGGGACGTGCGCAATGAGGATGGCGATCGCGAGGAGCAAGGTCGATTCGAGCAGGTGCACGATCATTTCTTGCTCCGTTTGGCCGTCTTCTCGATCGCTTTCAGATCGTCGAGCGACAGCTTGCCCGTTTCGACGAGATGCGCCACGAGCGGCTGCGAGCCGCCGATCAGATCGATCAGCTCGTCGACGAGCCGCCGGTAAACCGACTTCCGCGTGATGGCCGGCTCGAAGTAGAGCGCGTTGCCGGCTTTGCGCGTGCGGCGCACGGCGCCTTTCTGCTCCAGGCGCTGCACGATGGTCTGCACCGTCGTGTAGGCGGGAGGTTCGGCGCGATCGATGGCGTCCTGCACGTCGCGCACGGTCGCTTCGCCGAGCCGCCAGAGCACGCTCATGACCTCGGTCTCGAACTTCGTCAGCGCGATGCGTTCGTTGGCCATGCGCGCATACTACATTTGTAGTAGCGCTGCGTCAAGGAGGGAAGCAGCGCCGGTGATCGCCGGCGCTGCCACGGTTCGAAATCAGCGCTTGCAGACTTCCTTGTCCAGCTTCTTCCAGGTGCCCTTGTCTTCGAATTCGCCCTCGTGGCCGATCTCGTTCTTGCTGACCTTGATGAAGATGTCGCGGGTATTCATGGTCATGCCGCCGGCGTGCAACGGGCCGGTAAAAACGAGCTTGTCGCCCTGCCATCCGGGCGACTGCGCCGTGCCGTATCCTCCGGTGTTGTCGGCGAAGCCGGAGACGAACAGCTTCGCGTGTTCGTCGTAGCTCCACATGTCGATCAGGTCGAAAGGATGCGGATTTTTCGCTGTCTTCGTTTCGGTGTAGTGCATCGTCAGCCATGTGCCGCCCAACGTCCACGTGCCCGTGACGGTGGCCTGCGTCGGATGTTCCGGGCCTTGCGGCGAAGCGAAGGTCGTCCCGCTGCATTGCCACGTCCCAATAAACGGTTGCAGCTCTTTCAGTTTGGGATTGCTCTGGCCGAACGCGGCCACGGTAATGAGACAGACAACCACTGCCAGCATGCGAGTTTTCATTTCTTCTCTCCTCCTGTTTTGCTGGAGATACGCGCGCCGCACCGATTTGGATGGCTACTGCCGGGCGATCGCGATGTCGGCCACGCGGGCGCGCGGCAGCTTGCGGAGATGTTCGGGGGCGAGCTTGATCTTCGTCGATCGATTGCCGCCGCCGACGATGACGTACTCGCGTTCCATCACCTGCTCGTCGATGTAAAGCGGAATCGACTCCGGCAATCCGAAGACGGTCACGCCGCCGATCAGTTGCCCGGTCAGCTCTTTGGTCTCCTCGGCAGACGCGAACGACAGCCGCTTGATCCCGATCAATTTGCTGATCTTGTGATTGACGTCGAGCTTCATCGTCGCGGTGACGAGACAGGCGATGTACTGCCGCGGCTCCGTCTTGGCCGCGACCAGAATCGTATTCGCCGCGTTCTCGCGCGGGATGTCGTAGTTCGCGCAGAAGACGTCGGTGTCGGCCCAGTCGGGATTGCAGTCGAGCACCTCATGCGGGATGGCCAGCGCATCGAGCTCGCGCTGCACGGATGGATCGAGTTCAGACATGTGGGAGCGATTCTATCTGGAGCTTACGCGTCCGTTGAGTGATTCACGAATGCACACCGTCGGCGTAGCCGGCGTAAGAACCGTAGCCCACAGGTTGACCTGACAGGTTGACCTGCGGGGAATCGGCGATAGCGCGTGTTGGGAGCCCGTTTTAACGGGCGAAAGAAAGCTTTCTATCGCCCGCCAAGGCGAGCTCACAATTCGAACGGATCGTCTGACCCACGCTTGAAAGCGTGGGCTACGGTTCTTGCGCCGGCTTCGCCGACGGAGAACTGACTCGCCCCGCACTCACGATCACCGTTGACGACTTCCCACCCGCCACCACCCGGTATTCGCCGGGAGTCAGTCCCAGCATCCCGAAAAATCCGCTGCCGTCGGTATGCGTCGTGCGCGTTTCGTGCGTCGCGAGCGACTCGATGGACACGAGCGTCCCGTCGCCGTCCGCTGAGCCCATCAACGCGCCGGTCGTTGACTCCGGACGCCTCGGTGGCGGCGCCGTTGCCGCAAACAGAGGACGCTCGATCGTCTCGAATGCCGTCCGTCCATCGGTGGCCGTGCTGGTGCGCAGCGCGGCGAAGAACTCCTCGTTCGGGCGTTTCGGCGTGAAGACGCCGGCCACCGGCAGCGCGTACGGATTCTGACCCACGGCGTTGTTCGTGCTGTTCAAAAGAACCGACCACGGCTTCGTATCGCCCATCGCGAAGAAGAGAATGCCGTCCGCGTTCGCCTCGCGCGCGCGGCGCGACTGGCGGAGAGTTCCCTCGATCGAGTTCAAATACGCGCCAACGCCCGGCACCGCCGCGCGGCCATTCGCATGCGCGGTCGTGACGACGAACTGCAGCCAGTCATCGAACTGCTTCCGCTCCGCCGTCGCGTGCTCGCGTTTGTAGAGCATCGGACTGGCGAGATCGATGATCCCTTCCCGCAGCCACGATTCCCAATCCTGAAATGCCACGCGATACGCATCCGTGTTCGTAAAACCGTTGCTCGCTGCCGGACCCGATCCCCACGCGATGAGCGCGGCGGAGATCGTGATCGAGGGCCGGATCGCTTTCGCGCCGAGGGAGAGGCGGCGAACGAACGACGTGACCTGCTCCCGGCGCCAATCGTTCCAGAGCGGATCCTTCGCGCGCGGAAGGCGCCCGTAGCGCGCGCGGAACCGCGCCACGCTGGTCTCGTTGTAGCCGACGTCGCCGCGCGTCGACTCCGGATAGCGAACGCGGTCGAGGTGAATGCCATCGATGTCGTACGCGCGAACGAGATGCAGCAGCACGTCGGCCGTATACGCCGCCGCGTCGGGATGCCCGAGGTCGACGTACCAATCGGAGGCAAACTGGTAGCGTCCTTTGCTCGTCTTCGTTCCCCACTGCCGCGCCCCGCGATACGGTCGCTTCGCGTTCGCATCCCAGAAATGCTGAAGAAAAACGTGGCGCGCATCGCGCGGAAGCGGATCTTTTTTCGGATCGCCATGAAAAATCGCGCCGACGATCACGAATGCATGCACCTCGATGCCGCGCGCGTGGGCCGCGTTGAGCAATGCCCGCAGTGGATCGAACGTCCCATCCATCGCCTCGGCCAGCGGTTCCGCGGCATCGAGGTACCACGCATCGCCGCGGCGGCGTACCTGGACGAAGAGCGCGTTCGCGTTGCTCTCGATGGCAGCGTCGATGATGCGCTCGACGTCCACCTTCGTCGCGAACGGCGTGCGGAACGTATCGACCCAATACGCGCGGTATTCGGGACGTTCGTCCGCGCGGGCTGTTGCCGCGGCGAAGAGCAGGATGATGATGGTGAGCGACCGCTTCACTGAGTGCGATGATTGTAAATGTTGAATGCCTAAAAACGTCCCCAAACCGCCGCCCGGCGATCGTCCGCTGAAAACTCTGGAGCGGGTGCTCTCCAAGGCAGGCCTCGGCTCGCGCACCGAGGCGCGTAGCTGGATCGGCAGAGGACGGGTGAGCGTCAATGGGCGCGTCGTGCGAGATCCCGATGCGTGGATCGACATCGAGCGCGATTCGGTCGCCTTCGACGGCCAGGAACTAAGACACGAAGAGCGGGTCTACCTCCTCCTTCACAAACCCGTTGGCTACCTCACGACCAATCGCGATCCCCAGGGCCGCCCGACGATCTACGACCTTCTGCCGGACGGCGGCCCTCACGTTTCGTACGCCGGCCGGCTCGACTTCGACACCAGCGGGCTGCTGATCCTGACGAACGACACGCAGTTCGCCGAGCGGCTGACGAATCCCGAGTATCACGTACTGAAGACGTATCGCGTCACCGCCAATCGCCCACTCGGCGACGCCGATCTCGATCTGCTCCGCAACGGAATGGAGCTGCGCGACGGTCCCACGCGTCCCGCGCACGTAAAGCGGGTGAGCGAGAGCGTCTTCGAGATCACCATCACCGAGGGACGCAACCGGCAGGTGCGGCGAATGGTCGAAGCGCTCGACGCCGAGGTCGTCACGCTCGTTCGCATCGCCATCGGATCGATTCGCATCGGCGAGCTTCCCTCGGGGCAAACGCGCGCGTTGACGGCTGATGAAGTGCGGACGTTGGCGGTCGGGAGTCGGGAGTCGGGTGTGGGAGCAAAACCATAAAACCCGACATCGGTTCCCACTCCCCACACACAACTCCCCACACCCCGTTGTACGATCCCGCTCCCATGTGGAACGCACGCAAAATCATCAAAGAGCTCGCCGATGCCGAACGCCGCCGCCGCATTCTCGTGGCCTTCTGGCGTTTCGGCGACGACACCGCGAAATTGATCGCAATCGCCCAGATCGCCAAGGCGCTGCACTTCCGCGAAGAGTCGATCCGCAAGATGCCGATCGAGAAGAAGGCCGACCTTTTCGCGTCGCGCGCCTCGGCGCCGGAGTTCGAGCAGGCCCTCGACACTGCGCTCATGCACTACCACACGCACGAGCAGAACGCGCTGCTAGCCGCGTTCCTCGATCACTGGAAAATCCCGCACGTGAACGGATCGATCGAAGTGGAGGAGTACGCCGCGCCGTCCGCCGATCAGGTCCGCGACGCCGTCAAATCGCTCGACTCCTTCGCGCCGCGCGACGTCGCCATCTACCTCGCCTCGGCCGGCCTGCTGATGGGCGAAGAGTGGCGCGCCGCAACGTGGCCGGTGGTGGATGAGATGGCGGGGAAGTTGGCGGAGCAGTGATCAGTAGATTAGTGGATTAGTGGATTAGTGGATTAGTGGATTAGTAAGCCGCGTCCGATCCACGAATCTACTAATCTACTAATCCACTGCCTCACGGACTGTACCTTCGTGTCGGAATCCCCTCCGCCTTGCTGATGCTCAGCTCTGCCATCAGCTTGATCAATTTCCGGCTCTCGGGGTCGGCCGACGCGTACGTCTCGCACAACAGCGCGACGTGGTCCGGCGGCTCCTCGGCGGAAATCGTGAAGCCGTTCATCGGCTGATCGGGACGCGTCGTCTCCGTCCGCCGCCACGCGCCGTTGATGATTTCCAGACGAAGAAACTGGCTTCCCTTGCCGGTCTGGAACGTCTGCGCCGCGACCGCCGGGATGCCGCGCGCATTTGCCTTCTGTTCGTCGAGGGCGCGCGCCACGACCTCGGAGATCATGTCGCGCAACGTCTTCATCGCGTTTTCGGATGCACGGATGATTTCCATCGCCGCGTGGTAGACGCTTTTCTCGTTCGCGTTACGCGCCATTTTCTGGAGCGTGTTGCGCGTGATGCGGCACTCCAGCGCGACGGCGATGCTTTCCCACTCGAACATCACAACACCAGTGGCGCCCTCGGGCGGGATGTTGCCCTGGTGCGCGATGAGCACGCCGCTCAGCGAGACTTCGAGCAGAAAAACGCGCGCCGCACCGACGCGCGCCACGACCGGCCGCGCCAGTCGCACTCGCTGATACTTCCGACGCTCTTCGTGCGGACCGACCACAGTTTGCGAAGTCTAAAGCAAACCCTCGGCGGTGATCGACTTGACGGCAATGTGCCATTCAGTACCGCGAGCTGCGACTGCGGCAAAGTAACCTTCTCGATTCGGATCGAGTGCGGCCACGCTCCAGCCGTCGACCACGGGCCGCAATTGCGGATCGCGAAACGGGACGGTGAAGCCGTGCAGGTCGCCCGTACCGATGCCTTTGCCGCTGGCCTTGACGATTGCTTCCTTCGCCGTCCAGATCGCGAAGAACGCATCTCCCGCATCGGCGGCGCGTTCTACGATCGCCACCTCCTCGGCAGAAAAATAGCGGCGCGCCAGAGCGAGTGTGTCGGTCAATGGCCTGCGGCGCTCGACATCGACACCGACCGCACTCTCCTTCGAAAACGCGAGTGCGACCAGATCGCCGGAGTGGCTGGCGTTGAATTCGATCGCGCGACTGCGAAGAATCGGCTTGCCGAATTCTTCTTCATCGATGACGAGCGTCGCCGCATCGCTGCCGAGGTAACGGGAGATGAATCGCCGCGTCGCCGCGCGCGCCACGATCGAACGGCGGCGATCGTCAGGAAATCGATAGCGATCCGCGCGGGCGCGCTCCGGAATCGTGAGCAGGTTCGCGAGCGCGTCGATGATCTCATTCGGGACAGTCACATCGACGAAGTAAACGTCGATCATTCACGCCATCCGAACGCGGCCACCGCGATCGTGACCGCCTGCACCGCGAGCACCAAGATTACGCACGCCGTCCAGCCGCTGAAGCGCCAGAAGAATCCCGGCAGCACGCCTGCCACGCTGCCGCCGGCGTAGTAACAGGCGACGTAGAGACCTGCAGCGGATGATCGTCCGCCCGCCGCGGCGGCGGTCTGGATGTAGCTCGTCGATGCGGATTGACAGACGAAGACGCCCGAGGAACAGAGAATCAATCCGAGCAAAATCAGCGGCAGTGAATGGAGAAGCGTCAGCGACACGCCGATCATCGATGCGATCACCGCCACGATCAGTACCGGCCGCGAGCCGGCGCGGCCGATGCCGATTCCTGCGAGCGGCGTAACGATGAGGCCGACCAGGTAGACGACGAAGAGCGAACTGAGTTGCGCAGGCGTCAGCAGATACGGCGCTGCCGCGAGATGAAACGTGATGTACGTGAAGACCGCGACGAGCGAGAAGAGCACGTTGAATCCGACCACGTAGGTCGCCACGAGCCGCGGATTGCGCAGATGCCGGAGCATGCCGCCGGGCGCTTTCAAAATCGTAACCGCGGACTTGCGATCGCGCGGAAGCCAGCGCGCGATGAGCGCGCCGAAAACGAGATCGCACGCTGCGATGAGCACGAATCCGATGCGCCAGCTCGGCGCGATTGAGCTCACGATCCGGTGCGTCGCCGCGTAGCCCGGCAGGATGCGCCCGAGGAAGCCGCCGAGGACTGTGGCGCTCACGTAGAGCGACATCGCCGACGCCACATTCGCCGCCGGCCACTCCTCGGCGATGTACGCGATGGCCACGCCGAAGATGCCCGGCATCACCAGCCCTTGCAGAAAGCGCCAGAAGATCAGCATCGGCAGCGACGTCGCCGTCGACGCGAGCACGGTCGGAATCGTGAGCAGCAGAGTCGCGGTGACGATGACGCGCTTCCGTCCCACACGTTCGGCGATGAGGCCGCAAAACGGCGCCGACAACGCCACGCCGATCGTCGCGGCGCTGACAGTCATTCCGACTGCTGCCTTCGACGCCGCGAAGATTCGCACCAGCATTGGCAACAGCGGCTGCGTCGCGTAGAGATTCAGAAACGCGGCGATGCCGGCCAGCATGATGGCGATGGTTGCCGCGGTCGATGACGTCGCCGCCTGCGTGCCGTACGCCTCTTCATCGACCTGCGCGCTCGTGCCGGTAGCAACGACCGCATCGGCCGTGTCCTTGAGCACGACGCGGCGCCGAAACGCGCGCTCGAGCGTTCTGCGGAAGTCGGCCACGCCGCGATTACATCACGCGCGTCATGTCATCATCGCCGCGATGCAGCACACCGCCGCCGAGGTGATCGCCGTCTTTCATCGCGACATGATCGCGGGCGTCATCGCCGTCGTGCTCATCACGATGGGCGCCGGCATGCTGCTCCTCGGCACGCTCACCGCGGGCAAGTCGCGCAGCTCGTTCGTCTACACCGGCCTCTTCGCGATCGCCTACGGAACGCGGCTGGCGTTCAACACCGGCGCGTTCACGTTGCTGTACGGCCATCCGCGCTGGCTCGACTACCTGCGCGCAGATTTTGAGTACCTCGTTCCCATTCCGGCGGCGCTGCTGTTCCAGACGTTCAGCGGCAATCGCCGCCCGATCGTGCATCGCATGATCATCACGGCACTCGCCGCGTGCGCCGCCCTTGCCGTTCCGTACGAGATCGCGATCCATTCGCCATTTGCGCTGAAGCCGGTCATCGATGCCCTTGTTCTCGTCCTGATCGCGGTGCTCGCGATCGACCTTCTTTCGGGCGGATCCGGCGAATCCAACTGGCGTTTCGTCCGCATCGGCGCGCTCGTTTTTACCGCGTTCGTAATGAACGAGCACTTTCGATTCATCGGCGACCCCTACGGCTTAACGCGCGAGCCGACCGGCTTCCTCTTCCTGATGCTGACGATCATCGTCACGACGATGCGACTCGCGACGCAATCGCAACAGCGCCTCGCCGCGGTCGACACCGAACTGGCCACGGCGCGCGCGATCCAACTGGCCGCGCTGCCTCGAAAAAATCCCGAGCTGCCCGGTCTCGAAGTCGCCGCCGTCTACACGCCCGCCTCCGACGTCGCCGGCGATTTCTACGACTTCCTCGAGCTCGACGACGGCCACCTCGGCATCTTCATCGCCGATGTCTCCGGACACGGCGTCCCCGCGGCCCTCGTCGCGTCGATGCTGAAGATCGCGCTGGCCACGCAAACGGAGAACGCGTCATCGCCCGCCCGCATCCTCGCCAATCTCAACACTCTCTTCTGCGGCCGCCTCGAACGCCAGTTCATCACCGCGGCCTACGTTTACGTCGATCCGATTGCAGGCGTGATCACAATCGCATCCGCCGGCCACCCGCCGCCGATTCTCCGCCACGACGAAACCTGCGACGAAATCCTCGCGCCCGGAGTCGTCCTCGGCCGCTTCCGCGACGCGCGCTACGAGGAACTGTCGCGCCCATTCGTTTCCCGCGACACCCTCGTCCTCTACACCGACGGCGTCACCGAAGCCGCGAATCGCGCCGCCGAAATGTGGGGTGATGAACGTCTCCGCAAAACAATCGCCGCGAACGCCGCGGACTCTGCAAATGCGCTCGCCGCCAGGATCGTCGCCGAGGTGGAGATCTGGCGCGGTATTAGCGGTCCGCCGGAAGATGACGTGACGATGATTGTTGTACGAAGAACCTGACGTATGGTATACGTATGGTATGCGAAAGACGACGATCTACCTGCCGGACGAACTGAAGAAGCGAATCGAGAAGGTCGCGCGCAGCACGGGAAAGGCTGAGGCGGAGGTAATCCGCGACGCGATCGACACCGCGACGCTCGCAGCGGGTGCGCCAATTCCGCGCATCCCGCTCATGGATCGCGGTCTGGGCGATCCGACCATCGCCGAGAACGTCGACGCGTTGCTCGAGAGTTTCGGCCGGTGATTTTTGTCGACACCAGCGGCATTCTGGCGGCGATGTTCGCCGATCAGAACTGGCACGAGGAGTGTGCGGAAGCCCTCCTCAGCGCACCGCCGCCGCGGATCATTTCGCCCTTTGTCCTCGCGGAAGCCGACTTCCTGATCCAGAAGTTCGGCGGCGTCGACGCCGAGTCGCTCTTCCTCGCCGAGATCGGCCGGCGAGCCTACGAGCTGGCGACCTTCGACGAAGACGACGTCGAGGAAGCGCGCCACCTCATCACGAAGTACCGCTCGCTCCGCATCGGATTGGCCGACGCATCGATCGCCGTCCTCGCCGCGCGATACGACTCTTTCGACGTACTAACCCTCGATGAGCGCCACTTCCGCGCAATTCGTCCGGCACCGAGGAAGAACTTCCGAATCCTTCCGGCCGATCGCTAAGTCCGCTGGCATCGACATCAGATGTCTCTCTGGCCGTAGCATCACGCATCATGGCGTGAACGACGCTCAATATCGACGATCCCGTTCTGGCGGACCTCAAGCGTCTTCAACGGACCCACCTGGCCGCAATCCTCTTTCAACATGGTGTGACGACGCTTTACACCCGCGATAACGACTTCCGTCGCTTTGCGTTTCTCGATCTGCTTGACCCGTTTACTTCGACGACCTCCGTGCAGTAGCTGCGTTCAATGCAGAAACATCGGCATGCCCATCACGTCCGCGACTTTCGGCCGGTAGTTGGCGACATCGTAAAACCGGTCGACATCGACGCGTTTTCTGCCGCTGCTGCCGACTTCGATCGGGACGGCGGTATAGCGACCGTCCACGACGGCGACCATCTTGCCGGTGTCGCCGCGGCGCATCAGGTCGGCGGCGAGGCTGCCGTAGTTGTTGGCGACGAGCTGGTCGAGGGAGTCGGGGGCGCCGGAGCGCATCAGGTAGGCGAGGCGCTGGTAAATGACTCGGTCGCGCGAGTGTCTCTCGAGGTAGTTGCTGACGATGCTGCCGATACCGCCGAGTTTGCGGTTGCCGTAGGCGTCGGCTTCGCCGCTTTCGATCGTGCCGCCCCCGATGACGGTCGCGCCCTCGGACACCGCCACGACCGCGTAGTTGCTCGGGTTATCGCTGCGGTCCGCGTCCAGCAGGTGGTACAGCTTCTCGCAATCGAACGGCACCTCGGCGATCACGGCGCGGTCGACGCCGGCCAGGTATGAGGCGAGCAGGCACGTCTCGCCGGAGTAGCGGCCGAAGAGCTCGACGACGAGGAAACGTTCGTGCGAGCCAGCGCCGGTGCGGAGGTCGTTGATGAACATCACCGAGCGCGTGACTGCAGTCGAGAAGCCGAGGCAGTAGTCGGTGCCGAAGACGTCGTTGTCCATCGTCTTCGGGATCGCCACGAGAGGGACGCCTTCTTTGTGCAGGCGGCGCGCGAACGACAGCGTTCCATCACCGCCGAGGGCGACGAGGCCGTCGAGGTTGAGGAAGTCGATCACGCGCAACGCGGCCGCGGTCAGGTCGTAGCGTCCGCGTTCGTCGGGCTCACCTTTCGATGACAGAAGATGTTCGGGGATGTCTTCGAGTTTGCTGATGGACGGATTGATTCGCGACGTGTGCAGCATCGTGCCGCCGAAGCGGTCGATGGAGCGCGTGTTGATGCGTCCGAGCGGCGTAATCCACGCGGAGTTGTCGGCGTCCGGCTCGGGGATGATGTTGAGCAGCGAGGCCCAGCCGCGGCGGAGGCCGACGATTTCGTAGCCGTCGTGATCGAGGAGCCGTCCGACGAACGCTTTGATCGCGGCGTTGAGGCCGGGGACGTCGCCGCCGCCGGTGAGGATGGCGATTCGTTTGGACATGGCGTAGTGGATTCGTAGAACAGTGGATTAGTAGATTAGTAAATTCGTGGAGCGCGAAGCATCAGAGACGTGGTCTCGCTTCTCGAATCCACTAACCGACTAATCCACTAATCTACTTCGCGAGCCGCGCATTCGCGGCGCTCTCGCCCTCGGGAAAGAAAACCACCTTCAATGCTTCGTGCCGATCGAAACGAGCAACACCGTCGTGAAAATCGTTCAGGGAATCGTACGCGGCCTGCACGACCCATTCGACGTTGAGGCCGGACTTGAGCAGCGCCAGCATGCGCTGCCAGGTGCCGTACATGCGGCGGCCGATAATGCCTTGCATCGTCACGCCTTTGAAGATGACGTTGCGTGTGTAGTCGTTGATGGTGACGGAGTGTCCCGCGGGGAGGCCGAGGAGCGAGAGCAGGCCGCCCATCCGGACGATATCGAGCGCGAGGTTGATCGCGGGCGGCGCGCCGGACATTTCGAGGACGACATCGACGCCTTCGCCGTCGGTGAGCGCATCGACCGCTGCCTTCACCTCTTCGGCGGCCATCGTGCGGACGTTGAATGCATGCAGGTTGGCGAAGTTGTGACTGGCAGCCCAGCGACGCGCGGTTTCGAGCGCGTGATCGCTGACGTCGGTGACGACAACTGTGCTCGCGCCGCTGTGCTCCGCAATCGCGGCAGCCATCGCGCCGATCGGACCGAAGCCGGTGATGGCGACCGACTTGCCGGCCAGGTCGCAGATCGAGGTCGCGTGAACCGCGTTGCCGAGCGCGTCGAGAAAGGCACCGACGCGGAGCGGAACGTAGCGGCCGAGCTTCACCACATTCGCGGCCGGCAGTTTGACGAACTCGGCGAACGCGCCGTCCTCGTGCAGGCCGTAGATGCGCGTGCGATCGCAGATGTGGCCGTTGCCGGAGCGGCAGCGCGGACACTCTCCGCAGACGACGTGCATCTCGGCGGAAACGTAGTCGCCGATTTCGAGATGGCCTTCGTACGCGCGTTGCGCGCGCGATCCGAGCTCTTCGACGAAGCCGCAGAATTCGTGGCCGTAAATCCGCGGCGGCGTGACCTTGTCGCGGATCGACGGATCCCAGTGGTAGATGTGCTTGTCGGTGCCGCAGACGGCGGCCGCGGCGACGCGGATCAGCACTTCGTCCGGTCCGGGTTTCGGGACGGGACAATCGCTGACCGATGTGCCCTCGGGGCCATCGACTGGGGCCGATTTAACGACGGCGAGCATGGCTTCCTTCGAATGCAGATTTCGCGCACGGGCGAGAGCCGGAACGTATCACAGCGGCTGCTGCACCAGCCGGCGCCGCCACTGCCGCCGGATGTAGCGCAGCGCGTGATCGAGAAGCTGCTCGGCAGGTCCCGGTTTGTACTGAACGACGTGCGGCGTGCAGTGCAGGTCGGTGGCGAAGCGGTTGATCTCCCACACGAGCGTTTGCGCGTCGGCACGTTCGAACAGATCCTTGTGCAGTCCGCCCTCGACGAGGATCAGCTTCTTGGCGCCAGCGCCGCAAGAGTCATGTAGCTGTTCCGCCATCCAGGAGGGACAGACTTCGTCGGTCGTGCCGTGAATGATGAGCGCCGGTACGGTGAGGTTGCGAACGACTTCGAGCGTGTCGAAGAGCCGGCCGCTTACGAGATGAAGCGGTACGCGCGGAAACGTGACGCGGGCGATGTCGGGCAGGTTCGTGAAGGTCGATTGCAGGATCAGCCCGTCGAACGGATGGCGGCGGATGATCTGGGCCGCGATCGCACCGCCGAGGGAGTAGCCGTAGAGGATCGAGGGAACGTGCTTCGGACGAATTTTCTCGTGCAGCTGCGCCGCGGTGATGCCGTCGTCGATGATGCCCGACAGCGACGGCGATCCGCTGCTGCGTCCGAATCCGCGGTAGTCGAAGAGCAGGACGTTGATGCCGGCGTCGAGCAGATGCGGCATGACGTGGGCGGTGTTGGAGAGGTTGCCGGTGTTGCCGTGGCAGTAAAGCGCCGAGGCGATCGGATGTTTCGCCCGGCAATACCAGCCGTAAAGCAGTTCGCCGTCATCCGTCTCGAAGCTGAGCACCTCGGTGCGCTCACGCGGAATGCCGTAGTCCTCCGGATTCCAACTGATGACCGGCTCGCGCTGCGGCTCGAAGAGTTGCGAACGGCGGAAGATGCGCCGTCCTACGTCGAGCGCCAGCACGATCGCGCCGCCAATCAGCAGCGGGCTTGCGGCATCCGAAAGGTGGACAACGCCCTTTTTGCGGCTCACGGTCCAGCTCATCAGCAAAAGGTCTGCCGGAGATTATGATCGCCTGCTCATGCGAACGACAGAAAGCCGCACGCGCGTGCGCTACAAAGAGACGGACCAGATGGCCATCGCGCATCACGCCAACTACGTGGTCTGGTTCGAGATCGGCCGCACGGACCTCTGCCGCGAGGCCGGTTTCCCGTATCGCGAGATCGAAGATCGCGGATTGATACTCGTGGTCACAGAGATCGTCTGCCGCTACCGCGCGCCGTACCGCTACGACGACGAGGTGGTGATCCGGACGTCAATCGCCGAGGCAGCGAGCAGGATGATGCGCTTCGCGTACGAGCTTCGCGACGCATCCGGCGAGCGGCTGCACGCGACCGGGACGTCATCGCACGTGTGGGTCGATCGCGAAACCCGACGTCCTGTGACCGCGGCGGAGGACGTTATGTCCGCATTCGCGCCGTGGCTCGGCTAGAACTTTCGCCATGGAACGGACGCTGGAAGAGATCGCATCGGAAGTGCTCTGCATGAGCATCGAATCGCGCGCTGCACTCGCGAAGCGCCTTCTCGACAGTCTGGATGAATTGTCGCCTGACGAGGTCGAGCATCTTTGGGTTGAGGAAGCTGCGCGCCGATATCAGCAGTTGCGTGACGGAACGGCTAGCTCGACTCCCTCGGATGAAGTCTTCGCGCGCCTCGAAGCGCGTCAGCGCTGATGAAATCGCGGTTTCATGGTGCGGGACGCCACGTCCCACGGTGCGGGCGCCACGTCCCACGGTGCGGACGCCACGTCCCGCGGTGCGGGCGCCACGTCCCGCGGTGCGGGCGCCACGTCCCACGGTGCGGGCGCCACGTCCCGCGGTGCGGGACGCCACGTCCCACGGTGCGGGCGCCACGTCCCGCGGTGCGGATCTAGACTATGTCCGCTAATTTGGACAAAGTGTGGGGACAGACACTCTTGTCTGTGGTGCGTCGCTTACTTAGCGGACGCGCGCTTCGAGGCCGCCGCGAGCCGCGATTTGTAACGGTCGGCGGTGTTGCCCTTGATGATGCCGCGCTTGGCAGCCTTGTCGATCTCGGAGAAGCCGGTGGAGAGGACGCTCGCGTCGGCGCTGCCGGTGTCGACGGCCGCACGGGTCTTCTTGAGCGCCGAGCGGAGGCGCGATTTTCCGGCGCGGTTGCGTGCATTTGCTTTTTCGGCCTGACGCTGCTGTTTTTCGGCCGAGCGGGTATTCGCCATGAATGTTGCTCCTACGTAAGTTATCTGCGGTTTAGGGCCGCGTATTCTACTTCGAATCGACGCCGAGCGACTTCAGTTTCTGCCGCGCCAGCGCTGCCTCCGGCGAGGTGGGATGTTCGTGCACGACGTACTGCAACTGCACGATGCCCTGAGATTTTTCGTTGAGGGCGATGTACGCGTACCCCTTCTTCAGCAGGGCACCCGCAACCTTGTCCGACCTCGGGTACTTGGTGACGACGCTGTCAAACTGCTGAATCGCCTCGCGATATTTCTTCTGCGAATAAAGGCTCTCGCCGATCCAGTAGGCTGCGTTGCCCGACAGCTCCGAATTCGGGTTCTTCGCCGCGAAGTCGCGGAAGCCGGCCACGGCCAGGTCGTAGTGGCCTTGCTGGTAGTCGCGATAGGCAGATTGATACGTCTGCATCGGATCTTCCGACGGTGCGTTGGATGGCTGCACGGTCATCTCGCCGCCGGATGCCGGCATCGAATTCGGCGCCGGCGCGACGGCAACCGCTGCGGCGGCGCGGGCCGCTCCGGCTTTCAGCTCCTCGACGTCGTGTTGCGTCTGCGTGAGCTGCTGCGTCATCCGGTCGAGGCGGTAGTTGGTCTGCTCGGTCCCGCCTTGCGCGGTCTGCATTTTCTCTTCGATCTGATCGACTTTCGCGACGAGCGTGGCGTTCGACTTGAGCAGCGTCTGGGTCTGCTCGGCGATGGTCCGATTGATGTTGCTCACTTCCTCTTTGTTCGACGTCGTGCGCTTGACCTGCGCGAGCTGCTCCTGGAGGTCGGAGATCTGGCTCTGCAGCTTCTCGACGTCCGAGCTCGTCACGCAGGCGACGCTTGAAAGCGCAGCCGCGGCGAGCACCACATTCCGGATCAGAAATCTCATTTTCATCTTCCTACGAGGACGAGATGGTCGCGGCGGTTCTTGCTCCACGCCGATTCATCGTGGCCGGGATCGAAGGGACGCTCTTCGCCGTAGCTGACGGTGCGGATGCGCGCGGCATCGACGCCGAGGGTGACGAGATACTCCTTGGCCTGGTTCGCGCGGCGATCGCCGAGGGCGAGGTTGTACTGCTCGGTGCCGCGCTCGTCGCAGTGACCTTCGATGAGCAGGTTGTACTGGCCGTTCTTTTTCAGCCAGGTGGCGGAGTTGGTCAACGCCGTCTGCGCGTCGGAGGAGAGCGAGGAGTCGTTGTATTCGAAGAAGGCGTCGGCGATGTAGCCGCGCGACTGGGCCACGCGGTTCAACTCGCCGATGTCGTTCGGAAGAGCTTCGGAAGTAACCGTGTCCGTCTTCGGATTCACAAAGTCGGCGGTGTCGGTCACCGTCTGCGCCGTGGCGGTGGTGACGGTGAGCGGAACGTCGGGCACCGTGCTCGATGGAGCCATGGATGTCGACGGCGCGACGACCGGCTTCGGATTTTTCTTACAGGCAGGTATGACGATGGCCGCGAGAAGAGCCAGCGTCACCGCGAATGATTTGAATGACTTACTCATGAATGTGTACTCCTTCTTGATGGATCGTTTCGATGATACAGCCTCAATCACCCTTCTTCGACCAATCGGGATCTTTGTTCTCGCCGTCGAACGTCAGTTGCAGCAGGTCGGTGCCGTCGACGCGCATCCGGTAGATCTGCCACTTGCCGCTGCGGTTGGATTGGAACGCGATCCATTTGCCGTCCGGCGACCAGGCCGGTTGTTCATTCGATCCCTCGCCGGCCAGGATGCGGCTCTGATGATTGGCCAGGTCGGCGAGGCGGATTTGAAAGCGTCCGTTGACGCGCGACGTGTACGCGATCTGCGAGCCGTCGGGCGACCAGGTGGCGTCGTCGTTCCATTCGCCTTCGAACGAAATGCGCTGCACGTTCGAGCCTTCCGCATCCATCGTGTAGATCTGCGGCGAGCCGCTGCGGCCGGACGTGAACGAGAGCTGCCGTCCGTTCGGACTCCACTCCGGCGTCGATTCGATCGACGAGTCGTGCGTCAGCCGGCGCAGGTTCGTGCTGTCGTCTTTGACGATGTAAATGTCGGGATTGCCGGCGACGGAACCGACGAAGGCGATGTCGTTGCTGATCGGCGAGAAGGTGGCCGACGTGTTGAGGTTCAGGCCCGTGGTGACACGCGTGCGCGCGCCGCCGCGGCGGTTGATGATGTACATGTCACTCGTGCCGCGCGCGAACGAGGTGTAGACCATCCGCTCATTGTCGGCCGACCAGCTCGGAAGAATGGACAGCGCGTTGTGCCGCGTGATCTGGCGCTGGTTCGTGCCGTCCCAATCCATCAGCCAGATCTCGAAGTTGCCGGTGCGGTTCGATGCGAAGCCGATCATCGAAAGGAAGATGCCGGCCTTGCCGTTGACCGTTCGCACCAGGTCGTTGCCGAGCATGTGCGCAATGCGCGGCAACGCAGCCGCGCCGCCGCGATAACGCTTGCCGAATTGCGTGGCGCCGGTGGAGTCGAGCAGGCGCGCGTCGATGTTGAAGTCCTCTCCGACCTGATCGATCTTCAGCGACAGGACGAATTGCGCATTGGCCGCTTTGGCGAGATCGGCACCGGCCGGGATGTTCGGCGGAATCGGCGCGATGGCGAACACGCCGGAGTAGGCGAGGTCGCGCGTCAGCGGCGCGAAGAACGGCGCGTTGATCGTTTCCAGCGGCAGCGATGTGTCCGGCCGCGGTACGGCGATGCGGGCGATCTGGATCGCCTTGCTGGGATCGATCGTGGTCTGAATCTGCGTCTGAGCCGCTAACTTCAACGCGACGGTCGAAAGGAGAAGAGCGAGTAGTGCGGTCGTTCGTTTCATCGAAATGTGAGGTGTACGCCGAGGAATGTGCCGTTGTAGCCGAACGGCAGCGGCGGAAGCGGCGATGCTTCGAGCACGGCCCGCAACGCTGCCCGGTCGAACGTGCCGTTGCCGCTGGGGATTTCGTTTTTCGCATCGCGGATCGTTCCATCGCGGTCGATCACGAAGGAAATCGTGGTGATGCCGGTCGCGCCCTGCGGCCGAAGCCACCGCTGTCCGATCAGCGTTTTCATTCGATCGATGTAGATGGTGTACGGAAAATCGCCCTCGATGCCGGTGACGCCTGCGGAACCGATGGGAATGTCGATTCCTCCCACGACTCCGGGTTTGGTTGCGACCTGGGGAGTGGGGGGTTGGGTGTGGGGAGTGGTAGGAGTTTCCGAGCCTTTCTTCGGCGATTTGCCGAACGCCGAGAAGGGGACGGTTTTCGGCTCGCTTTTAACCACTGGCTTCACTGGTTCCGCGACCGGTTCCGGAATCGACAGCTTTTTCGGAGCAGGCGCCAGTGGCGGCGCGATCGGTGTTTTAGCTACCACCCCCGACTCCCCACTCCCCACTCCCAGCGGTACGAACTTGATATTCAGCGTCGAAACCTCCTGCGGTGCAACAGCGTGCATGGCCGCGTAGATGATTCCGGCTGCGAGCGCGCCGTGGAGGAGCATCGAGACGGCGATGCCGCCCGCGGGGTTGCCGCCGAGGTGGGCGCGCTCGGCGAGCAGATCACCGATGCGGTCGTCCATCCCTCTCCTTCGGTTGCGTGACCATTCCGAGTTGCTCGACGCCGGCGCGGTTCATGATGTCCAGCACTGCAACGACGCGGCCGTACGGCACGTCCTTGTCCGCTTCGAGCAGCGCCCGCTTCACGCGCCGCGCGCGAAGCATCGGGCCGAGGCTTTGATCGAGGTTCGACGAACCGGCGGCGATGCCATCGAGGTAGACCGCGCCAGTTGCCGTCACCTGAATCTTCGCGGGATTGTTCGAGGCCAGCTCGAAACTCTTTCCTTCCGCGGCCGGCAGTGCAACGGTCAACCCCTGCGTCAGCATCGGCGCGGTGACCATGAAGATGATCAGCAACACGAGCATGACGTCGACGAGCGGCGTGACGTTGATCTCCGCCATGTCGCCGTAGTCGTCGCCGTGATCGAATCGGAAAGCCATGTGTTGTCGTCCTAGACGGTTGCAGTTTCCGGTTGGTAACCGGAGCTACATAAAGTTCCGCTCGGTCAGGTTCAGAAACTCCAGCGTGAAGTCCTCCATCTCGCCGCGCGCCTGACGCATGCGCTGCACGAAATGGTTGTACGCCAGCAGCGCGGGGATTGCCGCAAAGAGCCCGGCCGCGGTGTTGATGAGCGCCTCGCTGATGCCGGGAGCGACAGAGGTGATCGACGTCGTCGCGGTCGCACCGATCGTGGCGAAGGCGTCCATGATTCCCCACACCGTTCCGAAGAGGCCGATGAACGGCGATGCGGCGGCGATCGTGGCCAGGAAGGGAAGGTACTTCGACAGCCGCGCTGCTTCGATGCGCGACGCGCGCAGCAGCGAACGTTCCACGCTGTCGAGCGATCGGATCATCTGCGTGTTCGCATGCGCGATCTGCGCCTCGATCTCGGCGTATCCCGCTTTGAACAGCCCGACCAGCGATGAATGCGATGTCTTCGCGGTGGCCGCGTGAACCTCGGCCAGTTTCTTTGCGCGGCGGAAGGCGAACATGAATCGCCGCGATGCCGCGGCCGACCGGCTGAAGCGAAGGGCGATCACGAACATCACCGCCCACGATCCGATCGAGAACAGCAGCAACACCCCCAGGACGGCTTTCCCCACCCATCCCGTATGCTGAAACGACGTCCAGAGTTGCACTGCCGTTAAGGTAGCACGGTCACGCGGAGCCGCGGGGGCGCGGAGAAAGGCATCCTCCGCTGCTGCACATCACGCCGCGATCGCGACCTTCGTTACGAGGCGTTGCGCTTCGAGATAGAACCGTACATCTGCAGGTAGCATCGCGTACAGCAGCCTTCCACCGGATCGGCAGGTCGTGCTGAGGAACGAGCGCTCGTCGCCGTTCACGAAGAGAACGTCGCCGATGAAGTCGCCCGGCAGCGTGGTGAGCAGATCGAGGAACTGGCTCTCGGTCGCCGCACAGTCGATGAAGAGCCGGTCGACATCCTCGGCCGCGTAGCCGAGTGCGCCTTTCAGAATCTCGAACGTGTCGACGAAGATGATGCGGTTCGCCGCGCGTGCGGATGCGTCCCATTCGCGTGCGGGCGCCGCGGCGCCGCGGGCGATCAGTGTGATGCGTCGGATATCGCGCATGTTGGTGTCCTCGATTAGTGCGGCACGACGGCGGCGGCGAAGGCAATCACGAGTGCGACGGACCACAGCATGCCGAAGACGCGCCACGATTGACGGCCGCCGCGAAGGTCTGAGGTCGTTTCGAATACAAGCTGTTTGATCTGTGTCATGGGATTCTCCTTTAGTTGTTGATCGTGTTGGGTGTGTTGTCGCCAGCTGGCGTCGTGGCCGGCTGCACGGGGACGGTTCGCGTTCCGAAAGCGTCGATCGGCCAGACATCGAGCGGCAGCGTGCGGCCGTTCGAAGCCAGATAAACCGTGCCGCTATCGATGAGCTCAATCCAGCCCGATGCTGGAACCGAGTACTTCGCTCCGGCGTAGGTGAACGTTGCGCCCGGCGCGCCGACGAATTTGTACGACACGGTCCCCGTGTGGCAGGTCACGGCGGGCGCCGAGGGTGCGTGGTGGAGGAGAGCGGCGAGTGTGATTGCGTGCAAGAGGTTCATGCCTAGCCCTTAGTCCAAGGCCGGTACCACGCAAGACTCTTATTAGAATCAGCAACTTAGCTGTGTCTGACGCATTTGCTGCTGTTTCGGAACGATACGGCTGTATGATTTTTGGACATGACCGAGCCTTCCGTGAAGCAAAGACTGCTCATCGTCGATGATGAGCCGAACGTTGTTGCCGGCCTCCAGGCTCTCCTCGCCGATGAATGGGAAGTGAAGACGGCCTACACAGCGCGGGAAGCCCGCGCCGTCTTTGCCGACTTCTCGCCGGACGTCGTGCTCCTCGACATGAACCTGCCAGACGGCAGCGGTGTCGACGTCCTGCACGACCTCAAGATGTACTCCGAGGCCGTGTCCGTGATCATGATGTCCGGAATGGGCACAGTGGACAGCGTGGTCGAGTCGATGAAGCTCGGCGCGGAAACGTTCCTGCAGAAACCGTTCGACTACAGCATGTTGTCGCTGACGCTGGAGCAGGTGTCGCGCATGGTGGCCACGCGCCGTGAGCTGATCGCGCTACGCCGCGGCGACGCCAACGAGCTGGAACGCCTGCCCGGTCTCTCCCCCGCCGTCCAGAATTTGAACCAGCTCCTTGGCCAGATCGCCCGCGCGCCCTCGCCGGTGCTGATCGAAGGCGATTCGGGGACAGGAAAAGGGGTCTTCGCCCGCCTCATCCACAACCGCTCGCCGCGCGCGCGGGCGCCATTCGTCGACCTCAACTGCGCGGGCCTGTCGAAGGAGTTGCTCGAGTCGGAGCTCTTCGGCCACGAGCGCGGCGCATTCACGAACGCGATGAACACCAAGCAGGGTCTGTTCGAGATCGCCGCCGACGGAACGCTGTTCCTCGACGAGATCGGCGAGATGGACGTGACCGTGCAAGCGCGTCTGCTGAAGGCGATCGAGGACAAGCGTTTCCGCCGCGTCGGCGGCATCCGCGATCTGACCGCGAATTTTCGCCTCGTCGCTGCCACGAACCGCGACCTTGCCGCGGAAGTTGCGGCCAACCGTTTCCGCGCCGATCTTTACTACCGACTGAACGTCGTCCGCGTGCGCATGCCGCCGCTGCGCGAACGAATCGAAGACATCCCGCTCCTCGTCGACGTCATCCTCCGTCCCTTGTCGAAAGAGCTCGGACGTCCTGCGCCGACGGTGAGTCCGCGAGCGCTGAAGAAGCTGCAAAGCTACCCGTGGCCCGGCAACGTCCGCGAGCTGCGCAACGTTCTCGAGCGCGCCATGCTGACGATGACCGGGAAGGAGATCGTGAACGACGATCTCCTCCTCGAATCGGATACGAAGTCGCTGGCCAAGAACTCCGGCGGAATGCCCGCCGCCGATTGGGAAATCCGCGCCCTCGATGATGTCGTCGCCGACTACGTGACCGCCTCGGTCACCGCCGCCGGCGGCAATGTCCGCAAAGCCGCGCGCCAACTTCAGATCAGCCCATCGACGCTCTACGCGCGGATGAAGAAACCGGCTACGTAACGCCCTTGGGAGCGCGGGCGTCCCGCCCGCTAATCCAAATCGCTGTGCCGCTCCGTCTTCGTCGCCGTCTGAGGGACCTGACTTTCGAAGATGTACACATCCGCGCCGATCGGCGTCTCTTTGTAGACCCGCTCCAGCATGTCCTCGGGCAATCGGATGCATCCGTGCGAAGCCTTGCGTCCGATCGAGTCGTACTCGTCGGTGCCGTGGATCATGATTCCGTCGCCGAGGTCGAGCGCGTACTTACCGAGGTGGCCTTTCACTTTGCGTTTCGGCGAATCAGGAGGCGGGATCGGATCACCGGCTTCTACGAATGCCCAGTCAGGCTTCGTCCAGACCGGATCCTCGATCTTGCGCAGCACTTTCAGATGTCCCTGCGGTGTGCGGAACAACCAAACCTTGCTGCCCTTCTTCAGGATCTTCTCGCTGCCGGTCGCTGCCAGAGATTTATCGACGAGCTGCCCATCTTTGAACAGATAGAGCCGGTTCGTAGCGGTGTCGATCGTGATCACCGTCCCCGTCCGCGGCGCGTCGGCCGGCAACCCTTCGATCTGTTTGTCTGCATCACAACGAAACTGCCACCAATGACACTGCGTCTGCGCGGAAGCGGAAACGCCGAGAACCAAACTGAAGATGAGGAGTCCTCGGCTGAGCAATTTCGCGGCTGGATTCAATCGCACCCTCCCTGGGAAAAGTCGACTTCGAACTGTGAATAACTAGTGCGAGATCGACGCCAAAAGTGGGTGATTTTGGGACTGATTCTGCTCCGCAGGAGGAGGGTCGAACGTATCTGCACTGTCGTTAAACAGGTGGCGCCAGGATGCTCCGCGTGCTCATAAGTAGTTCCGATGGCCGAGCATTTTCAGCACGTGCTCGATGACCTGGTGCGGCAGTCCGTCGTCGTCGTGGAGCGCGCGATGGGTCTGCTCGGCGTTGTTGCCGTTCTGATTCAGCAGGGTTTGCGCGCGGCGAGCGATTTCCGCGTAGTTGTACTCGCGGATCACATCGTTGTCACGCCACGTCGCGCTGTGCATGCCGATGGTGAGTCCCATCGGTGGCGAGTAGCGGTCGTTCATCTCTTTTTGCGTTTCCTTCTCTTTTTTCTTTTCGATGAACTCGATCTTTTTCGTCTTCCCTTCAGCCTCCACCCACTCTTTGAAAGCGATGCCGCATCCCTTCGCTTTCTTCTCCACGATCGCCACGATCGGAACTTTGAGCTTGGCGCTGCAGGTAAAGATGGCCTGGCTGATCCTGCCGTAATCGTCGGCCTCGACAAACTCCTTTACCAGCTCCATTTCGACCGTGACTTTGATGAAGATCCCGCTGACGGTGATGATGTCGGATTCGAAGGTGCCGAGGACCAGCACTTCGTTGTGACCGCTGCTGCCCTGGAGCACTTCCTGCGGTGACGGCAGCTGGTACTCATAGGCTCCGCAGATGGCCCGCAGGAAGGTGTCGACGTGCATCAGCGAGAGGAGCGGCGCCTGGCCGATGAGCGAACATCCGCGCGCGGTGTTCTGCGCATTGGCGCTGGTCATGTCGGTGGATGAAGCGCTGCAGATGTTGCCCGACGGAACGGAGAGGATCAGACCGAAGGCGGAGTTGGTGTAAGTGGTGGTGTGATCCGGATCAATGATGGAGCAGCTCAGCGCCTCGACCTGCAGGAATTCCGGATGGGCGAGATACAACTCAGCGATGCTCAAGCCGCCCTCTTTCGACAGGAATGATCCGTAGCGGCTGGTGTAGTACTTCTTCAACTCGTCGTTGTTCGTCGGAACGTCCAGCATCAGCAGCGGCCGCATGGCGTGGATGATGTAGCGGAACTTGACGATGCTGTGCTGCCTCGGATCGGTGAAGTTCGAAGCGTGCCACGCCGTGCGCTGCGAGTTGCTGCGAGCGATGTGGATGCGCCGGAGGATCGGCTCTCCCGACAGTTCGTTGTGAAGGTCGGCGCGGACCGCGATTTCCGACATGCAGCCGAGTTGCGCCAGCAACGTCCGCATCTTCGTCGTGCGCGGGACGCCCTGGTCGGGATACCAACTGCCGGCGCTGTCGGTCCACTCCATGATCAGCTTCACCATGATCCAGGCACGCGCGGCCTCGGTCCAACTCCACTGAAACGACCACGCCAGGCCGTCCGCTTTCTGCATCAGCGACACGAGCTCCTGGTGATCGGCGTATTGGAACGACCGCATTCGCTGCTTCACCTTGAAGGCGCCCACCCGAGTGATGGACTCGATGATCACGAACGCGGCCTTCTCAACCTCCTGCGGAGTCGGTGTCTTCGTCGAGAAAGGCCAGAGGCTCATTGGGCGGCGATGCGTACGGCACGCCGCACAGCATTGCGCGCGCCGCACCTTCCGTGAATCTTACTCGCGAACGTCGCGACGACTATCGAATCGGCGCACTGCAGCCATCATTTCTTCATCCAGGCATGGGTTGGCGCGGGCTGTTTTGGTGCGGTTCTGGTGGCCCCGGGGCGACTCGAACGCCCGACAAACGGTTTAGGAAACCGCTGCTCTATCCACCTGAGCTACGGGGCCACACGGGGCGGAAACGGCGCGAGGGTAGCAGAAAGTTCAGAGTGTCCGATCGCGCAGGTGACGATGCCTTGGAGCACTGAGCATCAGACGCTGCGCCTATAATCGCCGCCTCGCGATGGTCATCCCCGACGCGGCCCTCCTTTCCGACCGAGACATCGTTCTCGCTGTCGACGACAACGAACAAAATCTGCAGCTCCTCGAGGAGTACCTCTCGACGTGGGGCTACGACGTGGTGCTGGCACGCGACGGGCGCGAGGCGCTGGAGCTTTTCCCGCGCATCAATCCGGCCGTGATCGTGCTCGACGTGATGATGCCGGTGATGGACGGCTACGAGGCGTGCGGCTTCATCAAAGAGACGGAGATCGGACGGACGATCCCGATCCTGATGCTGACCGCGCTCACGGGCACTGAAGACAAGATCAAGGCGCTGGAGTGCGGCGCTGACGATTTTCTCAACAAGCCGATCAACAGGGAGGAGTTGCGCACGCGCATCCGTTCGCTGGCGCGCATCCGCAATCTTCGCAAGGAGCTCGACTCGAGCGAGAACATTATCCTCACGCTTACCAACGCCCTCGGCAACAAAGACCCGCGCAGCCGCGGGCACGTGCAGCGTGTGGCGGAGTACGCGACGCGGCTGTGCGAAAAGCTGGGGATGTCGCGCGAGGAGTGCGCGATCGTGACGAAGGGCGCGCTGCTCCACGACGTCGGGATGATCGGCGTGCCCGACGTGCTGCTTGCGAAGGCGACGCTGACCGAGGACGAAGCTGCGCTCGTCGCGGCGCACACGCGCATCGGCGCGTCGATCCTCGAGCCGATGAAGACGTTCCGGCCATTCGTGCCGATCGTCCGCGGGCATCACGAGCGGAAGGACGGCCGCGGCTATCCGGACGGTCTTGCGGGAGACGCCATTCCGCTCGAGGCCCAGATCGTCGGCATCGCCAATCGGTTTGACGAGATCCAGCACGATGATGATTTGCCCGAGGCCGAGGCTCTCGCGCAGCTGCGCGCCGAGGCGCGCGATGGCGCGTTCGACGTCGAGCTGATGTCGTTCTTTGCCGCCGCGCTCGATGAGGCGCACCCGGCGCCAGTGATATCGCGGCACATGAGGCCGCGGCCCGCGGCGGTCGCGCACGTGCTGTGCGTCGACGACAACCCGATGAATCGCGAGCTGGTGGCCGCGAGCGTGGCTGGAGCCGGCTTTCACGTTTCGTTCGCCGAGAATGGCGCCGAGGCTGTCGAGATCATCGACCGCGATGGGATCGACGTCGTCCTGCTCGATCTGCTCATGCCGGTGCAGGACGGCGCCGAAACGCTGCGCCTTCTGCGCGCCGATCCACGGCATCTCTTCCTGCCGATCATCGTGCTCACCGCGCACGGCGTCAGCAGCATGCGCCAGGCAGCGATCGTGGCGGGCGCGGACGATTTCATCGCCTACCCGCTGAACCGTGTCGAGCTGATCACGCGCATCCGCTCGCTGATGCGCATCAAGGATTTTCACGCCGATCTCGAACAGACCTACAGCGTGATCTGCGCGCTGGCGCTGGCGCTGGAGGCGAAGGACCAGTACACGCGCGGCCACTCCCAACGGGTCGGCGATCTCTCCCGCACCTTCGCCCTCTACCTCGGCCTGGACGACGCGGCCGGCGAGCGCGTTCGCGTGGCCGGACTGCTCCACGATATCGGCAAAATCGCCGTTCCGGAGTCGCTGCTCAACAAGCAGGGACCGCTCACGCGCGAGGAGTTTCTGCGCGTCATCGATCATCCGGTCATCGGTGAGGAGATGGTGCGCCCGCTGCTGACGCTGAGCGCCGTCCTGCGGATGATCCGCCATCATCACGAGCGCTACGACGGCCGCGGCTATCCGGACGGCCTCATTGGCGACGCGATTCCGTACGAAGTCCGGCTGTTGTCGATCGTCGATGCCTACGACGCGCTGACGTCGCACCGTTCGTATCGCCCCGCGCCGCTGTCGCACACGGCGGCGCTGGAGACTCTCCGCCGTGAAGCCGCCGGCGGTAAGTGGGATCCGGTGATGGTCGATCAGTTCGTCGGCATGCTGGGAGCGAATCCGCCCGATTGGGAAGCGATCACGCAGTCGGTGCCGTCGCTGTATTCGTCGTGAGCACCGATTCGAAAATCGCTGCAGGCCTATTCGTACTGGCGGCGGTGACGTTCGGCTATTTCACCGGCGGCGCGGGTTGGAATCAGGACGCGCATTTCGACCTGACGCGGGCCATTGTGGAACGTCAGACGCTGTATATTGACGGGTATGACGTCAATACCAGCGATATTTCGCCCGGGAGCAACGGACACACATACATCAACAAGCCGCCGGGCGCGTCGATTCTTGCGGCTGCGCCGTATGCCGTGGTCTATGCGATCGAATGCCGTCTGCACGCTCCCGTCGATTCATTGACGCGGATGAATCGCTGGATTTCGACCGCATTGAGCGTTGGATTGTGCGGCGCGCTTATCGGACCGATTCTTTATCTCTACGGACGGCGACGAATGGCGGCCACACGAACCGGCGCACTATGCGTATCAGCGATCATCCTCTTCGGCACCCTCGTTTTTCCGTACTCGACCATGCTATTTGCGCACGTCCCGGCCGCATTGTTTCTACTTCTGGCGTTTACGCTGCTCGAAACGCATCCGGTCGCGGCCGGAATTGCGGCCGGGAGTGCCGTGGCTTGCTTCTATGTGTGCGGGCTTGGCGTGGCGATTCTCGTGTTGCTCGCCTTCTCGTATCAGCGCCGGACAGGGATTCGTTTCGTCCTCGGAGGATTGCCTTTTGCTTTCCTGCAGGCCACCTATCAATGGCTCTCCTTCGGATCGCCGTTTCGGACGGCGACGGAAGCGAGCACACGATTCACGGAAAAGGGCCTGCTCTTCGGTGTGATCGCGCTCCCTTCTCGTCACGCGCTTTACGGCATCACGATTTCACCGTATCGCGGACTGTTCTTCGTTTCGCCGATCTTATTACTCGCGTTCGCCGGCTTTACTGTAATGAAGCGCAATGCGGCGTATTGGTCATTGATCGCCATCGTATCGGCGTTCATCCTCGTGATTGCGAGCTTCAATGGCTGGAACGGCGGCTTCGCCTTTGGTCCGCGTTATCTCGTACCGATCATTCCGCTGCTGGGCATTTCGATGATGGCGGCAAGGCTTCGCCCCATTTGGATTGTCGCGATTGCAGCAGCGATGCTTTCCGTCAGTCTGAACTTCATCGCGACGGCCACTGACCCGATGCCGTCGCCGCAGTTGCTACATCCGGTGAGCAGGTATCTCGTGCCGGCGTTTTTCACAGGAAACATCGGAGAACGGACGCGCCGCGACGTCGGCTATTTCGAGACGCGATCGGTCGCCAACGTCGCCCTCGCACGCGAATCCGGCAACCTCGGCGAATTCATTTTCGGCGAACGGAAACTCGCATCGGTCGTACCGATACTCTTGTGGCTGATCGGCGGTTCAGCAATTCTCCTGCGAATGTCACTTCGTCAGCCGGAGCGTCTTCTCGTCGAATAGCGGCTCATCCTGGCCGACGCGAACAAAGAGCACCTTGCGCGCGCCGGCGTGCACTTCGAAATACTGAATGCCGTCCGGCGCATCGCCCCAGTCGCCGCAGGGCGGATCGCCGACCTCGTTCGGATCGGCTTTCGCATCCAGCTCCTTCTTGTACGCCCCGTTCGGAATGAACGTGTACCGCTCCGCGCCGGGGCGCTTCTCGCCACCATACGGCGCGAGCACGCAGCGCTTGGCAAGCTTCGCAGCTGTATGCGACGCGAAGATGCGTTTGATCCCCGCTTCCGCCGTTTCGCCGGGCAGCAGCGGCAGAACATCGATCAACGGATCGGGCGCGCCGCCATCCGAGTAGTGGACGTAAAGCGACGTGCCTTTCGTGAAGAGATCGATCTTGCGGAATCCGAAGTCGCAGCGTTGCACCCAGGCATCGAGACCAAGCGCGGCATCGGACAACCTCTCCCACTTGCAACCCTTCACGGGCGGACGCGACGGATGATCGGCGGCGGCAGCCGATGTAGCGGCGAGAGCGGCGAACAGCAGCAGTGCTTTCAAGCGCACGAGTTTATGACGGTATGCGATGATCCGCGCGCCCAAGGCTCGCGCTCACGATTCTCGCCCATGATTCTCATTAATGACCCGCTTCGACAGACCGACCTGCCTCGCGGATGCGTGGCCACGATCGGCAATTTCGACGGCATGCACATCGGCCATCAGGCCATCATCCGTGGCGTCGTCGCGCGCGCCCGCGAAACCGGGCGTCCCTCCGCGGTCATCACGTTCAATCCGCATCCGCTCTCCATCGTCGCGCCCGACCGCGTGCCGCCGCAGATCCTCACGCTGCCGCAAAAGCACGAATTGCTTCGCGACATGGGCGTCGACGCGCTCATCGTCGTCCCCTTCACGCACGACTTCTCGCGCTGGACGGCCGATCGATTCATCGCCGAGTTCCTTGTGGCCGCGCTGCAAGTCAGCGACGTCCGTATCGGACGCGACTTCTGTTTCGGCACCGGCCGCGAAGGCAATCTGGCCAGGCTCGAAGCGGCCGGACAGCAGTATGGCTTCGCGGTGCAGGGCGTCGACGAAGTCAAGATCCGCGGCATTCGCGTCTCCAGCTCGCTGGTCCGCAACGCCATTCAGAAAGGGACGATGCGCACCGTGGCCACGGCGCTGGCTCGCACCTATTTCCTCGACGGGCGCGTCGCCACCGGCCGCCGCCTCGGCCGCAAGATCGGCTTCCCCACTGTCAACGTCGATCCGGCCAACGAGCTTCATCCCGGCGGCGGCGTCTACATCACCACCTCGCGCTTCGAGAGTTTCAGCCGGTCGTTCGAGAGTGTGACGAACATCGGCGTTCGGCCGACGCTGTATGAAAACTACGCGATCACCATCGAGAGCCACATCCTCGACTTCGACTCCGACGTCTACGGCGATACCGTGCGTCTCTACTTTCACCGGCTGCTGCGGCGCGAGCATCAGTTTCAGTCGGCCGTCGAGCTGACCAATCAGATTCGGATGGACATCGCCACCTCGCGCCGCTACTTTCTGCGCAACCCCGTTCGCTACGACGAGGCCGGCTACTCGTTTCCCTGACGCATGTCCGATCAAGTCCTCTGCATCGTCGTCTACGCCGTGTTCCTGGCCGCCATGGCCGCCGCGCATTTTTTCAAGACGCTCGACAACGACCTCGGCACGGCCTGGCGAACCGCGTTCGCCGTCGGGCTTGCGGTCGCCGTTCTCCTCTTCCTCGTCCGTGCGCTCTACCCGGTCGTCGGCGGCATCGCACTGACGCTGGCCGCGCTCTACGTGCGCCACACCGGTCATGAGACCGAGGCCGTGGATGGGATGATCGTCGGAAGCGTGATGGGCGCGACGGCGGCCGTACCGCTATTCATGACGTCGATCCACGCCGCCGCAATCATCGCCGCGATGATGCTGGCCGGCGGCGTGGCCGGATACGGCATCACGTTCGCCGTCTTCCACGTCGCCGACAAGCGGAGACAGATCGCCTTCGACGTCGTCACCGCGGTGATCGCGATGATCGTGGCGTGGCTGCCGTCGCTGGCGACGCGCTACGGGATTCGCGAGCGGCACATCCTCGTCACCGTCGCTGCGGCGTTGCCGCTGATCGTCGTCGTCGCCACGTTCCGGCAGTGGCCGGACGTTCGCGCCGAGCTGCGCCACGAGTCGTCACTCGGCTTCCTCAGCGACCGCGACGTCCGCACCACCGCCCATCCCCTTCTCCGCCTCGGCCGCGGCGGTTGGGCCGATCGACGCGCGCATCGCGAGTTCGTACGGCTCGCCAATCGCATCGCATTGCGCAAGAGGCAGCAACGCAACCGAACCGACGACGTCGCCCGTCTCTACCAGCTCGAAATCATCAAATTGCGCATGCAGATCCAGCAAATGAGCGTCATCGACCACGCCGTCCTCAACGCGGGCGCCGGAGATGAAGGAGCGTCGGATACAATGACGCACGACGCATGAGGGTTCATCCCGCCCCGCTCCTCCGCACCGCTGCCGCGCTTCTCCTCGCCACCACTCCCTCGCTGCTCTTCGCGCAAGCCGCGAAGAACATGGGACCGGCCGGGCAGTACTACAACCAACCCAAGGCGAAGTTCAAAGTGACGCCGGGGTTGAAGAAGGATCAGGGCGGGGAAATCAAGATCACGCAGCCGGCGGGGGGAAAGAGCGAGTACGTCCGCGATGAGTACGCGATCTTCGAAAAGGACGTCCTCGTCGAATATCAGGACATCAAGATCCACGCGGACAAGATCACCGCCAACCTGAAGACGAAAGATGTCGTGGCTGAAGGGCACGTCATCCTCGATCAGGGACCGACCCGCCTCACCGGCGATCACATCGTTTTCAACCTCGACACGAAGACCGGCACGTTTTTCAACGCCACCGGCGCGCTGCAGCCGGACATGTACTTCGCCGGCGACAAGATCGAGCGGCTGGCCGAGGACCGCTACCGGCTGACGAACGGGATGTTCACCTCGTGCCAACTCGACAAGCCGTCGTGGTCGTTCCATGTGTCCGAGGCCGACGTCACGCTCGACGACTACGCGCGCATGCGTGACGTCGTCTTCCGCGCGCACGACATCCCGCTCTTCTTCACGCCGCGGCTGGTCTGGCCGACCAAGAGCGACCGCTCGCAGGGATTTCTGATTCCGCGCATCCTCTTCTCGCCGACCTACGGCGACCGGCTGGAAGTCGGCTACTTCGTTCCGTTCGGCGATTCCGCCGACACGACGTTCTACGGCGACATCAACGACAAGGGCTACAACGGCGCCGGCATCAACGTTCGCTACCGTCCGTCGCCGAATGTGAAGCACGGCGACTTGAGCGCATACGTCGTTCACGATCAGGAGACGGGCCGCAACGAATGGCGCTACAACTACCAGCATTCGCAGGACAATCTGCCCGGCGGCTTCCGCGGCGTCGTCGACATGGAGGACATCTCGAACGTCGAGTTCTTCCGCCGCTTCGCGCATGACCCGCGCCTGCACACGCTGTCGCAGATTTACTCGTCCGCGTATCTGACGAAGAACCGCAGCACGTATTCGTTCAACATCCTCACCGACCGCCGCGACATCCTGCTCACGAACGTCGATCCGAACGATCCGTTCGCCGCGCCGCCACGCCAGCGCTTCGAGCAGCTGCCGTCGCTTCAGTTCCGTCTCTACCCGAACCGCATCGGCGAGACGCCGTTCTACTACTCGATGGAGTCGTCGGCGTCGCACCTGGTCACGAATGGCCTGCTGAACGGCCCGACCGCGAATTACTACCGCGCCGACATTTTCCCGACACTTTCGATGCAACTGCACACGCCGTCCTGGCTCTCGGTGCGGCCTCAAGTTTCCGTGCGCGAGACGTACTACTCCGATTCGCTCGACGACAACTCCGTCGCGAATCCGTTTGGAAAATTGACCGCGGTCAACAATCCGGTCGAACGCTTCTACGCGCAGGGACAGGTGGAAGTCGTCGGTCCGTCGTTGTCGAAGGTCTACAACGACTCGTTCGGCGGCTTCAGTAAGTTCAAGCACGTGATCGAGCCGCGCTTCCGCTATCTCTACACGACGAACGTCAACGATCAGAACCGCATCATTCGCTTCGACACCGTCGACTCGCCGTTCCTCCCGATCGTGCGCGATTCGGTTGAATACTCGCTAACGCAACGCCTGATCGGACGCGAAACCGCGGCGGGCGGCTCCTCGCGCGAAGTGGCCTCGTTCTCACTCACGCAATCGGTCTCCCTGGGACGCCCGTTCACTTCGGCGACCGCCGGCGGACTTTCCGGCTCGACCGTGCCGCAGCAAGGACGATTCACGCCGCTCATCGCCGGCCTGCACGTGAATCCGTATTCGTCGATCACGCTCGACGCCGCCGCGACGTTCGGCAATGTCTCGCATCAGCTCGACCAAACCAGCCTCTCCGCCAACCTGCTGGGCACCGGCAAAATCGCTGACAAGTACCTGAGCTTCACCTGGTTCTCGTCCTACCGCCCGCCGGCCGTCGCCGGTGTGCCGTCCACGTTTCCCGGCTCGAGCCAGTTCCGGATCAACACCGGCTCGTCAGTCCTCAACAATCGCCTCCGCGCGGACGTGCAGATCAATTACGACGCGAAACAAGGCAAGTTCCTCGAGCAGCGCTATCTGATCGGCGGCAACGCCTCCTGCTACGGAATCGCGGTCGAGTACCGCCGCTACATCGTCTACACCCCCGTCGAGCACACCGAGCCGAGCATCGGGATTTCCATCTCGCTCAAGAACATCGGCGGGGTGGCGGTTCATTAGAGGGGCGGAGCTTCGGTCCACATTTTCAGCGTCGATCTCTTCCAGCAACGCAATGCTCTCCTCGAATTGGCGGTGTTCTTCTTCGCTCCATGTTCGCGGACCATCAAACATCCTTTTCGTGCGCAGCACTTTGGAGTGCGCGCGGCAGAGCCGCCGCTTTGGGAGGGCGGCGGAATCGTGGCGATGCGCTGCGTGTGATGCTTGCTACGACTTCGTGATGTCGCCGTCCCCCTCCCTCCCAAAGCGGTGGCTCGATCGCCACCGCACTCCAAAGCTTCGCAAAATGCGCCGCGGTTTCC
>DASYJF010000055.1:0-27686 GCA_035996815.1 Thermoanaerobaculia bacterium | reverse complement strand
AGGTCCTTGGCCGACGCTCAATCTAGTCTGCTATGGCCGAGGTCCTGATTACAAATCAGAAAATGTAGAATGAATTCCCTGTAATACAAGAGGTTAGCTGGATTTCTATCATCTGAAGAAGAGCGCACCGAACGCCGCCGTGACGTGAAAGTCGGGCGGCGTTTTCATCGTCGGATGCCACGCGGAGAAGTCGTCGCCGTGCGTGGCGCTGCGGTCGATGCGGAAGAAGTTGACGCGCCATTCGTCGCCGGCATTCGGATGTTTTTTGAGCGCATCGAACGGCATGCGGATGACGGTGTGGACACGCGTTCCGTCATCGCGCCGCAGCGCCGCGAAGAGGCCTTCGCAAGTCCAGGCGAGGTCAGTCTTCATCGTCGCGCGGACGCCGTCGGGCGAATCGATGCGCGCGTCGAACGTGGTGCCAAGCGGGTTGACCTCGATCTCGAAATACGGGGTCAGGCCTTCGGGAGCGATGAAGACTTCGACGACGTCCGCCTGCCACAGCGGCTCGTCGTGACCGAGGTACGTGGCGACGATCTCGTCATCCTCGGCATCGAAGATGACCGTGAGAAAGTCATCGTCGTAGTACGCGGCCACGGTCGTTGCCAGCCCCGGGGCGCCGCCGTCCGTCGCTCGTTTCAGCGCTGCAGGGACACACGCACTCGGAATCACCCACGGCTCTTCGATCGAGAACTCCGCGCGCGGCACATCGAGCACTGCCATCTCCATCGCCGGAATCATACGGTGCGGCGGGCGCGGCATCGCGCATGCAAAGCCGGTGAGGCCCGACATGATGGTGGATCTGGAACTGGATGACCTGAAGCGCGAGTTTCTCGCCGAGGCGGACGAGAAGGTGCGCGAGATTCAGGCTAAGCTGGACGGCGATCAGTCGCCGGAAGCATTACAACGATTGACGTACCTCGCGCACCAATTGAAAGGCTCGGGCGGCAGCTACGGTTTCCAGCGCATTTCAACCGACGCCGCGGAGCTGGAGTCGGCGGTGGAGTTACTGTCGGCGGAAGGAACGCGTCCGGGCATCGACGACCGCATCCAACAGCACGCATTCAACCTGCGCGCGGAAGTGGACAAGCGGATGCGCGAGTTCGCGGTGACGGCGTAGACGTAGGCGCTTACGCCGCGTCCGTCCCTTTCGCGCGAACCGGCCGCGCCGGCTCCGCCGCCTGCACCTGATTGCGGCCGTTCTTCTTGGCGCGGTACAGCGCCTTGTCCGCCGCGACGATCAGCTCCTTCGCCGAATGGATGCGCGCGTGCGGCACGGTGGCGACGCCGATGCTGACCGTGGCCGGAATCGGTCCGGCGTTCGTCTCAACCGGCGCCGCTTCAATGCTTGCGCGGATCTGCTCGGCGAAAGTGAGCGCGTCCTCGAGCATCGTCTCCGGCAGCATCAGCGCGAACTCTTCGCCGCCGTAGCGCGCCGCTAAATCGGTGGTGCGGATCGATTTCTGGAAGATCGACGAAATCGCCTTGAGCACTTCGTCGCCGATAGCGTGGCCGTACGTGTCGTTGACCTTCTTGAAGAAATCGAGATCGACGATGACGAACGACAGCGGTCGCTGGTAGCGCGCCGACTCTTCGAACGCGCGGGCCAGCTCATCCTGAAGATGGCGGTGGTTGTAGAGCTTCGTCAGTCCGTCGGTGATCGACAGCAACTCCAGCCGGCGATTGGTTTCGAGCAGCTCTTTCTGCAGGTCGACGATCCGCTTCGCCGCCCGGATGCGCGCCATTAACTCGGGATACTGGAATGGCTTGGTGATGTAGTCGTCCGCGCCGAGGTCGAGGCCCTGGATCTTGTCCTCCTGGTCGTCCTCGCCGGTAAGCATGATGATGTAGCGGTTGCGCAGCTCGGGGTCGGATTTCAGCTGATGGCAAAGATCGACGCCATCCATGTCGGGCAGGCGGCGGTCGAGGATGGCCAGGTCCCACGCGATCTGCGGCAGCTGCTCGCGCGCCTCCTCCCCCATCCCGAACTCGATGCTCTCGTACCCGCTGCGCTTGAGCAGCAGCCGCACGAGCCGGCGAATCGCGGGATCGTCATCGACAACGGCAACCTGGAAGGGCTGAGAATCGGACATTGGCTCCTCGCTGCCGCAAAGGTGGTGCCATTGCTTCCGGGGGACGTTTCACGCGGAGCACACGGAGAGGCGGAGAAGTTCTCTTGCTTTTCTCCGCCTCTCCGCGAACTCCGCGTGAAACCGTCTACCTCTGGATTCGCATCGAGATGTCGAGTGCCACCACCGAGTGCGTGAGCGCGCCGATGGAGATGCGATCGACACCGGTCTCGGCAATCTCGCGGACGTTGTCAATGGTGATACCACCCGATGCTTCGAGCAGCACCGCAGCCGCCACGTGCTCGACCGCGGCGCGCATCTCGGCGCTCGTCATGTTGTCGAGGAGAATAAAGTCCGGCCGCAACGCCATCGCTTCGTCCAGTTCGGCTCGATTACGAACCTCGACCATGATCTTCTGCGCCATCCCCTTCGAACGAATGCGCTCCACCGCCGCGGTGATCGATCCGGCGCGATCGACGTGGTTGTTCTTGATCAGGAACATGTCGTACAGACCGATGCGGTGGTTCTGTCCGCCGCCGCAGCGCACCGCGTACTTGTCGAGCGCGCGCAGCCCCGGCGCGGTCTTGCGCGTGTCGTAGATGCCCGCCTTCGTCCCACGCACGGCGTCGACGTAGCGGCGCGTCGTCGTAGCAATGCCCGAGGCGCGCTGCATGAGATTGAGCGCCGGCCTCTCCCCCGCCAGCAGTCCGACGACACTCCCGCTGACCTCGGCCACGACATCGCCGGCCGCGACTTCATCGCCATCCTTCCGCTTGGCCACAAACGCTGCCGAATGATCGATCGCCGCGAACGTCCGCTCCGCGAACGCCAGTCCCGCCAGAATCCCCGGCGCTTTCATCAGAATCCTCGCTTTTCCTAGGTCGCCCGGCTCGAAGATGGCCTCGCTGGTGATGTCGGGCAGGTCCTCATCGAGCGCGCGGCGGACGATCAGATCGATCTCACGTTGAAAATCGGCGGAAGTCATACAGGAATGCTGCCATGCTTCGAGGGGTTTTGAAGCGCTCGATCGTTGACAATTTGGGGGCGTACCGGCTTCGACGGGGACATGTCGAGGTCATGGTTGCATGCCGAGCTGATTAACTCGTAAATCTGATCAAAACTGAGTAGCTGCGAACAACAGCCAACTCGCCCTCGCGGCCTAAAAACCCGTGAGCGTCCGTCCGATGGTTGCTCACGCCGTCGGGTCCGGATGTCATCAATGTGAGCTAAGCGTCCGCGCACCGTCTCGGCGCAGACGTCGAAAACCTCAGAGGCTGGTCCTCGATCGTTCCCTGCTCTCCGGGCAGAACGAGGACGAGAACTAAAAGGAGAGCTAAGCATGTAGTAGCCAGGCTTCACTGCTCTCGGACGGGGGTTCAACTCCCCCCGCCTCCACCAAACGATTTTCGCGACCTGATCTCAGAGGTCTGCATCCGATTCCAGACTGTGTTCGTAGAGACGGTCATGCGAATCGCCAACTTTCCGTCTGCCTCTTCCTTTCTCTCGTCATCGCGTTGGGAGCCGCCGCGCTTCCGAATCAGAATGTCGTGAAGGTCGATTGCAACGCCGGCGGCAACGTGCAGGCCGCGGTGATCAGCGGCATCTGCACCGAGAACGTCGTCATCCGCGACAAGACATCAACCTCCGCAGCCTCCCCGACGGAACGATTATTGAGGGGACGATTCAGTGCACCGCTGCCGCGGACGCCGTTCTCGATGCGACCGTGACCGTCGCGCAAGGAGCGACGATTACAGGCTGCGACGACGCACCGAGATCGCTGCCATGAAATCAGGAAACGAACCGCGCAAAGAACAGCTCAGCGTCAACTAGAAGGCTTGGGCGGCAACGCGTTTGCTCCCGCTTTCATCCCCTTTGCGCCTCGGATCAGAAGCCACAACATGATCCACAGCTCTCCCGTGATAAGGCTTCACTGCTCTCGGACGGGGGTTCTCCTCCAGCCTCAACTCGTCGAACGAGGGAAAGCCTTGACCGGATCGCGGATCGCCACCTTCCTCATAATCGAGGATCTTTCAGCGGCTAGTGATCCGGATCTTCGCCTCGGTTACCTTGCCCAATTTGTCCATGTGCGTCTTGACGATGACCTGCATGTTGGATTCGAGTTGAGCGACGCTGGAGCGGGTCGAAGTGTGCGTACGCTCGTCGACGACGGTGACGGTCTTCTGCGGCAGCGTCATCGTGACACCACCGCTCAGGCTCAGCTGGACGGTCGTACCGTCACGGGAGATCGAAAGCAGCGTTCCCTTGAACTTCGCTTTCTGTTCGCTGTGGCCGTTGGCCGTGGCCGCGGGATGCCTCGGGGGTGCCGCCGACAGGCTGGGGGCCAGGCTGAATAGGGCAAGCGTCAGCACGCTGAGGAGAGTCGCGGAGAACCCTCGGCGCGCGAGAGTCCACAGGCCCGCCTGCGCGGTTGTGAGCGAGGAGGCCGGAATGTTGCTGACATCACTGGCCGCGATCGTGACGGGGGATCCCATATTGGCACCGGTAAGGTTCACACTGAACATTTCTGCTCCTTTTCCCACAACCCTCATTCGCCCTGATTCTTTTTCATCATGTACAAGCCGACGATCGCGGACGTGATCGCGAACAGAATCTTCGTGAAGTCGCCGAACAGCGGGATCGCCGAAGCCGGTTGGACCGTCACGGATGATGTCGCCGAGTCGTTGGCCGGATTCGGGTCCGGCTGCGGAGCTGCGGAGACCGTCGTGGTATTGCTCAGAGGACCTGGCGTGTTCGGCGTGATCTTCAACGCGATCGTGGCGTTGCTGCCGTTCGCGATGACACCGAGGGAGCATGTAATCGTCGTCGTGCCGCTGCACGTTCCCTGCGACGGAATCGCTGACACGAAGGTCGCTCCCGCCGGAAGAATGTCGGTCACTGCAACCGCGTTGGCGGCGTTCGGACCGGCGTTGTTCACGGCGATCGTGTAGGTCATCGGCTGACCGGCGAAGAACGCCCCCCCCGTTGCCGTCTTCGTGATCCCGAGGTCGACGGTGCCGGCATCGTCGTTCAGAATGGTGCCTGTGCCCGAGCCTGTGGCGATCGTCGCATTCGCCGGGGTGTTGAGATTCACGGCGAACGTCTCGTTGGGCTCGAACGCGGTGTCGCCGTTCACCAGGACTGTGATCGGTTGGGTCGTCACGCCTGGCGCGAACGTCAGCGTGCCGCTGGTTGCGGCGTAGTCGCCCGGAGCAGCGGCCGTTCCATCCGCCGTCGCGTATTGAACCGTTGCCGTCACTTCGCTCGCGCCCGTGAGCGTCACCGTGAAGTTGAATGGGGTCGTTCCGCTGTTGCCTTCCGCCTGTGAAACGCTGTTGATCGCAAGCGTGGGCGGCGCTTCATTGTCTGTGATCGTCGCGACGGCCGTACTTTGCGCGCCGAGGGCGGCGTTCGCTGAAGGACTGCTGAGGATGAGGTTGAAGGTCTGGTTGCCTTCGAAGATGAGGTCATCGTTGATCGCGACATTGAACGTTGTGGTCGTCTCACCAGCGGCAAAGCTCGCTAGGCCGGAAGCGGCGGCGTAGTCGCCTGGAGCGATCGCGCTGCCGTTCGATGTCGCGTAATTCACCGACGCCGGGTCCGTGCCGCCGCCGCGCGTGAGCGTGACCGTCAGCATGCCTCCGGTCTCGGCGACCGAGTACGTCGCCTGCAAGAACTGGATCGTGCCGCCGTTCGATTCGACCGAGCCCATGTCGACCCGCCCGCCGACGACGCGCGCAAGTGCGCGCTGATCGGTCGAAGGTGGTGGTACGAATGCGGGGTCGCCGGCATTGATCACCGGACTCCCCTCCCCCGGCATATGCGTCTGGGTCGAACCGCCGTTGTTCGCCAGCGGGCCCAGATTCGGATCGGTGCTGAAGATATTGCCGGCGATGTCGTTGATGGCGGCACTCCCCGGGGTTTCGATCAGGGAGTAGCTCGCGTCGAATGTGCCGTCGAGATCGTTGTTCGCGCTGGCCGTGTTGTCGGCCACGATCGAGTCGTTGATCGTGACCGTTCCCGATTCGACGAAGACGCCGCCGCCGTTTCCAGTCGCCGTGTTCGATGCGATCGTAGCGAAGCTGAGGGTTCCCCCGGCGCTGACGTTGTAAAGAAAGATGCCGCCACCCTGGCCCGCCGTAGCATGGTTGCCGGAGATCGTCGAGTTCTCGATCAGCAACGGAGTCGTGTCGATGCTGTACAAGAACAGGCCACCGCCTTCCTGGGCGCTGTTTCCGGAGATCGTCGATCCTCGGAAGGTCATCCCGCCGTTATCGAAGCTATAGAGGTATATGCCGCCGCCGATCGTTCCGGCGGTGTTGCCCGAGATCGTGGTGTTTTGAAAGGTGATGTCGTCATCGGGATCGTAGAAGTAAATCCCGCCGCCGGCGCCTACCGCCTGGTTGCCGCTGATGACGCTATTGGTGAAGGTCATCGGTCCGCCGGTGTCTTCGACGTAGATGCCGCCGCCGTCATCGCCCGACGTATTGCCGCTGATGGTGGAGTTGTTGACCGTCAGCGTCATGCTGAAGCCGTCGGCCCACAGGCCGCCTCCATCGCCCGTGGCCGCGTTCTGCGTGATCGTCACGCCCTCGAGCGTGAGGTTCTCGTCGAAGTCGACGATACCCGCGCCGATGTTGGCGGCGCCCTGAGTGATGGTCAGCCCGGCGATGCGTACGTCGAGCGTCGCGCTGCCGGTGTAGAGATAGAAAACGCGCGAGGCGTTGTTGCCGCTGACCGAGATCGTCGCCGCGCCCGGGCCCTGGATGTCGACCGAATCGGCGATTTTGAGTTGGCCTGTGGTGAGCGTGATCGTGCCGGTTAATCCGGGCTGGAAGTTGATCACGTCGGCGCCGGCCGCGCCGTTAGCCTGCGTGATGGCGTCGCGGAGACTTCCCGCGCCGCTGTCATTCAGATTGATGACCGTGAACGTCGCGGCGCTTGCCGGAACCGCGGCCAGCGCCACGGCGCCGAGGCCTAGGGCCCGTGAAAAAGCCGGTTTGATTTTAGGCTTTGCCTTTGAGCTCGAGCGTGAGCGTTTCATCGCGAACTCCCCCTCTCATCATCGACTTCTTGTCCCCGGAAGCGCGCGTAGTATAAGGGCCGCCTGATGAAACTCGATCAGGAACTCATTCGGCTACCCTTTTCCTTCGATGCGAACCGCCTTGCCGGGGAGGTCGCGCAATTCAGCGAGAGTGACTGGCATCCGCATCCGCAGGGATTCGCCGGAAACAGCGCCGTGCCGCTCATCGCCGTGAGCGGCGACCCCGCCAACGACGAAGTGAAAGGGGCAATGCTGCCGACACCGCATCTCCAGCGCTGCCCATACCTGCGTCAAGTGCTGGCGGCGTTTCACGCGGTCTGGGGACGGACGCGCCTGATGCGGCTTGATGACAATGCCGAGGCCACGGCGCACTGCGACACGAACTACTACTGGACGCAGCATGCGCGGGTGCACGTGCCGATCGTGACGACCGCCAACGTACAGTTCCTCTGCGGCGACGCGTCCGTGAACATGCAGCCGGGCCAGGCCTGGATCTTCGATACCTGGCGGCGGCACAACGTCATCAATCCCGATCCGACGCGGCGCATTCATCTGGTCGCCGACACGATCGGATCGGCGGTCTTCTGGAATCACGTCGAACGGGGCGTGAGCGGAGCGCCAGTCGAGCACGTTGCCTACGACCCGCTCCGCGCGCCGGTGCTGGCCTTCGAAACGTTCAACCATCCCATCGTCATGGCGCCGGCGGAACAACGAGAGTTGATCGGCCTTGTGCTCGATACGGCCACGGACGGCGCGCAAAAGAGCGAGCTCGCCGCCGTGCTCGCGGAGTTGCAACGCGACTGGCGCGCCGCCTACGCGCGTTTCTCCGAGCAGCGCGAAGGCTTCCCGCTGTATCGGAAGTTGCTCGATCGTGCCGATGCCGCTCTCGAACCGCTACACGGAAAGTTTGCCCTCCAGAACCGCGTCGATGCCGTCGACGCGGTCCGCAGCGTGGTCATCCGTCCCGCGCTCGATGACGAGATTCCGCGACCTCGCGCTCGACCGCAGAGGCGCGAGCGAAGGATCGAGCGTCCAATCTTCATCGTCTGCTCGCCGCGTTCCGGCAGCTCCCTTTTTTTCGAGACCCTTGCCCAGTCGCAGACAGTGTGGACGATCGGCGGCGAGAGCCACGCCGTCATCGAATCGATTGCTCCGCTGCATCCCGATTACCGCCAGCATCACTCCAACCGTCTCGACGCCTCGGACGCCACGCCCGAGGTGGTCGATCAGCTCGAGCGCGCCTTCATCGGCCAGCTTCGCGACCGTCATGGACGCCGCCCCACTTCAGGCCAGCGCGGCCTGCGGTTGCTGGAGAAGACGCCAAAGAACTCGCTGCGCGTACCGTTTCTCGCCCGAGCCTTCCCCGACGCGCTGTTCGTCTACCTCTACCGCGATATGCGGGACACGATCAGCAGCATGCTGGACGCATGGCGGTCGGGAAAATTTGTCACCTACCCGAAGCTACCGGGATGGGACGGGCCGCCGTGGTCGCTGCTGCTCACACCGGGTTGGCGCGAGCTCTCCGGGAAGCCGTTGGCGGAGATCGTTGCCGCGCAGTGGTCGACGGCGACGCGGTATCTGCTGGATGATCTCGAACAACTCGCGCCCGACCACTGGTGCGTTTCGAGTTATGACGCGTTGGTGGATGAGCCGCAGCAGGAGATCGACCGGCTGGCGGCGTTTCTGGAGATCGATTGGGATCGTCCACTCACGGCGCCGCTGCCGCTCTCGCGAACGACGCTCACCGAACCGAATCGAGAAAAATGGCGCCGCAACGCGGATGACCTGCGCGTCGCGCTCCCTCTCGTAGCGGACGTCGCCGAGCGCGCTCGTAACCTCTTCGCCGTTCCTCCCAACCCGGGACGGAGGAGCCGTCCGTCGCCACCGCCGGCCGAGCGTACTCCCGCGCCGAACGACTTCGGTTCCGTCTTCACCCCCGCGCTGCCGGAGATCCTCGCAAAAGCAGCGGCATCGCTCCTCATCACCACGTACCAATCCGGCCGCGTCATCGTGGCACGTATGCGCGACGGCCAACTGAACACGCACTTCCGCGCGTTTCCCAGTCCGATGGGCGTCGCCGTCTCGCCGCAGGCCCTCACGCTCGGGACGAAGAACTTCATCTGGCACTTCCGCAATCATCCCGGCATCGCCGGCGCGCTCGAGGACGGGCAACTCGATGCCGCGTTCGTTCCGACGGCGGCGTATGGAACGGGAGACATCCGCGTTCACGAACTCGCCTACACGACGGGCGGCCTTGTGCTCGTCAATACGCGTTTTTCCTGTCTGGCTGCTCTCGATTCCGTAAACAGCTTCCGCGAGTTATGGCGGCCGCCGTTCATCACCGAGCTCGCGGCGGAAGATCGCTGTCACCTCAATGGCGTGGCCGTGGAGGGTGGAACGGTTCGCTACGTGACGGCGCTCGGTGAATCCAATACCCCTGCCGGATGGCGAGAGCGGAAGGCGGACGGCGGCATCGTCATCGACGTTCTGTCGAACGAGATCATCGCCCGCGGCCTCTGCATGCCGCATTCACCGCGCCGCTATGAGGGAAAGCTGTGGATCCTTGAATCCGGCAAGGGCCAGCTCTGCGTTGTCGAACCGGCCGACGGACAGAAGAGAGTCGTCGCCGAGGTGCCCGGCTTCGCTCGCGGTCTGGCCTTCGCAGGCCCGTATGCATTCATCGGCCTCTCGCAGGTCCGCGAGAGCGTGTTCGACGGACTCCCGGTCGCACGCCTGCCGGAACGGAACTGCGGCGTGTGGATCGTCGACATCCGCAACGGACAAATCCAGGGCTTCCTTCGCTTCTCAGGCAGCGTCCAGGAGATCTTCGACGTGCAACTCCTTGCCGGCATGCGTTGTCCAGACATCCTTGAGCCCGCGGACGACGCTACGGGACGAGCGTTCGTTCTCGCGTCGGCGGTGTGAGCACGATGTGCTGTGGTTTCGTGCGAGTTTGCGGCAATTTCGTGAACGCTCGTTGCCTGGTCGAACAAGACCATCGCGCGAAAGCGATCTGGCGCTCGTCTTGAAGGTCACACCTTCTCCAACCGGGGCGTTCTCGGTGTCTTGTAGGCACTCGCGTACCGCACGCGGATCAGCCAGAAAATTGTCAGGACGACGATGATGATCACCGGCACCTGTGGGAGATGTGTGGCCCGGATTTCCTTGGTGAAGAGCGTGGCGCGCAGGCCGCTCCGGCGCATGACGGGATCGCTGGCTGTGCCGAGGAAGAAGGAGCCGGCGGCGACGAAGAGGGCGAAGCCCATGCGCCAGATGTGACGCACCATGCGCTGGACGCCGGCCACGCCGCCACGAATGAGCATGCGGAGGTCGCCTGCGGCGCAGAGCAGCGCGATCGTCGCGAAGACGCTGTAGCCGATGATGGAACCTTTGTGGTGCTCTCGCAGCGCGAAGACGAGTGCGGTGATTCCGGCCACGAGCGCGATCAGCATGAACGCGAACTCCAACCGTCCGTTCTGTTTCGGCTTGCGCATGACGACAAGTGCCGCCGTCGCGACGAGATAAAACGTCAGCGTTCCCGCGAAGACATTGAAGGGCTGCGATTTCCGCATTGCGATATAGGCGCCGCCGGAGGCCATGAACAGCATCGCGATCACGAACACGTCGCCGGTGCGGCGATGCATAAGGGAGCCCTTGCGCACGACTAACGCAATCGAGCCGGCCAGGACAGCGATCATGCCGCCGGCGATATGGATGACGAGCATTGGTGTGTAGGTCATAGAGTTGCTTTCCTTTCAGATTGGTTCGCGAAACCGGCGCATGCGTATCGTGGCGGCGAGACAGATGGCGGCGAAGATGAGGCCGATCCATAGTCCCGGTGTACTAAAGAATGTTCCCGGCGTCATTGCGGCTAGCGGGTCCAGATGTGGCGCACCCTTTTGGGGAGCGACAAAAGCCTTGCTGAACCAGCCAACCAGTCGATTTTCAAGGAATATGAAAAACGATGCGCTGCCAAAGGCGACCTTTACGAAAACACCAATCGTGAGAAACGGCATCACCGCCCATAAGAACGTGGCGCGTTTCGCCCAGCCGGACACCAGCAGCAGCCAGCAATAGACCGGCGCATGCCAGAGCGCAATGACGATGACGGCATAGAGTAGGGCCGCGGATAGCTGAAAGAACTTCAGGTTCTGGTAAAGCGCCGCCAGCTCTGAGGGGCTTCCCAGCAAGGCGATCGTATTGACGATCAGAATGATCAGCTGCGTAACAAGGGTCAGAACGTAGGAGAAGAGCGGCAAGATCACAAGAGGGATTGCTGCCTTGGCGAGCACCGTCGCACGGTCGGACACCGGCAACGATTTCCAGAAGAGAATACTGCGGTCGCGGCGCTCGCCGTACAGCGCGTCGAGGCAATAGAACACGCCGACAAGAAAGGCCGTCACCAGAATCAAACCGGCAGTCGTGTCATATGGCATTGCCACGACGCTGTGCAGCTTTTCGGGATCGGCCATCGCGATGCGCATGCGGCGTGGAAGCGTGATCGTGCTGATAAAAAAACCGAAAAGCATGATGCAGGCCGTCACCACCGGCGCGGCATAGATCGACCTGTTTTCCCATAGTTCGCGGCGTATCGACCAATACATCGGCCGCGTCGGCGACGAGAGTTGCGGCGCTACGTCGGGCGAATCGGCAAGAGGCTCCGACGTCATTGATCCGCTCCCTGCTTGCCCATTACGGCAACGAACAGATCGGCGATTCCCGGCGTGCGAATATCCCCCAGGTTTGCCAGCTCATCGCGGTTGGCCTGGTCGAACAACAGAATGCTTCGGCCGAATACCTGCCGCTCGTGCATCGGCTGGAACGCGCGGGCCGCGGCGAGATTCTCGGGACGCACCATCACTTCCACATAACGGGACTCGAACTCCTCCATCCCGCACTCCATGACAACGCGTCCGTGATTGATGAACATGACGTCGGTGAGGACGTCCTGAATCTCGTCGACCTGATGCGTCGTCACAATGATCGTGCGGCTGCGGTCGAAGTAGTCGTTCAATAGTGAGTCGTAGAACTGTTTGCGATAGAGAATGTCCAATCCCAGAGTTGGCTCGTCGAGCACAAGGAGCCTGGCGTCGATGGCCATCACGAGCGCGAGATGGAGCTGGGTAACCATACCCTTCGACAATTCACGCACCTTGCTGGTGTGCTTAATGTCCGTCTTCGCGAGGAAGCCTTCAGCCTTCGTGCGATCGAACCGCGGATGGACGCCGTCCACATAGTCGAGGGCCTGCGACACACGCATGCCGCGCGGCATTACGGCGACATCGGCGATGAAAGAGACGTCACGCATGAGTTGATCGCGTTCGCTCCAGGGATCGCGCCCGAGGACACTCAGTTCACCCTCGTACGGAGTCAGGCCGAGGATGGCGTGAAGGGCGGTGCTCTTTCCAGCGCCGTTCGGACCGATGATGCCGAGGATGCGTCCCTCTTCGACATGGAGATCGACGCCGTCCAGCGCGATGGTCGCGCCGAACGCTTTGCGGAGACCGCGTGCTTCTATGCAGGTCATGTCAGCTCTTCTCCTTCTTGCCGCCATCCAGCAGCTCTTCCGGCGTCAGACCGAGCCGTCGAATCGTTGCGTGAACCCTCGGCCACTGTTCCGCCAGAAACGTTTCGCGTTCGGCGTTCCGCAGCAGATCGCGCGCACCAACATTGATGTACATCCCTCGGCCTCGCTTCTTCTCGACGAGCTGCTCGTCGACCAACTCCTGGTAGGCCTTGAGGACCGTGATCGGATTGAGGCGATACTCGGCGGCGACGTTGCGCACCGAGGGGAGCGGATCGCCTTCGTTGAGAACGCCGTCGAGCATCAACGCGACGACGCGATCGCGAAGCTGGCGGTAGATAGGCTGACTGTCGTTCCATTCACGGTCCATTCAGAGAGGCTCGGATGAGGTGTTGTAGTTAACTACAACACCTGCTCACAACGCAAGGGAAACCTTCTGATGGGATGGGAAGACGAGGGAGAGACCGCGAATCGTCGGACTATGTTTGTCGATCGATGGCGTCGAGGAGCGTACGATGGTGAGGTCGGCGAAGATCGTTCGGCGTTCTTCGGTGTAGTCGCCGTAGCCGGGGTCGTACTGCATCATGAAGCGCATCGCGAATCGACGAGTTCGCGGTGCCACCAGAGATCCTGTGCGCTTCGCCGCAGGATTCACATCGCGGCGATCGATTCGCTATCATCCGCAGCGGATTCGCCTCTGAAATTCACCGCCGATATCTGATTTCGTCCCTCCTCTCCTGCAGCTGACGCCGGGAACGTTTGACGTGTGTCCCGCGAACGATGGAGACGAAAATGAGCACCAACGATTGGTTCCACGATTTCTTTTATGGCCTCGCTGTCGATTTCTGGGTTGCGGCTGCGCCCAACGCCGACGCCGACCTGCCGTTTCTGGAGAAGGCTTTCGGCGCGCCGGGCGGCGCGATTCTCGACGTTGCGTGCGGCGCGGGACGACACAGCATTCCGCTGGCGCGGCGTGGATACGACGTCACCGGCGTCGATCTTTCGACGAGGTTTCTGCACGAGGCGCGGCGGCGTTCCGAAGCTGAAGAGTTGTCGATCGACTGGCATCGAGGCGACATGCGCGAGCTGCCTTGGCGCGACCGCTTCGACGGCGCACTCTGTTTCGGCAACAGCTTCGGCTACTGCGATCGCGACGGCACGCGCGCGTTCGTTCGCACTCTCGCGGCCTCGCTGAAGCCCGGCGCGGCATTCGTGCTGGAGACCGGCGCGACGGCGGAGTCGCTTCTGCCGGCGCTGCAGACGCGCCGATGGATGGAAGTCGGCGACATCCTCTTTTTCTCGAGCGCGACGTACGACGCCGCGGCCAGCCGCCTCGATGTCGACTACTCGTTCGTGCGCGGCTCCGTGCGCGAATCCGCGACGGCGCATACATGGATTTACACCGTGGCCGAATTTCGCGAGTTGTTCGCGAGCGAAGGACTCGTCGTCGAACAACTCAACTCGACCGTCACCGGCGATCCGTTCCGCCTCGGCGATCCGCGGCTGCTGCTCGTGGCGCGGAAGGAACGATGACCACGCGGCGGCGCAGAGCGATCGCGACGGAACGCTGGCGTCCTCGCCGGCTGGCGTGGCTGCGTCTCGCTGCCACGTGCGCGGACGCAATTTCGAATCGCGACAGCTTCACAAAACGCAGGCGCGGGACGCCGGCGTTCCCTCGTCTTACGCCGCGGCGCAAAGCGCGCGAACGGATTCAAGCGCGGTCGCCACCTGCCGCTCGCGTTTCTCGATCTTGCGGCAGCGGCCGATGACGTCTGCGATCAGCGCCCACGTCACGTTCGACGGCTGGTAGCGGTCGGGAGATGAAGCGGAGACGTGGCGGCCGAGGGCGCCGAGGGCGGTATGGAATGGGAGCGGGATGGCGGGAGCGCCGTACGACAGCTCGTCGATGTAGCGCGCAACGAGCAGGCCGACCGCGGACGACTCCACGTAACCTTCCACGCCGGTGATCTGCCCGGCGAAGAAAATCCGGTCGTCCTTCTTCGCCTGAAACGTCGCGCGCAGGTGGCGCGGTCCATTGATGAATGTGTTGCGGTGCATCGAACCGAATCGGGCGAAGACGGCGTTCTCCAATCCGGAGATCATGCCGATGACGCGCTTCTGCTCCGGCACTTTCATCTTGGTCTGGAAGCCGACGATGTTGAAGTAGTCGTCGGAGAGATCTTCCTTGCGCAACTGCACGACCGCGTGCGGGCGCTCGCCCGTGACCGGATGTTCGAGTCCGACCGGCTTCATCGGCCCGAAGCGCAACGTGTCGATGCCGCGCGACGCGATCTCCTCGACCGGCAGGCATCCTTCAAAGTGCGCGGCCTTCTCGAAATCGTGCGGCGCGAAGATCTCCGCGGTGAGCAGCGCAGCCACGAACTCTTCGTACTGCTGTTGCGTCATCGCTGCGTTCAGGTAGTCGGTCGCGGACCCTTTTCCGTAGCGCGATTTCCAGTACAGCTTCGACATGTCCAGCGAGTCAGCGGCGAGGATCGGCGCGATGGCGTCGTAAAAGTACAGACCGTCGCGCCCGAGGAAGTCATTGATGGAATCGAAGAGCGGTTGTGAAGTCAGCGGGCCGGTAGCGACGACCACGAAGTCGTAGTCGCCGCGATCGAGCGAGGTCACTTCATCGCGATGCAAGGTGATGTTCGGCTGGTCGCCGATCGCCGAGGTCACCGACGCCGAGAACCGATCGCGATCGACCGCGAATGCATCCCCCGCCGGCACCCGCGCCTCGGTGCCGCATCGGATGACCAGCGAGTCGAGCATCGCCATCTCCGCCTTCAGCAGTCCGACCGCATTCGTGATCGCCGAGGAGCGGAAAGAGTTGGAGCAGACCAGCTCCGCGAGATTCGAAGTCTGATGCGCCGCGGTCGATTTCACCGGCCGCATTTCGAAGAGATCGATGTGATGTCCACGCCGAGCCAGACCGAATGCGCATTCGGATCCGGCCAGACCGGCGCCGATGATTTTGATCCGCGACACGTCAGTTGGACGGTTCGTTCGAGGAAAAAACCGAGGCGCCGTCGATGCGGATCTCGCCAAACTTCTGCTCGAAGATGGAGATGTTCTGCGCCAGCGCCTCGAGCAGCTGCTTGGCATGCAGCGGCGTCATGATCACGCGGCTGTAGACCTTCACGTCCTGCCGACCCGGAACGATGCGCCCGAGGTCGATCACGAACTCGCTCGGCGAATGAATGATGTTCGCAAAGTTGATGTACTCCCCCTGCGCGACCGCGTCGTCCAGGGTGATGCGGATAGTGGGCTGCGCTTGCTCGTCCATGGCGCGGGGATACCGTCGAGAGGAGGGTGAAATTCCCTGAGGTTTGAGCATCCCCGTGTCCCCGGTGATTCCTGATCGTCTTAATTGTCGAGCGTAGCGACGACGCGTCGTGTCTCAGCAGATGGATGAGCCATTCGGCTGGCGGCTATGACCAACCACCGCCGGCCTCGATCGCGTCGTCCGCCGCGTACGAGCCTCGAAGCATCAGGCGGGGAAGTCAATCCGGCCATACACGTCGCCGTAAGTCCGTTGACAATCGCCGTTCACGGAACGACATTAGCTTCTCGCGATATCCCATTCGTCAGATTTCAGCACGAACGTATGAGAGAAAACCGTTAGCCCGTCCGTCTTTTCATCAGGAGGTGCCGAATGCCCGACTTTACCGATCGAATCCATCACATCGTGGTATTGATGCTGGAGAACCGTTCGTTCGATCACATGCTTGCCGGAACGACATTCGTCTCGCCGGTAAAGCAGGCGACCGTGAACGATTCGAACATGGGGATCGACAGTAAACCGGTCCACGTCTCGTTCGACGCCTCCGCCGGTATCGACGCTGGCCCGGACCATGGGCACTTGGGGGTAATGTGGCAGCTGACCGGAATCAAGCCTCCGAAGAAGCCTCCGTTTTTCAAAAAGCCTTACAACGTAACGAACAGCGGCTTCATCGCCAGTTTCGAAGACGAGGCGGCAAAGCACAAACCGGCGGTCAAGAATTACGGCGCGCACATCATGAGGTGCCAACCGGAGCAAAACGTGCCCGTACTTTCCACGCTGGCAAAGAAGTTCGCGGTATGCGATCAGTGGTTCTGTTCCGTACCGGGCCAAACATGGCCAAATCGCAACTATGTGCACGCCGGAACTTCTGACGGCACGGATAATATTACGAAGCGCTGGTACAACAATCCGACGATCTTCGGAACAATCATCAACGCAAAAAGGAACTACCGCATTTACACCGATGGAATCCCTGAGTGTCTCGTCTTCCGCGATTTATGGCTGGACAAATTGTTCCGCGGAAAATTTCGCGACTACAACGACCGGTTCGCCAAAGACGTCGCCGCGAACGACCTTCCAGAGTATGTCTTTATCGAGCCCAATCACTTCGGAAAGAATGCCAACAGCCAGCACCCGGACAATCCTGCAAATGCTCGCTCATTCCACGCCGGCGAGGCGCTGATTAAGTCTGTTTATGACGCCCTAGCGTCGAACCCCACGATCTGGGCCTCGACGCTCTTCATCCTCACGTACGACGAACACGGCGGCTTCTACGACCACGAGCGGCCACCGCAAGATGATGTAGCGCCACCGGATAAGAAGGTGTCGCCGGAGGGCTTCGAATTCGACATGTTGGGAGTACGGGTTCCGACCGTCCTCGTTTCGCCGTGGATTCGAGAGGGCTCGGTCGATTCGACGATCTACGATCACTCCTCGATTCCGCATTCGGTCCGCGAGCTTTTCGCACCTGATGCGGAGCCATTGACCAAGCGTGAAGCGGTATCCAATACCGTGTGGAATGCCGATATTTGGTTGGACGAGGTGCGCGATGACGTTCCTCAGGTTGAGGTCGCACCTCTCGGAATTGAGCTACTGAAAACGGTGAAACCGGTCGCGCTGCTCGCCGCCGAAAACGCGCACGAGGATACAGTCATCTCGGGTGATTTGCCGGAGCACGAAGAGCCGTGGGCGTGGCTTGCTTTCAGTGTTGCGGAGACAATTCGCCGCGAGGAGCAGGGACAGAACGTTACGCTGGCGATGGCCTCGTGGGAAGACACAACCGGAAGGCTGATTACAAAGGCGAGCGAGTTGGAAGCGCGGCGTTTCAAAGTGACCGAAGCCGCCGTCAGCGGCGCCGGACCAGTGGTGCTCACCGACTCCGACAAGCTGGCCGCATTTGGCAAAGACGTGCAACGGATGCTTCAGCTAACGGCAACGCCAGCCGAGGAGGACATGGCCGAACCGGTCGACATCGGCTAGTTAGGGTTGTTGTGTTTTGGTCGGGCAGGGGGGATTTGAACCCCCGACCACCTGAACCCCATTCAGGTACGCTACCAGGCTGCGCTACTGCCCGACTCGGGTTCGCATCCTAACACGGGCACCGAAGCGGTATTCCGAGGCTAGAGGCCGGCGGCCCAGAGGATCAGGTACTTGGTGATCTCGATGTTTTTCGCGGTTGGGGTCACCACGATTTCTTCGATCTCGCGGGCTTTGGACTGGACGTCGTCTCGGATGACCTGGAGCTCTTTTTCCCAGGAGCGCTGAATCTGGCGGATGCGGGAGAGGTAGTCGTCTTCGCGCACAGAATGCGATGCTTCGACCACGCCGGCCGGCTTGCCGCTGGTGATGTTGTAGAGGGCCTGGCCCCAGGCCACGTTGACGTCCTGGCCGCGTTGCTCCATCGGTTGAGTGTCGTCGTTGTCGAGCTCGCGCGTGTCGCGCTCGGAGCGTTCCCTGACCTGATCGATGCGGCGGCGGAAGGAGCCTTCGAGGCGCTCCTGCTCCTTTTCGATGCGGCGCTTCGCTTCTTCGTTGCAGCGCGTGAGGAAATCGCTGCGCGACTCACCCTGCTGCGAATACATCGCGAAATCGGGATTGTGGAAGACGGTCAGCCGCGCTGTGCCGGCTACGTATTGGCGGAAGGCGTCCTCGGATTGCAGCGCGCCCTGCATCAGCATCTCCGGTTTCAGCGAGTCGTCGACGTCGTGATTCGGATCGGGGACGGCGCGGATATCGAGTGTCTCCGGTTCGATCGGCCGCGCCTCGTTCCATGGCACGGTGCCGTCGCCGGAACGTATCGGCGCGACGAAGGCTTTGACGGTCGCGGTATGCACGCCACTCCGCGGTTCGATCTGCGTGACGATGGCCTCGGCGAGCAGATGCGGGCGATACGCTCCGCTGCCACCGAAGACGTAGAGCTGTTCGAGTGACGGCGAGCTGCGCATGGTGAAGCGCGTTCGGCGCGCCGATGGTGCGTCGTCGGAGCGTTCGACGGTGAGGCCATGCGCGACCGGTTGGGCATCGATGACTTCGCCCGGCACAGTCGCAAGCGCGGCGCGGACGGCGTCGCGGCGGTCGGGCGGCATGAGGAAGACGATGCATCCGCCGCCGCCGGCGCCGCAGACTTTTCCGGCCCAGGCGCCGGCTTCGATCGCCGCAGCGATCGCCGACTCGATCTCCGGCGTCGAGATGCCGTCGATGAGCGCCTTGCGGTTCTGCCATTCGTGTCCGAGGGCGACGCCGGCCGCTTCCATGTCGCCGCTTTCGAGCGCCTTCTCCATCTCGATGGCGCTTTCGGCGATCTTGTCGAGACCTTTGTGGACTTTCTTCTTGCCGTCGATCTGGCGTTTGTAGATGTCCCAGTTGTTCGTGCCGGAGAAGTGCGCGACGCCGGTGTAGTGGAGGAGCATGTGGTCGGCGAGGCGGTCGACCGGCAGCGCGATCGGGTGGCGGACGACGGCGCCAGGATTGAGGTGGATGGCCATCAGGCCGCCGTAGACGGGCGGGTAGTAGTCCTGGATGCCTGCCGGAACGCGGATGAGACGCGTCTCGAGGTCGCGCACGAGGGCGATCAGATCGTCGCCCTGCACAGGCTCGCCGGCGATTTCGGAGAGCGCGCGGACGAGCGTGATCGTAAGTGCGGAGGAGCCGCCGAGGCCGGAACCGCGTGGGGCGTCGGTGCGGGTGGTGATGCGGATGCCGGGAAGATGGAAGTGCTCGAGCGCGCGATGGATGAGCGCCGCTTTCGGATCGGCGGCCAGCTCGTGGATCGACGCGTAGCGATGTTCGTACTGCTGATCGGTGAGATTGATTTGGATCGCATCGTCGCCGGTCTCGGCTACCTCGGATTCGGCGTGATAGGAAATCGCGACGTTGACCGTGCGCGAGCCGGGATGGAAGAGGTAGAGCGGCCAGAGGTCGAGAGTACCGCCAGCGAGATCGGCGCGCACCGGCGCGCGGACAGTGACCTTTTTCATGATCGGGTTGGGGTGTTTTGCTAGAAGAGTGCCCGCCGTTTTGCAGCGAACGCGGCCAGCTGCTGCCCCGGCGTGGCCAGTTTCGCGGCGAAGGCGGACACGCTGTTGCGGAACGAAGCCAGCGACTCGCCGCGAAGTGGATCGGGCGTGATCGACTTCAGCTTCAGCGGATCGAGCCACGTGCCGTTGTCGGAGACGCGGTAGTCGAGGTGCGGTCCGGTGGCCAGGCCGGTCATGCCGACGTAGCCGATGACTTCGCCCTGCGTCACGCGTTTGCCGGGCTTGATTCCTTTGGCGTAGCGCGAGAGGTGCAGGTAGGAGGTTTCGATCCGTGACGTGTGCCGGATACGGATGAAGTTTCCCTCGCCTCGGTTGTACGTCGCGGCCGCGACCACGCCGTCGGCAGTGGTCATCACCGGCGTTCCGACCGGCGCGCCGTAGTCGACGCCGTGATGCGGACGGAAGTAGTGCAGCAGCGGGTGGAATCGGCTCACGGAAAACTTCGATGTGATGCGGCTGAACTGCAGTGGCGCGCGCAGGAACTGTTTGCGCAGCGGGCTTCCGTTGCGGGCGTAGTAGCCGGCGTGGCCGTCGGTGTCGCAACGGTAGGCTTCGAAGGTCTGGCCGTTGTGCGTGAAGCGCGCGGCGACGATCGGACCATAGCCGGTGACGTCGGGGCCTGCGAACTTTTTCTTCACCACAAGGCTGAAGGAGTCGCCCTTCTGGAGAGCGAAGAAGTCGATGTCCCACTGAAAGACGTCGACCAGCTCCTGAACGAGCTGCGGCGTTTCGCCGGCTCCGCGGAGCGCTTCGTAGAGCGACGAATCGATCTCGGCGGAAACGGTCGTATCGATTTCCGCCTGTAGCGCCGGGCGCGGGGTGATGGCGAACGCGATACCGTCGCGGATGGCGTCGATCTCGCCCCATCCGTTGACTTTCATCTCGACGCTGTCGACGGCGCCGGCGGAGTCGTAGTGGAAGCGGAGAAGATGGCCGGGACGGAGGCGACGTAGATCGACCGTCTTTCCGAACTCGTTGTTGAGCGTGGCGGCGTCGGAGCGTCCGAGGCCGCCGGCGGTGAGGACGGAGTCGAGCGTGTCGCCGTCATCGAGGGTGAGGACGACGGAGTGCTCCGGCAACGACGCCGCAGCGGGGGCGGTGAGCTCAGCGTAGCGGAGCGGCGTGAAGATCATGGCCGCGCGCGAAATCGCGGTCGACGGCTGTGAAACCGCGGCGTTGTTGGTGACGGATGCGAGGATGAACGGGATCGCCAGCGGCAGTGCAACAGCGACATACAGCCGCGGCCGCCGGGCCAAACGTCGCAGAAATCCCTCGCGTGCGAACTGTCTTCTCATCGGTTTGGATTTGGAACCTGTACTGCGGACGAATCGGCCGGATCGTACCATGTGCGCCCCCCCCCTCCCTCCCAGTGGTCAGTGGTCAGTGGTCAGTGGTCAGTAGACTGGCGGGCTGACCACTAGCCACTGACCACTAGCCACTGACCACTGGCCACTGACCACTGACCACTGATCTACTGTTTCTCCGCCGGTTCCATCGAAAGCACCTGCACCGGCGCCTTCTGCGTGTCGTCGTGAATCGGACCGGCTTTGTGGTACGTCAGCGGGACCGCGAACGTGGCCACGTTGACCTTGGCGGTCGGTTGAATCGACGTCACCAGCAACTCGCTGGTCTGCGTCACGGTCCGGCTCATGTGCAGCTGCGACGAGGTGTTCTGCGCCGCGTGGGTGTTGACGGTGGTCACGTTTACGATCTGCTTGAGCGGAAAGCCTTTGATGTTCGTGTTCTCGGCCGACATCAGCTCATCGAGGTCCGGGTTGCCGGTGTGGAGGGCGCCGCTGGCCAGGAACGTGTCGCCGACGTCGCCGAAGGCGTTGGTGGTCCACTTGTCGATGGTCGTCTTCACCGTCTGCGTCAGCGGCATGTTGCCGAAAGCGACGGTGATGTCGTAGCTCATGATCATCCGGTAGTGCTCGGTGGGAAAGCCGGCGATGCTGACCTGGTCAGGCATCTTGGTGACGTCGATCTTCTTGTTGGCGATAGTGATCTTCCGGGCGCCGATGGAGCCGGTTACGCTGGCGGCGTTGATTTCGACAAACGATTTTTTCGACGGATCGATGAAGGTCATCGTCCGCGAGCCATTGGTCGCAATCACGTATGTGCCGGGGGGGTAGGCGTTGCCGGTGATGAACTCCACGCGCGAGCGATCGCCGTCGATGATGGCACGGCCGGCGCAATCGGTGGAAGGGATCGATTCGAGGTCGGAAGAGGTCGTCTGGCGGAATTCGTATTGGATCGCAGCGGATGCGGATGAGGCGGTTACGACGAGCAGAAGTAGTGCGAGCACCGGTAAGTTCTTTTTCATCAATAACCTCAGTTTCCACAGAGTATAACCCCCTCCCTCGGAAATACGATTTTGGAAGGGGGCGTTGGGGCTGCCCATGTTCATAAGGAAGTTTCTTGCACTTGCGCTCGGCGTGGCCGCGCTGGCAATGCCCGCCTTCGCCGCCACCAAGGCACCAAAGGCTGATTCGCTCGATGACGTCATCCGCAAGGTGCAGCTCGCGCAAGCCAAGACGAACACGCTTCAGGCCGACTTCCGGCAGGAGAAGTCGCTGGCTCTGATGGCGAAGCCCGAAGTCTCGACCGGCCGCTTCATCTACTCGAAGCCGAACAACGTCCTCTGGAGCTACGACGCCCCCAAGCGGGTCACGATGCTCATTGCCGACGGGATGCTGACCACCTACTACCCCGACCTCAAGAAGGCCGAGCGGATCGAGGTGAAGCGCTACCAGGACCGCATTTTCAAGTACATGGGCGCGAGCGGTGCGATCGACGAGCTTGGCGCATGGTTTAACTTCACCTTCACCAACACGTCGGACAAGCCGTATTACGCCCTCGATCTCGATCCGAAGAGCAAAACGATCGCGAAGCGCGTGCGCCACATCCGCATCTACATCGACAAGACGTCCTACCTGACAACGCAGTTCGAATACACGGAAGGCGACGGCGACAAGACGCGCTACGAATTCACGAACGTAAAGGTGAACGCGCCGGTCGATCAGAGCCGCTTCACGCTGCAACTCCCGAGCAGCGTCCACGTCGAGCAGATGAAGCTGCAATAGTTGCGTTGGGTCTCGACGAGTGAATCGATTTCCTCGTCGAGAAGAACGACTCTTCATCGAGAAGACCGAGTCCTCATCGAGAGGACCGAGTTCCTCATCGAGAAGAACAACCTCCTCATCGAGAGGACCGAGTTCCTCATCGAGAAGACCAATGTCCTCTCGATGGGACAGAACGCCGGCTGTCGGAATGCTCCGTTGACGCGCTGTTGATGTTGACCTGAAGACCCGAAGCGCAGATAACGCCCTGCGCACATGCAAAGACTCTCGTTCAAGGTCCTGGCCACCGACGGCGCCGCACGGCGCGGCGAGATCGTCACGCGCCATGGCACGATCCAGACCCCGGTGTTCATGCCCGTCGGGACGCTGGCCTCGGTCAAATCGCTGACGACGGATCAGCTGCAGCAGCTCGGTCCCGAGATCATCCTCAATAACACGTACCACCTGATGTTGCGGCCGGGCGTCGATCTGCTCGAGCAACTCGGCGGCGTGCATCGGTTCATGAACTGGGACCGGGCCGTCCTCTCCGACTCGGGCGGGTTCCAGGTCTTCTCGCTGTCGTCGATCCGGAAGGTTCGCGAGGAGGGGGTCGAGTTCCGCAGCCATATCGACGGCTCGGCGCATTTCCTCTCGCCGGAGACGTCGATCGACATCCAGCAGCGGATGGGAGTCGACATCGCCATGGCCTTCGACGAATGCCCGGCGTATGGGATTGAGCATGCCGAGGTTGAGAGGTCGATGGAGTTGACGCACCGGTGGGCGCGGCGGTCGCTCGCGGCGCGGACCGGCGAATCGGCGCTGTTCGGGATCGTGCAGGGAGGGATTCATCACGACCTGCGCAAGCGGAGCGCCGAGGAGATTGGATCGATCGAATTCGATGGGGTTGCGATCGGGGGCGTGTCTGTCGGCGAACCGAAAGAGGAGATGCTCGATGTCATGCGCTTCACGGCTCCGCTGCTTCCCGTGGACAAGCCGCGCTACCTGATGGGCGTCGGGACCCCGGAGGATCTGCTCGATGGCGTCGCGGCCGGCATCGACATGTTCGACTGCGTGATGCCCACCCGCAACGCGCGGAACGGCTCGCTTTTCACGAGCCTCGGCAAGGTCGCCATCAAGAACGCGCGCTTCGCAAACGACCAGCGTCCGCTCGATCCGAATTGCTCGTGCGTCACCTGCCGCACAGTCTCACGCGCGTATCTGCGTCACCTGTACATGACCGGCGAGATCGCGGCCATGGTCTACAACACCATCCACAACGTCTCGTTTTACCTTGACTTGATGAGGGGGATTCGGCAATCTATCGCGTCCAACTCTTTGCAGGCTTTTCGCGATGCGTTCCTCTCGCGGGTCGTGAGCGGCGAAGTTGACGCCTGAACGACAAACAAAGAGCTCCCGAAAGCGAACCGAGAAAACGATATGACAGCGATTGCTCTGCTTCAGACTACCGGCGGCACGTCCGCCTTTCTCATCAACATCCTGCCGATCGCGGCCATCTTCCTCGTCTTTTACTTCCTGGTCATCGCGCCGGCGAACAAGCAGCGGCGCAAGACCGCGGAAATGCTCAGCACGCTGAAAAAGGGCGATCGCGTCCTCACTTCCGGCGGGATTTACGGGACGGTGCAGGGTGTTGAGGCCGAAGTTGTCTACCTGAAGATCGCCGAGAATGTGAAGGTCAAGGTTACACGTTCAGCGATCACCGGAATCATCACGGGCGATGCGGCGGAGTAACCCGCTCCCGTTTTCCTGGAGGAAACTTGACTAGAGGTTTGCTGTGGAAAGTCATCATTATTTTGGCCGTCCTGGTCGGCTTCGCCGCCGCGACGATACCGACCAACGACAACCCTGAGCCGATCCGCCGCGGCCTCGACCTGAAGGGCGGTACGCATCTGGTCATGCGCGTGAACGTCGGCGACGCCGTCCGCCTCGAGACCGACCAGGGCTCGGAGATGCTGAAGGCGCAGGCGAAGAAGGCCACTCTCCCGATTCCGACCACGCGCCGCGTGAACGACACCACGTTCACCGCCGCGCTTCCCGCGGACACTCCCACCACCGAGTACGAGAAGATCGCCAAGGACTACCTCGGCTCGTTCGACGTCAGCCGCACTCCGGAAGGCGTGATGCAGTTCAAGATGAAGACGCCGATCCAGACGGCTCTCGAGCGCGACACGATCACGCACACCGTCGAGACGATCGACAACCGCGTGAACGCTCTCGGCGTCACCGAGCCGTACATCGCCACCGAAGGCGCCAACCGCATCGTCATCGAGCTTCCAGGCGTCGACGATCCGGCCCGCGTCAAGGACATCATCAAGACCACCGCCCAGCTCCAGTTCCGCCTCGTCGAAGGCGAGCCGGGCTCGACCCCCGAGGCGGCGATGACCAACGTTCCGGCGAACATGAAAACGGAAGTGGACATCCTGCCCGGCACGCGCGAAGACGCGCTCGGCCGCTCCGCCGGCGTCGAGTACTACGCGATCCGCAAGACGGTTCCGGTCACCGGCACCGACCTGAAAAACGCGCGCGCATCGAAGAGCCAGATGGGCCAGCCCAATGTCGCCTTCTCGCTGACGCCGGACGGCGCGCGAAAGTTCGGCGACCTGACGGGACAGAACATCAAACGGCGTCTGGCCATCGTTCTCGACAACAAAGTCATTTCGGCGCCGGTCATCAACAGCCAGATCAATGAGTCTGGCGTAATCGAAGGAACCTTCACGCCGCAGCAGGTGGCCGACCTTTCGCTGCAACTGCGCAGCGGCTCGCTGCCGGCATCGCTGACGACGCTGGAAGAGCGCACGGTCGGCCCGTCGCTCGGACGCGACTCGATTCGTCAGGGCCTTCTCGCGTCGCTCATCGGCTTCATCGCACTCATCCTGGCCGTGCTGCTCTTCTACAAAGGCGCGGGCGTGAACGCGGTGCTGGCGCTGCTGCTGAATCTCGTCATCCTGCTCGGCATGATGGCGCTCTTCCACGCCACGCTGACCCTGCCCGGCATCGCCGGCATCATCCTCACGCTCGGTATGGCCATCGACTCGAACGTCCTCGTCTTCGAGCGCATCCGCGAGGAGCTGCGCGACGGCAAGATGGTCCGCGCGGCCATCGAGAACGGCTTCTCCCGCGCCTTCGGAACCATCATCGACACGCACATGACCACGATCATCTCGGCGCTCTTCCTCTTCCAGTTCGGAACGGGCCCGATCAAGGGATTCGCCGTCACGCTGCTGATCGGTCTCTTCGCGTCGGTCTTCACCGCGTTCTTCGTGTCGCGCGTGATCTTCGACGTCATGTACAAATCGCAGAATCGCCCGACCGAGATGAGCATCTAAGGAACCAGCCATGCAGATTTTCGTCAACTCAAAATACGATTTCGTGAAATGGCGTTTTTACGCCGTTTCGTTCTCGATCCTCTTCATGCTTCTCGGCTTGGCGATGTTCCTCAAGCACGGCGTGAACTGGGGCATCGACTTCGCCGGCGGCGCCACGATCACGCTGCGGTTCAAAGACACCGTTCCGATCGACCGCCTTCGCGCCGACCTGACCAGCGCCTCGATCCAGCAGTACGGCAAGGCGGAAGACCACGCGGTCCTGATCCGCCTGCCGGAGCTCCCTAAAGAGACCGACTATGCCGGCCAGGTCGTATCGAAGCTCAATGCCGATCTGAACCCGCAGACCACGACCAAGCTCGATCTCAACTTCCACGGCCGCGACCGCCTGACCGAGCTTCTCGCCTCCGCCGATCCCGAGGCCAAGGGCACCACACCGGCAGCGCGCGATTACTACAAGAACATCGCCCAGAACATCGTCACCCGCCGCTCCGAGCTCGGCATCTTCACGAACATGAGCCAGTTGACTTCGGCTCCCGGCGTGACGACACGCATTGCCGGCTTCCTGAACGACAAGTGCTTCCTCGGCGCGTTCAACGTGCTCGATCAGGAAACGGTCGGACCGCAGGTCGGCCACGATCTGCAGCGGAAGGCCATCCTGGCCGTCGTGCTCTCCACGCTGGCCATGGGTCTCTACCTCTGGATCCGTTTCGACCTGATGTTCGGCGCGTCGGCCATCGTCTGCATCGTCCACGACGTGCTGATGTCGCTGGCCTTCCTGATGATGATCAACGGCGAGTTCTCGCTGAACATCGTCGCCGCGCTGCTGCTCATCGTCGGCTTCTCGATCAATGACACGGTGGTCATGTACGACCGCGTCCGCGAGAACCGGCGAAAGCTGAAGGCGCGAATGAACCTCGAAGAGCAACTCAACCTGGCCATGAACCAGACGCTGTCGCGAACGATCCTGACCTCAGGCTCGGTCGTAATCGTCCTCGTGGCGCTGATCCTCTTCGGCGGCAAAGTGATCCACGAATTCGCCTGGATTCTCCTCATCGGCGTCCTTGCCGGCACGTACTCGACGGTCACGATCGTCCCCGCCGTCGCCATCGCCTGGAACAACATGACCGGACGCAAACACGACCTCGCCGGCCCCGCCAACCGTCCGACGCGCGTCGAAGCGAAACAGGATGTCCCGCCCGCGCAACGCAAACGCCGAGCGGGCTAAAACGCCAACCGCGATTCATCGAAACGCCGCCGATCTTCGGCGGCGTTTTTGTTTTGGCGGATGCTCGCGCCGCTCGTGGTGGGCACGGCCGATGCTCGCGC
>DASYJF010000054.1:0-3315 GCA_035996815.1 Thermoanaerobaculia bacterium | reverse complement strand
CCGGAGCATCCGGGAGATGCGCTTCATCGCGAACCGGACGGCCGCACTGGAGGCCAGCGATCAGCGCTCCCGCCAGCTTTTCGACGACGCGCCGATCGGCATGGCAGTTGTGGCGGTCGATAATCAGCAGTTCAAGCAGGTTAACGCGCGCCTTGCCGAAATGGTCGGCTATTCCGAACAAGAGTTGATGACCCGGACGCCGCTCGATATCACGCATCCCGAGGATCTGGCGGAGACCCAACGGCTCGCGAAAGAGATGTTGGGCGGGACCGAACGTTGCTGCGTCGAGAAACGCTATCTCCGCAAAAGCGGCGACATCTTGTGGGCTAGCCGGACGGCGTGCATCATCCGCGGCAAGGACGGCCGGCCCCGCGACTTCCTCATCATGGTGGAAGATATCACCGAGCGAAAGCGCGCCGAGGAAGCGGTGCGCGAGGGTCAGCGCAAGCTCGAGGCTGCGCTCGAGACGAACCAGCTGATCATGGATAACTCCCAGGATGTCATCTGCACGGTCGATGAGAGCGGCCGCTTCGTGACGATGAATGAGGCCAGCGAGGCATTGTGGGGATTTTCACCAGACGAACTGATCGGTCGCCGTTACATGGAGCTGGTTCATCCTGACGATCACCTGGCAACGGAAAACGCCGCCGCCGAGATCCTGGACACCGGCAGGCTTACTGATTTCGTGAACCGTTACATTCGCAAGGACGGGTCGATCGTCAGCGTGCTTTGGTCGGCCTCCTGGTCCGCAAGCAAGAAAATGCTCTTTTGCGTCGCCCACGACATGACCGAACGGTCGCGGATCGAAGCGGCGTTGCGCGAGGCGAAGGAGGAAGCCGATCGTGCGAACTATGCGAAGAGCGAATTCCTTTCGCGCATGAGCCATGAGCTGCGAACGCCATTGAATGCGATCCTCGGCTTCGGTCAGTTACTCGAACGCCAGAATCCCACCGCGCAGCAGCGCGCCCGGGTGGACCACATCATGAGCGCGGGGCGCCATCTTCTGAACCTAATCAACGAAGTGCTCGACCTCAGCCGGATCGAAGCCGGGCATTTGCAACTCTCCGTTGAGCCCGTGGCCGTGGCCGATGTGCTGGAGGAGGCACTCGACCTTATGCGACCGCTTGCAGCCGAGCGCGCGATGCAGCTCGTCGTCGACGCGCGGTTGGACAAGGACCTCTTTGTTCTCGCGGATCGCCAGCGGCTCAAACAGGTTCTCCTAAATCTTCTGACGAACGCGGTGAAGTATACCGCCATCCGGGGTCGCATCGCGGTGTCTGTTCAGCACTCAGGACCCACCACCACGCGCATCGTGGTTACCGATACCGGCGCCGGGATCGCGACGGAAAAGCTCGTTCGTTTGTTTACTCCGTTCGATCGACTGGACGTGGAGCAATCCGGCGTGGAGGGAACCGGCCTCGGGTTGGCGCTCTGCCAGCGTCTCATGCACGCAATGGCCGGGGACATCGGCGTGAAAAGCGCGGCCGGGAAGGGGAGCGCTTTTTGGATCGAGCTTCCGGCAGTCGACTCCCCGTTGAAAGCGTTATCCAGAAACCGGACGCGGGCGGTGGACGACGCGTCAATGGCCGGGGCAGGAAAGATTCTCTACATCGAGGACAACCTGTCGAATCTCACGCTGGTGGAAGAGATGCTCGCCGAACAGCCCGGCATCGAGTTACTGACCGCGATGCAAGGCGGCCTGGGACTTGAGCTGGCCAGGCAACATTCTCCCGATCTGATTCTACTTGATCTTCATTTGCCTGACCTGCGCGGGCACGAAGTTCTGGCGCGCTTGCGGCAGGAGGAAATTACGCGCGATATCCCGGTGGTAGTTATCAGCGCGGATGCGACGGCCCGGCAAATCCAGCGCCTCATGGCAGCCGGCGCTCGCAGTTATCTTACAAAGCCGCTCGATATCGGCCAATTCTTTCGCGTGATCGATGAAGCCATGCGCACCCGTATTCGCCAACCGGAAGCGGCCGTAGCTTAGCGACAATTTCCCTTAATCATGAACGCCGAAACAGAACAGATCGACCAAAGGTGGCTGCCGAACGCGGCGCTCTTTTCGAAAATGAAGATCGTCGCGATCGACGACGAGCCCGCCAATGTCGCCCTGCTCGAGATGATGCTGGCCGAAGGTGGTTACACTCGCGTCAAGACGGTGACCGATTCCCGCCTTGCCATGGAGACGTGTATCCGCTTTGAGCCCGACCTTGTCCTGCTGGACCTGATGATGCCGCACGTGGATGGCTTCGCGATCCTCGATGGGCTCCGGGCCGCGGCGGGAGAGGCGTTTCTTCCCGTCATCATCCTCACGGCCGACGCAAACGAAACAACAAAGCTCCGCGCCTTGCGCGCGGGCGCGACCGATTTCCTTCTCAAGCCTTTCGACCAGCTCGAAGTGCTTCTTCGCATGAGTAACCTGCTCGAGACGCGAAGACTTCACTTACAACTGGACATGCAGCTCGCTGCTTACGCCGACGCGGTGCGCGAACGAACGTCCGAGCTGCGTGAAGCTCAGCGCGCCATTGCGGACGCCGAAGTCTAATAGTTAGCGCCCATTAGCGTGAAGGTGACGGGGCACGTCACGGATGCAACGGACCCTGGCCGGAAGCGCCACCGCTTGAACCCAGTAAGAGCTGCATTATCCAGGAACGGACTGCCGGTGCTTCTCGACATCGAGACGCTGATTACGTCTCCGGTGACCGGGTCGACTGTCATGACGACGACTCCGTCGCCGGTTATTTTCTGCCGTCTTGCTTCATAAGGGTACTCTGGCCGCGGAGCGCTGACGGCAAACGCCTTTGCCGATGACACGGGCAAGGAGCCGGGATGCGTGTTGGTGCGCGGCCTTGTCGGCGTGAACTTGTTAGTCTGCCGTCGCACAGGTTGAGGAGTTGGGTTCTCGTCAATAAACACCTCGTCCGTCGGAGGAGGGATCGGCAACGGATCGGATAGGTCTGGCGGCGGATCAGGAATCAGCGTGTCCGGTTCCAGGTCTATCGGAGGAGTCACGTCGTAGAGACCTGACGGCGTCGCCGGTTCGGGCCTGTGCATATTGGCAAAGCCAATTGCCCCGGCATGCATCATGGCTGCGACAGTCAGGGCCACTCCGAAACGCCACTTGTGTCCTGACTGGTAAAGCACGGTTCGTGTCATAACTGGTCCTTTCACCAGTCAGACACACGACGGCCAACAAACTTACTACCAAATCCGCACGCGGTCTTTCGGATCGAGGAACAACTTCTCCTCGGGTTTCACCTTAAACGCGTCATACCAGGCGTCGATGTTTCGCATCACGCCATTGACCCGATA
>DASYJF010000053.1:0-47458 GCA_035996815.1 Thermoanaerobaculia bacterium | reverse complement strand
CGCGCCTCCGCGCGCGACCGCATCACAGTCTCGCCAGCATCCGCAGCGGTCCATACGCGACGCAGACGCGTACGGCGCCTGGGCTACCGTTGTTGCGATGGCCCCGCGCGAAGGCGCGGTGAACAATCCAGCCCCGCGCTCGGCGCGGGGTTTGCCGAGCGCGAATGGTCCCGCGGCCGCGGAGGCGGCCGCTACATGTTCTCGCGCAGTTTCGACATCACCCGCAGCACTTCCCCCACGCTCCATGCTTGCGCGATGCAGCCGCGCGGGGCGTGCGGCGCTTCGCCGTCGAAGACTTCGCCGATCGTGCCGAGGCCTGCTTCGTTGAGATGCGTGGACATATTCGCGATCAGCGCTCGCGCGGACGCAACCCCCGCGTCGCCGCGGTAGCGCAGCATCGCGTCGATGTACGGTCCGAGAAGCCACGGCCAGACGGTGCCTTGGTGATAGGCGGTGTCGCGTGAATGCTGATCGCCGGCGAGGCGGGCGCGGTAGCGAGGATCGGTTGGCGACAGCGTGCGCAGTCCGACCGGCGTCAGGAGGTGCGCTTCGCAGACGCCGAGGATTTCTTCGGCGCGGGCGTCGTTGAAGAGCGGGAAGGGGAGGCTGATGGCGAAGAGCTGGTTGGGACGGATCGAGGTATCGTTCGGATTGACGACGTCGAAGCAGCATCGCGAGTGACGGTTCCAGAACGCCGATTCGAACGACTCACGGACGCCGTCCGCGCGCGAGCGCAGCCCGCTGTCAGTCGACAACTCCGCGACGATGCGCAGGGCGTTGTACCAGAGCGCGTTGATCTCGACCGGCTTGCCGCGCCGCGGCGTCACCGCCTGGCCGTCGACGATCGCATCCATCCACGTCAGCGCCACGCCGTTCGCGCCGGCGTAGAGCAGGCCGTCGAGATCGACGTGAATGCCGAAGCGCGTTCCGCGGTCGAGCCAGTTGATCGCTTCGCGCAGCACCGGCAGCGCTTCATCGCGCACGAACTCGTCGTCCTGCGTCGCTTCGCGATAACGCCAGACGGCGATGAAGAGCCACAGCCCGGCATCGACGGAGTTGAACTCCGGCTCGTTCGTGCCGTCGGGAAAACGATTCGGGATCATCCCCTTGCTCGCCGCGGCCAGCCAGCGGCGGAGGATCTGTTTGGCGTCGTCGAAACGGCCTGTGGCCAGGCACAAGCCGGGCAGCGCGATCATCGTGTCGCGTCCCCAGTCGGTGAACCAGTGATAGCCGGCGATGATGGTTTTCTTGTCGTCGCGCTCGATGAGAAATTGATCGGCGGCGAGAAGCAGGGGAGTCGGGAGTCGGGAGTGAGGTGTGGGAGCTGACGAAGAGTTTGGATTGGCGCTTTCGCTCCCGCTTTCCACACCGATGGGGGTGGGGGGTGGGGAGTAGGTTGTGGGAGTTTGTGGCGGCTTTGAATCGGGGATTCTGCTCCCACTCCCCACACCCAACTCCCCACCCCCAAGAACGACCAATGCCTCGCGCCGCGATCGCTCATCCTCAATCATCCCGATCGCATCCCACTCGTCCTCCTCGGTCGCGATGACAACCGGCAACACGGCGCCGCGTTTCAGCGTCACGGCGTAGTAGCCGGGCGTGAAGAGATCTTCGAGATGATCGAGACCGCGCTCGCGCTCCCGTTCGTAATCGAACTCCTTCCAGCAATCGGGCTTCGCGTGGAACGTCGCGCCGGGCACGTCGATGTGGATGAACGGCAGCGCGGCGTCGGTGCAATGGATCAGCGAGTGATAGTCGCGTCCGGCCAGGAACGGCGAGAGGCGCAACTCGAACGGTTTCGCGCAGTCGAGGACTTCATAAAGAATGATGGTGAGATTTTCGCCGCGCGGCGCGACGACGGTCTTGCGCAGTTTGACGCCGCCCGCCACGTACTCCCAGACCGGGAAGACATCGCGCCGGAACGACACCAGCCGCTCGAAGCCGCGCGGGTGGATGACATCGGGAAAACGATTGGTGCCGAGGTCGACGCCGTTGACGGTTTCGTCGAGCTTCGACACCAGCACCGTCCGCTCGGTCCGCCCAGGCAGCGCCGCCACGAGCATCCCGTGATAGCGGCGGGTGTTGGCAAATGTGATCGACGATCCCGCCCAGCCGCCGAGTCCGTTCGTTTCAATCCATTCGAGTTGCGAGGCGCGTTCGAAGTCGTGGAGCACGTCGGGTCCGATGGAGATCATGGCCGACTTTATGCTACGACTGGACCACGGTTGCTCCCATGCGCAATGGAAACGTCCTGGTCGTTGAAGATGACGACACCATCCGCCGCCTGCTCGTCGAGTTCCTGCGAGCGCACGAGTCTGTCAACGTCGACGGCGCCCGCGACGGCGTTGACGCGCTCCATCAGATCGTCACCACGCCGTACTCCGTGGTGATCCTCGACGTGCTGATGCCGAAGATGAGCGGGGTCGACGTCCTCGACTCGCTCGAAGCGCTGACGTCCGATCCGTCCGTGAAGTCGCTCGACGATCCGCCCGCGGTGCTCGTGATCACCTCGACCGAGGCCAGCTCGCTGCCGGATGCCGCGATCTTTCAGCGATGTCCGCGGATGGTGCGCGGCGTGTTTCGCAAGCCGATCGAGGTCGAGGCGCTCGCGAAATGTGTCGAGATGTATTTGCGGGGATCGTCGGCGTAGCCGGCCTAAGAACCGTAGCCCACGGGTTCACCCGTGGGATAGCAGCGGGGCCTAAGTTTCTGAGCCCGCTTGAGCGGGCGAAAGAAAGCTTTCTCTCGCCCGCCAAGGCGGGCTCACAATTCAAATCCATCCTCGGCCCCCACGGGTGAACCCGCAATGGCCTTAACTTAAGCGGTCGTCGATGCTCGCGACGGAACGCTGGCGTCCCCGCCGGCTGGCCTGGCTGCGTCTCGCTGCCAGCCTGTCGAACGCTCGGATGTCGCTTGAAACGCACCACTTGCGCAAGCCTCCCATTCGGCAGCGAGACGCAGCCGAGCCAGCCGGCGAGGACGCCAGCGTTCCGACGGCGCACGACGCGCAAGCGCTTAAGTCAAGGCCATTGGGCTGTCCTGGCTGCGTCTCGCTGCCAGCCTGTCGAACGCTCGGATGTCGCTTGAAACGCAACACTTGCGCAAGCCTCCCATTCGGCAGCGAGACGCAGCCGAGCCAGCCGGCGAGGACGCCAGCGTTCCGGCTGCGCACGACGCGCAAGCGCTTAAGTCAAGGCCATTGGCCGGGCCAGCCGGCGGGACGCCAGCGTTCCGGCTGCGCAGCGTTATAGACTCTGACCAATTCATTTGACGCGCTGACAGACACGCGTCCACGTCAGCAGGAGCAAACTTGAGAAAAGACATCGTCATCGCCATCGCCGGCATCGCCATCGTCGCCGCGATCTGTTTCGGGCTGGCCATCTGGAAGTCCGACATGAAGCCGTTCTCGTCGCTGCGGTCCGGCTCGACCACGACTTCCGCTACCTCAACCGCCGCCGGCGCGCCCGATCACGTGATCATGCACGTCAATGGCGATCCGATCACCGAGGCCGAATTCGCCGCCGCCTTCTCACAGATTCCGCAGGAGATGCAGCAGCAGTTCTCCTCGGAACAGGGCAAGCAGGCCTTCGCCGAGCAGATGGTGCGCCTCAAAATCCTGGAGCAGGAAGGGCGCAAGCTGGGCGTCGAGAAGGACCCGAAAGTTGCGGGGCAGCTCGCCGCCGATCATACGAACATCATCGCGGCCGCCACCGCGCAGAAGCTGATGCCGCCGCCCAACGATGCGGCCGTGCAGAAGTTCTACAACGACAACAAGAAGAACTTCGAGGCGACGGACCTGAGCCACATCCTCATCGCCTACCAGGGCGGCGCGGTGCCGCCCCGCAACGGCAAGCCGCTCAGCCAGGGCGACGCGCTGAAGAAGGCGCAGGCGATTGCGAAGCAGGCCAAGGCGGGCGCCGATTTCGCCAAACTTGCTCGCGAGAACTCCGACGACGCGGCCTCCGCCGAACATGGCGGCAGCCTCGGGCCGTTCAGCCCCGGCATGCTGCCGCCCGAGATCGAGTCGCACGTCACCACGCTCCAGCCGGGCCAGGTCAGCGATCCCGTTCCGTCGCGCTACGGCGTCCACATCTTCAAGGTCGGCGCGCACACGTCGCAGCCGCTCGAGCAGGTCCGCGCGGGCATCAGCCGCCGCGTGCAGCAGCAGGCCACGCTGGACAAGGTGGAGCAGATGCGCAAAGCGGCGAAGGTCGAATTCGATCCGAAGTTCTTCCCCGAGGCTTCGAAGCCGGCGCCGCCGATCGCGAAAAAGCCGTAAATGTCATGACCGACCGCCCCGCGCGCGTCCTCGTCGTCGAGGACAACGAAATGAACATGCAGCTCGTCGAGTACCTGCTCGAAGAGGGCGGCTACCAGATCGTGAAAGCCGCCAGCGGCGAGGACGCGCTCTCCATCGCGCGCGGCGGCGAGCCGGTCGACCTGATCCTGATGGACATCCACCTGCCCGGGATCGACGGGCTGAGCGTGATTCGCGAAATGAAAGCGGATCCGCAAACAGGCGCGATCCCGATCCTCGCCCTGACCGCCCACGCCATGCGCGGCGACAAGGATCGTTTCCTCGAAGCGGGTTGCGACGGCTACATCTCGAAACCGATCGACGTAAAGACGTTCTTGACGTCGATCAGGTCGTACATGCGCGCGTAGCGGTCGGTGTTACCGCCGCTCGCGCAGCTCCGTCGCGATCTCGCCTAACAGTTCGATCACCCTCTGGTTCTGCGCCTCAGTGCGGCGTTGCGATGCGCGGGTGGACTGCATCCACGTGTAGCAGAGGTAGATGATTACCAGCGTGGCGACGACGAGGATCGGGCCGAGGATGAACATAGTCGATCGGTAGATTAGTGGATTAGTAGATCAGGAAGACCTCGATCGCTGGCCTCCTGATCTACTAATCCACAGATCTACTGATCCACTGCATTAGTAGATCTGCCAGATTCGCGTGAGGTAATCGGCGAAGGTCAGGACGAAGAGGACGCCCAGCCAGAGGAAGGATGCGATCACCACCACCCACGTCAGGCGCGTGGAGTGGATCACGTGCATGAAGAAGAGGATGACCAGCAACGCCTTCGTCGTCGCGATGATCAGTGCGATCGGGGTGTTCATCCAGCCTAAATCGATCGTTGAAACCCACCACGTCAGGAGCGTGCCGGCGGCCAGCGCTGCGAAGACGGCGAGATAGACCCACATCGGGGTCACGTGAACGTGCGGAGCGTGAGCGTGTTCGTCAGCCATTGTGAGGACCCGGAATCAGGTAGAGGAACGGGAAGAGAAAAATCCAGACGATGTCGACGAAGTGCCAGTAGAGGCCCATGATCTCGACCGGTCCGTAGTACTCGGGGCCGAAATCGCCGCGCCACGCGCGCATCATCATCCAGATCAAGAGGCCGGCGCCGATGACCATGTGCAGCGCGTGCAGGCCGGTCATGCTCCAGTAAAACGTCATGAACAGCTGCACCTTCGGCGCGAGCGCGGGTACTTCGTTCCAGGTGAAGTGCGTGCCGGGGAAGAGCCCTTCGTGGAAGTGCTGCCAGTACTCGATGCTCTTGATCGTGAGAAATCCACCGCCGAAGATGAGCGTGGCGAAGAGCATCCCCACCGTCGCTTTGCGCTTTCCGAGTTGCGCGTTGCGGACGGCCAGAGCCATCGTCAGTGAGCTGATGATGAGAACGATCGTATTGATACCGCCGTAGAGTTTGTTCTGCTGCTCCGCGGCCAGCGACCACGCCTCGGGATACATGATCCGGTAGACCCAATACGCGCAGAGGACGCCGCCGAAGAAGAGGATTTCCGTGGCGAGGAACATCCACATCCCCAGCGTCGACGCTTCGTGTTGCTGCGCGAGGTCTTCGAAGTGGTGCTGAAGAAACGGATGATGCGGATGCGCGGAATCTTCGGTCGTGACTACGCTCATAGGATCTCTCCGCGCTTTGAAACCAGAAACCAGAAATCAGAAACCAGAAATGGCTCCGGCGATGAAACCAGAAACCAGGGCGATGAAACCAGAAACCAGAAATCAGAAACCAGAAATGGCTCCGCTTCGCCCCCACTTCTGGTTTCTGGTTTCTGATTTCTAGTTTTAATCCTGGTTTCAGACATTCTGCGTCTCTCCCATCGCCTTCATCATCGCGGGATAGTCGTAGGCGTCCCACGTCACGACGGGCGTCTCGTGGAAGTTCTCCATCGGCGGCGGTGATGACGTTGCCCATTCGAGGCCGACCGCGCCCCACGGATTGGGACCGGCCGGGCGTCCGTACCAGAGTGACCAGAGCAGATAGATCAGCGGCAGGACGTAGCCGGCTGCGAGCACCGAGGCGCCGGCGGTGGACATCACGTTGAGCACCTGGAACTCCGGCGCGTAGGCGTGGTAGCGGCGCGGCATGCCGAGGTAGCCGAGGACGAACTGCGGGAAGAAGGTCAGGTTGAAGCCGGCGAAGATCAGCAGCGCCGCGAGGCGCGCCCACCATTCGGGATACATCTTCCCGGTGATCTTCGGCCACCAGTAGTGCAGGCCGGCCATGTAGGCCATGACCGCGCCCCCGACCATGACGTAGTGGAAGTGCGCGACGACGAAATACGTGTCGGTGACGTGGACGTCGAGGCCGATCGCGGCGAGGAAGAGTCCGGTCACGCCGCCGATCGTGAAGAGACCGATGAAGCCGAGGATATAGAGCATCGGCGTCAGCAACGCCACCGATCCTCGATACAGCGTGGCCGTCCAGTTGAAGACTTTGATGGCCGAGGGGACGGCCACGAAGTAGCTGAGGAAGGAGAAGATCATCGCCGAGTAGACCGAGATCCCCGAGACGAACATGTGGTGTGCCCAAACCAGGAAGCCGAGGAACGCGATGGCGAGCGATGAGTAGGCGACGAAGCTGTAGCCGAAAATCTTTTTGCGTGTGAACGCGGCCACGACTTCCGAGGCCACGCCCATGGCCGGCAGAATCATGATGTAGACGGCCGGGTGCGAGTAAAACCAGAACATGTGCTGGAAGAGCAGCGGATCGCCGCCGAGGGCGGGATCGAAGATGCCGACGTGCACGACGCGCTCGAACATCAGCATGACCAGCGTGATGGCGAGGACCGGCGTCGCCAGCAGCTGCACGATGCTCGTCGCGTACATCGCCCACACGAACAGCGGCAGGCGGAACCAGGTCATCCCCGGCGCACGCATGCGATGGATGGTGACGAGGAAATTGAGGCCGGTCAGGATCGACGAGAAGCCGACGATGAACGCCGCGAACGTGACGCCGAAGACGTGCGTGTTGGAGTACTGGGTGGAGAACGGCGTGTAGAACGTCCAGCCGGTGTCGACGCCGCCGGTGATGATGATGTACAGCCCCATCACCGCCGCGATTATGTAGAGGTACCAGCTGAGCAGGTTGATCTTCGGGAAGGCCAGGTCCTTCGCGCCAATCATCAATGGCAGAAGGAAGTTGCCGAGGACGGCGGGAATCGAGGGGATGAGGAAGAAGAAGATCATCACGATGCCATGCAGCGTGAAGAACTTGTTGTAGGTGTCGCTCGTCAGGAGGTCGCCTTCGGGTGTGAGCAGTTCGATGCGCATGACCACGGCGAAGAAGCCGCCGAGGATGAAGAGCGCCGTGATCGAGAAGAGGTAGAGGATGGCGATGCGTTTGTGGTCTTTCGTCAGGAGCCACGAAAGCGCGCCGTAGTCGTGCGTGATGTAGTTGCGCGTCCCTTCGGGCTCGACGAAGCGGACGTCGTGCAGTGTCACTGAGCTCATGGCTTCTTACCTTCGTTCGGTTGCTGCGGCGGAATGCCTGCGCCCGGATTGAGCGGCGAGCCGGCGCTGGTTTGTTTCGATGATGGTGATTCGACCGGAACGACGGGCGTCTTCTGCGCGCCGAGCGAGCGGACGTAGGAGACGAGCTTGAGCAGATCATCTTCGCTGACCTGCCCCTGGAACGTCGGCATGATGCCGGTGAAGCCGCGGACGATCTTCGCCTGTGGATTGAGGATCGATTCGCGAATGTAGTTTTCGTCGGCGATGACGGTGCTGTTGTCGGTCAGCGTGACCGGCGTTCCGTACACGCCCGCGAGCATTGGTCCGCGTCCCGTCGCATCATTCGTGTGGCAGGTGTTGCACGCGTATTTCTGGAAGAGTTTCTCGCCTTGCGATGCGAGCGATCCTTCGGCGCCGCCGGCCAGCCATTTCTGATAGTCGGTCGGTTCCATCACTTCCACCCATCCGATCATGCCGGAGTGCAGCGTGCCGCAATATTCGGCGCAGAAGATGTGGAATCGGCCGGTCTTCGTGGCCTGGAACCACATGGTCTTGTAGCGATTCGGCAGGACGTCCGCCTTCACGCGGAAGACCGGGAAGAAGAGGCTGTGAATCACATCCTCCGAGGCGAGGGTGATGCGGATGGGGCGATTGACCGGAACGTGCAGCGTGTTGATCTCGCGCTGGCCGTCGGGATGCTGGAACTTCCACATCCACTGCTTGCCGGTGGCGTAGATGTCGAGGGCGTTGTCGGGGACGCGCTGGATGCGGAAGTAGAGCCACGAGCCCCATACGAACATGACCATGAAGACGAGGAAAGGGATGATGATCCAGGCCGCCTCGAGGATTTTCGGCGGCTCGTAGTCCTGCGCGATCTGGTTTTCCGGCGTCCGGCGGTATTTGATGGCCAGATAAAAGATGACGATGAAGATGAGCACCGAGACGCTGCCGGTGACGATGCACATGAACGTCATCAGCGCGTCGACGCCCGGCGCGACGGTCGAGGCCTGGTCCGGCCACAGCGGAAAATCGGAAAGCATCATCGAGCGTGCTCTTTGCGGATCATGATGAAGATGAATCCGAACAGGCCAAGCATGGTGGCTACGCCGCCGGCGCGAACGAAGTTCATCGCGCTGCGGCTGTAGCGGCCGGTGGCCGGATCGTAGTGATAGCAGAGGAGAAGGATGGAGTCGGAGGCGGTGCCGATTTTGCCGGCCGAGGCTTCAACGAGGGCGAGGCGGAGATCGCGCGGCTGGTAGGTGAAGCCGTAGAGGTAGCGCGAGACGCGGCCCTGCGGCGTGACGGCAAGCAGCACAGCTCCGTGGGCGAACTGGTCCATCTTCGGGTCGTACGCGTATTCGAATCCGGCGATCTTCGTGAGCCGCTTGATGGCGCTTTCCGGTCCGGTCAGAAAGTGCCAGCCGTTGGCGGCGCCGAAACGGCCGTAGCGGTTGACGTACTGCGTCTTCTTCATCGCCGCCTGCTCGGGCGTGTCGCGCGGATCGATGCTGATGGTGACGACGTCGAACTCTTTGCCGATGTCGAAGCGCAGCTCGGTGAGTGCATTCGTTACTCCGTCCATGACCATGGGGCAGAGCATCGGGCAGCGGTAGTACATGAAGTTGAGCAGGACTGGCTTGCCGTGATTGAAGTAGTGCCCAAGTCTTACGACGTTGCCGGATTCGTCGCGAAGCATGAGGTCGAGGGGGAGCTGGGCGTTGAGGTTTTGTTTGATCGCGACTGGGCCTGGGAGTGTGGGTGGGGTTTTCGAGTTTTCGGCGATGATCGGCGTCGTCGCGAGCATTAGAAAGAGAACCGTTTTCACGCGGAGGCGCGGAGGGGCGGAGAAAATCATGGCGTCACCACCGGTAGGCCGCGTTGGACGACTAGCTGTTTGGCGGTTTCGATGGGGAGTCTCACAACGCCCTTCTGTTTGTCGACCCAACCCGGCTTGTTCAGCGCTTCGTCTTCGGCGGCGCGCATGTCAGCCATGTCGGTCAGCGGCGTGTTCGTGTTCGGCGGAACTTTGTTGTTCGGGAATGGTTGGAGGCGAGGGAGCGGAGGCACGTTCGATGGACGCTTCATCATCGTCAGCGGCTGCGACGATTCGTTGCGGAAGTGCCGGGCGTACGCGTGGAACTGCAGATAGAGCACCGCATGCGTCACGAACGCGAAGACGATGAAGATCACCACTGCCCACAGCAGCGCGCGGACGTTGACGTCGCTGTCCTCGTGACGCGTCTCGGGGTTGACGATGTCGTCGTCGCGGTAGGGAGCGTGTTCAGGCATTGACCTTCAGCGCTCCTTCCCGAATGGCTTCTTCGACCCACGTCTCGTGAATCGGAATGATGGTCTGGCCGCGGAGCTGGCCGATGAAGGCCCAGATCCAGACGCCGCCGATGCCGACGAGCGAGGTCAGGTCCATCCACGACCAGGCGAAATGTTCGCCGTACCACGACGGCGCGACGAGCCAGTAGAGGACGACGTAGCGCATCACGATCACGATCACCGCCACGATGGCGATGGTCTTTGGCTTGTCTTTGATCGGCCGCATCAGCAGCAATCCGAACGGCAGGAAGAAGTGGAACATGGCCACGCTGAACGCCACCGCGCCCCACATGCCGCTGTTGCGCACGAGGTAATGCGGGATTTCTTCGTGGATGTTGGCGTACCAGATCAGCAGGAACTCGGAGAAGGTCGTGTACGCGTAGAACATCACGAACGCCAGCATCAGATTGCCGAGGTCGCGCATGTGCGTCGGCTTGAGCACGCCGCGCATGGCGTCGGTGCCAGCGAGTTGCGCGAGGAAGAACGTGACGAAGGCGAGCGCGGAGAGGCCGCAGCCGACCACGAAGGTGATGCCGTACATCGTCGAGCTGAATTTCGGTTCGGTGGAGAGCATCCAGTCGATCGAGGCGAAGGTGAGCGTGAGCACGATCATTACCAGCCCGGACGCTGCCCACTTGCGGCGCTTGAGTTCCGTGAACGGCGAGCGGTCTTCGTAGAACTTGAGCGAGAGAGCGCGGATGCGCCACGCCCAGAGGTTCCAGAGCGCGAAGTAGATCGCGGCGAAGAGGACGAAGCGCTTCCAGTTCAGCCAGCCGAGTTTCTGCCGCACGTTTTCGTCGGCCGCGGCCCATGCGGTGTCGGACCACGGGTAGAGATACTTCATCCCGAAGACGATCGGGATGAAGAAGAGCACCATCCACATCATCGTGCGGGCCGAGGCGCCGAGGGGGCGGCGGATCATCAGGCCCCACTCGCCGCCGGTGACGTACTGCAGCATCAGGATGGCCAGCGAGCCTGCCACGATCGAAAACCAGAATAGGAAGCTCGGCAGGTACGCGCGGAAGAACGTCTGCGGATTCACGAAGTAGCCGACGATGCTGAGCGCGAGTCCGATGATGCCGGCGATGAGCGACGGCATCCGCCAGCGGGCGATGCCGGTGACGGGAGTGCTCGTGCGCACGTCCGCCGTCACCTCGCACCTCCGATCTGCGCGCGCTGCGCCGGCGGCAGGTCGTTGACCGTGCCGTTCTGGCTCAGTTGAAGCGCCCGAATGTAGGCGATGATGGCCCACCGGTCGTTGACCGGAACCTGTACGTTGTACGGCGGCATGGCGCCGAAACCATTCGTCATCACGTCGAAAAAGTGTCCCGTTTTCGCGTTCCGCAACGCCTCAGTATGGAACGACGGCGGATGCCGCAAGCCGCGCGACGGGATCATGCCGTTGCCGTCGCCGCGCCGCCCGTGGCACGGCGAGCAGTAGATGTTGAAGCGCTCTTGTCCGCGGTTCATGACCTGCGCCGTGACGACAAACGGGAAGCCGTCGCCATCGGCCTTATTGATTTTCCCGGTGACGAGGAACCCCTCCAGCGGCAGCTCTCCGCGCGCGACGGTGCCCGGGATACGCGGCCTCGCGGACATGCCGTCGGAGAAAAAGTCGCTCGGCTCGAGCGGGTCGTACTTGGGCTGATTGGCCATCTTCTGCCTGCACGAAACCAGAAACCAGAAACCAGAAACCAGAAGGATGAGCATCAGGCGGCGCCTGCTCCGTGCAGACACACTTCTGGTTTCTGCTTTCTGGTTTCTGGTTTCACTTCTGGTTTCCCTACCACGGCACATCGACAACCTCCCGCGGGTGCAGTGCCTCGAGAAACTTCCAGACGCCGTCGAAGTCGAACTTCGGATCGCGCGCCTGGATGACCAGGAAGAATTTGTCGCGCGAGGCCTGATCGAAGCGCCGCACGTTGAAGACCGGGTGATACGGCATCGGCAGTCCGTTGAGGGCGAGCATGCCGAAGACGGCGGCAAAGGCGGCGAGCAGGATCGTGCACTCGAAGGTGATCGGGATCCAGGCCGGCCACGAGTTGTACGGCTTGCCGCCGATGTTGAGCGGATAGCTGATCACGTTCGCGTACCAGCACATGAAGAAGCCGGCGATGCCGCCGATGATCCCGCCGATGAGGACGATGGCCGACATCGACGCCATGCCGGTGGAGCGCATACCCACCGCTTCGTGCAATCCGTGAATCGGGAACGGCGAGAAGGCATCCATCTCCGTGTAGCCGGCATCGCGCGCGGCTTCGGCGGCGGCGGTCAGGTCCGCCGGCGAGGTGAACTCGGCGATCACGCCGTACAGCCCCGTTCTGACTTTGCCGATCGCCATCGCCCTACGCCTCGTGTCCTTCGGGATGCGTCTGCGCTTCCGGCAACAGCGTCCGCATCTCGAAGATGGAGATCATCGGCAGGAAACGGACGAAGAGGAACAGCAGGAAGAGGAACAGGCCGATGGAGCCGAGGTACATGCTCCAGTCCCAGCGGGTGCCGTGGTACATGCCCCACGACGACGGCAGAAAGTCGCGATGCAGCGAGGTCGGGATGATCACGAAGCGCTCCAGCCACATCCCGACGTTGACGAACATGGCGGTGATGAAGAGGCCTGTCGTGGAGGTGCGCATGCGCCGGAACCACATCATCTGCGGCGCGAGCCCGTTGCAGACGATCAGCATCGCGTACATTTTCCAGTACGGTCCGTGTACGCGGTTGAGCCACATGTAGCGCTCGTAGCCGTTGCCGCTGTAGTAGGCGAAGAACGCTTCCATGGCGTACGAATAGAAGACGATCATGCCGGTGGCGAGCATGATCTTGCCCATGTTCTCGAGGTGCTTCATGGTGATGAAGTCTTCGAGCTTGAACATCTTCCGCGCGGGGATTGCCAGCGTGAGAACCATGGCGAAACCGGCGTAGACGGCGCCCGCGACAAAGTACGGCGGGAAGAACGTGGCGTGCCATCCCGGGATCTGGGCGACGGCGAAGTCGAAGGAGACGATGGTGTGGACCGAGAGCACAAGCGGCGTGCTGAGTCCGGCCAGCAACAAGTACGTGGACTCGTAGCGGAACCAGTGTTTGGCCGAACCGCGCCAGCCGAGGGAGAGCATGCCGTAGATGACGCGGGAGACGTTGCCGCGGGCGCGGTCGCGCAGCGTGGCCAGATCGGGGATCAGTCCGACGTACCAGAAGAGCGCGGAAACAGTTGCGTAGGTCGAGACGGCGAAGACGTCCCACATCAGCGGGCTGCGGAACTGCGGCCACAACGTCATCGTGTTCGGGTAGGGGAAAAGCCAGAAGTCGTACCACGGCCGTCCGGTGTGCAGCGCGGGATACAAACCGGCCGCGGCGACGGCGAACAGCGTCATCGCTTCGGCGAATCGATTGATCGATGTCCGCCACTCCTGCCGCAGCAACAGCAGAATCGCGGAGATCAGTGTGCCGGCGTGGCCGATGCCGATCCACCAGACGAAGTTGAGGATGTCGAAGCCCCATCCGACCGGATGGTTGATGCCCCAGATGCCGACGCCGACGATGACCAGCTTGCCGATCGTCGCGGTCAGGATCATGACGCCGAAGACGCCCACGGCCAGCCCAACCCACCACAGCTTCGGCATCTGTTTGCGAAGGACGATGGAGCTGATCTGATCCGTGACGGACGCGAACGTGTGCCCCGGCTCCACCGTCGGAACGGGGAGGAAACGCTCCGGGATGTCCTGCGTGACCGGGCGGATTTCGTGGGCTGGGGTTAGGTCGGCCATGACTATGGAAAAAGCGTTTCACCACAAAGGCACAAAAGACCCGAAGAAACCCTTTGTGCTCTTTGTGTCTTTGTGGTGAAAACGGTTTTGCTCATCCCTTGATCTCAGGATTCGGGTTTCTTATTGCGCCGAGGTATGTCGTGCGCGGTCTTGTATTCAATTCAGCCAGTAGCGCGTAGTTCGTCGGCTCCGCTTTCAACGACGCGACGTGACTGTGCGGATCGTTCATGTCCCCAAACACGATCGCATCCGTCGGACACGCCTGCTGGCAGGCGGTGACGACTTCGCCATCCCGCACGCGGCGTCCCTTCTTTTCGGCGTCGATTTTGGCGGCGTTGATGCGTTGCACGCAGTACGTGCACTTCTCCATGACGCCGCGCGTGCGAACGGTGACGTCGGGATTGCGCTGCGCTTTGAGCGCGGGCGTTTCGTAGTCGCTGTAGTGGAAGAAGTTGAAGCGGCGCACTTTGTACGGGCAGTTGTTCGAGCAGTAGCGCGTGCCGACGCAGCGGTTGTAGGTCATGTCGTTCAGACCTTCGCCGCTATGCGACGTCGCGCCGACGGGGCAGACCGGCTCGCACGGCGCCTGCTCACACTGCATGCACGGCACCGGCTGATGAAACACCTCGGGATTATCGGCGTCGCCTTTGTAATAACGGTCGATGCGCAGCCAGTGCATCTCACGCTCGGCCAGCACCTGCTCTTTGCCGACGACGGGGATGTTGTTCTCGGACTGGCACGCCACGACACATCCATTGCAGCCGGTACAGACCGAGGTGTCGATGACCATCGCCCATGCGTGCGACTTGGAGTAGTCGTACTTCGGGTACATCGACTCGGGACTCTGCTCTTCTTCGCGCTTGTAGTCCTTCGCGAAGTCGGGCGTTTTCAGATATTCAGCAAATGACGCCGAGCGGATGATGCCGCGGTCGGCGCCGACGTCGCTCGCATTCAGGCTCTGATGCTCCTGCGTGCAGGCAACGTCGTACGGAGCGGCGTTCGTCAGCGAGATGTCGGCACCCGGACCGCCGTTGAGCGCATCCGAGAAACGGAACGGCGTGAGGTCGACGCCCATGGTGTTCCCGGAAATGTGGAAGGCCTCGAGGTCGGGACCGTACATCCCTTTCGTGTCGGGAGACGGTGTGGCGATGCGGCCGCCGCGCGTCCGGCCATAGCCCATGAACATGGTGATGGTGCCGTCGGCGTGTCCGGGCACGACCCAAATCGGCGTGCGGATCGTGCGGCCGCGGTACTTCACATCGGCGAGCAGCGTCTGCTTCTCGTTTTCGAGACCGTCGCGGCGTTTGTCGTCGTATCCAAGCGCGACGGAGGTCTTCGGACTTACGAGGGCGACGTTTTCCCAGCAGATCTTCGTCTGCGGCTTCGGGAGCTCCTGCAGCCAGGCGTTGTTCGCATAACGGCCGTCGTAGATGTTCGGATCGGGAAGGATGCGCAGTTCGTATCCGGTCGCAGCGTTCGTCGTTGCCGGTGCGGGCGAGACGCCCGCGTTCCCAGTTCTCGCCGGAAGTGCCGATCCGGCGATAACGCCGTCGTTCAACCACTTGCGCCACGTCGCGTCGAAGCTGAGCGCGCCGGCCTTCGATTGCCAGTAGGTGCGAACGACGTCGTACGGCGATGCATCCAATCCGCCGAGGAGCGCGCCCAAAACCTCGTGCGCCGAGCGGCCGTTGTACAGCGGCGCGATCAGCGGCTGGACGATCGAGACGGTGCCGTCGTGTGCGCGCGCGTCGCTCCACGACTCGAGGTAGTGCGTCTCGGGGATGTGCCAGTGCACATGCATCGAGGTCTCGTCGTAGTACGGCGAGAGGTGTGCGCGGAACGGAACCTTGTCCAGCGCCTTGACGAAGGCGACGTCGCCCGGCGCGTCGTAAACGGGATTGCCGCCGAGGATGATGAGCGTCTTGACGGCGCCGGCGTTCATGTCGGCGACGAGTTGTTTGAGCGAATCGAGCTGATTGACCGGAGCTACCTCTGGCGAATCTGTAATGGTGATCGTCGAGCCGATGTTGCCGAGCGCCTGATTGATGGCCATGGCGATGGCGTGGACGGCGGGCGGCTGCTCCTCGCCGGCGACGACGATGCTCGCGCCGCGGTTCTTTTGCAGGTCGCGGACGAGCGCGGCAATGAATTGCTCAGGGAGTGGGGAGTTGGGAGTGGGGGGTGGGGTCAGAGAACCGGAAGGACTCCCGCTCCCCACACCCAACCCCCCACTCCCCAAAGCAGTAGCGATCGCCCTCGCGTACGCCTCAACCTGCGACGGACGCACAGCCAGGCGATGATCGGCAATCGAGCCGGTGCCGGTGGGGCCGGACTCGATCGCGTACAGTCGATTGATCGACGTCGTCCCCTTGCGCACTTTGCGTCGGCTGGAGAAATCGCGGGCGTAGCGGAGGTGGCCGGGTCCGCGATCGAGGAAGTCGGAGTCGAGCGAGACGACTACGTTCGCTTTGTCGAAGTGATAAACGGCGTTCGCGTAGCCGCCGAACGCGAGACGCAATCCTTCGCGGACGTTATGTCCGCCGGCCGGTTCCCACTGATGCCACTTCGCGCCCGGTGTCTGCGCGAGAAACTGCTGGATCTGCGCGCCGAGGGTCGGCGAGGTAATGGTCTGCGTCAGGACTCGAACACCGCCGCCCTTCAGGGCCGGCGCGAGCGTGGCCAGGAACTCGCTCCAGGTCGAGATCTCGCCGAGGTGGCGGACGACCTGGGAACGGTCGGGATCATAGAGTCCGAGGATCGAGGCCTGCATCCACGAGTTCGTCGCGCCGAGACTCGACGGATGGTCGGGGTTGCCCTCGATCTTCGTCGGACGGCCCATGTGGCTCTCGACGAGCACGCCATGCGCGTAGCCGCTGATCGGCATCGCTGACGCAAAAAATAGCGGCTGGCCCGGGATCAGATTTTCAGGCTGACGGACATACGGGACGATCTTCTCCGCGGGACGGTTGCACGCGGCCAGTCCGCCGAGGGCCATCGACGCGCCCATGAGCTTCACGAAATCGCGGCGGTCGACGCCGCGCTCCATCGCCAGCGCGCCGGCCGGGAACTCCGTCTCCACGACCTGCTCGAAATCCTCGCGCGACAACGACTCGAGGCTCCGCCAGTACTCGGGACCGAGGCGCTTTTTGAAGCCTGCGAGATTCAGTTCGTTGGTGTCGGTCATAGCGTGATGCGGGAGTGGGGAGTGGGGTGTGGGGCGTAGGAGATGAAAAAATCAACGGCGACCAAATCCATCGCCGCCGATTCTCTCCCACCCCCCACTCCCCACACCCCACCCCCTAGTAATGACATGTCGAGCAGCTCGTCAACTTCTGAATGTTGTACTCCTGCACCAGCTTCGGGCCGATGCTCTCCTGATCGTTCGTGATGTAGGCCATGTTGAAGACCTGATTGCGCGGGCGGACGAACTTTTCCGGCGCGCGGTGGCAGCTCAGGCACCACTCCATCGTCAGCGGCGACGCCTGATACGTCAGCGGCATCATGTCGATGCGGCCGTGGCAGCTCGCGCATCCAATCCCTTTGCTGACGTGGATCGAGTGATTGAAATGAACGAAATCCGGCAGCCGGTGGACGCGCGACCAAACGATCGGTTTGCCGGTCGCGAAGCTCGCGCGCACCGGTTCGAGCATCTCCGCGTTCGTCCAGATCTGTGAGTGGCAGTTCATGCAGGTTTGCGTCGGCGGGATGCCGGCGAAGTTCGATGTCTCAACGCTCGTATGGCAATAGCGGCAGTCGATCCCCAGTCCGCCGGCGTGATGCTGATGGCTGAACGGCACCGGTTGCTCGCGCTCGATCCCCTGATCGGTCGCGTACGGCGAACGAACGACGCCGCCGATCACCCACAGCACGAACGCAACGGCGAATACAGCGCCGAAGATCGTGACGCGGGCAAGAGTATTGGCGTAACGTTGGAAAATCTGAGCCATCTACAGGCTGCTACCTCGGCGGGGATGCGACACGTGCAAAAACGGCGGCGATCATATCCAAAACAGTCGGTGACGCAAGACACCGGATTCAGTGCGCTGCACGAAGAATGCACGAATCATCTCCGGGTCTCCGCCGCTCCGCGTGAAACGCCCCCGGAAATGATCAGCGCCATGACGTTCGCGCTGTCCACCGCCAGCGCTTCCACCCGTTCCCGCCCGACGACCACCAGCGTCCCGGCCATGCTGTACGAAAACGGCAGATAGACGGCGATCTGTCCGGGCAGAGAGAGAAATCCGAGGTCGTCCTGGGTGATGAAGCCGAGCGTACGGACGCCGTCGGTGATCGTCAGCGCCACCGGCTGATCGAACCGCTTCTTGTCGCCGACGAACGCTTCGAGCAGATCCTTGATCGACGCGTAGACCAGCCTCACCAGCGGCGCGCGCGTGAAGATCACTTCCGTCACCCGCAGAAACTTCCGCACGAAGAAGTTCGAGGCCACCGCGCCGATGGCGATGATGGTCACGATCGTGATCGCGAATCCCGCACCCGGCGTCGGCAGGTTCAGGAGCCGGTCGATCCGGACGAAGGCCTCATACAGCAGATACAACGTCAACGCGATCGGCACGACGATGACGAGGCCACGCAGGAAGTTCTTGATCAGCCAGTTCATGGCCGGAGATGGTACGCGGACCTGCTTTTCTCCGCGCCTCCGCGCCTCCGCGTGAAAATGCTTTACAATCCGCGCCCTTACCCAACCCCCTTGGGCCGCGGAATCACCGCAAAAAAACTTTCGGAGGACCTATGAAGTCATGGATCACGCGCACGCTGGTCCTGGCGATGCTGATGGTCTGCATCGCCGGCGTTGCGCACGCGCAAAGTACGGACACAACCCAGCCGGCCGGAAACGCTCCGGTCGCGGCGCAGGCATCGAGCCTCGCAGGTCAGCCTGTCGAAGCACAGACCGAGGCGAATCTCGTGTTGCCGGATTTGAGATCGGCCGTCTTCCTCGGCGGCATCAACGGACGAAGCCTGCTCCTCTTCGGTCTCATCGTCTGCGTCCTCGGGCTGCTCTTCGGCTTCGCCATGTACGTGAAGCTCAAGAAGCTCGAAGTACACAAATCGATGCTCGAGATCTCGGAGCTCATCTACGAGACCTGCAAAACGTATCTGCAGACGCAGGGGAAGTTCATCCTGCTGCTCGAGCTCTTCATCGGCGTGATCATGGTTTTCTACTTCGGCGTGCTGCGGCACTACGGCGTCACGAAGACCTCGATCATCATCATCTTCAGTCTGGTCGGCATCGCCGGCAGCTACGGCGTGGCGTGGTTCGGCATTCGCGTCAACACGTTCGCCAACTCGCGCTCGGCGTTTGCGTCGCTGCGGGGCAAGCCGTTCCCGACGTACGACATCCCGCTCAAAGCCGGCATGTCGATCGGCATGCTGCTCATCTCCACCGAGCTCGTGCTGATGCTCTTCATCCTTCTGTTCATCCCGCGCGATTACGCCGGACCTTGCTTCATCGGCTTCGCCATCGGTGAGTCGCTCGGCGCCGCGGCGCTGCGTATTGCCGGCGGCATCTTCACCAAGATCGCCGACATCGGATCGGACCTGATGAAGATCGTCTTCAACATTAAAGAAGACGATGCCCGCAACCCCGGAGTCATCGCCGACTGCACCGGCGACAACGCCGGCGACTCGGTCGGCCCGACTGCCGACGGCTTCGAAACCTACGGCGTCACCGGCGTGGCGTTGATCACCTTCATCCTGCTCGCCGTAAGCGATCCGATGGTGCAGACGCAGCTGCTGGTCTGGATCTTCGTCATGCGCGTTCTCATGATCATCACCTCGGCCGTTTCCTACTGGCTCAACGGCGCGATCGCCTCGGCCAAGTACAAAAACGCGGACGTCATGAACTTCGAGGCGCCGCTTACCTCGCTGGTGTGGATCACTTCGATTCTCTCCGTCGGAGTCACGTACGCCGTTTCCTACCTGCTCATCCCCACGCTCGGCGGCGACGCCTCGATGTGGTGGAAGCTCTCCACGATCATCACCTGCGGCACGCTGGCCGGCGCGATCATTCCGGAGTTGGTGAAAGTCTTCACGTCCACCGAATCGCGCCACGTGCAGGAAGTCGTTACCGCGTCGCGCGAAGGCGGCGCGTCGCTCAACATCCTCGCGGGCCTCATCGCCGGAAACTTCAGCGCCTACTGGATGGGCATCACCATCGCCGGACTGATGGGCGTCGGCGCCTGGATCAGCAGCATGTTCCCGCTCAATGCACACGGCGATCCGTTGCTCATGATCGCTCCCGCGATCTTCGCCTTCGGCCTCATCGCCTTCGGCTTCCTCGGCATGGGGCCGGTCACGATCGCCGTCGATTCCTACGGCCCGGTCACGGACAACGCGCAGTCGGTCTTCGAGCTGTCGACGATCGAGTCGATGCCCGGCATCGAAGCGGAGATCCAGCGCGACTTCGGCTTCACTCCTTCATTTGCAAAGGGGAAAGACTTCCTCGAAGCGAATGACGGCGCCGGCAACACGTTCAAGGCTACGGCCAAGCCGGTGCTCATCGGCACCGCGGTCGTCGGCGCAACCACGATGATCTTCTCCATCATCGTCATCCTCACCAACAAGCTCACCGTGAACGTGCCAAAGCTGTCGCTGATGAACCCGCAGTTCCTGCTCGGCCTCGTCGTCGGCGGCGCGGTCATCTACTGGTTCACCGGCGCGTCGACGCAAGCTGTTTCGACCGGCGCCTACCGCGCGGTCGAGTTCATCAAAGCGAACATGCATCTCGACGCCGGCGCCACGAGGGCCTCGGTTGAGGACTCGAAGAAGGTCGTGGCCATCTGCACGCAGTACGCGCAGAAGGGGATGTTCAACATCTTCCTGACGATCTTCTTCTCGACGCTCGCCTTCGCCTGCTTCGATCCATTCTTCTTCATCGGCTATCTGATCTCGATCGCCCTCTTCGGTCTGTACCAGGCCATCTTCATGGCCAACGCCGGCGGCGCGTGGGACAACGCCAAGAAGATCGTTGAAGTCGAGCTGAAGGAAAAGGGGACGCCGCTTCACGAAGCCTGCGTCATCGGCGACACCGTCGGCGATCCGTTCAAGGACACCTCCTCGGTGGCCATGAATCCGGTCATCAAGTTCACCACGCTCTTCGGCCTGCTCGCGGTCGAGCTGGCGGTGGAGATGACGAAGAACGGGCAGCAGGGACTGACGCGCATTCTCGCGGTGGTCTTCTTCGTGATCTCGATGATCTTCGTCTACCGCTCGTTCTACGGGATGCGCATCCAGTCGCAGACCGCTTCCCATTAAGACGGTTCCGGATCGTAGCGCCGCGGTCGTGCGGCGCTACGACCCACTGGCCTGCTTCGGCCCGACCTCGGCGCGCGCATTGCCGACGCAGTGGGCCAGCACTTCCTGCAGCCCGCGATGATCGATCGGTTTGGGGAACACGCTGCAGATGCCGTATTGGCTCACGCGATCCCGATACTTCTCCGGCAAACCGGTGGAGATGATGGTGTGCCCTAAGGTCTCCGGTTGGCACCGCTCGAGATATTCGAGCACTCCAAAACCGTCGATGCCCGGCATGAGCAGATCGAGCACGATCGCGTCGTAGCGGGCGTTTGCGATTTTCTCGATCCCCTCGCGGCCGTTCTCGGCGATGTCCACCACCATTCCCAGCCGCCTTCCGAACACGGCAACAAGCTCGGCGGACATGGCGTCGTCATCGACGACCAGCAGCCGCTTTTGTGACTCCTGGCCCTGCGCCTCGTATGGCCGCACCGCGGCGACGACTGCCGCGACGAGCTTGCGATAGCTGAACGGTTTCCGGAAAAGACGCGACAGCAATTGCGGCGCGGTGTTCATCACCGTCTGCTCCGACATGCCGGTCATCAGGAAGGTGCGGTCGAGCAGTTCGGGCTGCTCCATGTCGATGAAGTTCAACACGCCGAAGCCATTCAAGCCGCGGTGAATGATGAGATCGAGAATGACCGCGGAGTACTCATGCGCGCGCAACTTCTCGATGGCGGCGTAGCCCTCTTCCACGAAATCGACGGCGAATCCCTCGCGCTCCAGCGGGATTCTCAGGATCAGTTCAGCGGCACGGTCGTCTTCGACGATGAGTACTCGTTCTTGTTTCACGACGGAGGTAAGTATATGCTTCAACTCCTGCCAAACAACTCACTCTCTTTCAGCGATCCGCACGGGCGATCCGGTACTCCACCGTACGCTGCCGAACTCCTCATCGACTCGCTCGTTCATGCGGTGATTTCCACCGACCGCACCGGCTCCATCCTCTCGTGGAATCGTGCCGCGGAAACGTTTTACGGACTGAGTGCGGCTGCCGTACTGGGAAAACCGCTGGGTGAAGCAGTGCCAAAAAAAAGTCCGCTTGCGAACCCGTCGCCGCTGTTCGAAGCGGTCCTCGCTCACGGTCAATGGTCAGCGGCTCACCGCACCGGTGTGGATGACGGGCTGGTACTTTTCACGATGTCCGCCCTTCGCGACGCCGCGGGCGGAGTCATGGGATTCGTCGTCGCTTCGAGGACGCTCGGCGGCCTCAATCTGCCGCGCGCCCTCGACGAGAGCGAGCGACTTCGCCTCGAAAACCGTCTCCTCCAGGCCGAGCGCATCTCCAGCCTCGGACGCCTGGCCGCCTCGGTCGCGCACGAGTTCAACAACGTGCTGATGGGCATTCAGCCGTTCATCGATCTGCTCACCAAACGCGCCGGCCACGATCCTGCTGTCAAGCTGGCCGCCCCGCGAATCGCCGACGCCGTCGCGCGCGGCAAACGCGTCACGCAGGAAATCCTCCGCTTCACACGGATCGGCGACCCGACGCGCGTGCCGATCCATGTCGCCGAATGGCTGCGCGCGTTTGAGCCGGAGCTGGTGCAACTTGCCGGACCGCTCGTCACCGTGACAACCGATGCAGACCCGTCGCTGACGATGCTCGCCGACGCGCATCAACTCCGCCAGGTCTTCGCCAACCTCGCCGTCAACGCGCATCACGCCATGCCCAACGGTGGCCGGCTGGAAGTGCGCGCCACCGGCGATTCCATCAGCGACGGTAAAACCGGCCCCGGCCCCGCCGTCCATTTCTCGATCCGCGATACCGGTGTCGGCATCCCGGAGGACACGCTGCTCTACATTTTCGAGCCGCTTTTCACGACCAAGAAATTCGGCGGCACCGGCCTCGGCCTCGCCGTCGCCTCGCAAGTCGTGCAGCAGCATCAAGGACACATCTACGCGGAGAGCACACTCGGCGAAGGGACGACCTTTCACATCCTGATCCCTGCGGCGTCCGCGGCGCCGGCCGCAACGCCGCGGCAACAAGTGACGCCGCCCCGCGTACGTCCCGCCATGCGCCTGACGTTGGTCGAAGATGACGAATCAGTCGGCGCAGGCCTCGTGGCCGTCCTCGATTTCGAAGGCATCACCACCGATTGGGTACGCCTCGGCGCCGAAGCCGTCCCGCGCATCGCCGCCCGTTTCCCCGACGCCGTCATCCTCGATCTTGGCCTTCCCGACCTCGACGGCATGCAGGTCTACGAACAGATCGCCGCGCGCTGGCCCGATCTCCCCGTCCTATTCTCCACCGGCCACGGCGACCAGAAGCTGCTCACGAACAGAACGAACGGAAAAAAGGTCGGCTACCTGCAGAAGCCGTACGAATCCGACACGCTGCTCGCGGCTCTCGACGAGCTTTTGGGATAGCGGAACAACATTTCGATCGATGCTTCTCGCGATGCCGGAGTTCGCCGCGCGCGGAGGCGCGTTGAACAATCCAGCCCCGCGCTCGGCGCAGCGCTCGGCGCGGGGTTACGCGCGTGATTGAAGGTAGTGGCCGCGGAGGCGGCCACTACAAAATGCTCGCGCCGCGCGAACCTTGTAGCGACCGCCTCCGCGGCCGCGCATCCGTTGGCGCGCACCGAGCCCCGCGCAAAGCGCGGGGCTGCATTGTTCAGCGCGCCTCCGCGCGCGACCCACGCTACTGCCCCTTCACCTTCTCGAAAAACACCACCAGCTTCGGCGACCATGCGGTTGCGTCGAGCTGCAGCGCGCGATTCAGCCGCAGCGCGGATTGCATATCCGTGGCGGCGCTGGCGAGGAGCGGATCGCCGCTACGCGACAACATCGCCTGCGTGTAGCGTTCGCAGCCGCGCAGCAGATACGCCTCGGCGCTTTCCTTCGCGGCGATGAGCTCCGTCAGCGCGCGGTCGGATGACGCCAGATCGCCCGCCGCGAACGCGCGATAGGCCGACTCGAGTTGCGCGCGCGTCGGATCGGGCGCGGATGCGACAGGCGCGGCGACGACCTCGGGCGGTTTGCGCGCATCGAGCTCGCGTTCTTTCGCCGCGACTTCATCGACGACGCGACGAATCGTTTTCGTATCGCTGCCGCGTTTCAACTCGCGCTCGATCCGCTGCGCGTCGACGACAGAAAGTTTCATCGCGATCAGCCGCCGGCGATACGCCTGAATCGCGAGCTGCGCGTTGACGAAATCCTCGCTGGCCATCTCCGGCTGCGGCTCCGGTTTCTTCACCTCGGCTTTGGGAGGCGGCGGCGGAACGGTTTGCGTGACCGGCGCGGGAACAGGAACCTGTGCAGGAGCCTTCGGCTGCGGCACGTCGTCGAACGGCACCACGATGTCGCCCGGCGGCGCTTTCGCAATGGGAGGCGGTTTCACCGGACGCGCGGCACGCAGCTTTTTCGCATCGTCGGTTGCCTGGACGAACATCGCCCGCGCCTCATCGGCGATGTCGGCCGCGCGTTTGTACGTGCGCACGTCGATGCCCGCGTTCGCGTTCGTCTCCTTCGCCTCGGCCAGCTTGCGTTGCGCGGCGTGGTACGTGTCGCTGTGATCGCCGCCGGCAGTCACCGCATCGACCTGCGCGGAAATCGCGCGTCCGATCGCCGCATTCGCCTCCTGCTTGCTCGGAACCGCGGCCCCTTCGGCGCGGCGTTGCTTCTGCGAATTCGCGCGGCCGATCAGATCGCGCAGCTGCGCGTAGTACGGCGTGTTCTGCACCGCGCCCTGATCCTCGGAAATCTTCCATTCGCGCAGCGCGCCATCGGGATCGCCGAGGTTGAGCCGCGCGATGCCGAGCCAGAAATGCGGCGTGTACGTGAAGATCTGATCGCGTACGCGGGCCGCCGCATTTTCCTCCGGCACTTGCTCGATCGCATGCTGCAGCGCCTGCGCACCAGCCTGATATTTGCCGGCGCGGACGAGCTCCACGCCGCGGTTGTACGCATCCGACCAACTCTCCGCGGCGGCGACCGGCAACGCGATCAGCAGCAACGCGATCGCGCGTTTCACGGCGTCCCTCCAACGAGTTGCGGAAGCGTGGCCGTGGCCGGATCGGCGAATGCGACGTTGAGGAGTTGCTCCTGTCCGGCTTTCACATCGACCTTGCGCGTGATCGGCGAACGGAACGCGGGATTCGACATCTTGATCTCGTACGTCCCCGGCGCGAGATCGACCGGCGCCGGCGTCACGAACGGCGATTTCAGCTCCACCGTCGCGCCATTTGAAACGTTACGAATGCTCGTCACCTCGGCCCACGGAAACGCATTCAGGGCCACGCGGCCAGGCGCAACGGCGACGACGCGCGCCGGCTCCGTCTTGCGAGCTTCGACCGGCGCCGGTTTCCAAAGCAGGAACGCAGCGATCGCCGCAGCCGCAAGGACGGCAATGACGATCACGATCAAGCCCGTCATCGAACGACGCGGAGCCGGAACCGGCACCACATTCGTCGTCGACACCTTGCGCAATGGTCGCGACATCGGCTCGCCGTTCGCGGTCAGCACCGTCGACGCGTTTGCATCGACGCGCGGCGCTTTCGGCGTTGCCACCTTGGTCGGCTCTTCCGTGATCTCGAATGCTTTTGGCAGCGGCGGCGGCGCGCCGGTCTGATCGTCGAGCGACGGCTCGATCTCCTCCAGCGCCTTCGCCATCTCGCGCGCCGAGGCGAAGCGCTTCTTGCGATCCTTCTCCAGCGCGCGAAAGATCAGCGCCTCCAACTCCGGCGACGACGGCATCGACGGATTCACATCGCGCAGCGCTCGCGGCTTCTCCGACGCGTGCAGCATCAGATACGCGTGCGGTGTGTCGGCCTGAAACGGCGGAACGCCGGTCAGCATCTCGTAGAGCACGATGCCGAACGAATAGAGGTCGGCGCGGCCGTCGATGCGTTCGCCGGCGTCGAGCATGCCGAGGTGCTCGGGCGAGCAGTACTTCCACTTGCCGACGAACATCCCCGTCTTGGTCTTGTTCGCCTCCTCGCCGTCGCCCTGCTTGGCGATGCCGAGGTCGATGAGCTTCACGTGCTGCTCGCCGTCCTCGTCGCGGTCGATCATGATGTTTTCAGGACTGATGTCGCGATGGACGATGCCGGCGCGATGAATAGCATCGAGCCCGTGCAGCGCCTCGATCGCGAGTTGTGCCGCGTACTTGGGCGACAGCGGGCCTTGAGTCTCGATCAGCTCGTGAAGATTGGTCCCTTCGATGTACTCCCACACCATGTAGCGGGAGCCGTCGTCGAGCGTGGAGAAGTCGTACAGCTGCGCCACGTTCGGATGATTGATGCGCGTGGCAAGTCTGGCTTCTCTGACGAAGCGATCATCCGCACCCGGCTCGTTCGCGATGCTGGTGCGCATCAACTTGATCACGCGGATCGAGTTGAGATGGAGATGAAGGACCTTGTAGACCTCGCCCATCCCGCCGATGCCGAGGCGCGAGAGGATCTGATACTTGCCGTCGAGAGGATGCTCGAGGTGTTTTCTGAGGAAATCGGTGATCGGCTCCCCGCAGTACGGGCACGCCTTGAATTTCGAATCGATTTCCGACCTGCAGTGGATGCAGAAGAAGGGCATTTGTTCAGACGAGTGGCGCGATTATAGCTGCCGGGATGAAGGGTGAAGAGTGAAGAGTGAAGAGTGAAGGGTGAAGAAAGGCTTAAAGTAACCGGATGCATGGAGAGGTGAACGCGACTTGCCTGAGCGGACGTTCGAGTTCGCTCGCTGGGTCGTCAAGCTATACCAGACGCTCGACGATCGGCCAGGAGTGAGCCGTACTCTTGCGAACCAGGTTCTGAGATCGGCGTGTTCGATCGGAGCCAACGTAGAGGAAGGCCAAGGCAGTCAGAGTAAGGCGGACTTCACCGCGAAGTACTACATCGCCTGCAAAGAAGCCCGAGAAACCCGTTACTGGCTACGCCTTCTCGCTGCGACAGATCTCGTTCTGCCTGAACGACTGACCTACCTCATCGACGAAGCAAATCAACTGATCGCGATCCTGACCACGATCGTCAAGAAGACACGCACCCACAGAACATAGACCGAAGCCCTTTTCACTCTTTACTCTTCACTCTTCGGCTACGATCTGCCGCATGCTTCGCGAGGAAACCTTCTCCGTTCGCACCACCGCCCGCGAGCAGATTCTCATCATCACTCCGGACGTCCTGCGCGCCCTCGGCTCGATGACGCACAGCGACGGCATCGCCACCATCGTCGTGCCGCATACGACGTGCGCGATTTCCGTGAATGAGAACGCCGATCCCGACGTGCTCGACGATCTGACGAAGGCGTTGCGCGCGGTGGTGCCCAAGGTGAAATTCGCGCATGGCGAGGGCAACTCCGACGCGCATTTTCTCTCGATGCTCATTGGCTGCTCCCTCTCCTGGCCGTACCGCGCCGGAAATCTCATCCTCGGCACGTGGCAGGGCATCTACTTCGTCGAGCTCGATGGTCCGCGCTCCAGAAAGGTGACGGTGTACGTCAATGAGTAAGGTGCAGGTAGTCGCGCATCGCGGAATGGGACAGGGATTCATTCAACCGGACGCGCCGCCGGAGAATACGCTCCCCGCGTTTGCCGAGGGATGGAAGATCGCAAAGGCGTGCGAGCTGGATGTGCATCTGACGAAGGACGGCCAGGTCATCGTCATCCACGACGACACCACCAATCGCACCACGAACGCCAGCTGGATCGTGCGCGATCACTTCGCCGCGGAGCTGCGCACGCTCGACGCCGGACGCTGGAAATCGCAGACGTGGGCCGGCACGCGGCTTCCGCTGATCGAGGATGTGCTCGATGAGATGCCCGACGATTGCGAGCTTTTCATCGAGCTGAAAGACGGCCCGCAGGTCGTTCCGCCAACCGCGGAGATCGTGCGTCAATCAGGCAAAGCATCGCGCGTCGTCTTCATCAGCTTCGACATCGACACGATCGCGTTGGCGAGGCAGGAGATGCCCGACAACGATTGCCTGCTCATCGTCGTCTTCGAAGCCGATTACAACCGCGGCGGATGGAAGGTGTCCTACGACGAAGGCCCCGGCTTCCGCACCGTCACGAAACCGTACGTCGAAGATGACCTGATCGCGCTGGTAAAGCAGCACGGCCTGACCGGTATCGACACCAGCTTCGCCGTCCCGCCGTCGCTGATTACACGCCTCACTGCCGAGACGTTGCGCAGCGTCGTCTGGACCGTCGACGAACCGTCCATCGCCATCGACATGGTCCGCCTCGGCGTCACCACCATCACCACCGACCGCCCGCAACCAATCCGCGAAGCCCTCATCGCCGCCGGCTTCGACGTGAAGTAATTCGCTCCGCCCGTCCCGCTCCGCATGCGACACTCAAGCAGGAGGAAACCCATGCATCGACTGGTAGCTCCACTCCTGTTCTGTCTCGCACTGTCTGCGAACGCGCAGGTCACCGACTATCCCGTCAACTATCCCGGGGAGCCGTCGGTGACCATCGGCGCCTGTCATCCCGCTCCGAAGGGATCCACGCACGAGATCACCTTCAACGCGAACGGCGGAAATACGCTCTGGATCACTGGACAGAACTACGACCAAGTCGTAAACGTCGCCGAGTCCGGCGCGATGGCGTTTCACGCCATGCCGAAAGGGAGTGGCCCACACGGAATCGAATTCGATTCCGTTGGCCGGCTTTGGGTCACGTTCGAGTTTACCGGCGAGATCGCGCGGCTCAATGCCGACGGAACCGTCGCTCAGCGGATCGACGTCGGGCTCGATTGCCCGACATGTCCGGGCGGCAAGAAGATCAACACGCATCCGCACGGCATGTGCTTCGCGCTCGACGGCAAGACCATCTGGTTCACCGGCAAGGCCACCGGAACCGTCGGCCGCCTGACCGCGGACGGCAAGATCACCACGTACGTCTTGCCCACCGTCGGCAGCGTTCCGATCTACGTGAAACCGAGCAACGACGGCACGATGTGGGTCACGGAACTGGTGGGCAACGCCATCGCGCGCATTACTGCGGACGGCACTGTCACGGAGTTCAGGATCCCGACGAACAACAGCCGTCCCATCGCCATCGTTCCCGAGCCCGGGACGCCGAACACGATGTGGTTCAGCGAGGAAGCCGGCAATCGTGTCGGCCGCATCGGCCCCGATGCGACCGGGAACATTGTCATCACCGAGTACCCGGTGCCTATGTCGGCAGCGAACGTGATCCTGGCCGGTCTCGCATTCGACAGCGCCAAAAATCTCTGGGTTCAGCAGTACATCAATCAGAACGATCCGACGCCAGCCGAGCCGAGCCCCTCGGGCAACGACTTCATCATCCGATTCGACAAGGCGATCGTGAGCGCGACCGACACTTCCAAGGTTCCCGTCACCTTCTACAAAGTGCCGACCACGCAAACGGTCATGCACCGCATCGTCCAAGGCCCGGACGGCTACATGTGGTTTACCGAGCTCGGCTCAAACAAAGTAGGGAAATTGGTTCCCACACCGTAACGGTTTCCCTCAGCAGTCCATCACCGGCGGTTGCTATCCTCACCACCCCGTCCCGTCGTCCAACAATCAAGAGGAAAATTATCTGATGAGCTTGAGACGTATTGGTTCTGCGCTTTCTCTGCTTCTGCTGTCTCTCTCCACCACCGCCGTATTCGCCGCTGACGCGAAGACGGCACCCGCCGCCCCGATCACTGCCGAGCGTTACGGCACCTGGGGCTTCGATCTTCAGGGAATGGCTCGCACCGTCAAACCGGGCGACGATTTCTTCAAGTACGTGAACGGTGCCTGGCTCGCCAAAACCCAAATCCCGGCTGACAAGACCGCGTACGGCGCGTTCGCCGTCCTCGGCGATCTCTCCGAGGCGCGCGTGCATGCGCTGCTCAACAAGTGGGCCGCCGACAAGAGCCTGAAGGCGGGATCCGATGAGGCCAAGGTCGCGGCGGTCTATCGCACCTTCCTCGATGACGCCACCGCCGAGAAGCTCGACGCCAAGCCACTCCAGCCGTACCTCGACTCGATCAAGAAGGCCCAGACCTACGACGACGTGGCCCGGCTGATGGGCCGCTCCGCCGGCGCCTTCGGCAGCTCGTTCTTCAACGCCGGCATCGGTGACGACGCGAAGAACCCCGACAGGAACGTGCTCTACCTTTCGCAGTCCGGCCTCGGCCTTCCCGACCGCGAGTTCTACCTGCGCGACAAAAACAAGCCGCAGAAGGATCGCTATCAGCAGTACGTCGCCGACATGCTCACCCTCGCGGGATGGGATGAGCCGCAGAAGAACGCGGCCGACATCGTCGCGCTCGAGACGAAGATCGCCGAGGCGCATTGGACCCGCTCCGAGAGCCGCGAGCGCGACAAGACCTACAACCCGATGACGATCGCCGAGCTGGAGCAAAACGCTCCGGGCTTCCCCTGGAAAGTGGCGTTCAAGGAAGCAGGCCTCGACAAGGTCGACCACACTGTGGTCCGTCAGAACACTGCGCTTCCGAAGATCGCGAAGATCTACGCCGACACGCCGATCGCGACACTGAAGGCGTGGGAAGCGTTCCACACCGCTGACGATGCCGCGCCGCTCCTGTCCAAGCGCTTCGTCGACACGCATTGGGAGTTCCACGCGAAGTTCCTCAACGGCGCGAAAGAGCAGCGTCCCCGCTGGAAGCGCGCCGTTGCCGCCGCCGAGGGATCGATGGGCGAAGCGATCGGCCGCACGTATGTCGCCGACTACTTCCCGCCCGAGTCGAAAACGAAGATGGAGCAGCTCGTCGGTGACCTCCGCACGTCGATGAAGGGCCGCATCGAAAACCTGCAGTGGATGAGTCCCGAAACGAAGGCGCGCGCGCTCGACAAGCTTGCGCACTTCACCGTCAAGATCGGCTACCCGTCCAAGTGGCGCGACTACTCAGCCCTCCAGGTCAAGGACGGCGATCTGGTCGGCAACGTCGAGCGCTCCGGCAAGTTCGAGTGGGCCTACGACGTCGCCCGCCTCAACAAGCCGGTCGACAAGGCCGAATGGGGCATGACGCCGCAGACGGTCAACGCCTATTACCAGCCGACGAAGAATGAAGTCGTCTTCCCGGCCGCGATCCTGCAGCCGCCATTCTTCGATCCGAAAGCCGATCCGGCCGTGAACTACGGCGGCATCGGCGCCGTGATCGGCCACGAGATCACGCACGGCTTCGACGATCAGGGCCGCAAGTCCGACGGCACCGGCATGCTGCGCGACTGGTGGGCTCCCGAAGACGCCGCGAAGTTCGAAACCCAGGCGGCGAAGTACGGCGCGCAGTACGAGGCCGTGAACTTTCCCGAGCTTCCGGGCGTCCACATCGTCCCGAAAATGACGATGGGCGAGAACATCGGCGACCTCGGCGGCATCCTGATGGCCCTCGACGCGTACCACATCTCGCTGAAGGGTCAGCCCGCGCCCGTCCTCGACGGCTTCACCGGCGACCAGCGCGTCTTCCTCGGCTGGGCCCAGGTGTGGCGCACGATGATGCGCGACGACGCCCTCCGCCAGCAGCTCATGACCAACCCGCATTCCCCCGGCCAGGTCCGCGCCTTCGCCCCGCTCCGCAACGTGGATGCGTGGTACGCCGCGTTCGGCGTCAAAGAAGGCGACGCCGAGTACGTGAAACCCGAAGACCGCGTTCGCATCTGGTAGTTTTCAACATCCGCTTCAAACATACGGCCACCCGCGAGGGTGGCCGTTTTTGTTGGATGCGAGCGGAGTCTCGCTCACGTCTTGGGGCTCGCGGTGAAGGAGGGCATGTCTCGTCTGCCAAAAAGGTACTCGACTTTTTCCCAGTCTGCAGCCCCTTCCGTCTTCATACGGGTGCGCTCTTCATCAAATTGCGAGAGGTTGATGTCCAGCATGGAGATCACAGCTCCGGCCGGCGTCGTCATCTTCGTTGTGGATTCGTCGGATTTGCCAAAACGGGCGATACGACAGACCTTTGCGTCTCCGGGCAGATCGGCGTTCACAAGAGCAACGACACCCGGAAGAGCTTTGCTGGTGAGGTCGGCGATCGCGCCCATCTTCTCGAATTTCGTCGTATAGCAAGGGACGAGGAGAACGTCGACGCCATCGGCCACCTTTATCACTGACGCGATGGAGGCATAATCGGCGACGTCGATGCAGATCATCGTTGCGATACGGAGGCCTGCGAAATAGACGGCCGCCACGCTTTTGTGCGCCGGTGCGCTGATCAATTCTCCAACGGAACGTGCACTTACCGACTTATGAAAGCCCTGGCCAGCCTCAGGGCCGCCTGGACGAAAGATGTAGCCTGTGTTGTACAACGTCCTCGAATCATGTGCGCTGCCGGCGATGATGAGAGCCCCGTGTTCCTGGCTCTTATCCCAAGCCAGTTTTTTTGCGCGAAGCATGGGTACCATGTCCGTAGCCGGAAGGCCGAGCTCATTGAAACAGATCACATCGGCTGAGGGAGTCGAGTGGAGAGCCATCTCGAGTGCCTCGCTGAACGCAGCGAACATTCGGTCTGCTCTTTCGGCCTTGAAAGAAACCAGTTGCCGCAGGAACGCTACGTCATCGACGCCGTCCGGACACGCAATAGCTTCGCTCAATGAGGAGCGCGGAACTGTGTCGAACGAAACGAAAGGCATCGAAACAAGTGCAATCCGAACACTTTCTTTGTCTTTGGGCCGCTTGCGATAGGGATCGTTCGTCTTATTGACAAAGGTAACGCCGCAGATCTTCTCGACCAGGCTCGAAAAGGGATTCGCCTCGCGGCGAACCGAGAAACTAGCGATCATGCCGCGGAGCTTCTCTTCGGTCGTATCGGCCATCGTTCTCTATAGCCGGTTCGCGAGAACGCGGGACATCTTGAGAGCGACTTCCGATGCAAGATCGCCAGCCTCGGAATCGTCAAAGGCGATTCCTACGGCCTGGGTCATGTCGTCGCCAATCAGGCGTACGAGATACATCGCGGAGCGGGACGCCAGATCGCCATTAGCAAGACGCACCGCCGTCGTCATTGGCGTCCAGAACGCCACGGACTCATGCTTCGCAACTTCGCGAATGTCGTAATCGAGCACGGCGCCCTGCGTCATGAATTTCTGAAAATCTTCTTTGTCGATTTGCGGCGCACCATTAGAGTCGAAAAGCCATGCGTCAAAGTCCTCACCGCGTTCGCCGGCGTCGTCAACCCGAAGCCCGACCGTCGTTACTTCCAGCGCGCCGTCGTTCGCTGCACGGGGTCCTGCCAGGAGATCGTTTGAAATCTTCTTGAGCTCCGAATGAAACCATTCGCCGCACAAATTCGCCAACGAACGATAACGATCAAGAACCTCCGGCAGAGAATCGACCGGCAGTTCTTTGGGAGGCACTGGATTGATGCGCGTCCAGATCTTCGAGCTGAAGTCATGCACACAGAGCGCTGCACAATTCCGAAGACTGATGCCGCTCGGCGACTTCTGCGCAATCACTGCTTCCGGCAGGTCAATCATCGGCGTCTTGCCGTCGAGCCGGTAACGGACTTCCTGCTCCGGATTGAACCAGACGTCGCCGATCAGAACGTTCGCATGCTTCGCGAGGGCGGCGGCATACCGAGTTTTCCATTCGGGCCACATCGCGTGCATCGCCTCGTGGACACGATGCGTTTCGTCGTCGGTTAAACGCGGTTCGTGCCGCAGCAGCGTCGCGTAGCGGACGACCGGAACGACGCTGCGAACATGCGGCTTTTCCTGATGAAAACGAGGCGTCTGATCCGCGACCGAGGCGAGAAGTAGTGAAGTTGCACTCATGAAAGACTGACCACCCATACCCGCGGGCGGCTCATACCTTCATACGCCCGCTCACGTTGCTAACGAAGCGTCCACTTGATTGTTTCCGCTGCGGCGACGGTCGATCCGCGTCGGCTCCGCATTGGCGCTGCAATGTAACGCCTCTTCGGCGTGTCTCGTGCATTGTTTGTTCCATTCTAAGGTACTTCTCCCCAATAGGAGTGTCGCGGCGCGGAATTTTCCTACCCATCTTGCTCAAAAAATTCAACACGCGACGTCTTTATGCTGATACCGCTACCTCAAAAAGATCCCGCGGATGCGACCGCTTCAAACGACGAATCCGGCGCGTTGCTTGCTCTCTGGACATCAGGAGGAACCACATGGATAACAAAAACAAACCTCACGACTCCAATCCTGATCCGATCACCGGCGAACCGGGTGCGCATCCCCTCGGCGTCGCAGGCGGCGCGAGCGGCGGTGCCTTGGCGGGCGCGGCCATCGGCGCGGTCGGTGGACCGATCGGTGCGGCTGTCGGCGGCGCCATCGGCGCGGTCGCAGGCGGACTGGCGGGCAAAGCTGCCGGCGAGGCTGTGAATCCCACCGAGGAAGATACCTACTGGCGCGAGCATCACACGTCGCGGCCCTACTTCAAGAGCGGACGTACCTACGACGACTACCGTCCGGCATATGCGTACGGTTGGGAGTCGGCCGGTCGGTACCATGGCCGGAAGTTCGAGGATGTCGAGTCCGACCTCAGCCGCGGCTGGGACAAGGCTCGCGGCGCGACGCGTTCCGAGTGGTCCGACATGAAGGCCGCCACGCGCGACGCCTTCGACCGCGCCCAGACCCGGATGTCCCCCGGCATGACGCGCGCCTCGGAGACGACCTCCGCAACGGTCGGCAGCACCACGCGAAGCACGAATAATCTCTCCGACGAGAACGAACTGCGCAACCGCTGATTCGTTTTCACCTGCTGTTCCGAAACGTCCGCCAACACGGCGGGCGTTTTTTTAGCATTGACGCATCTCGTCCGTCCCGTACGGTGATCTCCCCACACGGTTCCTGCCGTGCAGTCACGACAAAGGAGACATTGATGCGTTTCGTTCGTGTCCTGTCCGTTCGGGTGATCCTGCTCCTGGCGTTTTGCCTTCATGCGCAGTGCGGCGTCGAACGCTGGTCGGTCAAGACCGGCACCGATTCCGGCGCCTCCTCCATCAACCTCGGCTCCTACGTTTCCACCACGATCTACAACATGCTGCAGTCCGCCCATCCCGCCAACAGCCGCGGGTAACGGTTGGTTCTGACGATGTCGCATTCGACGAGCAATCATCCCCGCCCCATTCCGGCGGGGATATCGCTCGTCTTTCTCCTTCTCATGGCCACCTTGCCGGCGTGCACGGTCAGCGTCCGCCGCTACGCCTTCAACGCCGCGCTCGAAAACCAGAAGCACATCGACAAACTGCGCATCGGCCAGACGCTGTCCGAGGTCGAACGGATCATGGGCAAAGGCCCGGAACGCCGCAACGCCCACGTCCGCTTCGACAGCATCTCCATCGAAGAATGGAGCTATATCACCGACTACGTGCGCCGAATGGACACCACGATCACGTTCGTCGGCGGCAAAGTGGATGAGATTCGCGCGGCACAGTGGGAGTCGGATTGAACGCGTCTATCATTTACGCATGCCCAATATCGCAGGAGTGGATGGTTGCCCCGCCGGTTGGATCGCGCTCGTCGAAGACACCGAAACGCGACTCATCACGGCCCATGTGTTTCTCACCTTCCGCGATCTCGTCTTTAGCCGCGACGCCGCAGTGATCGCGATCGATATCCCAATCGGACTAACTGAATGCGGAGCACGCGAGTGTGATCTTCGTGCGCGGAATCACCTCGGACCGCAACGAGGAACGAGCGTTTTCCCCGCACCGATCCGGCCCGCGCTTGCCGCATCTACGTACGCCACGGCGAATGAAGCGTCGATCGCCGCGCAGAAGAAAGGCATTTCAAAACAAGCGTTCGCGATCTACCCGAAAATTCGCGAGGTCGATGAGGCTCTTCGAGTTGATTCCGGTCTCAGGTCCAGAGTTTTCGAGGTGCACCCCGAGCTGACGTTCAGCACATGGGCAGGCGCTCCGATCCTCGCGCCCAAGAGAATGCCGGATGGACACGCGATCCGCCGTGCGCTGATCGACGCTCATTTCGGCCAACTCGCGTTCGACTCGGCGCGCAGTCAGGTCGAGCGGAGGCACGCCGCCAACGACGATATCGCCGACGCTTTCGCCGCGCTCTGGACCGCGCAGCGGATCATTCGCGGAGAATCTCAAATAGTGCCGCCCGATCCGCCACTTGATAGCCACGACCTGCCGATGCGAATGGTTCATTGATGCTCGATCCTCAGCTCCTGAAAGATTTCATGTGGGGCTTCTACGGCTACGGCAACCTCGGCGCGAAATACTGGTTCATCGGATTGGAGGAGGGCGGCGGAAAGTCGCTCGACGAAGTGCGCTTGGGTCTTAAGACGTGGGATGAACTCCGTCCCCCTCACTAATCCAATTTCATCCTTCGCACGCCTTCGACCGTGAAATCGCGTAGCAAGTCGGCGATCGAGACCTTGAACGCCCTGCTGATCCGCAGCAGGATCGTGAGGCTCGGCACCTTCGTCCCGCGTTCGAGATCGCTCGTGTAGGTCGTAGTGATGCCGGCGGCTTCGGCGAACTGTTCCTGTGTCCAGCCGGCGGCGAGGCGAAGCTGGCGCAGGCGTTTTCCGAAGATCTCTGCCTCGACTGCCACGGGTTGAGCTTCAACGATCGTTGATATAGACTCCATCGTCGATAGTTGATGTTCGCTTGTTCCGCTAAGACACGCAAGGAGACGTGATGCCCGCTACGCCCTCGCTGATCCGCGAACTCTTCTTGCAGCCGCGCTCAAACTACACATCTGCTGAAGCGGCGGAAGCGATCGGGATGAGTCTTGAGGACGTCGAAGGGTGGATGGAGGTCGGCGAACTGGAAGGCATCGAAGTGCGAGGCAGCGTCGTCCTGCCGTGGGATGAACTCGTCTCGTTTGCGATGGGCTTATGGAAGCAGGCAGACATCGAAGCGGCGCTCGGGGCGAAGTTGGCGGAGGCCCTTCCGGAGCTGCTAATGCTTTCCGATCTGGAGGTTCGCATTCCGCGCATCGAAGTCATGGCGCTGGAGAAACTGGCGGCCCGTGACGGGAAATCGGTTGACGCGGTGCTCGCGCGAGAGCTGCGTGATCTCGTCTCGGCGCAGTCAGAATGGCTGGTGTCAGTCATCCCAGGATTCTCGGCCGCGCTTTCGTGGCCATATTGATTCGCGCATACAACCGTCGGAGCACCGGCGACGTCGCGGGCGCTCCTGTATCCGTTTACGCCGTTGCCGGGACTGGGCGTCGCAGGGCGAGATTGGCGAATCCGATGGCGGCGCCGGCGATGAGGGCGGCGGTCGCAATGAGCGGCGTCGAGAGCCATTGGAGGCCGAGGACGGCGTCGAGGGAGATGCGTCCCGGGCCGGTCAGGGCGATGGCGATGGCTGCGGTCGCGTAGAGAAGCGGGACTTCGATGCCGTTCGACGTCACGAAGAGGCCGTTCTTCCAGTGTACGGTCACGGCGGCGACGATCATCACGGAGAGCATCAGTGCGGGTCCGATCGGGCCGAGGAGGCCGAGCGCGAGGAGGAGGCCGCTGACGACTTCGCCGTAGGCGGCGGCTGCTGCGAAGAGGCGTCCCGGGCGGAAGCCGATGGTTTCCATGAAGCCGCCGGTGCCCTTCAGGCCGTAGCCGCCGAACCATCCAAATGCTTTTTGCGAGCCGTGTCCAGCCATGAGAAGTCCGATGACGAGGCGTGCGATGAGTAATCCCTGATCCATGTGATGCCCCTCCGTACGACTTTCAGTAGTGACTTCTTTTAAGTTAGTCGCTAAAATGTGGATCGTTGCACTGAAATTCCGTATCCGCGTCCGCGTTCTCAGGGAGGGATGAAAAAGGCCGCTCACGAGACGCCGGAGCTCTGTGCTTCCTTCCACTCCGCCATCGAGCTGATCGGGCGGCGCTGGACCGGGGCCATCATCTATCTCCTCCTCAAGTCACGCTGCCGCTTTGCGACGTTGCGCGATGCCATCCCGGACATCACCGACCGCATGCTCACCGAACGCCTGCAGGAGCTGGAGCAGGAAGGGATCGTCGACAGGACGGTCATCCCGGAGTCGCCGATCCGCGTGGAGTATTCGCTGACGCCGAAGGGACGGGCGCTGGCAACGGCCATGGATGCCGTCGGCGCCTGGGCGCACAAATGGCGCAAGCCCGTCGCCAACGATGCTGCTCATCCCAAGCCCCGGAAAAAGCGAGCCTAGGTCCTACTCGTGCAGCACGCTGTGCACGAACGAGACGGCGATCGATCCCTCGCCAACGGCCGACGCCACGCGCTTGACATTGCCGCTACGGACGTCGCCCACCGCGAAGACGCCCGGCTGATTCGTCTCCAGCAGATGAGGAGCCCTGGCGAGCGGCCACGCCGACAATTCTTCGGCGCTCAGATCAGGTCCCGTCTTGATGAAACCGCTCTCGTCCATCGCGAGGCAGTTCTCCAGCCAGCCGGTAGCGGGAACGGCGCCCGTCATGACGAATACATGACGGATCGGGAGCACCGTCGTCGTCCCCGTTTTCGAATCGCTGACGTGCACGCCCTCGAGGTGAGAGGCGCCGTCGAGGCCCGTGATCTCGCTGGATGTTTTAAGTACGATGACGGGACTCTCTTCGATTCTGCGGATCAGGTACCGGGACATCGTTTCCGCGAGCGTTTCAGCGCGGACCAGCATGTACACACGGCTGGCTGATTGCGCGAGGAAGACGGCAGCCTGTCCCGCTGAATTGGCGCCGCCGGCGATGATGACGTCCTCGCCCCGGCACAACTGCGACTCCATCAGCGTCGCTCCGTAGTAGATGCCGTTTCCCTCGTACTGCGCGGCGTTCGCGACCGCCAGCTTTCGATACTGCGCGCCCGTGGCGATGATGACGCTGCGAGCCGTTAGCCGTTGTCCATTCTCCATCTCGATCGTGAACGGCTTCCGGCCGCAGGCGAGGCGGTGCGCTCCGCGAGCGATCATCACCTGCGCTCCGAACTTCTCCGCTTGCGTGAATGCGCGTCCGGCCAGATCCTGACCAGAAATGCCCGTTGGAAAGCCGAGGTAATTCTCGATCTTCGAACTGGAGGCAGCCTGCCCTCCGGGTGCATTCGATTCGAGAACGAGAACGTCCAGACCTTCCGACGCGCCGTAGACGGCAGCGGCCAGACCGGCAGGTCCCGCGCCGACGATGATGAGATCTCGGACATGCACCGCATCGATGGCGGCGTTGAATCCGAGACAATCGGCAACGGCCTCGTTCGACGGATTTTTCAGCACGGACTGGCCGCGGCAGATGACCACGGGGATGTCGGCGATCGCGACACCAAAGGGATCCAGCAGATCCTGAACGTCCGCGTCGCGGTCGAGATCGACGTACGCGTATGGATGCCCGTTGCGCGTCAGAAATTCTTTGAGGCGGAGAGTGTCGCTGGAATGCATCGAGCCGGCCAGCACGACGTCGCCGGTTTCCTGCGCGACCAGCTCGACCCGGCGCACGATGAACGCACGCATGAGGATCTCGCTTAGCTCAGCGTCGGTCTGCACGAGAGAGAGGAGCGTCTCCCGATCCACTTCGATGACTTCGCCCGGCTGCGTGGTCCGCGCACCAGCGAGTGTGCGCCGGCCCGACAAGAGATTGATCTCGCCTGTGAATTGCCCAGGGCCATGGCGCGCGATGATGGTTTCCTGCCCCGCCTTCTGTACCGTCATTTCGATTTCGCCCGCGCGGACGACGATGAACGGAATCGATTCTGCCACCGCCTCCCACAACACTTCTCCGCTGGAGACCTCGCGCAAACGGCCGCGCGGCGCGAGGCGTTCCATCTGCGCCGCCGTCAGCGTCGGAAAGGCCTGCGACGCCCGCGTGGAGGTCTGCAATTCGGGAGAGGCCATGACGCGGAATTCTATGTTGCGAGCGCCACACCGTCATGACTCCGAGGCGCCTTACTCCTTCACCAGCTCCACCCTCCGGTTCTGCGCGCGTCCGGACACGGTGCTGTTCGTCGCGGCCGGTTGCGTGGAGCCGAGGCCGGCGGGGGTGAGGCGGGCGCCGTCGATGCCGGCGGAGACCAGGTAGGCCTTCACCGAGGCGGCGCGTTTCTGGGAGAGATCGTTGTTGTGGGCGTCGTTGCCGCTGGAATCGGTGTGGCCTTCCACGCGCAGCTTCCAGTCGGGCTTCGCCTTCATGAGGGCCACGATTTTGTCGAGGGTTGGTTTGGATTCCGGCTTGATCGTGTCGGAGTCGGTGTCGAAGTTGATGCCGTAGATACGCGTGCGGCCGGACTCCTCGAGGTCTTTCGTCATCTGTGCTTCGGCGCCGGCGCCGGACCAATGCGGGCAGGAGCCGACCTCGTTCGAGATCTTCGTCCCGTTCCAAACGCTGCCGTTCGCGTCGGTCTGGCCCTCGTACCACCAGAGTCCGAACATCTGCTTGCCGTCGGGACTGAAGACCATGAGGGCCGGGCCGCTCTTGTCCTTCCCCTCCCTCCAGACGAACTTCATGACCCGGCCTTCGATGCCGCCGTTGAGGAGGCCGTCGAGGTGCTCGTAGCAGCCGGTCACCGACGTCCCCTCCTGCTTGAGATGGAACTTGCCGAAGTTGGTTTCGTACGTTCCGCTGGCATCGGCGAAGGGCGTCTGCGTGAGCTGCTTGCCGAAGCCGCGGATTTCCATCAGCTCGATGTACTGCGGCGACCCGTGATTGTTCTTCACCAGGACGCGCAGCCAGCGTCCCGCGACCTGCGCCGAGACGGGAAAGCTCTGGTTGTCCGCTTTGTCCTGCAATGAAACCGCGGCGATCTGCTGAAAGCCGGAAGTGGCGTCCGTATCGGACATCTCCACGGTGATGTCTTTCGCTCCTCGCCCGTCGCCATCGATGCTGCCGGTGTCGAAGGAAAGTCGGTCGAGCTCCGTCCGCTCCGGCAATGCGATCACGATCGTCTGCGGCGCGATCACGTCCTTGGGCGTCGCCCATCCGCTGGACGCTTTGTCGTCGAGCAGCCAGAAGGCGGACCATCCCTCGGAGTACTCCTGCGGCTTCTGCACGATGAGCGCTCCCGAGGAGAAGGAGATGAGACTGGGCGTCTCGGCGGCTGGTGCCGTGGTTGCCGTCGCAGCGGCAGTCGACGATGCCGTCCCGGTTGCAATCGTACTGGTACTCGTCGGTGCGGAGGCCGGAGGCGCAGCCTCTTTCTTTCCACAGGCGAAAACGACGGCGGCAAAGGAGAGAGCGGCGAGCAGTCTGCGCATGCGCGGATTATAGGGAGAGGATCACCGATTCCGTCTCCTCATCGCGATGTAGACCGCGGCATCCCAGGCGTTGTGGATCCCGATCAGCAGAAGCAGCAGCGCCGTTGCGGCGACGACGTAGAGCGCTCCGACTTCGTGCCGGTCCGCCGCGATCGCGCTCACGAAGAGGCTCGTGTAGGCAAGGGACGGGAGAACGATGTGCCAGATGCGGTCTTCGAGTACGGGCTTGTAATGCATCTCCTTGCCGAAGCGGAGCATGACGATCGTGGCGTAGACGATTCCGGCCAAGCCCTCCGCGGCCAGACAGACGGCCAGTGAGGTTGCCGTTTGCCGCGGCACAGAGAGGATCGCGGCGATCAGCAACGTTGCGCAGAAGTGAACGACGGTCGGCGTCGCGAAGACATCGGAGCCCGTGCTGAGCCCTTCGGAATCGGCGCTCAGCGCGACGACGACGAACTGAAGTCCCGTCAATGCCGCGGCCGACGATCCGATGATGACGTAGAACGATTCCCACTCACCTGCGACGGTCATTCGACGCCTCCTGCGAAGTGCGGCATTATGACGTTTTCGCGAAGCCGATCTCGCGTGCGCTTCGCGGTGATGGCGCCAGAAGCGCGCGCAACGCCTTGAACATCTCGCCGAGGTCGTCGTCGTGATCTGTGACGCGACATTCGAGCGCGTCGAGCCGCTTCGCGATCTCGGCGTGCCCACGCGCGTACGCGCGCAAGCGTACGAACGCGCGGATCACGAAGACGCTCATCTCAACGGCACGCGGGCTGTTCAACACCGTGGCCGCCATCAGGGCGCCATGCTCGGTGAAGGCCCGGGGTAAGTACTTGATATTTTGACCGCGCTTCAAGATCACAATTTGTGATCTTGAACGACGTACCTCTTCCGCTTCGTCGTCGTTCAGGCGAACGATGAAGTCCTCGGGGAAGCGACGCCAGTTTCGTTTGACTGCCTGATTGAGCACGCCGGTCGTAACGCCGTATAGCTCAGCAAGATCACGGTCCAGAATCACGCTCTGCCCGCGAATCTCAACGATCGGAGGATCGGGTGGTTGCGGCGCGAGCATCTTCCTCCCGGATGCAGCGCGTTTCTTTCTCGTCGTCATGCCACAGGTATACCTCGGATGCCGCACAACTCCGAGGCACCGCTATCATTGCTGAGGTGCGTTCTTGGGTGCTCTCTACTGGCAGTAGTGAAACCCCGCGCGCTCTGCGCTGGGTCGCGAGGCGCGCCAACGAACATGCGGCCGCGGACTTCGTTCGCGACGGCATTCGATGCGAATGCATCCGATGTAGCCGCGATCCGAGCGGATTCAACGCAGGGATGTGGTCACAGTTTGTGACCTGAAAGAGCTGACTCAGAGCTCGCCGTTCAAGATCACAATCTGTGATCTTGAACTGAAGTGCCAGGCGACGGCCCTATCATTCGTCGAGATCGTGCGCCTCTCTTTCTTCGTTCTCGCAGTCGCCCTCGCCCCCGCCCTCCGCGCGAGCGACTACGTCGCCGATTCCGCCTGCGCGAGGTGCCATCAAGCGAAGTACGCGTCGTATCAGGGCGTCGGGATGGCGCAGTCGATGCGGCGGCCCGCGGCGAATGTGCTGATCGAAGACTTTCGCAACGCGCGGTTCTTTCATAAGCCGTCGCAGAGTTGGTTCGAGATGGATTGGAAGGATGGACGGTTGCTGTTCCGGCGGTGGCAGATCGACGCGGGCGGACATCGCATCAACGAGATCGAGCAGCAGGTCGATTGGATCGTCGGATCGGGACATCGATCGCGCGTCTATCTGTATCGCACTCCGAGCGGCGGACTGTTTCAGTTGCCGGTCGCCTGGTATTCGCAGGAGCGGGCGTGGGGGATGGCGCCGGGATATGACCGCGCGGACCATGACGGCATTACGCGGTCGGTGCGGCGCGAATGTCTCTTCTGCCATAACGCGTATCCGGATGTCGCGGCCGACACTCACTGGTCGCCGCAGCGCTTTCCGGCCGCGATGCCCGAGGGGACCGGGTGCCAGCGATGTCATGGGCCGGGCGCGAAGCATGTCGATGCGGCGATGGATGGCGAAACCTACGCTGCGGTGCGTGCGGCCATCGTAAATCCGGCACGGCTTCCCCCGGCGTTGCGCGACTCCGTCTGCTTTCAATGTCACCTGCAGCCGGCGGTGGCGATGATCGGTCCGCGGCGGTTCGAGCGCGGCGACTTCTCCTTCCGTCCGGGCGAGGCGCTTTCGGACTACATGCTGCACGTCGACATCGATGAGCCGGGACGTCCGCGCGAGCAGCGATTCGAGATCAATCATCACGCGTATCGATTGCGCCAGAGCCTTTGCTACATCAAGGGCGGGATCACGTGCAGCACGTGCCACGATCCGCATCAGCCGCTGAAGAAAGATCCGCGGCTCGCCAACATCGTCTCCATCTGCCTCGGATGCCACGCGCGGCACACGGCGTCGAACGATTGCGTGCGATGTCACATGCCGTCGCGCCGCGCGCAGGACGTCGTGCATGTGGTGATGACCGATCACAAGATTCAGCGCCGTCCGCCGGCCAACCTCACCGCGCCGCTCGCCGAGCATGAATCGACAATCGACCGCGTCGAGTTTCTCGACCGAGGCAGCGCACCGGAAGGGACATTGGGCGCGGTCTACAAAGCTGTCGCCGTCCTCCGCGCGACGCCGCTCGATTCCGACGCAGCCAATTTCCTCAGCAAGCATCTCGATGCCACGCCATCGATCGTGCCACGGCTCGATCTCATTTCCGCGCAATTGCAGCAGCGGCAATTCGCCGCCGCGCTGGCGTCGATCGGAGCAATCGGTGTGACTGATCCCCGTGTTCGGAGCTGGCGCGGAGCGGCATCGATGGGAACGGGATCCATCGCTGACGGCATCGCCGACCTTCGCGCGGCTACCGAGGTCGATCCCGAAGTTCCGGAATTCCAACTCAACTACGCCGAAGCACTCCATCGAACGGGACACGACGCCGAAGCGTTGCCGCCGTTGACGCGCGCGATCGAGCTGCGGCCGAACCTCGTCCCCGCATTGATGCTGCGCGCCGAGGTGCTCACCAACCTTGGACGGCATCCCGATGCGATCGCCGACCTTCGTCGCGCACTCGCAGTCGATCCGCGACAGTTTCGCGCGTATGGATTGATCGCGAAGTTGTTGAAGGAATCCGGCAATCCGTCCGAGGCTGAACGCTGGCGATTGCACGGCGAGCGCGTTGCAAAGAAGTGAACCACAGAGACAACAAAGATCACAGAGACCTAACTCTGTGTCCTTTGTGCCTCTGTGGTTCAATCGTTCGCATATGTCCAACGATCACAACTACGAAGTGTTCTCCCCCGAGCACGGCGTCCCGATCAAAGCTTGGACGCGCGGCGTGCCGGTCGAGGATGCGGCGAAGCAGCAGTTGCTGAATATCGCCTCGCTTCCGTTCATCTATCGCTGGGTCGCTGTCATGCCGGACGTGCACCTCGGCAAAGGGGCGACGGTCGGCAGCGTCATCCCGACGACCAAGGCGATCATTCCGGCCGCGGTCGGCGTCGATATCGGCTGCGGCATGATGGCCGTGCGGACGTCGCTCAACGCGCGCGATCTGCCCGACGACCTTCACGCGCTGCGCACCGTCATCGAGCGCGCCGTTCCGCACGGACGAACCGACAACGGCGGACGGAACGATCGCGGCGCGTGGCGTCAGCCGCCTCCGCGTCATGCCGCAGCGTGGGCGAATCTCGCGCCGACGTACAACGAGATCGTGGAGAAACATCCGCGACTCGGCAAGGGCAACGACTCCAACCACCTCGGCACGCTCGGCACCGGCAATCACTTCATCGAAGTCTGTCTCGACGAGTCGCAGAACGTCTGGATCGTGCTGCACAGCGGCTCGCGCGGCGTCGGCAATCGCATCGGTCAGTTCTTCATCGAGCTCGCAAAGAAAGACATGCGCAAGTTCATGATCAATCTGCCGGACCAGGACCTCGCGTATCTGCCGGAAGGCACCGAAAACTTCAACGACTACGTGACGGCGGTGCACTGGGCGCAGTCGTACGCGATGACCAATCGCGTCCTGATGATGGAGGAGATCCTCGACGCGATTCGCGCCGCGAACCTGCTGCCGCCGTTCAGCGCGGATGCCGAGGTCGTGAACTGTCATCACAACTATGTGGCGGTGGAGGAGCATTACGGCCAGCGTGTTTACGTCACGCGTAAAGGCGCCGTGCGCGCGGGCAAGAACGACCTCGGCATCATCCCGGGCAGCATGGGCGCGAAGTCGTTCATCGTGCGCGGGAAGGGAAATCCGGAGAGCTTCGAAAGCTGCAGCCACGGCGCGGGACGGGCCATGTCGCGCACGGCGGCGAAGAAACGCTTCACGATCGAGGACCACATACGCGCGACCGAGGGCATCGAGTGCCGCAAGGACGCGGACGTCATCGACGAAACGCCGGCAGCGTACAAGTCGATCGACGCGGTAATGGCCGCGCAAAGCGATCTCGTCGACGTCGTGCACACACTGAAGCAGGTCGTCGTCGTGAAAGGATAAAGCGATGCCTGAAAACTTCGACGTCGTCGTCATCGGCGGCGGAACGGCCGGACTGGTGACCGCGTCCGGCTGCGCGCGGCTTGGGCGTAGGGTTGCGCTGGTCGAGCGGGAGAAGCTCGGCGGCGATTGTCTTTGGACCGGCTGCGTGCCGACGAAGGCGCTCGTGGCGACGGCGCGGCTCATTCATCAATTGCGTCACGCGGATGCGTATGGGCTCGACCCGCAAACGGTTCGAATCACGCCGAAGGCGGTCATGGATTCGATGCGGGCGCAGCGGCACGCCATCGAGCATCACGATGATCCGGAGAAGTTTCGCGCGCTCGGAATCGAGGTGATCTTCGGCAATGCGAAGCTCGTGTCGCGAAGTGAAGTCGATGTCGATGGTCGGAAGCTCGCGGCGAAGGACATCGTCATCGCCACCGGCACGCGCACGGCGGTGCCGCCGGTCGAGGGATTGAGCGAGCACGGCTTTCTCGATCACGCCGGCTTTCTGAACCAGGACGCGTTCCCCGCCTCCCTGCTCATCCTCGGCGGCGGCGCGATCGGGATCGAGTTTGCGCAGATGTTCCGCCGCTTCGGGAGCGAAGTCGTGGTCGTGGAGATGGGCGAGGAGATCATCAACAAGGAAGATGCGGACGTCATCGCGCGCATTCGGAAGATGCTGACCGAGGAAGGGATCGTCATCCGCACGGGCTGGGCGGCGAAGTCGGTGCGCGTCGATGGCGGCAAGAAGGCGGTCCGCATCGAGAACGCGCTCGGCGAAACGATGGAGTTGCGCGTCGACGAAATCTTCGTCGCCAGCGGACGTCGGGCGAATACGGACAACCTCGGCCTCGAAGCGATCGGCGCGAAGACGGATCGCGGATTCATCACCGTCGATAAGTACCTTCAGACCTCCGTCCCGCGCATCTGGGCGTGCGGCGACGTTCACGGCGGCATGCAGTTCACGCACGTGGCAGCGTTCGAAGCGGTGAAGCTCGTACGCAACATGCTTTTTCCGGGACGCTCGGCCGTCACGTACGACGACATCCCGTGGGGGCTCTACACCGATCCCGAAGTCGGACACATCGGAATGACGGAATCGGAGGCCATGAAGAAGCATGGAGCGGAGAACGTGCGCACGTATCGCGTGGAAATGGCGGATGTCGATCGCGCCGTCGTCGATCGCACGACCGCCGGCTTCCTCAAACTCGTCTGCGACAAACGCGGGCGCATCCTCGGCGCGCACGCGCTCTGCGCCAACGCGTCGACGTTGATCGAAACACTCGTCCTGGCGCGGAAGAAAAAGGTGACCGTGCCGCAGCTCGCGCAACTCGTTTCGCCCTACCCGTCACTGGCCGACGCGCTGCAGAAAGCGGCCTCGCTTTACTACCAGGACATGGCGAAGGGCTGGCTCGGATCCGCCGGCAAGTGGATCGCGAGGCGGTCGCAATGACATCTGCGTAAATCTGCGTAATCTGCGGATCGGGAATCGTGACGACTCGTTGCGCGTGATTCTTACGCGTCGTCCCGACGCCACCGTCCCCCACCCTCCCAAAGCGGTGGCTCGGTCGCCACCGCACTTCCATGAGAAGGCCATCATCTGTCAACTCGGCATCGGGAGAGCGCCTTGGCGCTCGATCGATGCCGCACCATCGCATTTGTTTTTTTGAGTGGTTGTCGTTTTGCGTTCTCGCGTTGCCGGTCCGATGAA
>DASYJF010000052.1:0-50916 GCA_035996815.1 Thermoanaerobaculia bacterium | reverse complement strand
GGGGGACGGCGATCATCGCGACAAAGCAAGCATCACACGCTGCGGGTGGTCACGATTCCACCGCCCTCCCAAAGCGGTGGCTCGTCGCCACCGCACTCCATAGTGCTTCGCACGAAACGAGCGTCACATTTCCTTGCGTTCCCACGTGTCCGCCATCACCGCGCGCCCATCCGCGCATCACGGTTTCCGCGAGCCGCGAAGACGACCATGGAAAGCGAAGGAGACTCTGATGATCGCACTCAACGAAGGTGTCATCGATCGAACGATTCGCATCGGCATCGGCGCGATGCTGGTACTGATTGCAATCACGATTCGCGGCGCAGGATGGGGCTATCTCGGCCTGATTCCTCTTGTCACCGGCACGATCGGCTACTGCCCGCTCTACGCGTTGCTCGGCAGGAGCACGTACGACGTCACCCCCGACTTCTCCATTTCCTGATGGACTGCTGCGGCACACGGTGACCGCGCTCACAACGTCATGTGCGGCGGCTCATGCGAAGCGCGGCACCGCGCTGTTCTCATGGAGCTGAAATGAGCGCGTTACGCGAAGACTCGGCGGAAGCGATTGAAATTGCTGCATTCGATCGGCTGAAACCGCGCCTTGCCACTCTTTGGGATTCCGTCTTTCCCGGCGACGAAGAGGCGTACACCTCGGTGATCGTTCCTTCGCTGACGCTCGATCAGGCGGAGATGACGAAGCTCGCCGGCGCCACGTTCTACGAAGAGCGGCTGCTCTTCCTGCTCATGCGTCTTCGCAACCCGCGAGCACATGTCGTCTACGTAACCTCTCAGCCCATTCACCCGATGGTGCTCGAGTACTACCTGCAGCTCCTCATGGGCATCCCCGCCAGTCACGCGCGCGCCCGCCTGACCCTCCTCTGTGTCTACGACAACTCGCCGCGATCGCTGACCGAGAAGATTCTGGAGCGTCCTCGGGTGATCGAGCGCATCCGCGACAGCATCGCCGATCCCGAGCGTGCCTATCTCACTGTGTACAACTCCACCGATCTGGAACGGCAACTCGCTGTCCGGCTGGGCATCCCGATGAACGCTCCTGATCCGCGGCTCATTGGGTGGGGATCGAAATCGGGCAGCCGGAGGCTTTTCAGCGAAGGAGGCATCGAGCACCCGATCGGCCACGAAGATGTCCGCGGCGTCGATGACATCGTTTCCAGCTTGCTGGACCTGCGGAAACAACGGCCGGACCTCCGCGCGGCGCTGCTGAAGCTCGATCACGGGTTTTCCGGAGAAGGCAACGCGCGCTTCGAGTATCCCGCTGTTGTGAATGAGGCGTCCGTTCGTGATGCCCTCACTGATCTTCAATTCACAGTGGCAACTGAGTCGGTACCAGCGTTTCTGTCGAAGTTTGAGCACGGTGGTGGCGTCGTCGAAGAAATGATCGAGGCGGTGGAGGTTCGATCGCCGAGCGTGCAGCTTCGCATCAATCCTCGGGGCGAAGTCATCCTCGCGTCGACCCACGAGCAGGTGTTGGGCGGACCGGGAGGTCAGGTCTTCCTCGGCTGCCTCTTCCCGGCTGATGACGAATACCGCCAACGCGTACAGCACCTCGGCTTGAAAGTAGGACGCCTGCTCGCCGATAAGGGCGTCATAGGACGCTTCTCCGTCGACTTCCTGGCGACGAGGAATGAGCGCGCCGAAGCGTGGGCCTTGTCAGCCATCGAGATCAACCTTCGTATGGGAGGGACGACGCACCCCGTGCTGGCGCTCCGTTTCCTGACAGGTGGCGATCTCGATCGCGGTACTGGCTTATTTCACGCGCTGGACGGCCGTCCCAAGTACTACCGCGCGTCGGACAACGTGGAGTCGGAAATCTACCGCGGCCTTCTTCCCGAAGATCTCATCGAGATCATCACGATGCACCGCCTCGACTTCAATCATCGGACAGGAACGGGAGTCCTCTTCCACATGATCGGCGCCGTTTCGCAGTTCGGGAAATTCGGCATGACCGCGGTGGGAAACGATCGCGAGGAAGCCGAACGGCTCTTTGCGAGAGCGATCGATGTACTCGACCGGGAAGCCGGCGGGAGGAACGAATGAACAGCATCACCCGCGAAACCGCCGTCGCGCAGATTCGCCGTGCCCTCATCGCCGTGCAGGACGAAGGAGAGTCCGTCTGCAAGATCGTGGCGGAGAAGGGCATCCTCTGCCGCGGCTTCTCCCGCGACACCGATGAAGAGCTGCGCTGGCGCTATGCCGCGGCGATTCCGGCAGGCGCCGGCCTCGCCCGCCAGGAGCTGGAACGCCGCGCCAATGCCTGGCAGCTGGAACGCCAACACGACGAAGGCACGCTTCTATGCTGCGACGTCCAGTACAGGTTTTACGAAACCTGCCGCGCATGGGACGACTTTTCCAACGATGAGCTGGCCCGCTTCTGCCACGAGCTACTCGGCGAACAGGTGCGCGTGACCGGCGAAAAGTCGCCGGCAGTTCTCTGAGCCGGTCAGGTTCCAGGTCCGCCCGCATCTTCCGCCGCAGCGGATTCGGTCGCAACCACTGCCGCCTCTTTCGCCTCGAGCATGCTCGCATCCGGCTTCTTGTCGGCGGCCTTGCTCGGGACGGCTGGTGCGGCGCCCGGCAGTTTCTTCTCCTTGCGAGAGCCGAAGGTCAGCGCGTAGGCCCAGGTGAACTCCGCTCCGAGGAGAAAGATCTGCGCGGAGTAGTAGACCCAGACCATGGCCATGACCAGCGAGCCGGCCGCGCCGAACCCGGACGTCAAGCCGCTCCTGCCGATGTAGAGCCCGATCAACGACTTGCCGATCGTGAACAGCAGCGCGGTCACGGTCGCGCCGATCAAGACGTCCCTCCACGCCACCTTTACCCGAGGCATCACCTTGTAGATCATCGCAAAGACGGTCGTGGTCAGGACGTAGCTGAAGACAACGTTGACGACGGCGACAAGGGTTTGCCAATCGGAAAAACGCGGTCCCCAAAGTTTCCCTAACGCCGCGAGCGCTGCGCTAACCACGAGCGAGACCATCATCAGAAAACTGATGCCGGCGATCGTGCCGAACGACAGCAGGCGGGCCCGAAGCAGGCTCAAGATCCCTCTCCTGGACCGTTTCGGGGCACGCCAGATGCGATCGAGCGCATCTTGCAATTCGGCGAAGACCGAGGTCGCTCCGACCAGCAGCAGGACCAGGCCGGCCACCGCGGCGGTAATGCTTTCGGCCGGCTTGCTCGCGCTCTCGAGCAGCTTCTGCACCGCTTCCGCTCCCTCCCGCCCCATCAGCCCTTGCAGTTGCGCGGCGATCTCCCCGCGCGCTGCGTCTACGCCGAAGATCATGCCCGCCAGCGAGATCACGATCAGCAGGAACGGCGCGATGGAGAGCATCGTGTAATACGCGAGCGCCGCCCCCATGCTCTGTGCGTAGTCGTCAACCCACGACGATGCCGCGGCCTTCGTGAGAATCCAGGTGTTCCTGGCCGTCATGACAACTCTCTCGCGTTTTCTGGCCATGGAGAGAGTCTACGGCCTCGGTCGCCGGCGGGAACTGCACCGCAGCGCTGGACGTCGTGCAAATTCGAAGCATGCGTTCGTCGTGCTGACAAGCTCCGGCCGCACAACCGGACGGAGGTCGTCGTGCTTGTCCTGACGTCACGTTCGCCCTGACGGTGTTCGTCGATCTCAGCGTGGCCGTACAGGTCGGTCTCGATGACGCGCTCGACCGCGCTAGGGAGCTTGACTAAGCGAGAAACACGGTCAAGTTCCGCTGCGCTCAGAGGCTGTGAAGAAATCGAATCTTGATGCTTGCGCGGCTCGCGGCACATTTCGCGAAGCTTTGGAGTGCGGTGGCGATCGAGCCACCGCTTTGGGAGGGAGGGGGATGGTGATTTCGCGCAGTCGTAGCGAGCATCACAGGCTGAGTGCAGTCACACTTTCACCACACTTCCAAAGTGCTTCGCACGAAACGCGGCCCACATTTCTTCAGACCCTCTCAGGCAAGCTCTCGCACTCCCATCAACGGCGAAGCCACGCGCGAGAACCGTAGCCCACGGGTTTCACCCGCAATGGCCTTCACTTAAGCGCTTGCGCGTCGTGAGCCGTCGGAACGCTGGCGTCCTCTCCGGCTGGCTCGGCTGCGTCCTCGCTGCCGAATGGGAGGCTTGCGCAAGTGTTGCGTTTCAAGCGATATCCGAGCCTCGACAGGCTGGCAGCGAGACGCAGCCAAGCCAGCCGGCGGGGGACGCCAGCGTTCCAGTCGCGAGCATCGACGACCGCTTACGTTAAGGCCATTGCGGGTTTCACCGGTGGGTCAGGCGATCGGAACGCATTCATAAGCGCGCTCGGCGCGCGATAGAAAGCTTTTCGCGTCCGCGCGACGGAGCGCGAGAGTCTGCCGGCGAGACGCCAGCGTTCCGGCCGCCAACGCCGCGCAACCCTTAAGCGTGACTGCCAGTCCCGTACTTGCGCCCGAGCGTCTCGCGGTGTGCGACGTCGCGCCCCACGGTGTGTGACGTCGTGCCCCGCGGTGCGGGCGTCGCGTCACACGGTGTGTTACGTCGCGTCCCGCGGTGCGGGCGTCGCGTCCCACGGTGCGTGACGTTGCGTCCCGCGGTGCGGACGTCGCGTCACACGGTGCAAGGATTTAGACCATGTCCTCTAATTTGGACAACTGTGGTCTGTGCCCCACGCTTCGCGCCGCACGCCTTTCAGTCCTTGCTGACCGCGAGATACACCGCGACCGGCGCTAACGCCAGCCATGACGCCAGCGCGATGATCAGCGGGATGCCCCATTGCGCGAGCACGGCTTTCGAAAGATCGCCCGCGCCGAATGAAAATGCGCGGCTCGTCGCCACGAGGATCCCGATCGCCACCGCCACGCCTGCCGCCACCGCGATCGCTTGCACCACGGTGATGACCCGCGATGCCGTCCGGATCGCTTCCTGACGCGCGCGGCGCTGCATCCGCCACCACACCACACCCGACGCGGGGACATGTGAGCTGCGAAGCGACGCGTGGTAATCGGCGGCGATGAGCGATCCGACGCGGACGATATCGGCGCATGTGGAGCAGGCGGCGGCGTGCGAGCGCATCGCGTCATCGCAGCCGTCCGGCCAGCGTCCCGCCTGCACGATCGAAAGCGTTTCGTTTTCTTGTGGACAGTTCATGAGCGTGCTCCGAGGAGGCCAGCCAGTTTTTTTCGCGCGCGGAAGAGGAGGATCTTCACGCTTCCGCTTTTCACGCCGACGATGTCCGCGATCTCGGAGTGGCTGGAGCCGAGGGCGTAGGCGAGCCAGAGCATCTCGCGCTGGATTGGTTTCAGTTGGGCCATGGCGCGCCAGAGATCGGTGCTGCCTTCGAAGCGTTCGGCGATCCGCGCATCGATCGCCACGATCTCTTCGTCGGACTCATTCAACTCGAGCTGCTCGACCGGATGCCGCGTCTTTTTCCGGTTCACATCGCGGGCAACGTTCGTGGCGATGCAGAAGAGCGAATTGCGGCGATGACTCTCGTCCTGATGCGCGGCGCCGGCCTTATAGAAACGATAGAACGTCTCCTGCAGCAGGTCGTCGGCCAGATCGCGGTCGCCGGTGACGCGCGCCAGGTAAATCCAAACCGGCCGCGACGTCCGCTCGTAAAACCCCCGAAAACTCTCCTCGTCCATCAGCCTCGCGGCCTGGGCACTCGCGCGCGCGCCAGCCACAGAGAGCAACGCATCGTTCATGACGCTCGTGAAGTCCATCGCGTGAATGATCCCATGTCCTCAATCAGCCGTCGCATCGACAGGAGACGCCGCCGTCTCCCACAGGCCGAGCCTGCGGGAGAGGACGTACGAGACGATGGCGGAGAGGACGAAACCGACGCCGATGGAGACGGCCAGAATACCCATGGCGAAGAGCGGCTGCGAGACGGTCTTTTCGATGCTGCGGCTGACGTACTGCAGTCCGAAGCCGGCCGCCGCAAGCACGAGTCCGACCTGCACGGACCAGAGGATGCGGCCGACGGGCGCGCTGACCGCGCGCGGCGCGCCATCGAGCGCGATCGGCGCGGATTCGAGGAAGCGCTTTCCCGCCGGCGTCTGGATGTACGCGAGCAGATCTTCATTCGCGGTGAAGCGATCCATCAGTTTGTTGTGAACGTCGGCCTGTACTTTCGACACGCGGCTCCAGCGGCGATGCTCGATGAGCGTGCGCACGAGCCACGTCAGCACGCCGGTGACGAGCGCAAGGACGGCGAAGATCGACAGTCCTTCCATCACCGAGCGCCATACGCGTTCGCTGCTGTTCTCGCCGCGCGGCTCTTCGCCGACGTAGACGTTGTCGAGAAAGAAGGCTGGACTGTGCGCGATCTCCGGATGCTGCGCCAGAAATGCCGCCAGCGCCGGGTAGGTGGCGAGGTACGTCTGATTGGTCATGAGCGACGGATCGAGCCGCAGCACGCGACTCACTTCCGTCGGATAGCGCCGCAGCGCCGCATGAAAGGCCTCGCGCGTCTCCTGGCTGTCGCTGTCGGTGACGACGGTGCTGGTTGTCGCTGCTGGGACAGATGTAGTGGTAGCCGGAGCTTGCGCAAACGCGCTTGTGGCGATGGCAGCGGCGAAGAGAAGGGTGATCAGTTTTTTCGGCATCGGTAGGTCCTCTGCCGGGGGATACGAAGGGGCTCAACCTCGGTTAACAGCGCTACCAATCCGTCGGCTTGTAGTCCTTCAGAAACTGTCCCCACACGTGAACGCTAGTGTTGATGCCGGAGATGATCGGATCGACGATGCGCGCGGCGCCGTCGATGATGTCGAGCGGCGGATGGAAGCGATGCACCGACGTCTTCCGCTCCGCGAGCGCGGCCGGGTCCTCGTCGGTTACCCATCCCGTGTCGACGCTGTTCATGTGGATACCGTCGGCGTGATAGTCGGCAGCCGAGGTGCGCGTCATCATGTTGAGGGCAGCCTTGGCCATGTTCGTGTGCGGATGCCGCGTCGTCTTCTGATTCCGATAGAACTGACCTTCGACGGCCGATACGTTGACGATGTGTTTGTCGCGATTCGCTGTCCGCAGCATGAGCGGTTTCAATCGCGCGTTGATGACGAACGGCGCCACGGCGTTGACCAGTTGCACTTCCAGCAACTCCACCGACGAGACCTCGGCGAGGAGCAGCCGCCACGAATTGCGTCCGCGCAAATCGACCTGTTGCAGATCCTGATCGAGCCGGCCTTCTGGAAACAGATCGCGATCGTGCCGGTCCTCCGGCAAGAGCGGAACCTGCGAAAGCTGCGCGGAGTGCATCAGCCCTTCAGCCGATACCGCTTCCGGCAGCATCTGGTACCCACGCAATCCTTCGAACCCGCCGAGAAGCTTGCGCTCCACCTCGGAGAGCGTGTGGATGGAAGCGGTCTCCGATTCCATCATGTGCTCGTAAAACGCCGGTGGACGGCGCACGGTCTGACAGGCATTGTTGATGATGAAATCGAGCCGGTCGCGCGTCGTCAGCATCTCGCGGCAGAACGCTTCGACGCTCGGCGTGTGGCGAAGATCGAGCCCGAAAATCTCCAGGCGATCCGACCAATCACCGAAATCATCTTCCCGCGCATAACGCGCCGCCGAATCGCGCGGAAATCGCGTCGTGACGATGAGCCGTGCACCGGCGCGCAGCAATTTCAATCCGGCCTGATATCCGATTTTGACGCGCCCGCCCGTCAGCAGCGCCACGCGTCCGCGCAAGTCGGCCGACTCCGTACGCTTGAAGAAATTCAACTCCGCGCACGAAGGACAAAGCTGGTCGTAGAAAAAATGGACGACGTCGTAATGCTGCTTGCAGACGTAGCAATGCTGCGACTCGGAAGTCGCCCGCGGCTCCTCCCGCTCCGGCTCCCGATACGCATTCGGAGTCGTAAAAACCGGCTTGCGCCGCAGCTCGCGAATGCCGGACGAATTCAAAACCTGATCATCCAACTGAAGCTTCGCCGCTTTCCGCGCCTTCCGCCCCGCCTTGACCAACTTCCGCCGCGCATGATGATCCGGTTCGGCGACGCGACGCGCCGCATGCAACAAACGCCGCCGCTCGTCATCGCTCACCTGCGTCAGCAGCGTGCGATCGAGATCGAGCGACTCCAGCAACTCCGCCGCAATGCGGACGCGGTCGGAGAAGGGGAGTTCGTCTTTTCTATCTGCGTCCATCTGCGTAATCTGCGGATAACCCTTCATCCGCAGATTACGCAGATTTACGCAGATTGAGTTTATGCGGTTCGTCCGACGAAGCCTGCTGCCACCGGCACCCTTCTTCCCGCCAACGCCGCTGCGGCTTCCATGTCCGGTCGATCGAACGGGCGGAGGAAGTCGCCTTCCATCACGGCGACGGGGAGGCCGTCGCGGTAGGCGATTCGGGTTCCGGCGATGGCGCGGATGCGGTCGGTGGTGGTGAGGACGCCGATGAGGTTGAGGGGATCGCAGGCGCTGATGACGGTGAGGCGTCCGTCGGCGGGGGTGCGGCGGATTTCGCGCAGATGCGTCACGGCGTCGGCGAGCGCGAACTGTTCGCCGGACATGCCGGTGACGAAGCGGCCGCCGCGGATTTCGCCGCGCGCTTCGAGGCGGCGGTAAATGCGGGCCAGCTCGCGCCAGGGAGCGGCGTTTGGCTCGCGGGTGAGGAGGCGGCGGAAGATGACGCCGTAGCGATTGAGCAGCGCGCGGGCCTGCGTTTCGACGGCTTCTTCGTGATCGACGTCGGCGATGAGGATCGACCATCGTCCGGCGCGTTCGGCACGTCGTCCGATGAAACCGTCCGAGGTGATGAGGCCTGTCGCGGCGAGCTCGTCGAGCGCCTCGGCGTCATCGCCGAGGTCGCGGGCGAAGGAGGCGCCGCGCGTGCGGAGGAGGTCGAGAACATGCTGGGCGCGGTCGGTGAGCGTGGGTGTCGTTTCGGTCAGCCACGCGGAGGTGTGTGCGCGCGGGAAGAGTGCGACGCCGGTGGTGAGTCTGGCCCAGCCGACTTCGCCGGTGAAGCAGAGCGCGTCGAGAAGCGATGGTTCGTAGCGGTCGATACGCAGCGGGAGGATGTGGCGCTCCCAGGCGTTCGCAGCGATCTCGAAGCCGTCGAGTTGCTTGACGACTTCGTGAACGCCGTCGATGCCGGTCAGGCGCGATGACGGCGTTACGTGCTGCCAGGCGAAAAGGAAGCGCATGAAATCGGCGGCGGTGACCGGCTCGATTTCGGCGCGCAGGCGATTGAGCGTGTAGCGGTGGATGCGCGCCAGGAGCCTGCGATCGCACCATTGTTGGGGAGTGGGGTGTGGGGAGTAGGGAGTGGGAGTGAAGCTTCCGCGGAGGATGGCGCCTTCCGATTCGAGTTTGAGTAGCGCGGCGTCGGCGTCTTTTTCGTTGATGCTCATGGATGATGCGAGTTCGGCTGCTGTTGTCGGTCCGAGGAGGGACATTCTTCCGCGGATGATTTCTACGATGGCCTCTTCGCGTTGCCATTCCTTCACCCGCGATGGTGGGGGAGCAATGTCGAATTCCATCGTCGGGTGAATGGCGAGAATCTCGGGGATTCTTTCGGCGGCGATCCACATCCCGGGAACGCGGGCGTCTCGCCCGCTCGTCGCCACATGCGGCCGAGACGCCCGCGTTCCCAGCGTCGCCCTTCGTGAAAATGCCAACTCCGTGAATAGCTCCGGTGCTTCAACCTCACCTTCGAGCAGGAATCCGAACGTCAGCAACGCGTCGTGCAGTTCGTCGGCATCGCGGGGATCGGGACGCACTTCGTCGCGGACGCGCTCGATCGCGTTGGCGTCGAGAGTGCCGAGGTCGTTGGAAGACGACCGTCGCGTCATGACTGCTTGCGTGCGGCGCTCTTCGAGTGGCGCGTCGTCGAGGAAGGCGTACGGCTTCGCATTGAGGATCTCGTGCGCGAGCGGCGACGGCTCGATCGTGTCGCGGGCGATGCATTCGATCTCGCCGGCGTGAATGCGGGTGAGCACGCGGGTGAGGCCGTCGAAATCCATTGCTTCTTCGAGGCAGTCGCGGACGACCTGGTTGACGAGCGGATGATCGGGCAGCTCGATGTCGCCGGCCAGATTTTCGGGACAGGCGGCGGCGTCGGGGAAGACGGCGGCCATCAGGTCGTCGGCCATGGCGCGTTGCAGCGGCGGCGGAACTTTTCGTCCGCCGCGGTTGCGCGGGATGGCCAGCGAGATGGTGGTGTTCCAGCGCCAGCGCGTCTGGAAAACCGGCGCGGCAAGCATGGCCTGCACGAGTACGTCGCGCGCGGTGGCGGGATGGAGATAACGGAAGACGTCCGCGAGCGGAAACGAGTGCTGCGGCCCGAGCGACAGCAACACGGCATCCTCGGTGGCCGCGGCCTGCAACTCGAAATTGAACTGGCGGCAGAAGCGCTTGCGCAGCGCCAGGCCCCACGCTTTGTTGATGCGGCTGCCGAACGGTGCGTGCAGGATGAGCTGCATACCGCCCGATTCGTCGAAGAAGCGCTCGAGGATGATGGTGTCCTGCGTCGGCATCGCGCCGAGGGCGTTGCGAGCATCGGTCAAGTAGTTGACGATTTCGCGAGCTGCGGATTCGGGGAGTCCGGTTTCATCGATGAGCCATTGTTCGGCGGGGTGTGGGGAGTAGGGAGTGGGGTATGGGAGATCGGATGGTGCCGCTTCGACGATCTCGCTACAACTCCCCACACCCAACACCCTGCTTCCCATCCTCGTTTCCAAATCGCGGCGCAGATCGCTCACGGCCTTTGACAACTCATCGCTCCGTGCCGGCGCCTCGCCGAGCCAGAACGGAATCGTGGGCGGCGCGCCTTTGGCGTCGGCGACGCGGACGGTGCCGCTGATCACCTGCGTGATCAGCCATGAGGCATTGCCGAGTTGGAAGATGTCGCCGGCATTGCTTTCGATGGCGAAATCTTCGTTGAGCGTGCCGACCACCGTGTCGTCCGGCTCGAGCACCACCTTGTAATCCGCAACCTCGGGGATCGCGCCGCCGGACGTGATGGCCAGCATGCGCGAGCCGCGTCGTCCGCGAACGCGATGATTGACCTCGTCGCGATGCACGAGCGCGCCGCGGCGACCGCGTTTCGTGGCGAAGCCTTCCGCGACCATGGCCAGGACTTCGTCGAACTCCTTGCGCGTCAGGCCGCGATACGGCCACGCACGGCGCATGAGATCGAAGAGCTCGTCCTCGCCGTAATCCGCGCATGATGTTTCCGCGACGATCTGCTGCGCGAGGACGTCGAGCGGCGCGTCGTGCGTGACGATGCGATCGAGCTCGCCGCGACGAACTTCGCGCAGCAACGCAGCGCATTCGATGAGGTCATCGCGCGAGATGGGGAAGAGGCGGCCTTTGGGGAGACCTGAGACCGTATGGCCCGAGCGTCCGACGCGTTGCAGCAGCGTGGCGATGCGATGCGGCGAGGCGATCTGGCAAACGAGATCGACGTGTCCGATATCGATGCCGAGCTCCAGCGACGCCGTGGCCACGAGCGCGCGCAGTCGTCCGCTCTTCAGGCGCGACTCGGCATCGAGACGCTTCTCCTTCGACAGGCTGCCGTGATGCGCGGTGACGGCATCGTCGCCGAGGCGGTCGCTGAGGTGCCGGGCGACGCGTTCGGCCATGCGGCGCGTGTTGACGAAGACCAGCGTCGTTTTGTGTTCGAGGATGAGCTGCGTGAGGCGGTTGTAGTAGTCCTCCCACACCTCGTGCGACATCACCGTCTCAACTTCGCTGCGCGGGATTTCGAGCGCGAGATCGATGGTGCGGCGATGGCCTTCGTCGATGATTGTTACGGGGGAGTGGGGTGTGGGGAGTGGGGTGTGGGAGCTGGAGGCGCTTCCGTTTTCTTCGTGAGCGTCTCCCACACCCCAGTCCCTACTTCCCACACCCCCTAGGTACTTCGCCACTTCCTCGATCGGCTTCTGCGTCGCGGAGAGCCCGAGGCGCAGCAACGGTTGCTCCGCGACTTGCTGCAATCGTTCGAGCGTGATGCCGAGGTGCGCGCCGCGGCGTGTGCCGATGACGGCGTGGATTTCGTCGATGATGACGGTGCGCGCGGTACGCAGCATTTCGCGGCTCCGCTCCGCGGTCAGCAGCAGGTAGAGCGACTCGGGTGTCGTGACGAGGATGTGCGGCGGCTTGCGCAGCATGGCCGCGCGTTCGGATGCGGTCGTGTCGCCGGTCCGCACCGCGGCGGTGATTCGCGGCGCTTCCAGCCCCATCTCTTCTGCGATCCTCTTGATTCCGCGGCGCGGTTCCGCGAGGTTCTTGTGGATGTCCGCGCTGAGCGCTTTCAGCGGCGACACGTAGACGACGCGCACTTCGTCCGGCAGGGGATTGGTCAGGCTTTCGACGTACAGATCGTCGAGCGCCGTGAGGAATGCGGCCAGCGTTTTGCCGGAGCCGGTCGGCGCCGCGATGAGCGTGTGACGCCGTTCGCGAATCGCTTCCCAGCCGCGGAGCTGGACGGTGGTGGGAGTGCCGATCGTTTCGGAGAACCAGCGCTGGAGGACGGGGTGGAAGGGGGCCAGGGACATGTGGGGCGGAGCATTATCTCAGGTGGCTGTCATGTTGAGCATCGCTACGTTTGATGCCTTCGCGACTCCAAGCACATTTCGCGAAGCTTTGGAGTGCGGTGGCGACCGAGCCACCGCTTTGGGAGGGAGGGGGAGGTAACCATCGCGAAGGTGCAAGCATCACACTCTGCGTGCCGTCCCCACTCCACCGCCCTCCCAAAGCGGTGGCCCTTGCCACCGCACTCCAAAGTGCTTCGCACGAAACGGGCGTGCTACGTTACGCGGATCATGAAAGCGATCCGTGTTTCTCAGACTGGCGGGACCGAAGTTCTCCAATACGTAGACATCGAAACGCCGCGCCCCGGGCCCGGCGAAGCGTTGGTGAAGATCGAGGCGATCGGCGTCAACTTCATCGATGTCTATCACCGCACCGGGTTGTACAAGATGCCGCTGCCGTTCACGCCGGGCTCGGAGGGCGCGGGCATCGTCGACGCGATTGGCGACGACGTAGATCTCGTGAAGGTTGGTGATCGCGTCGCATTTGCGGGCGTGCGCGGTGCGTATGCGGAGTTCGCGATCGCTCCGGCGGACAAACTCGTGCCCCTGCCGGATTCGATCGATGCGAAGACCGCGGCCGCGGCGATGCTGCAGGGGATGACCGCGCACTATTTATCGACGAGTGTCCACGCAATCGCTCGCGGCGAAAATGTGCTGGTCCACGCGGCGGCTGGCGGTGTCGGCGCGCTGCTGGTGCAGATGGCGAAGATGCGCGGCGCGCGCGTGTTCGGGACGGCGTCGACGAAACATCTCGACATCGCACGCGAGGCGGGATGCGACGTCGTCATCGATTACACGAAGGACGATTTCGAGGCGATCGTGATGTCGGAGACGGGCGGCAAGGGATGCCAGGCCGTTTATGACTCCGTCGGCAAGACCACCTTCGACAAGAGCCTCGATTGTTGCGGCGTCCGCGCGATGCTGGCGCTGTTCGGACAATCGAGCGGCACGGTGCCGGCATTTGAGCCTTCCCGTCTGGCGAAGAATGCCGTCTTCCTGACGCGTCCCAGCCTCGGGCACTACACGATCACGCGTGAGGAGTTGCTGGGACGCGCGCGCGATGTGTTCGATTGGATTGCATCCGGCGCGCTGAAATTGCGCATCGATCGCGAGGTCCCGCTGCGCGACGCCGCCGAAGCGCATCGCGCGCTCGAAGCGCGCCAGACGACCGGGAAGGTGTTGTTGATTCCGTGAAGGGCGCGGTCAGTGCCGGAACGCTGGCGTCTCGCCGGCTGGCCCGGCGGCGTCCCGCCGCCGAATGGGAGGCTTGCGCCGGTCGCGTAACCAACGCAATTTTAAGGGTTTGGCGTTCGGCGGCGAGACGCCGCCGAGCCAGCCGGCGAGGACGCCAGCGTTCCGGTGCGCTAATTCAGATCTTCGCGGCTTGAGCTGAATGCCGTCGTTTTGGCGGCCATCGCGCGATCACTTCAACGACGCCAGTTCCGATCGCGACAATGCTGCGTATCGCTTTGCGTTTGCGGCGTCGCCGCGGGCGGTGTGCAGCTCGCTCATTAATCCGTGGAGTACGGCGACGTCGCGGCGGTCTTCGCGGTTGCCGGGATCGCGTTCGATGAGTTGGGTGTGGATCGCGAGCGCGGCGTCGACGGCTTCGGACGCTTCCGGCCAGCGATGCAGCTGCAGATTGGCGCGCGCGATCTGCGTATAGGCGAAGGCCAGATCGTGCTGCGCTTCGATGTTGTCGGCGTCGGCGGCGGCGAGCGCGTGCAGGATGGGAAGGGCGCGCGCGGTTCCGGCGAGCGCGCCGGCGGCGTCGTTGACGCTGTTTTGCAACGTGGCGGTCATCACGAGCTGGTCGGCGAAGTTGCGTTTCGCCACGGCATCATTCGGGTCGAGAGCGGCACGTTCTTCCAGCGCGCGTTCAGCGGCTTGGTGATGCTGCAGGGCGCGGACGGGATCGCGTTCGAGACCGCCGGTGAAATAGGCGCCGAGACGTTGGTGGACGCGGCCGGTCTCCGTCAGGACGTCTTTGCGATTCGCGGTCGTGACCTGAACACGACCGAGAATCTGCTCGGCGTTTTCGTACGCGCCGCGGACGGCGGCGGCGGAGTGATTCGACTGGTAGCGTGAGTCGGCGATGGCCACCCACGTGCGCGCCAGCGCGAGATCGTCGCGTAGCGACTCGCGAATTTTTCGCGCGGCCTCGTGATGCGCGAGGGCGTCGCGGAAGCGGAGCGCGCGTTGCTCGACCCAGCCGGTGCGATCGTGGAGATCGGCGATGAGCAGCAGCGCGGCGATATTTTCCGGCTGACGCGTGCGGACTTCCTCGGCGATTTCGAGCGCCTTGCGGTAGCTGACCAGCGCTCCGGCGCTGTCGCCGAGGTTCGCGCGGTAGGGCATGCCCTGCACGTCGCCGACGCGTTCGTAGGCACCGGCCAGCTCCATCTGCAGCGGCGTGTTGCGCGCGGATTCCGATGCGAGCGCGTCGAGGTAACCGAGCGCGTGGCGGACCAGGAGTGCGCGTGCCGAGGTCGAGCCGGGGAGTTTGGCGATCGCGTCGTGTAGATCGAAGACGACGGCGTGCGCGAGCGAGCGAACCTGCTCGAAGCGGCGCTCTGCGATGCGCTTCTGTTGGAGCACCGCCACGAACGCCACGATGGCCACGATCGCCGTCACCGCGGCGGCAGCGACGAACAGCTTGTTGCGGCGGACGAACTTTGCAGTGCGGTAGCCGAGGGACGCGCCGCGTGCCGAGACCGGATGGCCGTCGAGGTGGCGGCGGACGTCGTCGGCGAATTTGTCCACCGAGGCGTAGCGGCGATTCGGATCGGGATCCAGTGCGACCAGGAGGATGCGATCGAGATCGCCGCGAAGTTGGCGCAGGCCGGAGACGCTGCTGGCGCGCGGCGGCTCCGTCTCGCCGGTGCGGTGGACGTTTTCGAAGGGGCGTTTGCCGGTCAGGAGCTCGAAGAGCAGCAGGCCGAGGGAGTAGACATCGGTGGCGGTGGTCACGAGCTTGCCGGCCAACTGTTCGGGGCTGGCGTAGTCGGGTGTCATCAGGCGCGTGACCGTGGCATTCGTCTGCGCCGACGTGAGTTTGGCGATGCCGAAGTCGAGAAGTTTCGGGATTCCGTCCGCAGTGACGAGGACATTCGCCGGCTTGATGTCGCGATGGATCACCAATCCGCGATGGGCGTATTGCACGGCGTCGCAGAGCTGGACGAAGAGGCGAAGCCGCGCATCGATCGGCAGGTCGTGTTCGCGGCAGTAGTCGTCGATCGGCGTCCCTTCGACGTACTCCATGACCAGATACGGGACGCCGCCGGATGTGGTGCCGCCGTCGAGCAGGCGGGCGATGTTGGGATGTTCGAGCGCGGCCAGAATCTGCCGCTCCTGCCGGAAGCGCTGCAGCAGCGACTCGCCGCCCGCGCCGCGGCGAACGAGTTTGATGGCCACACGCTGCTCGAATTCGGCATCTTCGCGAACGGCGAGAAAGACGGTGCCCATCCCGCCGTGCCCGAGCTGGCGGACGACGCGGTACGGTCCGATGAGGACGTGCTCCCATTTGGCGTCGGCGGTGTCGACGAGATCCCACACGGACTGTTCGAGAAATCCTTCCGACGCGTCGTGCTGTTCGATCAGCCTCTCAACCTCGGCACGCAGATTCGGATCGCAATCTTCCAGCAGCGTTTGCCTGTCGCGCGGTGAGGCGTCGACTGCCGCATGGAACAGCGTGCGCACGCGCTCCCAGAATGCAGCGTCGAGCGGTTCTGCGGTCATGACGCGTTCATGGCGCCGCGCAGCCAGGCGCGGGCCATGGTCCATTCGCGGCTGACGGTGGCGGCAGAGATTTCGAGCGCTTCCGCGGTTTCGTCAAGCGTGAGTCCGCCGTAGAAACGCAACTCGACGATGCGGGCCTGCTGCGGAAAAATGGCAGCGAGACGGTCGAGGGCGAGATCGAGCGCCACGATGTCGAAGTTCTGCTCCTCGAAAACGCCAACCGCGAATTCGATGGCCAGCGGCGCGGCGCCGCCGCCGCGCTTGTCGCTCCACTTGCGCCGCGCGTGGTCGACGAGGATGCGGCGCATGACGGTGGCAGCGACGGCGAAGAAGTGGACGCGATCGCGGAATTCGACGTGGCGCTGGTCGGCGAAGCGGACGTAGAGCTCGTGAACGAGCGCGGTCGGTTGCAGCGTGTGCCCTTCGCGCTCGCGTCCGAAGTGCCGCTCGGCGATGGCGCGCAACGGATCGTAGACGAGCCGCATGAGGCGATCGCGCGCCTCTGGCTCTCCAGCGTTCCACTCGCGCAGGAGTTGGGTGACCTCGGACATTTGGGTGGCGTGATTGTAACTGGCGGGTCGAGCGCGGGGCTGCATTGTCCGAGCGCGCCTCCGCGCGCGACCCAATTCGATGATGCCGTGAGGGACTTTCCCTTTCGTTTGCGCGACTATCTACAGAGGAGCTTCCATCCAATGAACGTCCGCCGCGCTTTGCTCGTGTTGTGTCTTGCCTTCCTGCCCGTCACCTCGTTTGCGGTCGTAGGCGCCGATATGGGGATCACCGCCACCGACTCGCCCGATCCGGTTGCGCCGGATGGCAACATCACCTACACGATCCACGTCACGAACGCGGGACCCGCTCCGGCCACCACCGCGCATCTGAACGTCGTCAACAACGGCACGCTGCTGTGGCAGTCGATGACCGTGCCGGCGGGATGGAGCTGCCCCTCGCTGTCGGTCGGATTCGGCGGCTCATTCACCTGCACCGCGGCCACGCTGCTGGCGGGATCGAACGACACGTTCACGATCGTGTTGAACGCAGGGAAGAACCAGATCGGCGTCAACAACACCACGCTGAATCAATTCTTCGGTGTGAATGCGACCGAGTCCGATCCGAACAACGCCAACAACAACGTCACCGTGTCGACGTCATACGTCGCCCCGCACGCGGACATGCAGATCACCGCCACCGACTCGCCCGACCCGGTGGCGCCGGACGGCAACATCACCTACACGGTCAACGTCACGAACGCCGGGCCCGATGCGACCACGACCGCGCACATGAACGTGGTGATGAATGGCACGCTGCTGTTTCAGTCGATGACAGTGCCGGCGGGATGGAGCTGTCCTTCGTTGTCGGTCGGATTCGGCGGCTCGTTCACCTGCACCGCCGCCAACCTCGGGCTGACGTCGTCGACGTTCACAATCGTCCTCAAAGCCGGCATCGCGCAGTTCGGGGTCAGCAACCAGACCATCAATGAAGTCTTTGGAACGAACAGCGACTGGGCCGATCCGAACAACGCCAATGACATCGTGACCGTGTCGACGTCGTATGTCGCGCCGCACGCCGACATGCAGATCACCGCGTCCGACTCACCCGATCCGGTCGCGCCCGACGGCAACATCACGTACACGGTCAACGTCACCAATGCCGGTCCGGACGCGACCACGAACGCGCATATGAACGTGATCCTCAACAACACGCTGCTCTGGCAATCGATGACGGTTCCGGCAGGATGGACGTGCCCCTCGCTTTCGGTAGGAAGCGGGGCGTCGTTCACCTGCACGGCGGCCAACTTCGGCCTGACGACGTCGACCTTCACGATCGTCCTCAAGGCCGGCTCGGCGCAGTTCGGCATCAACAACCAGACCATCAACGAAACCTTCACCACGTCCAGCGACTGGGGGGATCCAAACGGCGGCAACAACACCGCGACCGTGCCGACGGCATACGTGACTCCGCACGCCGACATTCAAATCACCGCGACCGACTCGCCCGATCCGGTTGCGCCGGACGGCAACATTACCTACACCGTCACCGTCACGAACGCCGGCCCCGATGCGGCCGCGAACACGACCATGAGCGTCGTTCTCAACAACACGCTCACGTACCAGTCGATCAGCATTCCGGCCGGATGGACGTGCCCGTCGCTCACCGTCGGACAGGGCTCCGGCTTCACATGCAGCATCGCTTCGATGGCGGTTTCGACGTCGGTCTTCACGGTCGTACTGAAGGCAGGCCTCGCTCAGTTTGGTCCCAACAACACAACGATCAACCAGCTCTTCACCGCGAGCAGCGCCGTGGCCGACACGAACAACGGCAACAATGCCGTGACCGTGTCGACGGCGTACGTGACGCCGCACGCGGACATCCAGATCACCGCCACCGACTCGCCCGATCCGGTCGCGCCGAACGGCAGCATCACCTACACCGTGACCGTCACGAATGCCGGTCCCGATGCGGCTCCGAACAACACCATGAGCGTCCTGCTCGGCAACGGACTGACCTATCAGTCGATCACGATCCCCGCCGGCTGGAGCTGTCCCTCGCTGTCGATCGGACAAGGTTCGGGTTTCACCTGCAGCATTCCTTCGATGGCTGTTGGCGCATCGATCTTCACCGTCGTCCTCAAGGCAGGCCTGGCGCAGATCGGCCCGAACAACACCACCATCAATGAGCTCTTCACCGCCAGCAGTTCCGCGGCCGATCCGAACAGCGCCAACAACGCCGTGACGGTGTCGACGTCGTATGTCGTGCCGACGGCGAACCTCGCCGTCACCAACAGCGATGCACCCGATCCGGTCAACTCCGGCGGGACGATCACCTATACGCAGACGATCACCAACAACGGCCCGGACGCCGCTACGAACGCGAACATCACCGAGTCGATCGGCTCCGGCGTCACGTTCCAATCGATCAGCGCGCCCGCCGGCTGGAGCTGCACGACGCCTGCGGTCGGCGGCACTGGCGCGATCAGTTGCTCGATCGCTTCGCTCGCCAACGCCGGCTCCGCATCGTTCACCGTGGTCGTGAACGTGGCCGCCGTCTCCGGCTCCGTGTCGAACACGATCACTGGCAGCAGCGATGCCTCCGACACGGTCCAGGCCAACAACAGCGCCACAGCCACCACCACCGTCACGCCGCTTCCCACCGCGGACCTCGGCATCACGAAGTCGACGCCGACTACGAACGCCGCTCCCGGCGCCGCCGTCGCCTACACGATCGTCGTGACGAACCACGGCCCCGACACCGCCACCTCGGTGACGATGACCGACACGCTCCCCGCAACGCTGCTCTTCCAGTCAATCTCTGCACCAGCCGGCTACGTATGCACGACCCCGACGGTCGGGACGACCGGCACGATCAGTTGTACCGGTTCGTCGCTGGCAAACGGCGCAACCGCGACGTTCACGCTGAACGTGACCTCGGTCTCAAACGCCAACGGTGCGATCGCGAATACGGCCTCGGTATCCGGCACGCCGTCCGATCCGTCATCGGGCAATAACTCGCAGACCTCGTCCTTCACCGCCGGCTCGGCCGACCTCGGCCTGACCGGCACCTCCGGAACGAGCGGCCCGTTCATCACCTACACGTTCGGCCTCACCAACGCTGGTCCGAGCGCCGCGGCGAACGTCGTCTTCACCGACACGTTGCCGTCCTCGCTGCTCTTCCAGTCGATCACCGCGCCTCCCGGCTTCACCTGCACCACGCCGCCGGTCGGGACCTCGGGCACGATCACCTGCACCGCAACATCGTTTGCGAATGGCGGCACGGGGACGTTCACGATCGTTACCACCGCCGCGCCTGGAACGACCGGACCGATCACCAACGGCGCCGGCGTTTCCAGCTCGACCTCCGATCCCAACTCCGGCAACAGCTCCGTCGTTGCGCCGCCAGTGACGGCGCCCGCGACGGATGTTCCCGCGCTTTCCACATGGGCGCTGATGCTCCTCGCTGCCATCCTCGGCGCGGGAGCGTTGATGAAGATGAGGTAGCACCCCCCAGATCTCCGGTTCGTCTCGCGATCGCGTGCAGCGTCGGATCGACGCGAGACGACCGGAGCGCTGGCGTCACGCCGGCGGGCTCGGCGGCGTCCTCGCCGCCGAATGGGAGGCTTGCGCCGGCGTCGGTCTACCCGGGTTTTGGTTCGGCGGCGAGACGCCGCCGGGCCAGCCGGCGAGGACGCCAGCGCTCCCTTTTTAGAGCGCGCTGCGCTCACCATCGGCGGCGACGATGACGCCGCGTCTGCGCTTCCGGAGCAGCGGATTCGATTGATTGAGGTGGATGAAGCGCACTTTCGCGCGGAGTGGTGAGTTGGCGAGTCGCGCCAGCGTCTCGGTCATCAACGGATGCGGAATCTCGCGAAGGTCGCGTCCAGGTAGTTCCGAGGCGTCGGAGAAGGTGCCGTCGAGGTAGGCGACGTCGACTTTGGCCAGCACCGACTCGAGCGGTGTCGTCCACTTTTCCCATTTGTCGATATCGGGCAGCCAGAGGATCGAGTGCGATGGGCCTCGGACGATGAAGCCGACGGTCTCCGAGTATTCGTCGCGATGCGGAACGCGCAGCGGCGTGACCGTGATCCGCTCGTTCAGCGCGATCGGAACGTTATGCTCGATCGGGACAAGCTCGATGTTGTGCAGTTTGACGAGCTGGTCCCACGGTCCGTTGTGCTGGAGGAACTCGCGCATCCTTGGCATCGCGTAGACCTTGATCGAATGCGCGCCGAGGACTTCGCGACCGAGGTGGGCGAGTCCGAGGTAGTGACCGATGTGGGCATGGGTGAGGAGGATGCCGTCGAGGAGAGCGGTTCCGCGCGGGGCGGCGGCATCGAGCGAGGCAAGTTGCGAAGGAAAGTCGGGAGTCGCGTCGATGATCCAGCGTTGATGCGATTGCGGATCGACGATCGCAATCGATGCCACGCGCTGACGCAGTTTCGGATCGCGCCACGCGGCGATGCAGTCTTCGCGCGTGCAGCCGGCTTGCGGATAGCCGCCGTCCTGGGCGATGCCGAGGACGAGCGTGTAGGGGTTCGTCGTCACCGGCGCGACGGAAACGCAGGCCGCAAGAATGAGAAGGATGCAGGCTGCGCGTCGCACGCGGCAATTATGACCGGGAGGGGGGGTGGGGAGTTGGGGGTGGGGTGTGGAAGAAGCTTCTTCTGCCACTCCCCACGCCCAACTCCCCACACCCCGAACTGCTACCCTACGCCGCAATGTCCACGGACGCACCGGTCGTACCGGTCGCACCGCCGCCTCCGGCCTCGGAGCGGCTCATGGCGCTCGATGTCTTTCGCGGCATCACCATCGCCGGGATGCTGCTCGTCAACAATCCGGGCAGCTGGAACGCGATCTATCCGCCGCTCGAACACGCGCCGTGGAACGGGTGGACGCCGACCGATCTCATCTTCCCGTTCTTCCTCTTCATCGTCGGCGTGACCACGCATCTGTCGCTGAGTAGGCGCGACCCGAACACGCTGACGTGGACGATCATCCGACGCGGCCTCCTGATCGTACTGGCCGGCCTGCTGCTGAATGCATTCCCTTTTTTCTGGTGGGGAAAGATGGCCGGGATTCCCGATCCGACGTTTCTGCAACGGGTGCTCTGGCGCGCGCAGCATTTGCGCTTCATGGGCGTGCTGCAGCGGATCGGATTCGCTTATATCGCAGCCGGATTGCTGACCATCCGAACGACCGTCAAGCAACAGGTCGCCATCATCGCCGCGCTCCTCCTCGGCTACTGGTTCGTGATGACGCTAGTCCCCGTTCCCGGCACCGGCACGATCGGCTACTTCCTCCTCGATCAGCCCGGAAACACGCTCGCCGCGTGGAGCGACCGGCTGATCCTCGGCACGAACCACATCTGGGTATCGACGAAGACGTGGGACCCGGAAGGACCGCTATCGACGATTCCCGCAATCGCTACGGCCATGCTCGGGATCTTCGCCGGCCGCTGGCTGACCGACAAACGTCGTTCGCTCCTCGATCGCATCGCCGGCCTTTACGGCGCCGGCTGCCTGGGCATGGTCACCGGCGAGCTGTGGAGCTGGGTCTTTCCGATCAACAAGAATCTCTGGACCTCGAGCTACGTGGTCTTCACCGCCGGCTTTGCCTGCGTCGTGCTCGCGACGTGCCTTTGGATTCTGGATGTGCGTGAGAACGGAGCTGGGGCCGGGAGTCGGGAGTCGGATGTCGGGGCTTCTGAACTACGACCCCCGACTCCCGACTCCCGATTCCCTCCGCACCGTGTCCGCGGCTGGGCGAAGCCGTTCGTTGTCTACGGCGTCAACCCGCTGGTGGCGTTCGTCGGGTCGGGGATCATGGCCCGCTGCATCGACTCGCTATTCAAGATAACCATCGACGGGAAGAAGACCTCGCTCCATCAGGCCAGCTTCGACGCCTTCTTCGCACCCTACTTCCCGGACAAGTTTGCCTCCCTGCTGTGGGGGCTGGCCTTCGTCGCCTTCTGGCTCGCGGTCCTTTGGCTGCTCCATCGCCGAAACATCATTGTTAAGTTGTAAACAAAGCCGCCGTCCGTTCGGTCGAATCAGTTATTGTTCAAGCGTTTGCTTGCAAAAACTAGTTTCGGGGAGACCATGATGCGGAGAGCGATTCTTACGGTTGCGGCGATTCTGGGCCTTGCGACCGCGGCGGCAGCACAAACAACAATGGAGATGCCTGACCACGCGATGGAGCTTTCGCCGTCGGCGCAGGCCGAGCATCTCGCGCATCTGCGCGAAGTCCTGGCGAGCAAGTCGGTCCACGGACCGGTCATCCCGCAGCCCGACAGCGTCGGCGAGGCCGCGATCAAAAACGTAACGATCACGGCGAAGAGCTTCGTGTTCACATCCGACCTTTCGCCCTTCGTGGTGAACCAGGGCGACGTCGTTAACCTAACGCTCACGGTTCCGGCGAATGACGCCTCGACCATCGGCCACGGCATCCTGATGGAGAGCTACATCGAAAACGGCCTGGACTGCCCCCGCGGACAGAGCGTGCATTTCCAGTTCACCGCCACGACCGCGGGAAATTTCGCGTTCGTCTGCAACATCCCCGATTGCGGCACGGGCCACAGCAGCATGTTCGGAAATTTGAAGGTGAACGCGGTGGCCAACCCGGCGCCGACAATCGCCAGCATCCTGCCGACCAGCGGCAGCATCGCCGGCGGCACGGTGGTCACGATCACCGGGACCGGTTTCCTGGCCAACGCGACCGTCAAGTTTGGCGGCGTCGCGGCAACAAATGTTTCGGTGACCTCGACCTCAATCACCGCCACCGCTCCGGTGCATGCAGCCGGCAAGGTGGACGTCCTCGTCACGAACCCTGACAGCCAGTCGGCGACGCTGCCTCAGAGTTTCACCTACGCGCTGCCAGGGCCCACGGTGGCCGGCGTTTCGCCCAACACCGGACCGACCTCGGGCGGCACACCGGTCACGATCACCGGCACGAATTTCCAGAGTGGTGCGACGGTGACGTTCGGAGCGCAGGCCGCGACGGATGTCGTGGTGGTGAGCTCGACATCGATCACCGCACGCACGCCGCTCGGTCCGACTTCGTCACAACTGGCGGTCGACGTTTCCGTGACGAACCCCGATTCCACGAAAGGCACCGCCACCGGCGCGTTCACGTACACCGTGCCGGCGCTCGCGGTCATCAGCATCACGCCGAATACGGCGCTGCCGTCCGGCGCGACGGGGGCTGCGGCAACCGCGGTCACGATCTACGGCGCGGGCTTCACCACGGCGTCGACGTCTGTGACGGTCGGTGGCGTCGCAGCGACGAACGTGCAGGTGATCGATCCGGTCACGATTCACGCCACGGTGCCGGTCCACGCGGCAGGTTCGGGCGATGTCGTCGTGACTGTTGGTGCGACAAGCGCCACCCTGCACAACGGCTTCTCCTGGCAGAACGCGGCGTCAAAACGTCGAGCGGTGAAGCACTAGGGGAACGACGTAGCGCCAGCGGCTCGCTGGCGGCGTGTAGAAGCGCCAGCGAGCCGCTGGCGGTCCAGCCGCCGGGCCGGCGGCGCTACGTCCGTTAGTAAAGCAGGTACTTCGCCCTCCGCGCTGCGAACGCCGCCTCATCGTCGCGCCACATCGACACAATCTCGGCCAACGGCTTGTCCGCGCGAATCGCCTCGAGCGTTGCCGGATCGCGCAGCAGCGGCGCGAGCTTGTCGAGCGCGAAGCCGTTCGGATAGAGGCGATGAAGTACGAGCGCGATGGCGATCCCTGTCGCCACCGGCCGCAGCGTACGGCGATCGGTAATCGTCATTCGCACACCGCCGCAGTTCTGCTTCGCGAACACACTCGACGACGGCGTGAACGAAGTCGCCTCGAAACGGATCCCCGGCATCGACATCGCCGTCAGCTCGCGCGCGAGGGTTGCGCCGTCGATGTACGGCGCGCCAACGATTTCGAACGGCGTCTCCGTTCCGCGTCCCACCGACACCGCCGACTCCAGGATTCCAACGCCCGGATACAGCCCTGCCTCCGTCACGCTGCGCATGTTCGGCGAGGTGTTGATCCACGGCAGTCCCGCGTCGTCCATCCACAGCTCGCGCCGCCAGCGCGTCAGCGGGATCACGGTGAGGTCGGCGCCGAGGTGGCGCTCGTCGTTGAACATCCGCGCCAGCTCGCCGACCGTCATCCCATGCCGAATCGGTAGCGAATGCCAGGCGATGAAGCTTTCGTCGGCGTGCAGCAGCGGTCCTTCCACCTCGGCGCCGCCAATCGGATTGACGCGATCGAGCACGACGAACTTTACGTGCGCCGCGGCCGCGGCCTCCATCGCCAGTCCCATCGTGGCGATGTAGGTGTAGAAGCGCGTGCCGACGTCCTGGATATCGAAGACGAGCGCGTCGAGTCCCGCCAGCTGCTCCGGCTTCGGCTTCCGCGTGTCGCCGTACAAGCTGTAGACGGGCAGGCCGCTGACGGCATCCGACGCGTCCGTCACGTTCGCATCGACAGTCCCTCGGATTCCGTGCTCCGGCGAGAAGAGCGCGACCAGCGTCACGTCCGGCGCGCTGCGAAGCGAATCGATGGTCGGATTCCAGGCGCGATCGATGCCGGTGTGATTCGTGATCAGCCCAACGCGCATCCCACGCAGCGGCGCGTAACGCTCGCTCTCGAGGTGATCGATGCCATTGTTCGTGTCCGGCCCGCCGAATGTGAAGTGCACCTGTCCGCCCGGCCTCGTCGGCAACGCGCCCGCTGTTTCCCGCGTTACACCCGCGGCCTCGGCGGCCAGCGTCCCGAGCGCGACCTGCAGCCGGAGCACGTCGCCGCTGCCGTTCGGGTGCACGCGGTTGGAAAGGAAGACATAGAACGTTTTCGAAAACGGATCGATCCACATCATCCCGCCGGTGAACCCGGTGTGACCGTACGACCCGAGCGGAAAAATCTCGCCGCGCGGCCGGCTGAACGAAGAGTCAATATCGAATCCGCCCGCGCGCCGAACCGCTACGTTTGGCGGCGTGGCCACGCTGGTCAACATGTTGACCGTTTCCGGTTTCAGAATCGGACTCCCGCCGCGCAGCAGCATCCGGCAGTAGAGCGTCAGGTCATGAACGGTGGTGAAGAGTCCAGCATGTCCCGCAACGCCGCCCATCCGCCGCGCAGTCGGATCGTGCACGACGCCGCGGAGCATGCCTTCGGGCGTTTGCTCCGTTGGTGCGATGCGGGACGCCGGTGTCGGGTGTCGGGTGTCGGGTGTCGGAGAAAAAGGCTCGGTAGTTACGGGGTGTTGCTCCGACTCCCGACCTCCGACTCCCGACGCCCGAAACCCGCTGTCAGTCATCCCAAGCGGCGCAAAGATCTCGCGCTTCGCAAACGCATCGAGTTCATCGCCCGATACGCGTTTCACGATCTCGCCGAGCAGTTCGAAATTGATATCGCTATAGCGGAACGTGAACCCCGGCCTCTGCCTCGGCTCCTCGGCGATGGCCATGCGGATGGCGGTTTCGTATCCGCTCCACGGCGTCGAAAGGTCGAGGTCGGGACGTAGCCCCGAGGTGTGCGTGAGGAGATGGCGGATGGTGATCTCGTCGCGCCAGCCTCCGCGAAACTCCGGGATGTAGCGGCTCACCGGCGCGTCGAGCTCGATCTTTCCGCGCTCGATCAGCAGCCAGACCGACGGCGTCGTGGCCACGACTTTCGTCAGCGACGCAGCGTCGAAAATCGTGTCGTCGGTCATCTTCTCGACGGCGGGAACGAGCGCGCGATTGCCGTAAACCTTTTCGTAAACGGAGTTGGCGCGCTCGAGATGGAAGACGCCGCCGGGGAGCTTGTGCTCGGCGATCGCAGTCTCGATCGTGCGATCGATCTCGCGTAGTCGTTTGGTGTCGAAGGTGCTGGTGGTTTGCATCGTCGTGCAGGCGGAAATCAGAGCGGCTAGCGCCGCGGCGCTAAGCCTCCGCATGTTCCCGCTCCGGAATGAGCGCGCCAACGGCGAACGTCGTCAGCGACCCGATGACGGTGTACCACGGCCACGCCACATGCGTGGCAAAACGGACAGTGAGGACGACCGCGATTCCGACGGTCATGCCGACCAGCGCGGCGCGCGGTCCGCCGCGTTTGGCGCTGCCGAGGAGGAACACGCCGAGGATCGGGCCATTGATTAATGACGCGACGCTGAGGGCCGTGCTCAGCGCCGACTCGCTCTTGTGGCGTACCGCCAGCGCGACGAGGATCTGCACGATGCCGGCGATGATCGTGACGACGTGCGAGACGCGGAGGTAGTGGCGGTCCGGTTTGGTTTCGCGAAATGGTTTGTAGAGATCGGCCACGAACGCGGCCGCGATCGAGTTGAGCGACGACGACATCGCCGCCGCGAAAATTGCCGCGACGACGAGTCCTGACAATCCCGATGGCAGGTGGCGCGTGATGAAGTCGGGGAAGACCTGATCGGGCGCATGGAACGGCGCCGCCGCGGCAGCCGTCGCGTAGCCGGCCAGCTTGTACGGGGCGTAAAACGCGAACAGCAGCACGCCGATGAAGAGGAATCCGATGAACTGCGCGAGAACAACGACGCCCGAGGACAGCAGCGCCAGCGCCGCGCTGCGGGGACGGTCGGTGCACAGGTATCGCTGCACCAGGTATTGGTCGGTCCCGTGCGTCGACATCGTCAGGAAGCAGCCGCCGATGAGGCCCGCCCAGAAGGAGAACGTCTTCGTGGCGTCGAAGGCGAAATCGAAGACGCGGAACTTGCCGTACGCGCGTCCGATCTCCATCGCCGCCGAAAATCCGCCAGGGATGTGCCGCGTCAGGACGATGGCCGCGGCCAGTGCGCCGGCGATGTAGATGCCAAGCTGCACGACCTCAATCCAGACCACCGCTTCCATGCCGCCGTAGAACGTGAAGATGATCATCACCACGCCGATGCCGACGACACAGAGCGTGATCACCGATTCTGCCGATACGCCCGCCACGCTTCCGTAAACCGCTGCCAGCACGAACCCAGTCAGCAGCAGCCGCACCCCGTCCGCAATCGTGCGCATCGCGATGAACAGTGACGACGCCAGCGCGCGCACACGCCATCCGAACCGGCGCTGCAGGAGTTGATAGACGGTGACCAGATCGCCGGTGAAGTACGAGGGGATGAAGAGAATCGAAATGACAATCCGTCCGATGAGATATCCGAAGACGAGCTGCAGAAACGTAAAGTCGCCGCCGCGCGCGTACGCGATGCCGGGGACGGAGATGAACGTGATCGTCGACGTCTCCGTCGCCACGATCGACGCGCTGATCGCCCACCACGGAACGTTCTGACCTGCCAGAAAATACTGGCTGGTGGTCTGCTGCTTCCGCCCGAACCATGCCCCGGCGCCGACCACGGCCGCGAGATATCCGACGATGATGACGAGATCGAGGACGGACAAGTGCGCGGCATTGTAGACCTCCGCGATTTCGTAGCGCCGCCGGCTCGCATCGAACGACCAGTGCGGCGTTCCGTCGGCGAAGCCGGCGTAAGGACCGTAGCCCGCGCTTTCAAGCGTGGGGGAGAGGATTGCGTTTCATCTGTGAGCCCGTTTTAACGGGCGATAGAAAGCTTTCTTTCGCGCGCTAAAGCGCGCTCTCAAATCTTGGCGCGTGAATGTTCCCCCACGTGAACGTGGGGGCTACGGTTCTTACGACGGCTTCGCCGCCGGTGGGTTTTCGTTCTTCATCAGCGGCTCGATCTTTCCCGTGATCAATCGCGCGCCGCGTTGATAGGTCAGGTACGCCCACGCCCATTGCAGGATCACCAGGACGCGGTTGCGGAAGCCAATGAGGAAGAAGATGTGGATGGCCAGCCAGGCGGCCCAGGCGATGAAGCCGCTGAGTTTGAGGCGGCCGAAGTCGGCCACTCCCGCGGCGCGGCCGATCGTGGCGAGCGAACCTTTGTCGCGGTAGCGGAAGGGGAGAGTGGGCTGGCCGTTCAGCATCCTCGCGATGTTTTTTGCGGTGTGAATCCCTTCCTGAATCGCGGCCGGTGCGACGCCGGGGACGAGAGAGCCGTCGTCGTTTTTCACCGCGGCGAGGTCGCCGATGACGAAGACTTCGGGATGGCCGGCGATGCTGAGATCGGGCTCGATGAGTACGCGTCCGGCGCGGTCGAGCGGTACGCCGAGGGATTGTGGGAGAGGCGAGGCTTGCACGCCGGCAGCCCAGAGGATTGTGCGCGTCGGGATGGTCGTCTCGCCGACGCAGACTTCGTGATCGTTGATGCGCGTGACCACGGCGTTTGTCACGACTTCCACGCCGAGGTTGCGCAGTTGATCGGCGGCTTTGGCGGAGAGCGGCGGCGGATAGGGAGGGAGGACGCGTTCCTTTCCTTCGACGAGGATCACGCGCGCGCTGGAGGGATTGATGCGGCGGAAATCGCGGAGCATGGTCTGTCGCGCGATCTCCGACAATGCGCCGGCCAGCTCGACGCCGGTCGGTCCGCCGCCGACGATGACGAATGTCAGCCACGCCTTTTGCCGCTCCGCATCGGTCTCGCGCTCGGCGGCCTCGAATGCGCGCAGGACGCGGCGGCGGATTTCGAGAGCGTCCTCGATTGTCTTCAGGCCGGGCGCGTTCTCCTCCCATTCGGGATGATTGAAATACGAATGCGTGGCGCCGGTCGCGACGATGAGGATGTCGTAGGCCAGATCGCCGTCAGCCATCGTGATGACGCGGCGATCGGCATCGATCGCTTGCACGTCCCCCATGATCACGCTGGCGTTTTTCTGTTTGCGCAGCACGGCGCGAATGGGAGCAGCGATGTCGCTCGGATTCAGCGCGGCGGTCGCCACCTGGTAGAGCAGCGGTTGGAAGAGGTGGTAGTTGCGGCGGTCGACGAGGGTGATGCTTGCTTCCGTCTTTGCCAGCGTTTTCGCCGCGTAGAGCCCGCCGAAACCGCCGCCGATGATTACGATTCGTTTCATAGTGCCCACATCCTGTGCGTCGCGCATCACCACGCCGGCATCTCGATTCCGTGCGGCAACTCCGCGAGCATCGCGCGCCACGATCGATCGAGTTGCCATGCCGAGGCTGCGAGGAGAACGAAGGCGAGGAGAAGAAGAAGATCGCGGCGTTGTCGCATCGCGAGCGCGACGAGAATCAGATCGATCAACGCAACGACGCCGGACAGATTCCGGAGCCGAAGAAACGACATCGCCGCGAAGCCGAACTGCCCACCGAGGTAGACGATCAGCAGCGCAGCGAGGAGTCCGAATGTGAATGCGATCGCGCGTGGACGCGTGCGCCAGAGCGCGTACGCGATCGCGGCGAGCGCGATCACGACGCCGCAGACCAGTACCGCGATTCCGTGTCGATAAACGAACGGCCATCGATCAGCGGCAAGCGGTGGCGCGTCGGCAGTGGGGCCATTGTCGGACACGATCAGGTATCCGTTCACGTTCTCCAACACGCGCGCCGCAAGCCACAGCGTCGCGATCAACGACACGGATGCGGCGATCAGGATCGAGCGAAATCGCGCGAGACTTAGCGCCACGACGACGGACGACGCGATCACCGCCACCGGCGCCGAAATCATCGCCCACGTCCAGCTCACGAACGACCCCTCGGTCGCTTCCGTCGGGGTGAACTGCAGATTGCCGAATGCGCCGAACGTGCGCGTGAACTCCAGCAGTCCCGCCAGCGCGCAGCCCATCGCCACGCCTGCCAGCAACGAAAAAACGCCGCCGTTTCCGGCGGCGTTGCGTTGGTTCGATTCGGAGACTTCTGTTACCAACCGTAGCTCCGGCCGGGCTGCGGAGCTTCGCGCCCGAGGAGGGCTTCGCGGTACTTGGCGAACTCGGAACCGGTGAAGTAGTAGCCGGGGAGGACGGTCGACAGATAGTCGAGGTACTGCTCGCCGCTGACCGGCCTGCCATTTTCCATCAGCATGTTGCCATCGATGTCGTACGGCATGAACGCGATCTCTTCCATCCCGCGGGAGCGGAAAAACTTCACGTCCGGCGCGAAGAGCAGATCCTTTGGCGAGACTCCGTTGACCGTCTCGCGCGTGTCCATGACTTCCCGGACGATCGTGCGCGCCTCGGGGGCCGGGGTGTCTTTCACCTTGCACTGGACGACGGCGATGTTGACGATCTCCAGCACCTCGCGCACTTCGTTGTAGTACTCGCTCTGCGCGGTGCCGTTGTTGCGGTCCTTGAATCCGAACGCGATCGCCGTATCGCCACCACGCTCATTTCCGAACATCTCCACGCCGCGCGGGACCCACATGTTGAGCACCTGCTGCATCTCGTTGATCGAGAAGCGGCCGGTGTCGTTGTGCGCAGCGACGGCGAGATCGCGCAGAAATCCGCGGCCGCTGCCGATGTGGAAGCCTTCCTCGGAAAGCATCGGCCCCATCGACCGCCCCATCGGCGCGTACGAGAAGACCTTCTGCATTTCGAGCTGGTACTTGCCGACCAGGTCGATGACCGTAGCAAAAACGACGTTGTCGAGAAAATTCACGAACGGGATGTTGAAGGCGTCGAGCACGTGATTGCCGAGCTCCATCGCCAGCAGCTCGTCGATCGTGTCCTGCGCGACGTCGGGATGTCCCGGCTTCTTCCAGCTCTTGTCGTGATCGAAGACCCAGAACATCTGATAGCCGTGCCGCAGCTCCTCGGCCATGATCCGGAGGACAGCCATCTTCATCTGATCGGTCGGCGCTTCTTCGAGCGTCAGGCGATGCTGCTGGATCGAGCCGAGCTCGGTCGACGCCTGCGCACGGACGATGTCGCGCGCGGTGTAGAACATGTTCCCGACCATGTCGCCGGCCTGTTCGAAGCGTGGCTGCCCGGTCATGCGGCCGTAGGTGATGTTCTCCGAATTCAGCTTGCCGACTTTTGCGAACAGCTGAAACGGCGTCTGGTTGTAGTACTTCGACCAGTTCGTCTGCAGGAATTCGAGCTCGGGAAAATTCTTCTTCTGCCACGCCACGAGGGCATCGTGATGCTTAGGCGTAATTGTCTCAGTCGTATAGGCTGCCAAGGTTCCTCCTGGGGGAACTGCGGGTGCGGTCGAAGGCGTGCAACGCGCCTCCGCTCAGCAACATTCTCGCCGGGATCGGTGCGATAATCCGGCGGCGCGGCGGATTGTAAGCGGTTACACGGCCGCACGGAAGTCCGGGAACCCGTCCCGTTGCAAGCCACCAATGCAGACTCTGACGCCGATCGATTCCGAGAAGCTCCGTGCCGATGAGTTGGAGCGCCAGCTCAGCGAGCGCACCCGTGAGCTGCGCGAGCTCAGCGAAGTCGGCATCGCACTCTCGACCGAGCGCGATCACTCCGCCTTGTTGACGACGATCCTCAGCAAAGCCCGCGAGCTCTCCCGCGCCGACGCAGGCTCGCTCTATCTCCTCGACGAAGTGGACGGCGAGAAGATGCTGCGCTGGAAGCTGGCCCAGAACGATTCGATCAAAGTCGGCGCGTTCGAGGAGATGGTGCTCCCGATCACACGCCGCAGCCTGGCGGGATGGGTCGCGCTCACCGGCGACACGCTCGTCATCGACGACGCGTACGCACTTCCCGCCGACGCCGAGTACTCGATCAACCGCTCCTTCGACGAAGCGAACGGATACCTGACGCGCTCGATGCTGGTCTTCCCGATGGTCACGCACGTCGGCGAGCTGGTCGGCGTGCTGCAGCTCATCAATCGTAAGAAACCGAGCGCTCCGCAGAAACTCACCGCCGCCACGGTGCCGTCGGAAGTCGTGGCGTTCGACAAAGAGACGGTCGAGCTGATGCGCTCCCTCGCCGCGCAGGCCGCGGTGGCCGTCGAGAACAACCTCCTCTACAAATCGATCGAGCGCCTCTTCGAAGGCTTCGTGACCGCTGCCGTCACCGCGATCGAGCAGCGCGATCCGACCACGTCCGGTCATTCGTTCCGCGTGGCCGATCTCACGGTGGAGCTGGCCCGCGTCGTCGATCGCGACGACGAAAAATACGGCGCCGTCCACTTCACCTCGGAACAAGTGCGCGAGATCCGTTACGCCTCGCTCCTCCACGATTTCGGCAAAGTCGGCGTACGCGAGCAGGTGTTGGTCAAAGAGAAGAAGCTCTATCCCCTGCAGCTCGAAACGCTCCGCAACCGTTTCGAGTTCGCGATGAAAGTGGCCGAGAACGACGCCAATCGCCGCAAGCTCGAATACCTCCTCGCGCACGGTCACGAAGCGTTCAAAGAATTCGGAACGCGGACCGACGAAGAGTTGCGCGAGCAGCTGGCGAAAATGCAGAAGGACTTCGCCTTCATTACGAAATCGAACGAGCCGACCGTCCTGCCGGAAGGAGAGTTTCAATACCTCCAGCAACTCGCCGAACAGGAGTTCGGCGCCGAGCGCCGGCGCCTGCTCAATCCCGAGGAAGTACGCATCCTCTCGATCCGCAAGGGCAACCTCGACGCGGCCGAGCGGAGCGAGATCGAAAGCCACGTCACGCACACGTTCAACTTCCTCCAGAAGATCCCCTGGACGAAGGACCTCTCCGCCGTCGCCGACATCGCCTACGCCCACCACGAAAAACTCAACGGCCGCGGCTACCCGCGCAAACTCCTCGCCGACGCCATCCCGATCCAGTCGCGGATGATGACGGTCTCCGACATCTACGACGCCCTCACCGCCAACGACCGCCCCTACAAACGCGCCATCCCCACCGAACGCGCCCTCGACATCCTGAAAATGGAAGTCGGCGACGGGCTGTTGGACGAGGGACTGGTCAACATCTTCATCGACGCGAAGGTGTTCGAGCGAGCGGGCGTATTGCGGACGTAAGAAGAACCGGGTTCACGCGGAGACGCGGTGAACGCGGAGAAAGGCTGATAGTTCTTTTTTTCTCCGCGTCCTCCGCGCCTCCGCGTGAAACCGTTCTCCTAGTCTTCCAACGCCAACTCCGCCAATATCCGCCGGCAAACCTCACGCCGCGCTTCGTGACGCCTCGCCAGCCACTCGCGCGCGATGCCCGACACCCAGCTCGGCACGACGAGATCCGCTAGTGCGTTACGGACCACGTCCTCCACCGAACTCCCTTCACGTCGCGAGCGCGCGAGGCGTTCGGCGAATCCGCGGACGCCGGCGCTATCGATCAACAGCGCCGCCGCCACCGCCCGCTCCGCATCGGTGGACGGATTGTCGAGGCGCCGAATCGATGCCGCGGTCGCACGGAGGTCCGCTTCCGAAAGACCGGTCGTCAACACCGCCCGCGAAAGATTGCCGACCTTTTCCAGCCATCGCCCGAGGCCTTGAAACATGAGGAGCAGCTCGAACGAAGGGTCATCGACGGGCACATACAACCGCCGCGCGATGGCAGCGACGCGCTCCACATCATCGAACCGCGAGGCGCCGTCGAGATCCTGATAGAGCGGACGGAGGAACGATTGCAGATCCGTCATGTGCGTTCCACGATCCAGAGGCCGATCTGCACGCCGCCGCTTTCCACGCGCCGCTCCTCGATCACCTTCAGCTTCGGCGTCCGCCGCAGCAGCGCGATGACCGTCTTCGCATGCGTCGTGTAGAGCAACGCCCGTCCTCCGGGATTCAATTTTCGCGCGATGTTCCCCACGATTCGCCGGTACAACCCATCGAGATTCCGATCCTCGGTGCGCATCCCGAACGGCAGGTTCGCCAGAACTTCATCGCAGCGATCCGGCCATGCCGCCGCGTCACCGCCGTCACCCACGCGAATCGCGATGCGTGCCGCGAGACCGGCGGCAATCACGTTTCCGGTCGCCGCGCGAATGGCGGTCGGACTGATGTCGATGCCGGAGAGCATCGTCCCTGCATCGAGCAGCGCGCGCTCGATCAGCAACGTCCCGCTGCCGCAGGTCGGATCGATGACGACGCTGTGCTCGCCGCGCCGTACGAGCCGCGCCAGACATGCGCCGACCACAGGATTGATCGACGCGCCAACGTCGCTGACGCGATACGCGAAGCGAGTGTCCGCTTCGAACGTCGGCACCAGCCAGATGCGCGTCGCATCCGGATCCGCTTCGATCCGAAGCATGGCCGCGTAGCTCGACGGCGAATCGACCAGCCCTTGCGGTGAAAACGTCTCGCGCGCCAGCCGAAGCAGCTCATTGAACTCCTGCTTCGCAACGCGCGCGTTCTCGAGCGAGAAGCGATAGGGGAGCACGTCCGCCGCACTGCTGATCCATTCGTGCCAACGCACCTGCGCGTTTTTCAGCGTCTCCGCAAATGCCCCGGCGGGACCTTCAGCGATGAGAAACCGAACATCGTAAATGCAACGAAGCCCGCGCGGTCGGGAAGCCAATGCAATGATTCCGCGCCGGACCAACGTCGCGCTCCCAGCTTCAGCAATCGCGACATCTTCCAGTCCAACCGGAACGCTCGCGAACATGGGAGCGTCGCCGCGCCACGAAAATCCGACCGCCGGTCCGCTCACGCGATCGCGCGCTTTCCGCAGCGCCTCGGCTTCCCCCTCCGATTGCGCTTCGATGCCGGCCAGCACCACCCGCGACTCATCCCCACCAAGTTTGCCCAGCGCGAGAATCATCGACGCACGAACCCAGGACAACTCCTCGCGCGCGAGCGCATCGCGCAACGCCGCCACCGCACCGGCACCGCCGCGTTTCCCCAGCTCAATCGCCGCGATGCGACGGGCTTGCGGTGATTCGTCCTTCAACGACGGCATTCGCGCGCAGTGTATCGGAGCGCCTGCGTGCCACCGCCAAACGGCCAGCGTCGTTCGTCGCGCGCGAAGGCGCGCCAAACAATCCAGCCCCGCGCTCAGCGCCGCGCTCAGCGCGGGGTAACGATCGTGGCCGGAATTCGCAGCCGCGGAGGCGGTCGCCACAAACTCTCGCCCGCATCGACACCGCGGATGATTTCGAAATCTTGTAGCGGCCGCCTCCGCGGCCGCGAATCCCGGATGCGATCGCCCAACCCCGCGCCGAGCGCGGGGCTGCATTGTTCTGCGCGCCTTCGCGCGCGATCGCCGCGTCGTGTAAGACTAGCGACATGACTGAACTCGATGCCGTAGTCGTCGGCTCCGGGCCGAACGGACTTGCCGCCGCCATCGCGCTCGCGCGTGCGGGACGCAGCGTCGTCGTGCTCGAAGCGAAGGACACCATCGGCGGCGGCGCGCGCACCGAAGAGTTGACGCTTCCGGGGTTTCGTCACGATGTGTGCGCGGCCATTCATCCGATGGGGCTTGTGTCGCCCTTTTTTCAAACGCTGCCGCTGGCGGAGCATGGACTGGTGTGGCGCGAATCGCCGTTCGCGATCGCGCATCCGCTCGACGACGGCACCGCCGCGATCCTCGAGCTGTCACTGGAGAAGACGGCCGCGCGGCTCGGTGATGATGGTGATGCGTACGAGAAATTGATGGCGCCGTTTGCTACCCATGCAGCGGAGCTCTTCGACGAAATCCTGCGGCCGATACGGCTACTGCCGCGGCATCCGCTCCTCCTCGCGCGATTCGGACTGGCCGGAGTTCCATCCGCGCTCTCCGTTTCGAAACGATTCAGGAGCGACGCCGCACGCGCACTCTTCGGCGGCTGCGCCGCGCACTCCTTCCTGCCGCTCGACGCCGCAGGTTCCTCATCGTTCGGACTCGCGCTCGCGCTGGCGGGACATGCTGTCGGCTGGCCGTGCGCGCAAGGCGGGTCCGTTTCGATCATCAACGCGCTGGCCGGATATCTCCGGTCGCTCGGCGGCACGATCCAAACATCGACGCCGGTGCGCTCGATGAACGACATTCCGCCGTCGCGCGCGGTCCTCTTCGACGTCACGCCGCGCCAGCTCGCCGATATCGCCGGCGACGTGCTACCCGCGTCGTACGTGAAACGGCTGCGCCGTTTTCGTTACGGACCGGGCGTGTTCAAAGTCGACTGGGCGCTCGACGGACCGATTCCGTGGCGCGCCGAGGAGTGCGGGAAATCGGCGACGGTGCATGTGGGCGGGACGATCGAGGAGATCGCCACGCACGAAGCGGCCATCTGGAAGGGACGCAACGACGGCAAACCGTTCGTCCTCGTCGCACAGCAAAGCCTTTTCGACGACACACGAGCGCCCGTCGGCAAGCACACCGGCTGGGGCTACTGCCACGTTCCGCACGGATCGACCGAAGACATGACCGCCGTCATCGAAGCGCAGATCGAACGCTTCGCGCCCGGCTTTCGCGATCGCATCCTCGCGCGGCACACGCGGAACTCCGCGCAGTACGAGGCGTACAACGCGAACATGATCGGAGGCGACATCGCCGGCGGCGCGAACAACCTCATGCAGGTGCTGGCGCGTCCGTTTCCGCAACGCGATCCGTATTCGACGCCGAACAAACGGATCTACCTTGCCTCCAGCTCCACGCCGCCCGGCGGGGGAGTGCACGGCATGTGCGGCTACTGGGCTGCACAGTCCGCGTTGCGGCGGATGACCTGAGAGCACGCCATTTCTGGCTCGCCTGTTGCTCTAAATAACCAACAGTCAAGCGATGAAACTGGAGGCCTCTATGCACAAGAATTCACAGCACGTACACGGCGGATTACGCGGCTTCGCAGCCGCCGCGGCAATCGCTTCATTGGCAGCGTTCGGCTGCTCTACCAATCGCACTCCGGGCGACGGCCAGCCGGGCATGACCGCGCCGGCCACGCCCGCTTCAACGCCGGGCACATCATCGGGTACGTCGAATCCACCCATGGCAAGTGCCGCGAACGAATCCCCCGCCACCGTCGCCGCTCAACCGCGCGAACGGTTCCTCGGCACGATCAATCCCTCCGGTCCGCAGCCTGTGGCGACGACACCGCAGGCACCGACCGGCCAGCTGATCCCTCCGTCTGCTTACGCCAATCCGCAAATAACGGTGAACGCGTCCATCAGTTCGGCTCCGACCCCGGTCGTCACCGGCGGATCTCCCACTGACGAAGCCGCATTCCTCGCCGAAGTCGGAGGAGGAGCGACGACCGGAACGACGGCCGCCGCCACCGTTGGAGCGACGAGCGCTGCCCCGACCATCTCCACCACAAGCGTGGCCGCAACGCCGACCACGGCCGCGATTACCACGACTCCGACGATGACTAACACCACGCTCACCCCGACTACCGCCGCAATCGCCGCGACGCCCGGACAATTCGCCGCCGGTCCGACGACGACATCGGCCGCAACCGGCGCGAGCACGACCATCCTGACGCCGACGCTCACATCGTCGGCCAACCCGAGCCCGACACGCGCCGCCAATCCGCCGCTCGCCAGTCTGCGCGTAACGCCGGTAGCGACCCCCGCGACCGCGTCATCGACATCGGCTACCGCCTCAACCCCAACGACATCGACACCGACGACACGCACAGCTGCAACCGCTCGCGTCGTCGCCCCGATCCGCGTCATCACCAACGCCAACGGCACCGTGACGGTGACCAACGCCAGCACCCCGCCGCCGTCGGTCATCAAGAATCAGAAGTAGCGTTTCCGCAGGTCTCGCGGTGCAACGCCGCGAGACCACACCTCACAATCATGGATATCCGCATCGGCACCTCCGGCTACCATTACAAACAATGGATCGGCCGCTACTACCCCGAGGACATGAAGGCGGATGGGATGTTGTCGTGGTACCTGCGCGATTTCGACACTGTGGAGCTGAACAACACCTTCTATCACCTACCGAAAGAGTCGCAGTTCGACTCATGGCGGGACGCAGTGCCTGCCGATTTTCTCTACGCCGTGAAGGGCAGCCGCTTCATCACGCACATGATCAAGCTAAAGGATCCCAACCGCGGCATCGTCAACTTCGTCCCGCGCGCCCAACGCCTCGGCAAGAAACTCGGCCCGATCCTCTGGCAACTGCCGCCCGGCTGGAACGTCAACGTCGAACGCCTCGAAGAGTTCCTCCGATCGCTCCCGAAAGGAATCCGCTATGCGTTCGAATTCAGAAACCAAACCTGGATGACCGATGAGGTCCTCGAAGTCCTCAAGAAACACGACGCCGCCTTCTGCATCTACGAACTGGCCGGCTACCAGTCGCCGATCGAGCTCACCGCAAGCTGGACCTACATCCGCCTGCACGGCCCGACGTCATTCAAATACCAGGGCAGCTACACCGACAAGCAGCTCGATCAATGGGCGACGCGCATCGACGATTGGAAGCGCAAGCTGAAAGCCGCCTACGTCTACTTCGACAACGACGACTCCGCATACGCCGTCAACAACGCGCTGACGCTGAAGGAGCTGGTGGGGAAGGGGCGGCAAAGGCTGAAGCGAAGCGCGTAGTGATTAGTCGATAGTCGGTTAGTGGATTCGGGGATCGAACCTCTGATCGACGAATCCACTAATCTACTAGTCCACTGCGCCCGGTGACATGGATCTCCACTCCTCCCAACCGCCGTTTCCCATCCTCCCTCACGCGGATGCGCTCTACGCGCGGCAACTCGAGGCCATCAATGAGGTAGCGCGCATTGCGACCCTCGACCTCGAGCTCGGCGCGATGACGCAACGCATCACCGACGCGTTAGCAAGCAGATTCGAATGGGAGTTCGTGGCGCTGATCATGATCGAGGCGGACACCTTCGTCTGCCAGGCCGTGACCAGCGCGACGCCGACCGAGATTTACGCCGGTTACAGCCGCCCGCTCGGCAGCGGCGTCGTCGGGACGGTCGCGGCGACCGAACATCCGATCCTGCTCGACGACGTTCGCACCTTTCCCGGCTACGTCGAGACGATGCCAGGCACGGCCTCGGAGATCTGTGTCCCCGTTCGCCACGGAGGAAAGCTCGTGGCCGTCCTCAACCTGGAGAGCACGCGCGCCGCGGCTTTCCACGATCAGCTTCCGCTGCTCACCGTCGTCGCCGAGCAGCTCGCGGGCGCCATAGCAAACGCGCGGCTATTCGGAGAAACGCGGGAGCGCGCACGGCTGATGGAGATAATGAGCGAGGTTTCGCGCACCGCCCTGGAAGCGAAGAACCTCGGCGAACTGCTCGATCGCATCGTGCGCTACGTGGGCAAAAATTTTCCGGTCGAGCGGGTGTCGATCACGCTGCGCGACATCAGCGCGCATGCCGGCCAGGCCACATCGCCATCACCCGCTCCGATCAATTTTCCGTCCGTTTCCGAGGAGAGGATTTCGGGCAACTGGAAATCGTCAGCAGCCATCCGGAGGCGTTCACCGCGGCGACGGCGCTGGCGTTCGAAGCGCTGACGCATCAGGTGGCAGGAGCGATTCATCTCGCCGCCACGAAGCACGACCTCGAACGAGCGAACGAGCACCTCGCCCGCGCCATCGAGACGCTGCACCGCATCTCCACCACGGATCCTCTCACGGGCGTCGCCAATCGCCGCAACTTCGACGACGCGCTCGTCCTGGAATGGCGTCGCGCCGCCCGATCACGAACACCGCTGTCACTGATCATGATCGACATCGATGCGTTCAAAGCCTACAACGACGTCTACGGACACCAGGCCGGCGACGACTGTCTGCGCCGCGTCGCGGAATCGCTGCAATCCCATCTTCATCGCGCCGGCGATATCGTGACCCGCTACGGCGGCGAGGAGTTCGCCGTCCTCGTCGATGGCGATCGCGCCGGCGATCTCGCTGAGTTGCTGCGCGCCTCCGTCGAGAAGATGACGATCGAGCACCGAGCCTCGCCGGCTTCGAACGTGGTCACGATCAGCGTCGGCGTCGCCACGACGATCCCCGACCGCGACCGCGACCCCGCCGCCCTCCTGAAAGCCGCCGACGAAGCCCTCTACGCAGCGAAAGCCGCCGGCCGGAACCGCGTGAGCGTGCACGTCCCCTCGTAGCGCAGGCGGCCCGCCGGCTGGACCGCCGCCGGCTCGGCGGCGAGCTTCGCAAGAGCGATTCTAGCCTCCCCACAAAGGCCATGGACCTGTTCGTTGCGCGACTGCTGCTCGCGTTCACACCGCGGAACGAGCCGGCCACTGCATGGCCATCGCGAATCCCGCTACGCCCGCCAGCTCCTCGGCATGCGCGGACGCCACATCCTCCAACTCCCGCGTCAGCACGTGATCGACGGACGTCCCATCCATCCGCGCCAGCACCTGCAGCATCTCCCGCTGATACCGCGGCAACGCGCGCCCGCAACTCCACCAAGCGGATCGAGTTCTCCGTAGTCACCGGAGCACACTGAACCACGGCCCGGTCTGCGACTTGCTACTTGCCGGCCATGGATACTCGCCTACAGGTCAGCGCGAACCTTCTCCTCATTTTTCTCATCGTGGGGGTTGCTCTTTGTCGTTGGACCGCGCAACCGACAGCCGCAGCGCCGGCGGCGCATGGCAGGATATGCGGTTGGGCCTGCGCCCCACGCGATCGGCCATCACAGAGTGGCCTAAGCTGGTCGAGAACTGGCTGAAAACGATCGAAGTCCCTGAATAATTTACCAGTAGCCTATGACGGCGCGCTCGAGGCGGGGCTCTCGATCGATGCCGATCCAGCGCATAACGCGAGCGCAATGAAATACCCGAGAATCGGCGAGACGCCATACCCCATAATCGGGACGGGGAACGTTCCCCATGTGGGCGCAATGGTTACCATGGCCACATACACGGCCAACCCGAGCGAGAGGGCCTGCCGGCGCCGTGCCCAGGCGAGAACGAACGGCACAGGCAGCAGAAGAAGGGTGACGCTTGCCAGCAGCGCCCATGCCGGCCCTTTCGCGCTGACGACGTTGAATATCCCTTCAACATAGCGAACAGGATGCAACGGGTCTTTGCGGACGATCGAAACAATCGCACACGCAATCAACGCAGTGAGGACCGCGGCCCTCGCGCTCCTCCCAAACCTCAGAGCCTGAATGAAAATGAGGCCGCAACCCGCCGCGAAACTGGTTGCTTGTGCGGCGTCGGGTTGCAGAGCAAGAAGGATTGCGGTCGCGATCGCAATGGCGATCGCCGCGCGCCGGGTGGGGGCCGTCGCCACGCAAACGATAATCACCGGCGCGACGATCGCAGACGCGTGCAGCCCGAGATTGCCGACATACACCCATCGGTGAACGCCGTCTAAACCATGTGCCACGAACGTGAAAAGGATGGCCGTAATGCTGCCGGCGGCCGTCCAATACCATCGAGACAGATTGGCCGGACCGGCAGCAGACCGAATCAGTGCGAACACCAGCAGTCCGACCGCAGCCGCGGCGAAATTTGTCGACCAGACGCTCGTGCGCACACCGAGCTGTCGCATTGTAAAAACGCCCAGGATCAGAGCTGGCATCGGTGCGCTGAAAGACAGCAAGTCTTGTCGAAGCCGCTGAACGTTCATACCGACAGCAGTATGCGTGCGGACCAACCAAGCGGCAACCGCTCGCTTGCATTTCGCGGTTCCCCCTCCGTGCCGAGGCTCTGCAGCGTGGACGTTACGCGGCCGAACCTGACGGCCACTGCATCGCCATCGCGAATCCCGCCACGCCCGCCAGCTCCTCGGCATGCGCGGACGCCACATCCTCCAGCTCCCGCGTCAGCACGTGATCGACAGACGTGCCCTCCATCCGCGCCAGCTCCCGCAGCATCTCCCGCTGATACCGCGGCACCCGCGCCCGCAACTCCACCAGCCGGATCGCCTCCGGCAACACGGACGCCGCATCCTTCCCAAGCGCCTCTTCGATGACCGCCTGCTCCCACACCCGCATCGCCGCCGTCATCAACTCTTCCTTGCTGACCTTCACCCCCATCCGAGTCGAAACCGCTACAATCGCCCCATCCTCAATCTCTCGTTTCAGCTCCTTCAACGACATCCCGAGGTGATCCGCCGCCGTCATGAGGGCAACCGAGGGACGGGGAGTGAGGAAGATGTAGCGGAGGCGGCAGCGGGTGGTTTCGTCCATGGTTCTATGCCTCTTGAACGTATGCAAAAGCATATGTCTAAAACCACAAAGAGTCAAGCTAGAAAGCGGGGGGCACACCCGAAACTCGGCGAGGAGGGAGCGCTGTTCGGCGCGCGACTGCGCGAGATGCGTGTCGAACGCGGCTTGACTCAGCCCGATCTCGCGGGACGTGTGGGCACGAGCGCGTCGAACATCAGTGATTTGGAACGGGGGATCAAGGTTCCGACGCTTACGACGATTGCGCGCCTTGCGAAAGCACTGGGATGCAAGGTAACTGACCTAGTCGAAGTGCTTAATGGTGAGTAGCACATCATCAAATGCCAACCTATTGTTGCCGCGTGTAAATCGTAGGCGTGCCAGCTCCGTGGCGTGGAACATTCTTCAGCGAGTCATCCTGCTACGAAACGCCCCTCGGCAGCGGCACTTCGGGAATCATCGCCGCGGTATCGGGTGCCACATTTTCCTAAAAGCGAGGGATTTGGTCGACGATTGAACGCCGTGGCGGGCGAGGTTCCTCGCGAAAAAGTATGAGATTAGGGCCTCGACGATCGACGACATACCGCCATCGACTGGCCGCAAGCTCAAGCAATCGTTCGGCCGAACCTTCCTCCAGCTTGAGTTCCGAATCCACATCGTCAAAGAAGATTGGCTTTGAGTTGAGGCGTGCATCCCGGCTTCCCATCCATGATTGGATGATCGCGAGCTTCTCTTGATCTGTGAGTGTTGCCGTCGGTTTCGCACGAACGACCGGAGCAGTAGCTGTGCTTTCAGCCACTTTTTTGTTGGGTTCAGTTTCTTGGTCCTCAATGTTCTCACGAGACGTCTGAAGTAGAACGTCGAGTTCAGACTGGTATGAGTACGGAGGTTCAGGCGCGATGCGGAGCTCAGCGGCGAGATCCTGTACAAGTTGATGAACATCAGAGGCAGTATCACAACTTAGTGCGCTGTACTTGCTCAACGGGCCACGAAGCATCTCGGCAGCAGCACCCTTCGCAAGAAGAGGTGCGAGATGCTTGTCTGCTACCCACCGCGCGCCGAGCTCGAACAGGACATATGTTGATTCGACGCTGCTTGTGGTGATCAACCCTATGAATGCCGTAGCCTGTAAGATCTCAAGACGAAGCGTTCTTTCAGTCTCGCTGCCGTGACGCAATTTATGTCCTGACACACTCGTACACCGAATCTGAGAGGCCCGAAGGTGAAGACTAACGCGTAGTAACGCGGTCAATGCCCGTGCAAGCCGCGAGTCTTTGCTGCTATGGCTGATGAAAATGTCAGGTATCGGCTCATTACTCACCGTTGTCGTTGCGCCATTCGCATTCGCTTCTGCAGCCAGATCATTGCTCTCGCTGTTCGATTCTGCCAAGGTCGAAACGTACGACTTCAGAACCGTCAGGTAAAGAAGATCACTCGACACCAACTCTCGAACTCGGCGCAGTTTGTATGATTCGTTATATCCCGTGCCTACGAAGTCCTCCCATTCCCGACGTTCGTACGCACTTTGTGCTTCGCGAAGGAAGGTGCCGGCAAGCAACGAGACATTTGCCTGTCTCCAATCGACGGCCTTATCAAGAATACTTTCAACCTGCTTTTCTGTCAGAACCCGCTCGCCGCGGATTCGCTCGCCGGCGTCGATCGCTGCCGCGAGTCGCTCTATGGCTTCGTTCCGTGGAACTCGTAGCGCAGGCCAATTGGCGGGTTCAGTCTCGGTCATGGAAACATTGTAAGCGTCACGATGCGGATAACGCGCGGAGTAGCTGTCAGCGCTCGGTGCTTTGCGGGGGCCGAGCTGGCCGTAGTCACCGCCGCGGAAGCGCTTTCAGATCGTTCGCCTCGGCCGTTCCTCTCCAGAGTGAGGATCGCTGCCCGACAAGCCGCGATTCTCATGAAGGGAATCCTCTGTCGGCGATGTCGATTAGTCATCTAGAATGACCAACAAGGAGACTCTGCTCATGCCGAGGTACAACATTGCTGAGTTCAAAGCGCATCTTTCGAGTCTCGTCAACCGCGCGTTGGCGGGCGAGGAAGTCATTGTTGCCCGTGACAACAGGCCTCTCCTGAAGCTGGTCCCGATCGAGTCGCCTCCGGTCAGGCGTACGCCCGGTTCGGCACGAGGTAGGGTGACGATCGCCGATGACTTCGACGCGACTCCGGATGATTTCTTGGAGTACACGCGGTGAAGCTCCTGCTCGACACGCACGCGTTTCTTTGGTGGATTCGTGACGATGACTTGCTCGGCCGCAGGGCACGCAAGGCGATCGCCGATGAGCGGAATCAGTGCTTTCTGAGCATGGCATCGTGCTGGGAGATGGCGATCAAGAAGGGCTTGGGAAAACTCGACATCCCCGAGCCTGTCGACGGGTTCGTGGCCGAGCAGGTGGCAGCAAACCGTTTCTCGATTCTTCCGATCGAACTTCGGCACGTCTCACACATCAGCCGGCTTTCCTTTCATCACCGGGATCCATTCGATCGATTGCTGGCCGCTCAGGCTACTGAAGAAGGGATGTCGATCGCCTCGGCTGATCGGATTTTTCAGCACTACGGAATTGAGCGGGTCTGGTAAGCGACGTAGCAACCCAAAAAGGCCGCCTTGCGGCGGCCCTTCGCTTCGTGATTCGTTAGCGAAACTTACTTCGGGGCCGGCTTCTCGAAGATCTTCGGGTCGACGGTGGGGTTGATCTCCATCGTCGTCAGTTTTCCGGTGCCTGCCTGCTGGCCTCCGGTGGTGTTGGTGAAGGCGATGGGGATGGTGATGCCGTCGAAAGACTTCCAGTCGGTGTAGTCGGTGATCGACTCGCCGCGGGGGGATTGGGCGATGCGGCGGAGGATTTTGCCTGAGGCGGGGTCGACTAGCCATTTCACGGCGGTGCCGTCGGCGTCGATGGTGAGGACAGTCGCGTCGACCGTTCCGACTTTCTCGGTGCCGGCGGTGGTGAAGGTGTACTTCGGGTTGTCGGTGTTTTTGAGGATGGCGAGGATGTCGGCGCGCGACTCATTGCGCATCGACGTCCGCTGCGAGCCGGGCATGTCCTGGGAGCCCATCGGACTGGACATGAAGGCGGCGTCAGGGGTCGTGACCATGGTCATCTCGCCCATCGGCGTTTTCATGATGCGGCGGCTGAAGTCGGGATACTTGGTGATTGTGTCGGCTTCAATGTCCATCGGGCCCTGCGGCGTTTGGGCCTGCATGGAACCGACTGTGTGGGTGGCTTGGACGGCGTCGATCTTTGCTTTGCCGCCGACGAAGGTTTGGACCTTCTTGATCAGCGCGATGCCTGCGGGAGTGCTTGATGCGGGCGCCGCGGCGGCTACTGCGCCTGCTGCTGTCGGTTTCGCGCCCGGCTCGGGGATGGTGATGTCGATCGGAGTGACGGTGCCGAGGGTGGAGAGGGGCTTGTCGAAATCCTTCTCCTTGCCGACCACGAGGACTGACACCTGATTCGGCGACACGTACTTTTTCGCCACTCTTGCCACATCGTCTGCGGTGACGGCTTGCAGGCGGGCGGGGTACTGCTGGTAGTAATCGGCGGGGTAACCGTAAAACTCTAGGTTCACGCGCTGGGCAAGGATTTTGGCCTTCGAGTCGGCGGTGAAGACGTAGGCGTTGAGGATTCCTTCCTTCGCCTGCGCCAGCTCGTCGGCCGTGAACGGCTTGGTCTGGAGATCGGCGAGATCGGTGCGCAGCGCGTTGACGGCTTCGACGGTCGAGCCGCTCTTCGTGCCCATCCAGATGTGGAAGAGGCCGGGGCGGTCGAAGTTCGCATCGACGCCGCCGCCGACGCCGTACGCGAGGCCGCGCTGCGTGCGGATGTCGTTCATCAGGCGTCCCGAGAAACCTCCGCTGAGGATCTCGTTCATCACCTGCGTGGCGTAGAAATCGGGATTGTTGCGCAGCACGCCGGTGCCGCCGTGGACGACGTAGATGTTGCTCTGCGTGACGTCATCTTTTGCGACGTAGTAGACGCCGGCTTTGGCTGCCGTTCCGCCGGCCGGAGCCGCCATCGGAGCCTGCGGGCCTTTCGGCCAGGAGCCGAACGCGGCCCGGATCTTCTGCTCCATCGCGGCAGTATCGAAGTCGCCGACGACGCTGAGGATGATGTTGTTCGGATGGACGTACTTGCTGTGAAACGCAACGAGATCGTCGCGCGTGAGGCCGTTGACCGTCGAGTACTCGGTCACGCGCGCGTACGGCGAGTCGGAACCGTAGCCGAGTTTGCTCATCTCGCGATCGGCGATGCCTTTCGGATCGTCGTTGCGGCGCGAGATTCCGGTCGTCGTCTGCGTCTTGGCGAGATCGACTTTGTCCTGGCGGAAGGCGGGATGCTCGAGGACGTCGACAAAGATCGGGAAGACCGTGTCGAAGTCGCCTTTGAGCACGGACATGCCGACGGTGGAGGAGTCTTCGTTGACTCCGGTTTCGACGCGTGCGGCGCGGGCTTCGAGGAAGTCGTCGAGCTCGTCGCCCGTCTTCGACTGCGTGCCGCCGGTACGCCAGGCGCCGCCGAGGATGCCGGCCAGGCCGGTCTTGTCCGCGGCGACGTCGCGGGAGCCGCCGCGGATGCGCGCGGTGCTGCGAATGAGCGGGAGCTCGTGATCCTCCATCAGGAAGACGACCATGCCGTTGGCGAGCTGCACGCGCTTCGGCTGGGGAAGCTGGATCTGGTGCAGCTGCGGAGTCTTGATGTCGTGGTAATCGGAAACCTGGGCGGACGTGGTGAGCGACAGGGGGAGCGACAGGAGCGCCGTCGCCGCCGCGATCGCATGCATGCGAAGCGATGTCATTTCGTGTCTCCCTTCGGCGCCGGGGCGGCCTTCTTCGCCGACTCGATCATGGCCGTGGTGCGGTTGGCCGGCACGAACGTGGCGTTCGCGACGCGTTTGATGTCGGCGGCCGTGACCTTGTCGATTCGTTCGACTTCGCGGAAGAGGTCGCGCCAGTCGCCGAAGGTGGTTTGATATGTGGCCAGTTGCAGGGCCAGGCCGGCGTTGCTGTCGAGCTGGCGGAGAAGGCCAGCCTTCGTGCGCGTCTTGATCGATTGGAGATCGTCGGCAGACACATCCTCGGCCTTCAACCGTTCGATCTCGGCGTGGATGGGGTCGGCCATCTCACCAGCTGCATGGCCGGCTGTGGGGACGGCGAGGAACGCGAAGAGGTTCGGGTACTTGTTTCCGGGGAAGCCGTTGAATCCGACGGCCGCCACGGCAACCTTCTTGTCGCGGACGAGCGAGCGGTAGAGGCGCGAGGTGCGTCCCTCGGACAGCAACATCTCGATGGCGTCAAACGCCGGCGCATCGGGATCGGTCTCCGCGGGGCGGTGATACGCCTCGAAGTAGAACGGCTGCGATTGCTCGCGCACGATCACCGAGCGCTCCGCAGTCTGCTTCGGCTCGATGGTACGTAACGGCTCCGGAGCGGGCGCCTTCGGCAGGCGGCCGAAGTACTTCTCAATGATCGGCATCACTTCGGCCGCTTTGAGATCGCCGACCAGCGCGATGACCATGTTTGCCGGCACGTAGTTTTTCTTGAAGAAGGCGGCAGCATCCGTGGCGGAGAAGCTTTCGAGGTCGGAAGGCCACCCGACCACCGGCTGTCCGTACGGATGCGCGGTGAAGGCAGCGGCCAGACCCTGCTCGATGAGCCGGCCCACGGGGCTGCTCTCGGTACGCATGCGCCGCTCTTCGTGAACGACTTCGCGCTCTTTGTAGAACTCGCGGAAGACGGGGTGGAGGAAGCGCTCGGAGTCGAGGTAGGCCCAAAGCTCCAGGCGGTTCGAGGGCATGGAGTAGAAGTAGGCGGTCTCGTCGTCGTTCGTGAAGGCGTTTACGCCGACGGCGCCCGAGCGGTCGATGATCTTGCTGAACTCGTTCGGGACAACGTACTTCTGCGCGTCATCGATGGCTGATTTCCACGCCTTGTCGAGCGCGGCGATCTTCGCCTCGTCGTGATTGACGGGATCGCGGCGGGCGCGGTCGTAGGCGGCGTACGTCTCTTCGACCTTCCCAAGCGCGGCCGACTCCGCCGTGTAATTCGACGTGCCGACTTTGTCGGTGCCTTTGAACGCCATGTGCTCGAACATGTGCGCGAGGCCGGTGATCCCCGGTACTTCCTGAGCCGACCCTACGTTCACGATCGTGGCGAACGAGAAGACGGGGGCTTCGGGGCGCTCCATGACGATTACGGTCAGGCCGTTGTCGAGTTTGCGCGCGGTGATGCGCTTCTCGAACGAGGCCAGATCCTGCGCGTGCAGGGTCGCCGTGATCGTCAGAAGCAGGAAGAATGATGTGGACAGTCTTCGAACTGCTCCGTGCAAATGATGCCTCCTAAGATTTTGATTGTTTCCGCGCATGCTCCGGGCAGACATTTCCCGGGACGCGAGGATTGCGGTTTCTGTGATACGTGTTGACGCGGCGGGGGTTTCGTTTATTGCACGGTTCGTTTCGAACGAATCGCCGTTCGTTTCGAACCAATCGTCGTTCGTTTTGAACAAGTCGCTGTTCGTTTCGAACCAATCACGCTTCGTTTCGAACCAATCACCGTTCGTTTCGAACGAATCGTCGTTCGTTTTGAACCAATCGCCGTTCGTTTCGAACCAATCGCCATTCGTTTCGAACCGATTGTCGTTCGTTTTTCCGGACATCGATGGTTGGGTCGAATCAAACGTGTCCTAAATCCGGACGCATCGCGCTTCGACCTGAAATCGGCGGGTTTACGGACTACCTTGCTCCCGTGACATCGTGATACCTCTCCCTTGATGCCGGACGACCATGATGCGTACCGAGGTTGGCGGCGGCCCGGCCCGGTGCCGCCGCGCGGGGTTGCGGCCGAGGAAGGGGAGTCGCTCGACTACCTCTGCGGCTGGTTCCGCATCTTCCAGTACGAGCGCGGCCACCGCTATTCGACGGACGATGTTCTGACCGCCTGGTACGCGACCCAATGGGCGCCTCGCGTCTCCCGCGCCGCGGACCTCGGATCGGGCATCGGATCCGTTGCTCTGATCTGCGCGTGGCGCCTTCCCGGCGCGGCGTTCTGCACGGTCGAGGCGCAGGCGATGTCGGCGCGATTGGCGCGTAAGAGCATTCGTTACAACGGAGTCGAGTCGCGCTTCACGGTGTACGAAGGCGACCTGCGCTCTTCGATCCTTGCGGGCGAGGCGCCGTTCGATCTGGTGACCGGATCGCCGCCGTACTGGCCGGCATCCGCGGCGACGGGAGCCGCGCACCCGCAGGCAGTGCCGGCGCGAATCGAAATCCGCGGATCGGTTTTCGATTACGCGGCCGCCGCGGTCCGCATCCTCGCTACCGGCGGGATGTTCGTCTTCGTCTTCCCGTTCATCCAGCGCGAACGCGCCGAGGAGGCGTTGACATCGAATGGATTGATTCTGCTGCGCCGCCGCGATGTCATCTTCAAAGAAGGCGAAACGCCGATGATCTCCCTCTTCGCCGCGATGCGCGCGTCCGACCTTCCGCCGGGACGCCAACCGTGGATCGAGCCGCCGCTGATCATAAGAACGATTACTGGCGCGGTGCATCCGGAGTACGCCGCGATCCGTATCAGCTTTGGTTTTCCGCCGGGCGACATTCCGGCGGCGCCGCTATGATGCCGCCGGAGGACGTGAATGCCGCTCGCTAATGCCCTGATCGCGGAGTTGGAACTGGAAGGAAAGTCGACGGTGCGGATGCTGGAACGCGTCCCCCCCAACAAGCTCGAATGGAGACCGCATCCGAAATCGATGACGCTCGGCCGCCTGGCCTGGCACCTCGTGTCGATCCCGTCGATTGCCGTGCGATTGGTCGGCGAGGGGAAGTTCGACATCACCAATGGCGGCCCGCAGCCGATGCCTGAGAATCCCGAGTTCGTGGAGACGTTCAAACGTAACCTGTTGGCGATCCAATCGACATTGGGAGGCATGGACGATGATGCGCTGAAGGCACCCTTCACCGTTTCCCGGAATGGCGACGTACTGAACGAGACGCGCAAGATCGTCTTCATCCGCTCGGTGATGATGAATCACAGCTACCACCATCGCGGACAGCTCTCCGTCTATCTGCGCCTCCTCGATGTGCCGCTGCCGGCGATCTACGGGACCAGCGCGGACGAGGCGATGTAGCGCACTTGCGCGGTTCTGCGCGTGCCGCCGTTCGCGCGCGAAGGCGCGCAGGACAATTTAGCCCCGAGTTCTGCGCGGGGTACCTCGCGACGCTGAGGGTCGCGGCCGCCTCCGCGGCCGCGAATCTTGGGGACATTCACACGAACCCCGCGCCGAGCGCCATACGCACTAACTTACGCTCCACATAGGAACCGTGCTCGATCGCGTTGGTTGGATCGTCGTCGGAGTGATTGGGATAGGTGTCTTGATCGTCGAGGACGTAGGTCGTGAACGGCGTGGAGTGAGATGAACGGCT
>DASYJF010000051.1:0-22121 GCA_035996815.1 Thermoanaerobaculia bacterium | reverse complement strand
GATTCACCGAACCGACCGGCAGCAACCGGTCGCGATGATCCCGCGTAAAGTCCGCGATCCAATCGTTCGTTTCGCGCGTGAAGCCCATCACGTCCGGTGACACATAGTTGATGCAACAGATCCTCTCGACGCCCTCGGCATCGAGAAAGCGAACGACGTTATCCGCCGACGCCAGCACGTCCTTCGCGTTCGCATGCGAAGGATCGTCGACCATCGACATCACTTCCGGCTTGAGCATCTCCCACGGCTGGATGTGAACGTGAACGTCGAACACGCGCATGGTCACGCCAGCATCACCAGCCGCATGCACACCGCGCTGTCGGGACACGCGCCCTGCAGCTCCGTCGAGGCCAGAAGTTGCGGATGGATTTCGTCGCGATCGATCGGCTTGAATCCGCGTTTGGCGAAGTACGGCTGTGCGGTCGTGGTCAGCAGGTAGAACTCGCGGATGCCGCGCGACGCGAGACGATCGAGAAGCTGCCGGACGATGCGCCGTCCGATGCCGCGGCCACGATGGGAATCCGCCACCGCCACCGATCGGATCAACGCGGCAACTTTGTACGCCTCCGCACCGCCGCAGCCGACGATCGCTTCGCCGTCGCGGGCGACGATGAACGTCTTCCAGTGATCGTCGATGCCGCTGGTCGGAAGATTGTTGGCGATCAGGAGCTGGCGAATGACGGAAAGGTCGGCCGCCATAGCGCCGCTGATCGCGATCTCGCCGTCACTCATGACGATCGAGGATAGCAATGAGACTCTCCGCTGTCACGGAAGCTTTCGTTCACGGCGGGCTGCCTACGAAACGGCTCCGGCGTCGTGAACGCTCACCCTTGCCCGCAACGCGTCCTTTGCTTCCGGCGGCGTCTTGCTGAAATCGATCTCGTAGTTTTGCGGCGGGAGCTCCCACGTGTAGCCGCGAAGCAGGACCACCGCAAAGACTTCCATGATGTACGTCGCGAAATCGAGGCCGGGGCAGCGATGTCCCATGGCCGGTCCGGCACCCTGCGGCGCGAAGGCGTGTTCGTGGCGTTTGTCCTCGGCGCGTTCCGGCGAGAAACGGTCTGGATCGAATGCTGTCGGATTCGTGTACGCGCTCTGTGCGACATGACTCGGCGTCACCGGCCACACCACCATCCACCCCGCCGGAACGGAGTAGCCGTCGAAATGCAACGGAGCTTTCGTTTTGCCGAAGACGGCCGGCACGATCGGGCAGAGGCGCTTGACCTCGTTCGTGACTTGCAGCAGATACGGCATCGTCATCAGCGTTTCGAGTGACAGCGGTCCGTCCGGCGCGTTCGACGCGATCTCCGCCGCCAGTTTCGCGCGAACGTCAGGATGTGCGGTCAGCTGCTGGACGATTGATACCAATTCCGCGTAGACGATGTAGCCGGCGATGACGATGTGATGCAGTTCGAGCGCGGCGTCATCGTCGGAGAGGGTCGCGCTCGACGATGTCGCGGCGGTCAGCATGCGCGAGAGTCCATCGTTCGTCGGCGTCTGACGGCGCTCGCGAACGAGCCGGCGAAGAACGCCGAGGATGCGATCGCGCGCCTGCAGCGCCTTGCGATACCGCGTGCCGGGTATGTTGATCGGAAGCGTGGCGAAGCCGTCGGTGAGGATGCCGTAGTCCGTTCGAAGCGCGTCCATCTCGTTGCCCGGCGGCATTCCCATCACCGTCGTGCAAATCACTTCGATCGCCAGCGCTTTCAACTCATCGAGCCAGCGAACCTCCCCTGCCGCCGGCCATTTGTGAAAGTACGTCTCCACGGTCTGCTGGACGATCGGCAGGTACTCGGACAACGCCGCGCGATTGAACGCCTGATTGACCAGCTTCTTGCGCGCGCTGTGAATTTCGCCGTCGAGCGATGGCAGGCTGCGTCCGCCGAACAGCGCCTGCACGTGCGGCGGCATCGCTCCGTCGCGTTTGACTACGTTCGGATCGATGAAGGCTCCCGCGCCTTCGGGACCGGCCAGGATCACGGCCTTCCGGCCGAGGATGTTGGAGCGGAAGATGCGGCCGTGCGTCGAGAGGCGTTCCTCGATGAATCGAAACGGATTCTTCGCGAACGACAGCGTCTCGCCGAGGAGCGGAAGTCCGTTCTTGCCGGGCGGTTGAGGCGTTTCGATTGTGCTCATGCACGTGACGATACGCCCCCGCCCGGCAAGCGGATGTGTATTTCGTCAGGCTCGCTTGATCAGCCGCACAAGGAAAAGGAGGATCACCGCGCCGAGGAATGCCACGATCAGGCTGCCGGGCAGACCGCCGCCGAACGACACGCCCAACCTCCCGAACAGCCATCCGCCCAGGAACGCGCCGATGATGCCGACGATGATGTCGCCGAGCAGGCCGAAGCCGCGGCCTTTCATTACCAAACCAGCCAGCCAACCCGCGATCGCGCCGATGATCAGAAACCAGATCAAATTATTCATATTGAGTGTCCCCTCTTTCTGCGTAGCAGCCTCAGCACGTTCGCTGCCATCTCCCCTGGATAAGTGACGGAAGCCCATCCTTGCGCGTAAACTGCCGGGCATGATGAGTGACGATGCGCTGGGAATCGAAGGCCTCACCGATAACGATGCGAAGTTCTCGGGATCGCGTTTCGCCGAGGTGCGCGACGCGGTCTTTGCCAATCCCTATCAGCGCGTCTGGGACGGAGCGACGCCGTTCGAGCGCTTCCCTGTCACGTTCTGGACGGTGATGCGCGGCATCCTGCCGTTCGGCAAACCGTGGGTTCTACTCGAGGCCGCGCGCCGGACGCTGGCGTCGCACGCCGACCTGCGCTGGGGCACGAATGGCAGAGGCTATCGCCGGCTGGTCCACGCGAATGGGATTTGCCTGACCGGGATGTGGGAGATCACCGAAGACACTCCGTACAGCGGCTACTTCGCGAAAGGCAGCCGCGGGCTGTGCGTGGCGCGCTATTCGACGTGCTGCACGGAGACGCGGCGCGGCAACACGCGCTCGCTGGCGATGGTCGGCCGCATCTATCCGACGACCGATCCGAATCACGCCGAACGCCTGCCGACCGCGAACTTCATCACGCAGGAGGACATCGGCGGCGAGTACAGCAAGACGATCAACGAGGCGTTGCTCCTCAACGCCCCGAACACCACGGTCTTCCGCCGCGGCCTCGGCTTTCCAACGCTTCTCGCGACCGGTGCCGCATTGAAACGCGCCGAGACGCAGCCGACCATCCGTCAGGTCTATCAGATCGCGGAGCTCGGTCTCGCCGCCGGCCAGCCGACGCGCTCACCGGAGTTCATGCAATTCGCGGTCGTCCCGGAGCAGCCGGTCATCCCCGGCGACGCGCTCGATTTTCGCGACGAGATCATGGCCCAGATCTACGACCGCGGCGACGCGACGCCGAAACGGACGCTCACCTTCCGCATCCAGACTTCGGACGAAGGCACGACACGCGGCAATCCGTTGAAGGAACGCCGCGACATCCGCAACTGGCGGACGATCGGAACGCTGACGTTCAACGCGGCGGTGGTGTCGTTCAACGGCGATAACGTGATCCACTTCAATCACCCCGCCTGGCGCGACGACCGCAACGATCCGAAGACTGCGCATACGCCGAAGTGATCCGCAGATAACGCAGATCGAAACGCAGATTAATATCTGAGACATCTGCGTAATCTGGGGATCAACGGAATCCGCGGCGCGGGGACCGTCTTCGTTCCTGCGACAGGGCGTGATTATCTGCCCCGCGAGCATCTTTCAATGCTCTTTTGGCTTATGAAAACGGCGAAGAGGCGCATGAAGATCTGAAATTCAGACCTTCACACGGCTCAATGACCCTTCGAAGAGATAAAAAGGCGTGCGAAGGTCTGACGATCAGACCTTAAAGTGGCCAAAGACCATCTGGAAGGTCTGTCAATCAGCCTTAAAGTGGCGAAAGACCATTTGAAGGTCTGACGTTCAGACCTTCAAATGGCAAACTGCCTTCTGAGGCTCTGAAGGTCAGACATGAAGGTCTGCCAGTCAGACCTTAAAATGGCAAAAGACCGCATGAAGGTCTAACGATCAGACCTTAGAAGGGCGAAAAACCATTTGAAGGTCTAACGATCTGACCTTTAGGTGGCAAAAGATCGTCTGAAGGTCTGCCGGTCAGACCTTCAGACAACATTCACCATTTGCCTCCCGAGCCTGGGGCTTCCGAACACGGAGCCGCGGATCGTGAAGAAAAAACCCGGCGGTCAAACGGCGACACCCTCGCAGCCCGACGTCGGACAGGGGTGCCGACGCGCGAGAGTGCCGCCATTTCACGGCCGGCCGTCAAAAGGCGACACCCCCGAGCCCGGTGTGCCGGCCCAGGGGGAGCCAGCACGCGAGGATGCCGCCATTTCACGGCCGGAGTGCACGCAGTAGTCGATGGGAGACCATCGACGTTCGGAACGAACGCGCTGCGTGGGGCCGGCTGGCTACGCGCGAGGGGGAGAGCGCGGATCGGACGGAATCGCGACGAGGATCAGCGCGGGCGCCGCGATCACGTGCTCAACACGCGACAGCGCGATCAGCGCCACGGCCAGTAGGAGCGTGCAGACGATGATCGCCAGCGCTTCTTCGAGCGAGTTGCTGTCCAGCGCGAGATCGTCGGAGACGGAGATGATCGGGAAGAGCAGGACCAGGATGCAGGCGATGCCGAGCGTGGCGCGGCTGGAGCGGCGCGGCACCACCAGAAAGGCGGCGGCGACGATAGCCAGCCAGATTGCGTTGAGCAGCAGTTCGATCATCGGCATTGCGCGGCAGCCGGTCTGTTCAACCGGCCGCCGCATTCTATGACGTCAGGGACCGCATACGGTTTCAATCAACAGTGCACAGACCTGATACGGATCCATGTTCGCGGCCGGACGGCGGTCTTCGAAGTATCCGTATCCCTGATTGGCGGTGGCCATCGGGATGCGTACCGAGGCGCCGCGGTCGCTGATGCCGTAGCGGAATGCGTGGATCGGCGCGGTTTCGTGAAGCCCGGTCAGCCGCTCTTCGTTGTGCGCACCGTAGACCTTGATGTGGGCGTCGTGGCGGCGTTCGAGTTTCTTCATCGCCTCCTCGATCACCTTCATGCCGCCCTCGGCACGCGTCGCTTTCGTGGAGAAGTTCGTGTGCGCGCCGGCGCCGTTCCAGTCGCCTTTGACCGGCTTCGGATACAGCGTGGCGCTCACGCCGAATTCTTCACCGATGCGGTACAGAAGCCAGCGAGCGAGCCAGAGCTCGTCGGCAATGTCAGGCGCCGGCAGCGCGCCGACCTGGAACTCCCACTGCCCCGGCATGACCTCGGCGTTCGTTCCGACGATGTGAATTCCGGCGCGCATGCAGGCATCGGCGTGCGCTTCGACGACGTCGCGGCCGAAGACTTCATCCGCGCCGACACCGCAGTAGTAGCCGCCCTGCGGCGCAGGAAATCCATGATCGGGCCAGCCGAGCGGACGGTTGCCCTCGAAGAAGGTGTACTCCTGCTCGATGCCGAACCACGCGTCCTGATCCTTGTACTGCTCGGCCACCTGCCGCAGGAACGCGCGGGTGTTGCTCGGATGGACGGTGCCATCCGGATTGAGCACTTCGCAGAGGACGAGCACATCGCCCTCGCGGTGCAACGGGTCGGGCACCATTTTCACGGGACGCAAAAGCAGATCGCTGAAATGTCCCGTGGCTTGCTCCGTGCTGGAGCCGTCGTAACCCCACTCCGGGATGTCCGCAAGCGACTTCGCGCCGTCGAGAATCTTCGTCTTCGAACGAAGCTTCGCGGTCGGCTTCTGCCCATCGATCCAAATGTACTCCGCAGTGATTTTCGCCAAGGACGTCAACCTCCGTATTTGAGACTTCGCAAGATAGCAGAAGCAGTGGATTAGTCGATTAGTGGATTAGTGGATTCGGGCGCTGCGGCCGCGCGTGAGCCCTAATCGACTAATCCACTAATCGACTAGCCGCCATCGCCGCCGGTTGCAAATCCTCACCCAGCCTGCTCACCACCACGAGATTCTTGCCGAGCGATTTGGCGCGGTACATGGCGGCGTCGGCGCGGCGGAGGAGATCGCTCTTCTCCTGATCGAGAGACTCGTTCGAATCCGTGACCGGCAGATGCTGGGCGATGCCAAGGGATGCTGAGAGGAGGCCGGCGAGATGGAGGGGCGGCATGCTGAAGCCCCATTCGCGCGACAGGAACTCCGTCTCCTCAATCGTGCGGCGGATCTCTTCGCAAACGGCGATGCCGTCATCGAGTTTTGTATTTGGAAGAACGATCACGAACTCATCCCCACCGTAGCGGGCGACGGTGGCGTCTCCCTGCAGGACGATCCGTTTCAGCAGGAAGCCGACCTCGCGCAGAACCTGGCTGCCGGCGAGGTGACCGTGTCCGTCATTGATCGCTTTGAAGCGATCGAGGTCCATGAAGATCAACACGGCTTCGTTGCCGCTCTTGCGCGCGTCGGACAGCGTCTCGGTCAGGCGCACGTTGAACCAACGATCGTTGTACAGGCCGGTCAGGTCGTCCTTCTTTGCCAGCTCGTGCGCGCGTTTGGCGTCGAGCGCGTTCTGCAGCGTGAATGACGTGTAGCCGGCGAAGATCTCCAGCAGCGTCTTGTCGCGCTCCGTAAAGATTTCGCCGTCCAGACGGTTGATCAGCTCGAGCACGCCGCAGACGGTCTTGCCGATGTAGATCGGAACGCAGACGACCGAATGCGTCTTGTGCCCGAGTTGCTCGTCGAACTCCGCGTAGAAGAAGTCGTCCTCCTTCACGTCGGCGGAAACGTAGGGCGTGCCGGTCTGGTAGACCTGCCCGACGATGCCGAACTTCGCGGAGAGGCGCTGGCCGATCAGGTTGCGGCTGGCGTGGCCGAAGGTGGCAATGAAGACCAGCTCGTTGTCGCGCCGCGTGGCCACTTTGCGGAAGGGATCGTCGAGAAGAATGGAGCCCGATTCCGACGGCACGAACTCGTTCGCCTTCTGCAGGATCTGGCGAAGGATGAGATCGAGATCGATGTCGCTCTTGAGGGAAAGTCCCGCTTTCTGGCGCTCCAGAAAACGTTCCAGTTGCGGGATTTCGAGCGCGTGGAATTGGATCATCAGGATGGTCGCGAAGGGGCGATTATACGGGTTGCTCGCCCTCTGCCGCGAAGGCCTCGGCTTCGAAGGAGATCGCGCGATACGCGTCGTCGTGTCGCATCCCGCGGCGCCGGTTCCGAAGATACTCGGCGGCGTAGCACCACAGGAATCGAAGGACTCCCAGCTCGCCTGCCTGCCGGACGTGTACCAGCTCATGGCGCAGGAGAGCATCGCTGGCGTGTCCTTCCGCGACGTAGATGCGCCGCCCGAGGGTGATAGCGATCGTGCGGCGGCGCAGAAAGGGGCGCAACCACCACGGATATCCGATGCGCACGATGGCTTCGCCTGACCTCATCTACAATCCGCCGCCATGCGCAAACTGATGATTGTCGTATTCGCCTTCGCCGCGGCCGCCGCTTTCGCCCAGCAGGATTACAGCAAGATCGAGATCAAGGTCCAGAAAGTCGCGGGCACGGTGTACATGCTCACGGGCGCCGGAGGCAACATCGGCGTGTCGTCCGGCGACGACGGCATCGTCATCGTCGATGACCAGTTCGCGCCGCTCGCGCCGAAGATTCGCGAGGCGCTGCACAGCATCACCGCGAAACCGATCAAGTTCATCCTCAACACGCACTACCACGGCGATCACACCGGCGGCAACGAATCGTTCAGCAAAGACGGTCCGATCATCGCTCACGAAAACGTTCGCACGCGCCTGGCCGCCGGTTCGAAAAACCTCGGCGGAGCGACGCCGCCCGCGCCGAAAGATGCGCTGCCGGTGATCACGTTCAACGACCGCGCCACGATTCATGTGAATGGCGAAGACATCCGCGCCGTCCATTTCCCCCACGGCCACACCGACGGCGATTCGATCATCTTCTTCACGCAGTCGAACGTCGTGCACATGGGCGACGACTTCTTCAACGGCATGTACCCCTTCGTCGACACCGACAACGGCGGCAGCGTTCGCGGGATGCTCGCGGCGGTGGACAAGGTCCTCTCAACGATGCCCGACGACGCGAAAGTAATCCCAGGCCACGGCGCGCTCTCCGACAAAGCCGGCCTTCGCGCATTCGCGGAGGTTCTCCGCGGCACGACGAAAGCCGTCGCCACTGCTCTCGCCGCAGGCAAGACTGTCGATCAGATGAAAGCGGAGAACATCCTGGCGCCGTGGGATTCCTGGGGCAAAGGCTTCATCAAGACCGATGCGTGGCTGGCGACGCTGGTGAACGAAGCGAAGAAACCTTAGAAATTTTCGATCGCTGATCGGCGATATCAAATCGAGTTTGTATGGAGTTATGATTTGAACGTGCACCGCAAACGGCACTTTTACGCGCTCGCCGAGATCGTGACGATCTTCGTTTCATCAGTGCTTCTCAAAGCCGGCGTTGAGGGAATCTCATCACGTCTCGTGCTTTCCGCAGCAATCCTGACAGGAGCTTTCGGCGTCATCATCGCCGTCGTCGCCATCGTCATTCGCTCATACCGTGACCGGTCGGCATATGTTGGTCCAACGCGCGATTTTCTGGTGTCTTCGTATCTCTCGACGTTAGACCATTCATCCCTGAATCCTGCCGCCTTGAGCGCCGGGTCAAATCGAGCTCGGGCAGACCTTCGTCAGAATTGATCTCGTGCAATGGTCAAGTCGGAAGAAGGTGCCGTGGCACCGACCCTGGCCGAGGAACTGAAGAGTATTGTCGAGTCAGGTAAACGTCCCCCGTACTCCATACCCGCATACGAATTGTTGAAAGCGAAAACCGCCGAGTACATTTTGGACCTGGTGACAGAGTCCGCGCGCCTCGCTCGTCGGAGTGGTGCCGACGACGTATCAGCCACACACGTGCAACACGCTGCTGAGCACCTTACGACCGCAAAGCGCAGTCGTTTGTATCGGCACATCGCCACAGTAGGCGGGATCATGTTGGGGGGTGCGCTCTCGAACATTCTCTCGATGACTTTGGAGAATCACTACTCGGCCGACGGGGTACTCATCACGACCGGCATCGCCATCAGCGGTGCCGTCTTGGTCGCACTCCACATAGCCAGCGACTAGTCACGCTACGCTGCCAGTCGCGCGCGTTGCACGACCGCGGCGATGACTGCGAACGCGATCGCGATCCCTACGTACATCGCCATCACTCCCATCGCGGGTGTGCCGTAAAACCCCGCGAAGTCGAGCGACTTTGTCTTCCCTTGATCGTTCACGACGACGTACCAGAACGTCAGGAAGAGGACGGTGAACGTTTTCGGATTGCCGCTGATCACGCCGAGCGTTGTCGCGGCCGCGGCGATGAGCAGGATGCCGGTGATGACGGAAATCGGGCTACGAACTAGTGGAACGATCAGAAGCATCGCCGCGACGATCGTTGCCGACGCGAATTTCCAGGGGACGATGTTCTCGCGGAGGCGCGGTGACGCGGAGATGAGCGCGGTGGTCCCGGCGCGGCGGTCGCGGGAGGCGATGTCGGCGATGACCATCGCGGCGATGGCGAAGGTGATCGAGAGCGATTTCGGAGTTGCCACCGAAGCGATGGTGATGCCGATCAGGGCGATGCCTGCGAATGGCGTCATGGCGAAGGTCATCATCGCGTCGGTCATTGCCGCGCCTCGCACGGGAATCGCGGCGAGCGGACGCGAGAACGGTTTGGCGAGCGCGTTGACGCTGCGCATCCAGCCGCGTTTTTCCTTTGCGTCGGCGGCGCGGATTCGCGCGGGATCGAAGCGGTGAAAGAAGACGCGCGCCAGCAAGAGCATCGGAATCGGCGTGATCGTCGAGACCAGACGCGTCGCCCACGCATCGCCGGCGACATGAAAGCCGTCGATGATCAGCGGCGCCTTCCTTACGTCGAAATCCGATGCGCCGATGGAGATCGCCTGCGTGTGGAAGTTCCTCTGCATCTGCTCCATCAAATAGCCGAAGGCGCTGAAGTCGAAATAGCGGGCCAGCCCCGAGCCGCCGCGCACCATCATGGTGACCACGATTCCGAGCGACGCGGCATAGACGAAGAAGTAGAGAACATCGCCGACGCGGCCGGAGAGCCACGGAATCGATTCGAAGACGATCGCGGCGACCGAGATGAAGACGATCGTCGACGGCGTCACGATCGCGTACTGCTTCATGAAGACCAGCGGCTCCAGCGGCGCTTCGCCGCGCACGAGCAACATCGCCATCGACGCGGCCATGTAGCCGGCGATGAACGTCGTCAGGAAGACGACGTTGCCGAGGAACTTGCCGATGATGTACTCGCTGCTGCGCATCGTCGTCGAGGCGATCACGTAGCCGCAGCGTGAATTGACGTCGCGGCGGACGGCGTTCGATACGACGTAGAAGCCGAACAGGCCGATGAAGACCGAGGCCAGCATCGACGTGCCCAGCCCGATCGCGGCGGAGTTGTAGAGGACGCGCGCGCCGTTGATCTGCATCAGCGTGCGACCGGTGGCGGCGTCGGGGATCCAGAGATACGCGATACCGCTCAGGAGCAGGAAGACGATCACCGTCGACAGGCGGCGAAAGCGGATGAGAAAGTCGGCGCGCACGATCGCCGCAATTCGTGCGATCACGCCGCGACCTTCGTGCTCATCGTGTAGAGGAATGCATCCTCGAGCGTCGGTTCGGCCGCGGACGCACCACGCGGCACGTCGCTGCTGACGATGCGCACGTGAACGCCATCCGCCTTGCGCACCGCGCTGGAAACTCGTGCGGTCTTCCTCAGCTCATCGAATCGCTCCGACGACACGACCAGCTCCCACACGCGCCCCTCGGCACTGCGCATCAGCTCTTCGGGAGTGGCGCACGCAATGATGGCGCCCGCGTTCATGATGGCGATGTGCGTCGCCACCGACTCGACGTCCGATACGATGTGCGTCGACAGGATGACCAGCTTCCCCAGCCCGACATCCGCGAGCACATTGCGAAAGCGCACGCGCTCCTCGGGATCGAGTCCCGCGGTCGGCTCGTCGACGATGACCAGATCAGGATCGTTGATCAGTGCCTGCGCGATGCCGAGGCGCTGTTTCATGCCGCCGGAGAACCCGCCGACGGCGCGTTTGGCGACGTTGTGCAGGTTCACCATCTCCAGCATCTGGTTGACGCGTGCCCGGCTGTGCACACCTTTGAGCGCCGCGAAGTAGCTGAGAAACTCGATGGCTGTGAGGTTGTCGTAGACGCCGAAATCCTGTGGCAGATATCCGAGCTTTCTGCGAATGGCGTCGGGATCGCGAACGGCATCGATGTCCTGAAAGCGAATCGTTCCCGACGTCGGCCGCGTGATCGTGGCGATCATCTGCATCAGCGTCGTCTTGCCCGCGCCGTTCGGCCCGAGGAGGCCGAGGACGCCGCCGCCGATGGAGAGGGAGAGATCGCGGACACCGTAGTTGCCGCCGCGAAACTTTTTGCTGACACCTTCGAGCTGGAGCATGCGCAGGTATACGCGCAACAGGTGAGGCGGTTATCAAACCGCCGTGCGCAATTCGCTGATCCGCGAGCGCAACTGCTCGGTTACCGCCAATCCGCGCAGCAGCGACGCGGTCTTCTCGAACTCGATCACCATCGCATCGACGGCTTGTTCGCCGTCGCCGCTCATGATGCCGTCAAGCGCGCGCAGAAAATGCTTCTCGATGGTCTTGTGCGCGGAGTTGCCGATGTACTCCTCGGCGATCGTTCGGATGCGCGCGGCCAGGTCGACTAGCTCGCCGCTCTCTTCGTCTCGAACGAATTCAGACTTTTTTTTTAAGGCCACCAGCTCGCCGGTGATCATTCCGTAGAGGATCTTGGCGACCTCGAACGAGGAGATGTTGAGCACTTTGCCGATGTCCGCGATCGAGCGATGACCGTCGATGCGCGTGACCAGAAGCCACTCCTGCGGATTCAGCGTGATCTGCTCGTGCCGTGACTCGCGCACCTGGAGCTCGGGGATGTAATCAACCGAGGGAACCTTCTTCGACAGCACGCGCCATTCGTCGAGACGGCGGGCCGCTTCCATCAGCAGGTTCGTATTCGACTTCGTGATCGTCTGCCGGTCGGGCTCTTCGCCGGGACCGAATTGAAAGTCTCCCTGGTTCCAGATGGCGAGCGCGTAGATCGCTTCCTCGCCGACCAATTCGCCGACCGTGGCGTGCACCATCTGCCCGTTTTTTAGATAGATGTAGCCGCGGTCGTTATCTCGGGAGAGAGTGAACTTGCCCGTCTTTCCGGATACGCTGACCAACTGGATGATGTCGGGCAGCGGAAGCTCTTTGAGCGATCCCTGGAAGGCCATTTCGATTGTTTTCGGTACGATGGAAGCTTGCTCGGCAGCGTAACCCACGGTGAAGGTGAGGTCAAGGAATCGTGACGGCGCTGTGATTTTCGATCGCGCTCAAAGCCCACACACCGAATGCAATCCCGAGGACAAGGCCCGTTTCGATGCGCAGCGTGTTGGTGCTGACGCGCAGTTTTGCGAGCTGCGTGAAGCCGTCGATGGCCATCGGAATGGCGGCGGCACAAAGAACGATCCTCGCGAACCGCTCCGTCATCCGCGGCAGCATCAGGAACACCGCGATCGACACGATCAGCCCAACGTAGATCGCCGTGCAGCGCGCGCAGATCGGCATCGGCACGTTCCAGAGGTATAGACAACGTTCCGGGATGCCGTGACAGAAGACGCGGAACAGCAGCCGCCACCGCATCGATGCGCCGTTCGCGATCGCCAGCGCGCACGTCACCGAGGCCGCCAGAATCGCGCTCGCGATTCCGGCGATGACGCCGGCCACGATTTTCGTGTCGCGCTTCACGATTGCGCTTACCGGGGATGGGCGATGCGCCAGGTCTGCGCGAACGCGTACGTGGCCACGACCAAGGACCAGAACGTCGTGAAAAAGACGCCGACGCACAGCAGGATGAAGCCAAACGGAACGATCATGCGCACGACCAGCCAGACCACGAAGGCCAGCAGGTAGTTGCCGATGTTCGCCTTGATGAACGCTGCGATCTGGCCGAACTCGAATCCCGCGCCGAAACGCTGCTCCATCGCGGTGAAGAGCAGCGCGGCCGGAAGCCAGAGCGCAAGCGCCAGTCCGAGGGGGAAAATCAGGCACCAGACACACGCGGCCATGCCGCCGCCGATGTTGCGGATCGCTTCGCTGTCGGCGTTCTGCGCGATGATCGATGGCACGATGAAAACCAGCACCAGGCAGATCATCGGCAGCGTATAGATCAAGGCGACACAGAAAATTCGCAGGCCTTCGCTGAAGAATTCGCCGAGGTCGTCCCACTCCGGGAGAGGATGCTGCACGCCGGCGACGACGTTGCGCGCCAGCCGGGCGAGGTAACCGTAGAGGAAGAATGCCCCGACGATGAAGACGCTCGCCAGTGCGAAGACTCCCCCGAGCAAAACTTTGTGTATCCAGCGCGGGTCCTCAAACGTAAAGGTGAACGGACGCGCGAAATCGAATCCGGTTCCTGGCGGCCGCAACGGTGGTGGTGGCGGCGGAGGCGGCAGTGCCGGTTGGAAAACGTCGGACATTGAATCGAGTTTAGCATCCACTCCGGGGAAGAAATCGGAGACAGGCCAACTTCTACGCTGAGGACTCCCGATTTGGACCACGAACTCCACGATTTCGAAGAACGAATCGACCTACTCGGCGACCAGACCGATACGCGGCGCAGCGGGGTCAGCGTCGCCGTCATCGTCTCCTTCATCGTCCACGCGCTTCTGCTCACGTATTTCATCGCCACGTACAAGCCGGTCTCGAAAGATGCGCCCGCGCCACCGATCGCGCACTACGTCGAACTGATCCGCCAGAATCCGGACAAGACCTTCGTCGAAGCGCCCGGCCCGAAACTCGATCACGCGCCGTCGCCGAACGCGGCTCTCTCAGACGCCAACCGCAAGGCGTCGACGCCGCATCCGACCGGCGAGCAGCCGACGCAGCGTCCCGGCGACGGCAGCCAGATTTACTCGCCTCCGAAAACTCCTGCCGGTCAGCGGCAACAGGCCACTCCGTCGCAGCAAGCCGCCGCCGCGGCGGATAACCAGCAGCAAGCCTCGGCGACCCCGACGCCTCCGAATCCGCAGGCGCTGTCGACGCTCACGTATCGCCAGCCGGCGCAGGCCAACGCCGCCGTCGGTCCGGTGAATTGGCGCAACGCGATCAAGGAAGTCGGCAAGGTTGCGTCGCTCGGCGGCGGACAGGAAGGCCCCGACCTCAAAGGCTCTGCCGGCGGCGAGAAGGGCTTCGCACAGGACGGCCCGCTGTCATTCGAATCGTCATGGTTCGATTGGGGCGACTACGCCGAGGGAATGGTCAGCAGGATTCGGGTGAACTGGTACTCGAACATGCCGCACCTGATCCAGACCGGGCTCAAAGGCGTCGTCACGATCCGCTTCACCATCCATCGCGACGGCAGCATCACCGACGTCACCATCCTGCAGAGCTCCGGCGTGCCGCCGTACGACTTCGCCGCGAAGAAGGGCATCGAGCTTTCCTCCCCGCTCAATCCCCTGCCGGCGAACTTCCCGAACGACTCCGAGCGCGTGACGGCGATGTTCTATTACAACCAGGAAATCCCGAAGCATTAGTGGCCAGTGGTTAGTGGCCAGTGGTCAGGAAAGCAGCGTTCGGGCACTGCCGCCTTCTTTTTCTGGTCACTGACCACTGACCACTGGCCACTTTTCTGGCCACTAACCACTGACCACTTCTTCCGCGACTCTGCTACTCTCGCTGGCGTCGCGACGATGTCCGTCTCACGCACGATTTCCCGCCTCGATCTCAACCTGCTCACGACCGCGCTGCTCATCGCGGCGATCGGCTGTCTGCTCGTCTACAGCGCCACGTACTTTGGTCCCGAGGCGCCGCTGTTTCGGAAGCAGGTCATGTGGACGCTCACCGGCATCGCGTTGATGGTCGTCTTCATCGCCATCGACTATCACGTGCTGATGGAGATCTCGCCGTTTCTGTACGGCGTCGGCATCCTGCTGCTCGCGTACCTGCTCGCATCGGACCGGCTCACGCGCAACGTCAAGTCGTGGATACACATCGGCGGCTTTCAGTTTCAGCCGTCGGAGTTCATGAAGATCTTCACGGCGCTTTTGATTGCAAAGTACTTCGATTCCAACGACCGTGCGTACCTCGACTTCCGCAGTTTCGCCGTGGTGATGGGGATGATCGGCTTCCCGGTCGTGCTGATCGCGCTGCAGCCGGCGTTCGGATCGGCGGCCAGCTTCTTCCCACTCTTCGGCGTGGCGATGTTCTTCGGCGGCATCAAACCGAAGCTGTGGTTGATTGCGACGCTCTGCTTCCTCATCGCGCTTCCCGTCGGCTGGCATTTTCTGAAGCCGTTTCAGAAAGAGCGGATCATGATTTTCATGAACCCCGCCCGCGATCCGCTCGGCTCCGGTTATCAGGTCATGCAGGCCAAGATCGCGACTGGCTCCGGCGGAATCACCGGCAAAGGATTCCTGCACGGGACGCAGGTGAACCTCGAGTACCTCCCCGCCCGCCACACCGATTTCATCTTCTCGGTCCTCGGCGAAGAGTGGGGCTTCGCCGGCGTCAGCGTCGTGCTCACGTTGTACCTGTTCCTGATCGTCGAGTCGCTGTCGGTCGCCAAAGCGTCGCGCGATCGCGGCGGCACGTTTCTAGTGTTGTCGCTGATCTGCTTTTTCATCTTCCACATCGTGATCAATGTCTCGATGCAGATCGGACTGTTGCCGGTAACCGGCATCCCCTTGCCGCTGATCTCGTACGGCGGATCGGCCACGATGATGTTCTTCATGGCCATCGGACTGATTCTGAATGTCGGCTTCCGACGGTTTGTGAATGTCTAGTCGATCAGTCGATTAGTAGATTAGGACAAGGCAATCCGTTTCCTGATCTACTGATCCACTAATCTACTAACCCATGCAGACCGAGATCACGATCAAGCGCCCCGTCACGATCATCCTGCTGCTCGTCGTCACGGTGCTCATCGTGATGACGACGGTCTGGATGTCGGGGAAGAGCTACGCGAAAGTCGATCCGCTGCCGTTCGAGGATCTCCGCCACATCTCGCACCGCATCGCCAGCCATCCGGTGTCGACGCACATCCTGGCGGTGATGATCGTGCCGATCATCGCGAACATCCTGCTGTTCGTTCCGTGGGGCTTCCTGCTCTTCATCACGCTCTACACGATCAACCGCCCGACGCTGCAGACCTACGTGCTGACGATCCTCCTCGGCTTCACCTTCACCTGCGCGATCGAAGGGTGGCAGTACTTTCTCCCCGACCGCGTCGCCGACATCAACGACATCATCTGGAACACGACCGGCGCGTTCCTCGGCGCGATCCTCGGCCATCTCCGCGAGCGCGTCCGCTTCGAATTCGCGTAGGACGTTTTCACGGTGCAATCGTTCCGAGACAACATCCGAGCGCTCCCGCCCGCAGCCTGGATTCTCTTCGGCGGCACGTTCATCAACCGCTTCGGGACGTTTGTCGTCCCGTTCCTGATCCTCTACCTCACGCGCATCGGCTACAGCAGCGCGCAGGCGGGACTGGCGGTCGGCGCATACGGCATCGGCCATCTCATCGCTTCGTCCGCGGGCGGACATCTCGCCGATCGCATCGGCCGCCGCAACACCATCGTGCTGTCGATGTTCGGATCGGCCGCGTCGATGCTGGCGCTCTCGCAAGCGCGCAGCTACGTGCCGATCGTGATCCTGACCTGCATCACTGGCGCGCTTTCCGAGTTGTATCGCCCCGCCAGCTACGCGCTCGTCGGCGATCTGGTCAGCGAGGAACATCGCGTCACCGCATTCGGCATCTACCGCTTCGCGATCAACCTCGGCTTCGCGGCAGGACCGGCAACGGCCGGATTCCTCGCCGATCACTCGTTCACGCTGCTCTTCATCGGCGACGCCGCGACGTCGATCGTCTACGGCTTCATCGCGCTCTTCGCGCTTCCGCATGGTTTGCGTACGTACGTGAAGACAGATCGAACCGGCGAGGCGCTTCGCGTCGCAGCGCGCGACAAGCCCTTCGTGATTTTCCTACTGGCGACGCTCTGCATCACCACGGTCGACTTTCAACTCGGATCGACCTTCGCGCTGCACGTGCGCGCCGCCGGATTTCCATCGCGCGTCTACGGCCTCCTGATCTCGTTGAACGGCATGCTGATCGTCGTCTTCGAGCTCGCCATCACGCAGTGGACGCGCCGCTTCCATCCGCGCCCGATGATCGCCCTCGGCTATCTGCTCGCAGGAATCGGTTTCGCCCTCACCGGACTCGCGCACACCGTGCCGCTTCTCGTCGCAACTGTCATCATCTGGACGCTCGGCGAGATGATCAGCTCCCCCGTCGCCACTGCCTACGCGGTGCAACTCGCGCCCGAGCAATACCGCGGACGCTACCTCGGACTCGTGATGATGATGTGGTCCCTCGGCATGATCATCGGTCCGCCGCTCGGCACGCTCGTGTTCGAACACAACCCCGCCGCGGTCTGGATCGCCTGCGGCCTCCTCGGCATCACGAGTGCGATGTTGATGATGCGCCGCCGTTCGTGAGCAGCGCGAAGCCGATCATTTTGTAGAGAAGCCGCGCGCCGACGTTCGCGTCCCATTCCTTCTCGCCCACTTCGCAGAGATCGAGGCCGACGATGCGTTTGCCGTTGCGCCGCAGTGCGCGCAGCAGTCCGATCGCTTCGTTCCACGACAGGCCGCCGGGCACCGGCGTTCCCGTCGATGGGCAGAGTGTCGGATCGAGTCCGTCGATATCCCACGACAGATAAACGTCCGTCGGAAGCGCGCCGATGATCTCGTCCGCGATCTCCGCCCACGTCGCGCCCTCTTCTTTTCGCGCGGCGAGATCGGAATCGAAGAAGGTCACGATGCGCCCTTCCGATCCGTCGATCATGGCCGACTCGGCGTTGCTCAGATCGCGAACACCGACCTGCACGAGCCGATCGACGCCGCCGACTTTCGTGATGACGTTGTGGAAGATCGACGCGTGTGACCAGATGAAACCCTCGTACGCATCGCGAAGATCGGCGTGTGCATCGAGATGGAGGATGCCGAGGTTCGGATGCGTTTCGGCGTAGGCGAGGATGGCGCCAAAGGGGACGGAGTGATCGCCGCCGAGGACCACCGGCATTTTTCCGGCGACGAGAAGGGCGCGGGTCTGCTCATAGACCCAGTCATTGACCTCTTCCGAAATCGCATTCACTTCGGCCGCGGCGTTGCGCGTGGCATCGTCGACGACGCCGCCTTTTTCAATCACCGCCGCGGCGATGCGTTTCGCCTTCTCATTCAAGCGAACGATGTTCGCCGGCACGTCGAGCATGGCGATCCCGGATTCGTACGGCCGGCCGGTGTCGCGATCGAAAAGATCGACCTGCTTCGACGCTTCGAACACCGCTTCGGGGCCCTTCGACGTCCCGCCGCCGTACGACGTGGTCGCCTCGTACGGAACGGGAATGACGATGACGTGTGCGTCGTCCGGCGTGAACGGCAGTCCGTAAATGCCGGCGCCGTCGGACGCCGCGGCATCAGGGTCGAAAGTCATGCCGCGAGCATACAAGAAGGCTGAAAGGAGCTCGCGCCCCTTTCAGCCTTTCCTCGAACAGCGTCATCGAGAATTACGGCGTCATGAAGATGTCCCACCACTTGTCCATGGTCAGAGCAAGCGCGCCGCGCGTGACGGCGCTGTTCGGCTGCCAGCTGTACGTCACCGGCGCGCCCTCGATCTGCGCTGCATTTGCGTAGCCGGGCATGAGGCCGATGCTGTTCGCGACGACGACGTAGCCGCGCGCGCCGGCCGGAATGTCGGAATCATCCGTAAACGTCGTGGCGGTATTCATGGCCGCCTGCGCATCGGCGTCTTTGCCGAGGGCGCGCACCAGCCATATGGCGAGATCGGCACGCGTTACGTTTGCACCAGGAAAGAAGGAGTCGGTGCTCATGATGCTGGAGCCGCTTCTGCTGTCCGACATCACGGCTCCGCCTTGCATGAACGTGTCGCGCATCGGACCGCCGGCGCTGGTCACGGCCTGAACGTAGGGAACGAGAGACGACGGCACGTCGCTGAAAGCAATCGGATTGATCTGGCTCTGGCGAATCCAGCAGTCGGAGGCGAGAGTCACAGCCATCTCGCCGCGGGTGACATTCGCATCGGGCTGGAACGCGGTCGCCGTCTTGCTGTCCATCAACCGAAGCGTGATCGCCTTGCGAATGTAGGCCGCGTACGGCGATGCGGTGGTGTCATCGATGCCGGAGAAGGTGCCGTAGTAATTCGTCACCGCGAGGTGCAGCGTGTCGGGAACGCCGACGCCGACCGTGCCGGTGGACTGGCCTTTGAGGCCGTAGACGGTGGTGAACCAATCGCCGGCAGCCGGAGCCGCGAAGCCCAGGGACGCCTGGAGCCCGTAAACCGCGGCGAGCGCGTTTGATCCCGTCGCTGTCTGCGTGCCGCTAGGATCGGTGACCGCGAGATTGAAGGTATTCGCGGTATTGTCCCAGGTCAGGAAGACGTCGCTCTCCACGCCGCTGCCACCGATGGTGTAGTGATGAACGGCCGGGCCGGCGGACGGATCAAAAGCCTGATCCCACGATTCGTTGCTGCTGGTCCCGGTGAAGCCGGCGTTATAGGTCTGATTAAGCACGGCGCCGTAAGTCTTCGAAGGATTCTTGACCGCATCGAGGCCGGCGAGGACGTTGAGATAGCCGGCGCCGACCTGGTGGCGGCCATAGCCCGCCATCGGCGTGGCGGTTGCGACAATCGTCGACTTGATCGCGTCCGGCGTGAGCGCGGGATTCGCTTCGAGCAGAAGCGCGCAGGCGCCGGCAACGTGCGGCGTGGCCATCGATGTGCCGTCCATGCAGGCGTACCAGACCGTTTCGGAGACCGACAGACCGGTGCACTGTCCGGCCTGTCCGAGCGGCGTGGCGTTGGCTTTCGTCGAGACGATGGCAACGCCCGGCGCGGTGATGGTGGGATGATAGAGCGGATCGCCCGGAATGCCGCGCGACGAGAAGCTGGCCAGACGTCCCTGTTTGTCCGCGGCCGCCACGCCGATGACCCACGGCGCGTCGGCGTACGGATTCATGGTGTTGTTGCCGGAGCCTTCGTTGCCGGCGGCAAAGACGACGGTGATGCCGCGGTCATGCAGCACTTTCGAGGCAACGCTCACGGGATCTTCGGGATCGAACGGGCCGGTCGTGCCCCAGCTGTTGCTGACCACGCGGATGTTGTAGGTGTACTGATGCGTGAGGACGTAATCGAATCCTTCCAGCGCCCAGAGGATGGCGATCGCTTCACCGGTGCTGACGCCGATGAGGTCCGCGCCCGGCGCTACACCGGCGAACTTCCCGCCGCTCTCCGTGCCGAGGCCCGCGATCGATCCGGAGGCATGTGTGCCGTGGCCGGAACTTGTATCGGTATTGGGGAGATTTTCGAGATACGTCGGCGGGACGACGCCATCGAACGGCGATCCGAGTCCGGCGCCGCCGATCACGACTTTGACGTTCTGCTTCACGTGCGTGCCGAACGGGAGGTCGGGATGCGTCGCATCGATGCCGCTGTCGACGATGGCTACGCCAATCCCTCGACCTGAGTACCCGAAGCCGGGCATCGTGCGTTGTTCCGAGGCGCCGATCAGCGCCGATCCTTCATAGTTGAAGTAGCGCAGCTGTTTGTTCAAGTAGACCGAGCGCACACGCGAATTCGCGGCGATCTGGCGGACCTGATCGCCGGTTGCCCAGACGCCGACCATCGGCAGTTGCTTCATCGCGACGCCGTAGCGGACACCAAGAAGGCGCAGTACGGTGAGGTCGGCAGCGTTCGGCTGGGAGTTGTAGGTAACCACGGCGGGGAGAAGCTCGCCGCTGACTGTGCTGAGCTTGGCCTGCAGGAGCGGGTCGAGGACCGCGGCGTTGAGTGAAAGGACACTGAACGAAAGGATTAGGGCGACGAGGGCGAACCGATTGATTTTGCTGAACATCGAAGCGTTTTCTCCTTCTCTGGCCGTGCATCCCACGACCGACGTTCGGCATTTTGCAATAGTAGTACCACTACTAAACGATTGGATTGCGGCCAGAACTTTGTAGCAAGCGCTCCTTTGTTGACCAACGCTAGTGGTGGTACTACGATGCACGCTCCGATGCCGATCGATACCGACAACACGCACACTTCCCGCTCGCGGCTGCTGGAAGCGGGCAAAACTCTCTTCGCCCAGAACGGCTACGAGCAGACTCCGACAGCCGCGATCGCCCGCGAGGCGGGATCTTCCGAGTCGCAGCTCATGCGGTACTACGGGGGGAAGGCCGGACTGCTCGAAGCGATCTTCGATCACAGCTGGCAGCCGCTGAACCAGTTGATGCAGAACCGGATCGCCGCGGCGTCGAACGCGCAGGAAGCGCTGGCGGCCATTCTCGACACGATGGTGGAGAGCTTCACCGCCGATCCGGAAGCGGCCTTTCTCTTCGTATTCGAAGGCCGCCGCGTGCGCAGCGGCGCCGAGATCGCACTGTCGCGAGGCTTTACCGAGTTTCAGGAGCTCCTAAGAATGGTCGTACGCCGCGGCCACCGCGACGGCACGCTCAAGGACGGCTATCACGATGAGGCTTTGGCCATCGCCCTGATCGGTGCGGCCGAAGCGCTGCTGCGCGAGCGACTCATCGCCCGTCGCGCGAATCAGCCGGATCCGTTTACGGACGAGGAGCTGAAGGCGGTGTTTCTGGCGCTTCTCTCCGGCCTGACGAAGTAACCCGCGGAAGTTACACTCTCGACGGAGCCTTGGTCCGAAGTGGACGGTCAAGGCGTCGAAGACGCGCCTGGCTTCTAAAGCATTGTGGTAACGCGGGATAGCCGCGAATCGCGTATCGTGCTCTGTCAGTTCCTCGGTACTGACCTTTCAGTCGCGCCGACTCGACGTTCAGTTCCTCGGTACTGACCTTTCAGTCGCGCCGACTCGACGTTCAGTTCCTCGGTACTGACCTTTCAGTCGCGCCGACTCGACGTTCAGTTCCCCGGTACTGACCTTTCAGTCGCGCGGACTCGACGTTCAGTTCCTCGGTACTGACCTTTCAGTCGCGCCGACTCGACGTTCAGTTCCTCGGTACTGACCTT
>DASYJF010000050.1:0-31366 GCA_035996815.1 Thermoanaerobaculia bacterium | reverse complement strand
GGAATGGGACACATGGCTCTCGCCGGCGTTTGATCAGAACCGGGCCACGATTCCGATCCTTGCGGCCCGCGGAGAGCCCGGCGAGATGTTCGTGTTGCTGTCCGCGTTGGCGTAGTACTTCGTGTCGAAGAGGTTGTCGATATTGAGCTGCAGACGCAGATCGTGCGTAAGCGTGAGGTATGCGGCGGCTTCAACTTCGGTGAACCCAGGGAGCGTCACCGAGTTGTCGATCGCGGCAAACATCGCCGAGCGATAGACCACGCCGAGGCCTGCGCCCGTTCTCTCGTTGAATCGAACGTTGTTCCAGAGCGACAGCATGTGATGCGGCACCTGCGCGACCTGCGCCCCGGCGCGGGCAGCAGTGGTAGCGCTGGTGACGAACGCATCCTGATGCGCGTAACCGCCGGCGATGCTCCATGCCGAGGTGACCTGACCGTTGATCCCGATCTCGTATCCGTTGGTGCGCTGGCTGCCGGTCTGCACGATGCGCGTGGGATCGGTGGGATCGGTGGAGCGCGTGTTCGTACGGTCGAGACGGTAGACGGCCGCGGTCAGGGCCAGATCTTTGAATGCATCCCACTTCATGCCCAGCTCATAGTTGTTGAACTTCTCGGGCTTGACCTGTTCCGTGATCGTCGTCAGCGATGAGAATTGATCGCCGGAGCTCGGCAGGTACGAGATGCTGTAACTGCCGTAAAGCGAAAGCGCGTCTACGGGCTTCAACACGATTCCGGCGCGCGGCGAAACGAGATCGTCGACCCTGCCCAACGTGTCGCCGTTTCGGTTGTTGTGGTAGCGCAGATCAAATCGGTCCACTCGGAGCCCGGCCACGACCTGAACGTGCGGTGTCAATGCGATCTGATCCTGCGCATAGACGGCGCCGACGCTCGTGCGGAGATGGTTGTCGGCGTCGGTAGCGCTCTGGCGGAAGGTCACCGGCGTGCTGATCGTCGGATTCGCATACGGCACGAGAATCGACGTGGCGGAGTTATTGAAGAATCCCGTATTGCGGAAGTTATCGGTCAATTGCTGCCCGACCTCGGTGCCGAAGAGCAGCGTGTGCCGGATCGATCCGCTGCTCATCGTGGCGGTGAGGTCGGTCTGATTGAAGAGGTTCTGCCGCTGCGTGGCGTTGTTGTAGGCGGTCAGTGCGACGCTGGCCTTGTTCGCGGTGACCGCTCCCGGCACGAAGTTCTGGTACGAACGATCGTAGTCGCCGAGAAGCATCCGGTTGCGAATCGTGAAGATGCCGAAACGATGCTCGAGATTCGCGGAAAGGATATTGACGCGCGCCCGCACATGGCTGTCGTCAGGATTGCCGTAGTACGTACTGACGCCGACGTCGGCCGGGCGCCCGTTGTACGACGAAATCCCGCGATCGGCAGTCCGGCCGTCATGAAAGTTCTCGTATCCGAGGGTGACCTTCGTCGTGTCGGACGGACGGAATGTGAGAGTCGGCGCGATGCCGGTGCGTGTCAGGGAAACGTTGTCCCGGAAACTGCCCGAGCTTTCATAGATTCCGTTCAGGCGCACGGCCATCGTGTCACTGAGCGGTTGATCGAGATCGGCGGCCACGCGCTTGTTGCCGAACGCGCCGCCCTGCATATCCACTTCGCGAAGAGGCATGAAGCCCGCCTCTTTCGTCACGCGATTGATCACGCCGCCCGCACCGCCGCGGCCGAACATGAGCGCATTCGGACCCTTGAGCGCTTCGACGCGCTCGAGATTGTAGAGATCGCGGTAGTACTGAACGTCGTCGCGCACGCCGTCGAGGAAAAAATCTGCCGAGGAGCTATTGCCGCGCATGATGACCTGGTCGCGATTGTTTTCGCCCTGGTGAAGCATCACGCCGGGAACGTAACGAACCACGTCACCAATGCTGGTCATGAGCTGGTCCTGAATGATCTCGCGCGTGACGACGGTGACCGACTGCGGCACATCCCGCAACGGTGTCTCCGTCTTCGTGGCGCTCCTGATCGCGGGAACCGAGTATCCCTGCGGCGCGCGCACGGTAATGGAGTCGTGAATGCCGGCCATCTGCAACGTGAATGGGTGCATGGATGAATCGCCGGCGATGACATCCACCCGTTCGGCAACGCTTGCGAAGTGTCTCTTCTCCACCTGCACCACATACGCGCCCGCTTCGACATCCAGCGCAAAGCGTCCCTCGGCGTCGGAATCGGCGGAAACCGCCGGAGCCTTGTTCCCCTCGATTCCGGTGACGGTTATGTGGGCAGCCTGAACAGGAGCCCCCGCGGCGTCGGCGACGCGTCCCGCAAACCGAGCATGCGTTGGAGCCGCCGCCGCGGCGAATGAGGAGAGTGCTACGACGATGACGAAGAACAGGACAGTGGAACGGTTGAAAACCATGAATGCCTCCGCATTGGATGATGAGACTGAGTCTCAGTTGCGTTAACGAGGCGTACTCTGATCGTCTCAATTGCGTTTGTCAAGAGCATCCGCGTGACGTAGCCCACGCGCGAATGCAGCGGCGATCACAGACTCAAAGGAAGCAGAAAGTCAGGCGCAGGCCGGCTTGTCCACGGTCTCGTGGATCGGGACCTTGAGCTCGCGCAGCGAACGTGCCGAACGGCGCTCGAACGCGGCTTGAATCTCGGCCACGATCGACAGCGCAATCTCTTCCGGAGTCTCGCCGCCGAGGTCGAGGCCGATCGGACTGTGGAGGCGGGGCTCGCGCGATTCGCCGATCTCCGCGAGCAACTCATCGCCGCGCGATTTCGGACCGAGGAGACCGATGTACTGGATCTGCGACGCGAGGAGCAGGCGCAGGAGGTCGGCATCGCGCGCGAAGTTGTGCGTCATTACCACCGCCGCATCGAACGCGCGCGCATCGAAATCCGCCCGCGGCTTGACGACATCGACACGCCATCCGATCGCACGTGCGAACTGAGCTACCGGAAACGCATCGCCGCCTCCGAAGATGACGATCGCGCGCGGAGGGCGAAGGATCTCGATCATCATCTCGCCATTGGGAAGAATGGTCGTCCACTCCGCCGGCTCTACGCCATTCCACTGAAAGTCCGTAACGAGCCGCGGCAGATGCGCCGCATCGAACGGCTCGATAAGCAGATCGAGTACACCGCGGCATCCCAGCCCCAGACCGAAGATCAGATCGTCGCCGCGCGTGGAGTCATACGTGACCAGCCGCGGATTCATATCCGCCAACCACATCGCCACCCGCTCCGCGATGTCGCGCTCGAGACACCCGCCGCTGATGGCGCCGGCGAGCGTCCCATCCTCGCCGATGACCGCTCGCGCGCCAGCGCGGCGATACGTGGACCCTTGCGTACGAACGACGGTGACCAGCACGCCGCGATTGCCGGCATCGATCACCGATCGGCAGGCGGCGATGACTTTGTCGATCTCGTGCATGGAAAAACCGGGAGCGGACCTTCATGATCCGCGCCCGGCTTGTCTAGGTCAAAGGAAAATGATCTTCTCGTCGGTCGAGCCGCTATCGTTCTTTGCCGCAAACGGCATTGCGCGAAGGCGAGGACCGCCTGCAGCAGCGATGGCGTTGGCCAGGGCCGGCGCCACGGCCGGTGTGGGCGGCTCGCCGACGCCCGTCGGCGGCTCGTTGCTGTCGACGATGCTGACGTGAATCCTCGGCGTCTGATTGATTCGCAGCACGGGGTAGTCGTCGAAGTTGTTCTGCACGACCGCTCCATTCTTCACCGTGATTTCGCCGAGCAGCGCGTAGCTCAGACCGTAGACGACGCCGCCCTCCATCTGCGCCAGGACGCGATCGCGGTTCACGGCCAGCCCGCAGTGGATCGTGGCGTAGACGTCGTTGATGGTCAGCTTGTTGTCGTCGCTCATGGAAACATCGACCACGACGGCCACGTAACTGAGGAAGCTGCGGTGGGCGGCGATGCCGAGGCCGCGGCCCTTCATGTTCTTGTACTTCGCGACCTTGTTCGTCCAGTCCGACTCCTGCGCAACCTGATTGATCACGGCGCGCAAACGCGAGGTGTCGGGCGGGAATCCCGCAACGACCTGATTGGCTTTCCCGCCCTTGACTACTACCACCTCGATCGCCGCCAAGGGGAGCTCGTTGTTGCGGAAGCGCTCGACCGCTTGGCCGGTCAGCGTCTTCTCATCGAGGATGCGGTCTTTCCCGATCAGATCGAGCAGATAGTCCTTCTGATCGCGGCCTGCAGCGAGGGCCAACTCGCCGGCGAAGGAGTTGATGGCGAAGGCGTGGTAGACATTGGCGACTGACCGCATCCAACCGACGCGGATATGGTTTTCAGCCTTGCAGTTCTCGAGGCGAATGTTCGGAACGTCGTACGGCATGTCCTCGAGGCCCTGCGCGCGCTCGATGCCCGAGGCATAAGGGTAGGCGCCGCCGCCAAACGTTGTGCGGCGGAGTTCCGCGGCAGCTTTAATGTCGGATTCGCTCAAGTCCGGAGTCGAATAGTTCGGTATCAGCGTCCCGAAGAACGAGGTGAGGGCGCTGCGCTGCAGAAGCGCGGTGGGGAGTTTGTCGGCACCGAGCGATGCCTTCAGGTACTGGCTGCTGGCCGCGTTGTAGTAGCTGAACTTGACGTCGTCCTCGCGGGTCCACTGCACGCGGATCGGCACTCCGGGCATCTGCTTGGCGAGCATAGCCGCCTCGACGATGTAGTCGGGTTTCGATTTGCGTCCAAAGCCACCGCCCAGCATCGTCACGTGCACCGTCGACGCCGCCCGCGCCTTTTCGTTGCAGGCGTCGTCGGTCATGCCGCAGGGATCGATGCCGAGCGCAACCTGTCCAGTCCATATCTGCGCGTAGTCCGGAGCTTGCGTGGGCGCCCACACCTCCATTTTCCCATTCTGGAAAACGGCCACGGCCACGGGAGGCTCCATCGGAGTCTGCGCCAGATGCGGAACGTAGTAGTGAGCCTCCTTCGTGTCGACGCCGACCTGCGCGAAGGCGTCATCGACATCCTTCAATTTACGCACGGGGTTTCCCGGCTTGGAGGTCGCGTCTTCGAGCTCCTTGCGGAACGCGACCGAGTCGTAGGTGTCATGAGGACTGACGTGCCACTTGATGGTCGGCTTGAGCGCCCTGCGCCCCTGCCACGCCGCCCAGGTATTCGTCGCGATGACAGCGACGCCGGCGTGCGGCATGAAGCCTCTGCCTACGCCACCACCGCGCTTTCCGGGAGGGAACATGGGTAGGACTGCGCGGACGCCCTCGATGGCAAGCGCCGGCCCGGCGTCGTAGGACATGAGCGCCCCGTTGGCGACCGGGCAGCGCTCGATCATGGCCGTCAGCATTCCAGGAAGCTCGACGTCGGCGCCGAAGACTGCCTTCCCGCGCACCAGATCGAGCGCGTCGTAGAACGGCATCGGCTCTTTCCCTTTGCCGATGTAGCGCCACTCGTCCGGCTTCTTGAACGCCGCAGTGATCTCTTCGTACGACGGGTTCTCTTTCATGGCACCGAGCAACAGCCAGCGGTAGTCGCTCGACTTCCCACCGGGGCCGTAAACCCGATGCTTCTCCGCGCGGCAGGCCTTTTCGTCGACTCCCCATTTCTTCGCCGCGGCCCGGATCAGCGCCAGCCGGAGGGCGGTGCCGTAGATCCGCATGACGGTAAAGAACGCGGTCATGCTCCTCGAGCTATCCGTGAACTGCGATCCCTCGGGGGAGATGAGGTACTGCAACTTCGGGTCTTTGGAGAGCGTGTCATAGGGGAAGGGCAGCTTGACATCGCTCGCCACCTCGGCCGGGAACGCGACGGCGTATTTCTTGGCGTCGGCATCGGCCTGTTGAAGTGTGACCCGCTTCCAGTCTGCTTCCAACTCATCGGCCAGTACCGCGGCGAGGCTGGACCGAATCCCCTGCCCCATCTCCGGGCGGTGGGTGATGATGACCACATCGCCGTTGATCTTGATGATGAGTACCGGGATTGCGGCGACCGGAAACCCGTTGATCAAATTGTGGATGAGGCCCTGGGCCTTCAGCGCGGGGGTAAGGTACGAGCCGAAAACCAGCGCTCCGCTGCCAACGCCGGCGGCGCGGAGAAAGTCCCTGCGATTCACCTTGGCGCTCATGATGTCGCGCTCCCTCCCAGTCTGCGAATTGCGTCTTTGATCCGCGGATAGGTGCCGCACCGGCAGATGTTGCCGCTCATGTAGGCGTCGATCGTTGCGTCATCGGGATGCGGGTGCTCGTCGAGCAGTGCCGCGGCGGTCATGATCTGACCGGGCTGGCAGAAGCCGCACTGCGGCACGCCGAGCTCGACCCACATCTTCTGGCACGGGTGGCTGCCGTCATACGACAACCCCTCGATGGTCTTGATCTTGGACAACGCCGCCACGCCGACATCGGTGACGCAGGAGCGTGCGGCGCGCCCGTCGAGGTGAACAGTGCAGGCGCCGCACTGCGCGACACCGCAGCCGAACTTCGTTCCCTTCAGTCCGAGGACGTCGCGGATGGCCCACAGCAGAGGCATGTTTCCGTCGATGTCGACCGAATGCACCTTGCCGTTGACGTTTAGCTGAAACACAGACATGGAAAACCTCCTCAGAATTTGAGACGGAGTTCTGCGCGTACGCCGTAAACGTCTTTCTGCCCCTGCAGCCAGCCCTTCATGGCGTCGAAGCGGATGATCAGGTCGGGGCTGATCGGCTGCTGATAGCGGATGCCGATTCCGTACTGATCGCCCGCCGTGTTTCCGCTCATGCGCTGGACTGCCGACCCTTCGATCACGATCTGATGAGCGAGATCGAAGAGGTACTCGAGCCCCAACGCACCGCCGTACGACTTGTGCGCTTTGGCGTCCAGCGTCGGATAGGCGGTCATGCCGTCGGACTCGAAGGTGATGCCGGTGTTCCGCAGCACGCCGCCGGAATCAGCGCCGCGCGCGAGCGACTGCGGCGAGTTGAAGCCGGCAAAGAGATTGAGGTAGGGGACGAAATTCTGCTGATTGCCCCACTTCAGATACTTCGGCGTGAGCGAGTTCTCCACGAGGACCAGCACACCGTCGGCCGTTTTTGCTTTGCCGGGATCACCCTTCTGACCGAAGTTCCCGATCAGCCGGACGCTATTGGCCAGCCGTCCCTTGTACCGCCTGCTGAAGGCCGCGGTCACATTGTGATAGCTCAGGTTGTCGTCGTCGGCTTTCACGTAGCCATAGCCGTACTCGATGTATCCCTTCCGCGCGTCCGCAAATCCGGCCAGGCCGAAGACGCCGTTCTTCGAGTTGTTGGGAGCAGCATCCGTGGTCAGCTGCGCCCAGCCGGCGAAGAAGGTGAGGTCGGTGTTGCTGACATCGAGCGACGGGATGTTCTTGGCGGTGAAGCTGAAGGCCGCGCCGTCGAAGGCGTCTTCAATCCAGACGCCGTTCTGCGTGACGAATGGCATCCTGCCGAAGGCGATCGGCAGATCGAATCGGGCCGCATGGTTCTGCAAGCCGCCGGTGATTTGCCCGAGGTCGCCTTCAAAGAAGAGCGTGTCGAGATCGAAGTCGAATTTGCGCGTGAATTTGTCTTTGACCGCACCGCTGACGTCGTACCGCGTGAACTGACCGCCTTTGTCGAGCGGCCGCGTGAACGCGTGGATGCGCTCCGTAGCCGTGAGCGCGAGGTCCATGTCGAGGTTGAGGCGCGCGGCAACGGTCGACTGTTTCTTGCCGCCGGTGCCGCTATCGTAGGAATCGGCGGCGATTCGAAGATCGCCATAGGCTGCGAAGCCGGATTGGACGGGATCCTTCGGGCCGAACAGCCAGCTCGGGCGCGGCGTGTAGGCGCCGTGGTCGTACATGCGAATGCCCCACGCGATCGCCGGAATCTGCGTCGGGTTCGGGTTCATGTGCTTGGTGCCGTAGACGTCGAGCTGTGCCTGGGCGTCGTACTTGTCCGGGTACACGGGATCGGGAATGAACGACCCCTCCGCCGGCGGATCGGGCAGGAGCTTCGCCTCGGGCGACATGTCATGTTTCTGGCTGTCGACAGGCTCCTGCGCAAACGCGCACGGGATGCCTGCTGCCAGCAGAAGCAATCCGACGAGGAAAGGGTTCGCGGTGGACGATTTTCGGTTCATGTTCGCCCTCTCCTCAGTGCATCTCGAATGCAACGGCGTATTGATGCGTGTCGGTGACCCACTCGTTCTCGTTCCGCTCCATGTCCGTCGTGGCGAAGACGAAATCCATGAAGTACATCGGCTCCGTCCGGCCGCGAATGCGTGCGGCGAGGCGGTACGTCCCGGGCTTGGTCAGCTTGTCCGCCGGCACCTTGTAGTGTGCCGTGCGGGTAGCCAGCGGCGGGATGCTGTGCTTCTCCATGCGCACGTTGGGCGGATGGTTGTTGACCGAGGAGGGGGTGCCACCGGGGCGAATGAAGGGGAGCTGGTCGAAGTCGAGATTGATCGGCAGATACATCTCCCGATCGGTGCCCTTCACGTTCGCCGTGATGAATTTCGCTCCCATGCTGAAGAGCTGGGAGTCAAAGGCGATCTTGCGATCGCGGACGTCGCGCGATTGCAGGTCGGCGAAGTCGCCGTACTGGTCGACGTAGCCCGACTCCCACACCCTCTTCCCGTCGGGATCGATGAGGGCCACGTTGAGCCACAACTCCGGCTGCGCTCCGAGAGAACCCGACGGCAGGTTGTGTCCCTTATTGAGGTTGGTCAGCTTGTAATCGAATGAGAAGTCCTCGCCGATCTTGAGCGGACTGGTGAAGAACGGCCCATCGAGCTTCGAGCCCTTCTCGAGCAGCTCGATGCGCATCTTCTTGCGATCTTCCCACCTGGCCAGGTTGGTGACGACGACGCCCCACGCTTCCTTGCGGTCGGCGAGGTTCTGCCAATCGGGAGGGAAGGGATATGCGGCCGGCACGTTCTTCTCGAACTCGTCGCTTCCCCACTTGGCGCGGTAGTCGAACTTCAGCCACTGCTGCGTCGTGAAGCGGGACGGCACCAGGGAAAACGGGAAGAGGCCCGGGTGGCTGATCGGGTAGCCGGGTCCGACGAAGGTGTGGTCCGAGAGCGGCCGGTCGTCATTGACCGTCAGTCCGTTGACGAGGGCGGCGGGGCCCCGATTGAACGCGACCTTCTGTCCCGGCACAGGGCTCATGTGGCATTCCTGACAGGTCGTTCCTTCCTTGAATGCCGGCGACGCGCGGTACTCCTCCCACACGGTCTCCAGCTTGATGCCGGCGTGGACCTGCACCTGGTGGCAGGTGACGCAGAGCTCCGACTCCTGGACCACGGTGGACTTGATGGCCTGCTGGTGGATGCGGAGGTAGCCAGGCCTGTCGGGCTGGTCGGGGCTCACCAGGATCTTGTAGAGCTCCGCATTGCTGATCGCTTTGAGGACACCGGTCGTGTCGAAAGGGCCGAACACCGGCTCGGAGATACTGCCCGGCGTGATCCGGCGCGCGCCGTTGCTCTTGCTGTAGGCCTCGCCCACGCGATGGCAGGTCACGCAGGTGATCCCTTCCTGCGCGGAACCGCTGCGGTCCCACCACGCCGTGTCGCGCCGCTCGCCCAGCGCCGTGCCGACGGTGGCGTGACAGCGCACGCAGAAGGAGTTGATCGTGCCGCGCGCGAGGTCGTTGATCCTCTGTTCAAACTTGTTGAACATCGGCGACATCGCCGCGTAGGCGTGCGAGGAGAGGCTCCACTCGGCGAACTGTTTGGGGTGACACTCGCCGCAGACCCTCGCCGACGGATAGTTGTTGTCGGCATAGGCCGTCCGCGCGTGCGGATCGTCCGGCAGTTTCGGGATGATCTGTCCCATCGCGAGCCCGACCTGAGCCAGAACGACGACGACAAGAACGAATCCGGCTTTACGCATAAAGGCTACCCCTCCTCTGCGGCCAGTGGTGCGATCCAAACGGCGTCGCGGCAGAGCCGTCATTCCGACTGGATTTAATGACTTTCGGTGATTGAGTCATGAATTCTATCATGATCGAGCGCGATGGAACGAATTCCGTTGCATGGTAGTGACGATGGACGGGGGTTCGTTACAGGAGTGCCGTCAGGAAGGGATTTCCCTACCCACTTTTTTTGCCAGCTGCCGCCGCCGGCTTCTCTTCCGCGTTAAATAACTAACTGAAAAATTAAGGGTAGGGAAAAGTCATTCCTGCGGCCCTCCTTAGTAACCAACACTCCCTTCAGCGTTGCTAACACCGAATCGTTCGACCACCGACCAGTGCCGGTTGGCGCGCAGAAACGTTTGCCGCTCCAACGTCACTACTAGCCAGGAGGCATCGTCCATGCGAAAGCTCGTCCTCTCCATTTTGATTCTGGTCACCCTCGCTATCGGAGGTCTCGTCGCCTGCAGCCGCGTCAACGCGCTGAAGGCGGGACACGTGCAGGACGAGGCCATGCTCGCCGGCAGGGACGCCGCCAGCATGCCCGGCGCCGATGAAGACTATTACGCCGATATGGACTACGGCCTCACGAAGAATCCGGAGGGAATCCGCGCTTCGCTCGATCCCTATCTTCCGGGCGTGAGTGCCGCCGACGCCGTGAAACGCGTCGCTGTCGGCCGGAACAACTGGGTGGTCTGGACGGCCGGCAACGACCGCCTCTGGGACGTTCTCTCCGTCAAGAGTCTCGGCAATCTCGATCTGCTGAAGACGATCTCCAGCCACCCCGGTCTGACAAACAAGCGCAGCAATCGCTGGAGCTACCTCGGCCTCGTCAACGAGCCGTGCTTCCGCGAGGCTACCGGCCCGCGCGCGGACCGTTTCGGTCTCTGGCTCGACGAGCGCGTCGAAGGCGCCGGCTGCGGTCCCGATCCTTTCGAGAACGAAACGAAGTATCCCGGCGTCAAGATCGGCGCCCGCGGAAAGAACATCCCGGTCGGCTCGTACTATGGATATGCGACGGGCGTGGTTGGTCTGCGCCTCTTCCCCAATCCCAACTTCGACGAAGCGGCCCAGAAGAGATGGGATCCGGTCCGCTACTACACCGACAAGTCCTACTACAACGATGCGAATCTCGTGAAGCCGTTCCGCGTCGGGATGTCGTGCGGCTTCTGCCACGTCGGCCCGAACCCGTCCAATCCGCCGGCCGATCCCGAGAACCCGACCTGGGCGAATCTCAACAGCAATCCCGGCGCGCAGTACTTCTGGATCGAGCGCATCTTCATGTTCGACAAGGATGAGGGCAGCTTCATCTGGCAGCTCTTCCACACCTCGCGTCCCGGCGCGCTGGATACATCGTTGGTGTCGTCCGACGAGATCAACAACCCGCGCACGATGAATGCGATCTACAACCTCGGCGCGCGCCTCGAGATCGGCCGGAAGTGGGGAGCCGAACAACTCGCCGGCGGCGGCGCGGACAACCACCAGTTCAACGATTACGTCCCGGCCGGGACGGCGCTGACGAAGGTCTACGATCCGGCCACGAAAGTGGCGTTCACGACGCACGTGCTCAAGGACGGCTCCGACTCCGTCGGCGCCCTCGGCGCGCTCAATCGCGTCTACCTCAACATCGGTCTGTTCAGCGAAGAGTGGCTGCTGCACTTCATCCCGATGGTCGGCGGCGCGCACGTCAGCCCGATCAAAATCTCTGACGCCGAGAAGAATTCGTCGTACTGGCGCGCCAACGTCGCGCAGACGCCGAATACGGCGCTCTTCTTCCTCGCCACCGCCAAGCCCGACTACCTGAAAGTCGCGCCGGGCGGGCCGGCCTACATGGAAGACGATCTCGTCCCGCAAGGAAAACAGGTCTTCGGCGAGCGTTGCGCGCGCTGCCACTCCAGCAAGCTGCCGGAAAAAGTCTTCAACACCTATTTCAAGGCCGGCTGCATTGGACCGGACTACCTGAAGTGCTGGAACGACTACTGGACGTACACGAAGACCGCCGAGTTCAAGACGGCGATGAAGCAGATCGTGAATGCTCCCGATTTCCTCGACAACAACTACCTGTCCAATGAAGTCCGCGTGCCGGTCACGCTGATGGAGACGAACGCCTGCAGCCCGCTGGCGACGAATGCGATCCGCGACAACATCTGGGACAACTTCTCCTCCGAGTCGTACAAGAACCTGCCGTCGGTCGGCAAGGTCATGGTGCACGATCCGTTCACGGGTGCGGCGTCGTGGTACGACATGCCGGGTGGCGGACGCGGATTCACGCGGCCGGCCTCGCTGATCAGTCTCTGGTCGACAGCGCCCTTCCTGCAGAACAACAGCGTCGGTGACTTCCAGGAAAGCGGCTCGGTAAAAGATCGCATGTCGTCATTCGACGGCGCCATCAGGCAGATGCTGTGGCCGGAAACGCGGAAAGGCAACGGCACCTTCGCGACGCAGTCGGGGAAATCGCTGCCGGGCTGGATCGACAAGACCACACAGACCAGCTATGTGATCGTGGCCAAAGGCTATGTCCCGCTGCTGCTGAAACCGCTTGCCGACGCCGACGGCATCAAGATTGGTCCCATCCCCGCGGACACGCCTGTCAATCTGCTGACAAACATCGATCTGTCGCAGGAGACCAGCGTTGTTCATCTCCTGCTCAACATCAAACACAAGCTGGCAGAGTTGCCGACAGGAGCGAGCGACGACGAGGCACGCAAGGTGTTCGCGCCGCTCGTGCCGCAGCTCCTCGGCGTTTCCAAGTGCAAGGATTTCGTCATCAACAAAGGCCATTACTTCGGGACCGAGTATCTGCCGGCATCTGAAGGAGAGGCGGGCCTGTCGGACTCTGACAAGAAGGCGCTCATCGCATTCCTCAAGACCTTCTAGGATCACGCCATCGAAACCGCGGCCGAAACGTATGAATACATCGTCGTCGGCTCCGGAGCCGGCGGTGGACCCCTGGCGGCGAATCTCGCCGTCAGGGGTTTCCGCGTTTTACTGATCGAGGCCGGCTCCGATCCGGAGTCGTACAACTATCAGGTGCCGACGTTCCACGGTCTCGCCTCCGAGGAGAAGGAGATGGCGTGGAACTTCTTCGTCCATCACTATGGGTCGGACGAAACGCGCGATCCGAAGTACGACAAAGATCGCGGCGGCGTTCTCTATCCGCGCGCCGGGACACTCGGCGGCTGCACAGCGCACAACGCGATGATTACCGTCGTCCCGCATGACAGCGATTGGGACTACATCGCGCATCGCACCAACGACGAGTCGTGGCATGCGGACAACATGTGGAAGTACTGGAAGCGTCTCGAACGCTGCCAATACCGGCGGCCGCCGCAGCCGGGCGAGCACGATCCTTCCGGTCACGGATACAGCGGATGGCTCGGCACGAGCAAAGTCGATCCCGGCGTCGCGTTCGGCGACCGCAACGTGACCATGACCGTCCTGTCGTCCCTTTTCCGCGCCGGCCGCCGTTTCTGGTACCGCGGGTTCATCCGGCGCTTCCTTCGCTGGCTCCATACCGACGACGACCCGAACGATGAACGCAACCGCGCCGCATTCGAGGGCGTGACGACGACCATCCCGCTCGCCACGACGAACGGCAAGCGCAACGGATCGCGCGAGTTCATCCGCAGCGTGCAGGAGAAGTATCCCGATCGACTGATCTTAAAGATGCGCAACCTGGCCACGCGCGTGATCCTCGACGACGACAAGCGCGCCCTCGGCGTGGAGTGCTGGGAAGGAAAGGACCTCTACCGCGCCGGCCCGAACGCCGCAGAACCGCCGAAGTACGAGACGAAAGAGTATCGCTGCACGCGCGAGGTGATCCTCGCCGGCGGCGCGTTCAACACGCCGCAGCTGCTGATGCTCTCCGGAATCGGTCCGAAGGCGCATCTCGAAGATCCGAAAATCGGCATCAAGTGCCTGGTCGACCGTTCCGGCGTCGGCAGCAACTTGCAGGATCGTTACGAGGTCGGCGTCGTCTCGGAGATGAAACATACCTACGCCATGCTCGAGGGCGCCACCTTCAAGCCGCCCGTTCCCGGAGCGGCGCCTGATCCGGTTTTCAAGGAGTGGCTCGGCGGCAAAGGCGTGTACACATCGAACGGCGCGATCGCAGCGATGATCCTGAAGTCCGAGCACAGCAAGCTGGACCCAGACCTCTTCATCTTCGCCCTCCCCGGCAACTTCCACGGCTACTTCCCGGGATACTCCAATCTAATCGTGACCAGAAACACCGCGCTGACCTGGGCCATCATCAAGGCCCACACGAACAACACCGCCGGCACGGTCAGACTGAAGAGTAAGGATCCGCTCGAAACGCCCGATATCGACTTTCACTACTTCGACGATGGCAACGATGCGGCCGGCGAAGACCTTGCGGCGATGGTCACGGCAGTCAAATTCGTCCGCAGCATGAATGCAGGGAACTTCGAGATCGCGCGCGAAGCCTTCCCCGGCCAGAATGTCCACGACGGCGACCTCGGCAAATGGATTCGGGACAACGCGTGGGGACATCACGCCTCATGCAGTTGCAGGATCGGCAGGGCCGACGATCCAAACGCCGTCGTCGACAGCCGCTTTCGCGTCATCGGCACAAAGGGTTTGCGCATCGTCGACGCCTCGATCTTCCCGCGCATCCCCGGCTTTTTCATCGCCACGCCGATTTATATGATCAGCGAGAAAGCAGCCGACGTAATTACTGAAGACGCGCAATACGCGCACATTTAGTTCATCATTCGAGAATGGCCACCACAGAAACCAAGCCTTACGAATACGTAGTCGTCGGATCAGGCGCAGGCGGCGGCACCGTCGCGGCCGGCCTCGCGGAACGCGGACATCGCGTCCTGCTGCTCGAAGCGGGCGGCGATCCGCGGCTGCTGGAAGGAGGCGACGCCATCCAGAAGGATGTGAACCGCCTCCCGGCCGACTACGACGTTCCACTGTTTCACGCCATCGCTTCCGAAAATAAGGCGATGAAATGGGACTTCTTCGTCAAGCACTACAAAGACCCCGCGCTGGCAAAACTCGACGACAAGTATTACCCAACGTACGAGGATAAACCGGTCGACGGTGTTCTCTATCCCAGGGCCGGAACCCTTGGCGGCTGCACCGCGCACAATGCACAGATCACCGTCTATCCGCATAACAAGGATTGGGAGTACATCCAGGATCTAATGAAGGATCCGTCGTGGGCGCCAAAGAAGATGCGCAAGTATTTTCAGCGCCTGGAAAACTGCCATCACCGTCCATTCTGGCGATGGGTCTACAACCTGACGCGCATCAATCCAACGCGCCACGGCTTCAGCGGCTGGCTTCATACGCAGGTGGCAATTCCCAAGGCCGCGATCAAGGACAGGAGCATCAAGAGGTTCTTCATCGAAACCGTGGCGGCCCTGCTCATGGACGGCGAACCTGGCTTGCTGCAGAGACTGCGCTGGCTGGTCGTTGGCAAAGGCGATCCGAACGATTGGCGCCTGGTCGGCGGCGATTCGACCGGTCTGCGATTTCCTCCGCTTGCGACCAACAATCACGTTCGGAACGGCTCTCGCGAACGCGTTCTCGCCGTCAAAAACAAATACCCGGACAATCTGACCGTCGAGCTCGACGCGCTGGCCACGCGCATCATCCTCGACGAGAACAATCGCGCTGTCGGCGTCGAGTACCTCAAAGGCGCAAGTCTCTACCGCGCCTCAGCGAAACCCAATCCAACTCCCGGCGAAAAACGAGAAGTCCGCGTCACGCGCGAGGTCATTCTGGCCGGCGGCGCCTACAACACACCACAGTTGCTCATGCTCTCCGGCATCGGCCCGGCCGCGCACCTGAAAGAAAAAGGTATCGAGCTTCGCGTCGATCTTCCCGGTGTCGGCTCGAATCTCCAGGATCGCTACGAGGTCGGCGTCGTCAACAAAATGGCGTTCAAGCAGTGGGACGTGCTCGATGGCGCGAAGTTTTCACCCGGCGACCCTCAATACAAGGAATGGGACACGAAACGGGATGGCGTCTATACGACAAACGGCGCAGTCGCGGCCATCGTGCGGAAATCCGCGGCGGCCCGTCCCCTTCCCGATCTTTTCATCGTTGCCTTTCTCGGGCTTTTCCGCGGCTACTTTCCGGGATATTCAAAGCTCTTTGCCGACAACCTGAATTATCTGACCTGGGTCGTGCTGAAAGCTCACACCCACAATTGTGCCGGTACCGTCCGTCTGCGATCCACCGATCCACTCGATACGCCCGAGATCGACTTCTGCTACTTCACGGAAGGGAACGACGCGAGCGGCGAAGATCTCCAATCGGTGATCGAAGGGATCCGGTTCGCGCGAACGCTGACCGACCTTCTGCGCGCCGAGGGAGTGATCGAAAAGGAAGAACTGCCGGGCGAGGAGAAGGTCAGCGACAAAGACCTCGGCGATTTCGTCAAAGACAACGCCTGGGGACACCACGCGTCTTGCTCCTGCCCGATGGGACCGCGCGAAAAAGGCGGCGTCGTGAACTCGAATTTCGAGGTCTACGGCACCAAAGGCCTGCGCATCGTCGACGCGTCGGTCTTCCCGAAGATCCCCGGCTTCTTCATCGTCACCTCGGTCTACATGATCGGCGAGAAGGCCGCGGACGTCATTCACGCCGCGGCCGGGAAATAGCTCTCAACGGCAGGGAGTGATGTCCAGCGCCGGCTTGGCCTCGCCGGGTCCCGGCATCGTGTTGTTGATGAAGCCGATCAGGAACAGGACGAAGTTCGGATTGTAAATGTCATTGTGGCCGCTGATCAGATTCCCCGGCGCGCTTGCGACGATGAACGGCGCATGGTGATCGGCGTTGGGCGATAGAGGCTTGAGGGTCACATCGAGGTTGTGCAGAGCATGCACGCTGCCCGCTCCCTGCGCCAATGCAGACGGCGTATCGGTCTTGCCTACGTTCGACGTGGCCATGGCCGGGGCGGAGAGAACGGGATACGAACAGCCGCAGGTATCGCGGGCCAGACCGGCATCGATCTCATGCTGGAGGTCACAGTCAGCGATCTCTTTTGGATCGGTGAGCTTTGCCGGCTCTACCGGCTTTTCCTGTGGCCCCTCATAGACAAGTTGATGCGTCGTGTACGGCGCGAAATGCCCGAGGCCTGTAACCTGCGCGGCGGCGTCCTTCCATGCCCATGGATGCCACAGGATCCATAACCAGCGGCCGGCGGGGAACGCCTTGCCGACCGCGTCGTCTGCCGTCGAGGCAACCGTAAGAAGAACGGGACGCTGCTCCGCCGAGTAACTGCCAGTAGCAGTGAGATCCTTCGCGAAGTCGCGGTAGCGATACGCCTCGAAGGCGGGATTGACGAGGATGACCAGATCGCCGATTCCGGCGCGGACAGGCTTCGGCCCGCCATTGCACGACGGGTAACCGACGCCATGCTTCGTTTGATACTCCGAAACTTCTAATGCCTCGACCGCCGAATAAACCAGCGCTCCGCCGAAGCTGTGTCCCACGGTCACGGCATTGACGAAACGCTCCCCGCCTGACGCCGTGCGCACTTCACGATCGAGATCCTTTTGCATCTGTCCCAGTTCGAGAAGCAGATCGCGCCCGCCCAGGGAGCCGACCTTTTGCGCGGCGGCCTTGCGGTTGTAGAACGAAAGCGCGGAGTACTTGTGCATCGAGTCTCCACGCCAGCCGATGTAGATACCGAACACCGGTCCCTTATTCGCGCGGTCGCCTTTGCGCTCCACAAGGCCCTGCATGACCCGCCGATAGCAGGACAGATTCTCGTCGCACACCTTGGCCTTGTGATGCCAGCCGTGAACGAAGGTCACAAGAACGGCCCCAGGGCTTGACGCCGAAACCGTATCGCCTCCTCGGGCAACCCGCTTGAGCTCGCGGAAGACTTCATCACGCTGACCCACGTCTTTTATGTGGCCGTCGTCGCTCAACTCGATGACACCGATGGTGAAAATCTCTCCGTTTGACGCCCGGAACTTCTCGATCGAGCGCCCACGGAAAAGCTTCTCGGAGCACTCCTTACCACCCTGTCCGTTATCGACCGGATTTCGATTCTCGAGATCGGCGACGCCAATCGGCGGAATCGGTGCGGCGGTCTTTCGATACTGTTCGTGCGATGCACAACCGGCCACGGCCAGCCACAGCACCAGAACGCCAAAAATCCGCTGATTTCGCATTGAGTCTCCGTTAATGCATTTTGCTCATTAGAACGTCTTCAGTAACTCGATCAGCGCGCGCTTGTCGTCCATCGGCAGTTTCGTTCCGAACTCATGGCCTTTGTCCTCGATGAAATCGGGACAATTGTTCACTGCCAGGAAATTCGGCACCACGTTCTTCTTCATCAGATCGGTGGCCTGCTGCTCGTTCAGATTCTTGGCTTTGATTGTGACCAGCGTATCGACGATGCTCTTGAAGAGAACGGCTCGCTGCGCGGCGCGGACGAAACCGAAATCGAGATTCGTATTTGCGATCAGATTGATCGGCGTTCCCGCCGGAATGGGCCCGATCCTCAGATTCTGATTCGCGTCGATCAGCTCCGGATGCGTTGTCTTGATGATGTCGCTGAGATCGGGGATGTAGGCCAGCGGCACATTGATGTAGCTGGTCTTCGTGGTCCGCCAGATGATGTTCTGGCGCGGCTGGATCATCAGCATCCGCTCGATGCCTTCCTGGAAGGCGCGCATGCGGCCCGCCACCGAGGGATCGCCGAAATCACTTCCGACCGTGTTGTTGTGGAGATACGGCGCGCTGGTCCAGAGGCTGATCAGCGAAGGCGGACGATAGTAGCCGGGGCCGTTGCCTTGAATGTCGATCGTAAGAGGCTTGCTTGCGTCAAAAGGATTCGCGACCTGGAACGCCGCCACCTTCGGCAGGGTCTTGTACGTCTGCGACGAGAAGTTGTCCCAGATGTGGCCGCCCATCGCGTTCGTGCCCGCGGCGCGCGTCGCGTTCGTGCCGATGTCCGTGACCGGCTTGCGGCGCTCGTCGGCGAGGAAGTTTTGCGAGAAGAAATTCGGATCGCTCTGCACCTGCTGGCGGAACCAGTCCGTCCCTTGCGGCGACTTCGGATCGACCGTCTCCGGCGCCTGCTTGCTGGAGTGGCAGCGCGCGCAGTTCTCCGCGAAGACGATCTTGCCGCGGCTGAGCTGCGCCGGCGTCGCCGTCAGGTAGGCCGCGCCGCCAGGAGCATCCTTGAGGAGCAACGGCTGGGCGACCTTGATCAGATACTTGGCCAGGGCCGGCGACCGTTCTTCGCTCCAGTTCCACTCCTGTGAGTTGCGCTGGAGCGTGTCGACCGGCACGGGCGTCTGGGACAGGTGCAGATTCGCCGTATCAAAGCCCCATCCGCCGACCAGCGGGCGGAAATGTTTGCTCCACTCCGGCCACGCCTCGCCGATGTTGATGTAGACGCGGCTGAGCGCTCCTTCCAGACCGACGGAGTCATCGCCCTGCTTGAGGATGCGTGGGATGACCAGATTCTTGTTGTCGATCTGGTCCTTGATGTTGCGGAGATCGAGAGCGCCGCCGCTGAGGTATTCGACCATCGGATCGTATTGCGCCGGCTTGGCCGATACCGCTTTCGCCGCGCGCTTCACGCGCTCGCCGAGCGAGTAGACGCCGTTCATCGTCCCGGGATTGTTCAGGTTATCGCTGGCGATGAACGAGGTGTCGAGCGAACCTTGTGGATTCGAGTGGATCAACTGCCAGACGAAGCTGTCTTCCTGATCCTGCCCCGTCTTCGGATCCTTCGGAACGAACATCGCCCACACCTTCAGATACTGCGCACCGACGAAGTCGTTCAGGTTTTCCCACTTCGGATTCTCGGGATCGGCAGGCGGACGCAGCGGGTCCGGCCCGACGTGACAGAGCGCGCAGGCCATACCGACCAGATACGGACGGACCAGCTTTTGATTGTTGAAGTAATCGGGATTCTCGTAGTAGTCGTGATTGATGCCGTCGGCGGCGATGTGTTTCTTCCAGTCGGCCTGCGTCGCCGGGTCGTTCGTGAATTTCGGATTGTCGGACAGGCGCAGGCCGACCACGCCGGATGAGCGGCCATAGGTGGCGTAGTCGATCTTCGTATCGATCTGCCCGTCCGGATCGCCCGACTTCGGCTCATCGATGAAGAGTCCGTATTTGTCCGCCTTCGTCGCTGCCTGGAAGCCGGGCTGATTGATGATGCCGATCTCCGCGAAACGGTGCGCGCGCCGCCGCGAGTCGATCGCCTTCAGCAGATCAGCTGTCCCGAATCCATGCTGCGCAAGGTAGTCCCACATCAATCCGCTGTCGCCGACCCACAGGTTCCAGACCATGCGCCCGCGGAGGTCGTCCGCATCGAGATTCAGATTCGGACCGTCCATGCCGGGGAAGACGTCCACCTTCGTCTCCACCCACTTCGCGTTGGTCGCGTACGTTTTCCCGGCGGCCGGTTTCGGCTGCGGTTGCTCGGGTTTCGTACACGCGAGAACTGCAGCCAGAAGCACCGCGGTGGCGAGGCTGACAAGAAATCCAACTCGTGCGTTGCGCATGGGATCGCTCCTTCTGAACTACGTTTTTCGGGGATCTACAGTAAGGAGGGACATAAAGACTCATTTTCCCTACCCGCCTATCGTTGCGAGGCACGATTTAGGGTCGAACGGCACATACGGCAACCCGTCGTCGTCCTACCCGTCGTCGCAGCAGTACTCGACGATCCGCGGCACGATCCTCAACGTCGATACGCGCAATCAAACGATCGAGCTGGAGAACACGAACTGGTTCTCCGGCTTCCGCACGAACAACAGCAGCAACCGTTTCGTCATCCGCTACGATCCGAACGCCAGCGTCGACTACAACGGCCAAGTGTATCCGCTGACGAACCTCGAACGCGGCGACGTCGTCGACGTCCAACTCCAGGACCTCGGCTCCTCGAACTACGTAGCCCAGCGCTTAGTGCTCGTCCGCAACGTCCGGTAACGTTCCGTTCACGCGGAGGCTCCGCCTCTCCGCGCCCTCCGCGTGAACCGTTCCCCCTTACAATTCGCCGGAAATCCCCCCATGTCCGGCGAGAACGATCCGACCCTGATGCTCGCGCCTCCCCCGCCGTTGCGCGCGCTCGCGACGCTCGCGGAGAAACGCATCGGCCGCTACCAGATCCGCGGCCTCCTCGGCGAAGGTGGAATGGGCAGCGTCTACCTCGCCGAGCAGCACGAGCCAATCGAACGGATCGTCGCCCTCAAGCTGATGCGCTCCACGCTGGCTGGCCCCGCCTCGGTGGCGCGATTCGGCGCCGAACGGCAAGCGCTCGCGCGGCTCTCACATCCCAACGTCGCCGCGATGTACGACGCCGGCGCGACCGACGAAGGCTTTCCGTACTTTGTGATGGAGCACGTCCAAGGCCGGCCGCTCGTCGACTACTGCGACGAACATCGCCTCACCATCCGCGAGCGCATCAAGCTCCTGCTCCAGGTCTGCAAAGGCGTCCAGCACGCGCATCAGAAAGGGATCATCCATCGCGATCTGAAGCCGTCGAACGTCCTCGTCGCCGACGTCGAAGGGCGTCCGCTGCCGAAGATCATCGACTTCGGCATCGCCAAAGCAATCGATGACAGTCTCCTCGGTGACTCGACCGCGGTGCTCACCGGAATCGGCGTCGTCGGCACGCCCGCGTACATGAGCCCCGAGGCGCTGAGCGGAGATGATCTCGACACGAGGACGGACGTCTACTCGCTCGGCGTGATGATGTACGAGCTGCTCACCGGCGCGCGGCCGCATCGCGTCGACGACCTGCCGCTCGCCGCCGTCATCCGCACCGTCGCCGAGCACGACGCCCTCCCGCCGCACACGCTCTTCCGCACGATGGACGACGATACGCGGCAAAAGACCGCCGCCGCGCGCGACGCGGACGAACGCTCGCTCGCGCACCTTCTCGCCCGCGACCTCGGCTGGATCGCACGCAAAGCGACGGCGCGCGAACGGGAAGAACGCTACGGATCCGCCGCCGATCTCGCCGCCGACCTCACACGCTTCCTCGACGACGAGCCGGTGCTCGCCAGTCCGCCATCGCTTCGCTACCGCGCCGCGAAATTCGCTCGACGTCATCGCGGCGCCGTCGTCGCCGCGTCGCTCATCCTCCTGGCAATCCTCGGCGGCATCGCCGGAACGACGATCGGCATGCTCCGAGCGCAACGCGCGCGCGCCGAAGCCGAGGCCGTGTCGACGTTCCTGACGAACCTGCTCGATTCCGCCAGTCCGTGGAACCGGAAGAACGAGACGACGGTCCGCGAGCTCCTGCACGAAGCCGCCGGGCGAATCACGACGGAGCTTAAAGACCAACCAGCCGCGCGCGCCGAGCTCCTCTCGACCATCGGTTCCTCCGAGTTCCACCTCGGCCATCTCGAAAGCGCGGAGGCGCTCTTGCGCGAAGCGCTCCGCCTCCGCATCCAAACCGACGGCGCGGACAGTCCGCTCGTCGCAGGCGTCCTCAACGACCTCGGCCTGGTCCGCAAACATCAGGACCACCTCGACGACGCCGAACGCCTCCTCCGCGAAAGTGTCGCCATCCGCGAAAAATCACTCGGACACCTCAACGGCGCCACCGCCCGCGGCCTCTTCGACCTCGCCAGCGTCCTGGCGATGCGCGGAAAACAACCCGAGGCCGAAGCAGCACTTCGCGAAAGCCTGAACCTCCGCGAAAAACTCTCCGCCGATCCACGCAACGGAGTCGACCTCTCCACCGTCGCGCTGACGATGAGCGGCCTCGGCCAGCAACTCGCGCGAATGAACCGCCTCCCCGAAGCCGAATCGATCATCCGCCGCAGCCTCGCTTTACGCCGCCACGCCGAACGCCCCGGCTACGCCTACGCGTTGGCCACATTGCAACTCGGAAAAGTGATCGCCCGCGAAGGCCGCCTCACCGAAGCCGAAACGCTCGATCGCGAAGGCCTCGCCGCGCTCCGCAACTTCGTCGAACGCGACGATCACCGCATCGAAGAAGCAGAGCAACAGTTGGCGGAAGTGGCCTCGAAAAAGCAGTGATTCAAGTTTGTGTACGCCGGCGACAAATTTGCGAATCGCCTCGTTGCATCCTACGCAAATCCTCCCCTGTTCCGACACCTCCCGGACACCGACCTCCGCGTATAACGAATGCGGGTCTGACAAACAGGGAGGTATGGCTCCATGCACTCCGTCCGCGAAGGGATTCTGGCTCAAGCCGTCGTCGTCGTGGAGGCTCCGCCGCGGGAGGCGTTGCCGGATGGGACGTGCGTCGGGCCGTATCGAATCCGATCGCTGATCGCGTCGGGCGGAATGGGCGACGTCTACCGCGCGCATGACGAGCGGCTGGCGCGCGACGTTGCGCTCAAGGTGTTGCCGAGAGGGGGTGATCGCGAGCTACGAATGGTCGCCGGACGGACAGCGAATCGTACGACGCACTACCTGCAGATGTGCGACGTGGTGTTGCTGAATCCACCGGCACGGTGAACGACGATGAGGGACGCGCGCGGAGGCGCGCCGTAACAATGCAGCCCCGCGCTCTGCGCGGGGAAACGTGGGCGCCTGGTAGACGCGGCCGCGGAGGCGGCCCCGCTACAGAATGTCGCGCATGTGCGCTCCGCGTCGTTCGCCGAAGATCTTGTTGCGGCCGCCTCCGCGGCCGCAAACCCTTCGCGCGACGCCCAGCCCCGTGCTGAGCACGGGGCTGGATTGTGACGAGCGCCTCCGCGCGCATCACGAAAAGCGTCGCAAGACGCCTTCGAAACGTTGTCTACAACAGGGTTCGATCGTGCGCCGGGTCGTAGCGCCGGCGGCTCGCCGGCTGGACCGCCGCCGGCTCGGCGGCAGTCCGTTCGCGCAATCGCCAGCGAGCCGCTGGCGGTCCAGCCGACGAGCCGTCGGCGCGACGTCCCGTTACCGCAACTCAGTCGCCATCCGATCCGCGAGCGACGCAAGCGCCTTACTCGTCCCCGACGAAATGTTCGCGCTGTCGAGCGAGGGGATGTCGATCGAAATCCGCTCGTGGTGCGTCACGTCGGGTTGTCCGGAGATGCGCACGATCCAGCGTCCGTCGAGCACCACCTTCGCGTCTGGTCCGGCGGTGACGTCTTCGAAGACGACGTCGATCGCGCGTAGCGCACCGGCCGGGCGCGACGCACCCGGCAGGATGACCATCCCTTCTGGAAGACGATCGGCGAGATCGAACGCCAGCGTGTGCAGCACCAACGGCTGCAGCGATGCGGACCACTGCTCGTTCGAGCGCACCTGCAACTGCTGGTTCGCGAGACGGACCACGATCTCGCGCCGATCGAGTCCCGGCGGCAGCTCCACGCCATCGATTGCGACCGGCAATCCGCGCGTGGCGACGGGCGATGCAGCAGGCGGCAGACGATCGAGTGAGTAGAACTTGCTTTGGGATTTAGAAAAAAATCCACAGCCCGCGAGGAGAAGTGTTAGAACCGCGATCCGTTTCATTTCGCTTTCCCTCTCCCCTTCAGTAGCGCGTCGGGGTTCTCCTCGAGATACGACGCCATCCCTCGCACTGCCTCGGCCGCGCGCGTCAATTCCTTGATCAGCGTTCCGAGGTCGTAGTTCTGGCGCGGCTGGCTTCCCATCAACTCCTCGGCGCGTTTTGCCGCGGCTTCGGCCGACGCCGCGGTGTTGCGCAGGCTGTCGACGATCGGACCGACCTTCTGACTCGCGGCCTCCGCATTCGCCGCCGTGTTGCGCAGGCTCTTCTCGATCGGTCCGACGTTCTCGCGCGTTGTGGCCGTGATCTTCTCGACGTCCGCCAGCGAATGATTGAGCTTCTTCAAACTGTCATCGAGCGTCGGATCGTGAACGAGCGAGTCAAGACGCTGCGCCGTGTTCCGAAGATGCCCAGCGATCTCCTCGATCGGCAGATTCCGAATGCGTCCGGCGATGTCGTTCACTGCCGATAACGCCCCTTCCAATCCGCTGCCGCCGGATGCAGCCGGAATGATCGGCGGTTCTGTCGTTGAGATCAGCCGGCCCGTGCCCGGCGCGGCGACCATATCGAGCGCCACGCCGCTCGATCCCGGCAGCACGAGGCTCGTCATCAACGTCGCGCGCATCCCTTTCTGCACCAGTTTCCCAAGCGCGTCGTTCATCGTCGCGCGCAGCTCTTCCTTCGTCGTCGATTGCGTCACGCCGATCTCGAGTTTTCGCGGATCGATCTCGATCGTCACCGGCGTCTCCAGCGACGCCGTCGCCGGCACGTAACGCAGGCGCACCTCGCGCACGCGGCCAACTTCGATCCCCTTCATCTGCACCGACGTTCCCGCCGTCAGGCCGTGTACCGGTCCGGGGAAGTACGTGACGTACGTGAGCTGCGGCCCATCCCCCGCCGCCATCGCCATCCCCTCGGAGTCGTACAGATCGAAGTGCGTTCCCTGCGCGGCCTCGTTGCCCGCCAGCACTTCCGGCGTGTAGAACGCCACCGGCGCGTTGAGCAGCGACGAGATCGACGCGCCGCCGGTCGACACGCCGCCTCCGCCGAGCGAAATGTTCAGACCTCCTGCGCGCCAGAAGCGCGTGCTCTGCCGCACTTCATGCGCGAAGCGCTTCACGATGAACGCGTGTACGTCCGTGATGCCGCGCTTCTCGTCGTACTCCGCGCCGAGGATTGTGCCGACGCGGATGCCCTGGAAGGTGACGGGTGAGCCGACCGCGATCGATCCCACCCCATGCGCTTCGAGCACCACCGTCTTGCCATCCTCGGGGGGCGAGAGCACCGGCGCGAACTCTTGTCCGTCGAAGTCCTTCGTTCCCTCGCCCTCGCCGGGTGCGATGCCAACGTACGTGCCGGACAGCAGCCCGCCAAGTCCGCCGCCTTCGAGTCCAGGCTCCACGACCCAGAACTTCGTCCCCTTGTTCAGCGCGTGATTCATCGACGCGTCGAGCGAAATGCGCACAACCACCTGCCGCAGGTTCTGATCGATGGTGATCTTCTGGATCGTGCCGACCTTCGCCCCGCGGAACCGCACCGGGCTGTAGCGATCGAGTCCTCGCGCATCGGCGAAACGAACGGTGATGTCGCCGCCGCCGAAAAATCCGTAGCGCACGACGAGATAGCCGGCGAAGAAGATGGCCAGCGCCGGCACGAGCCAGATCCACGGCGACCATTTCGCGAGATGGACCTTCGCTTGCGGCGCAGCAACGCCATCGGCCTGGTCGATTGGACTCGAAGGTGGGTTGTCGTTCACGACGCCACCTCTCCCGCCGTCTTCCACATCATCCGCGGCTCGAACAGGCGCACCGCCAGCATGATCAGCGCGATCACCGCGAACAGCGGCGTCGCGCCCGGCCCGGTCTCGATGGCGTCGATGCCTTTGAAGTCGACGATCGGCGCGGCGAGGGCAGCGATGAACGGGATGATCATCGGCCAGCGCACCAGCCGGTGAAGCACGCGATACAAGCGTGTACGCCGCACCAGCCCTTTCGTGTTCGGGAAGCGCACATGGCCCAGCAGCCACATCATCCCGATCAGTTCCACGACCGGGATGGCCACACCGGCCACGAGCACGACCACGCCGAACTGCCAATATCCCCGGTCCGCCAGCATTTGCACGGTCCCGAAGACCGTGTGCTCGAGGAAGGCGGTGAGCTGCTGGTTGATCATGATCGATCCGGCGTACGCGGGGAAACAGAGCGGGACGGCCGCACCGATCGCCGCCACCGCCGGAATCCACCGCGGCGCAATCCGGTGATCGAGCGTCTCTCCGCACCGCGGGCACGCATCGCCCGAGCGCCGGTTGGTCATCGTCATCTCACAAACGTCGCACGACACGATCTCGGTGCCGCGCGGTGCGTGGCGATCGGGCATGATCGCGTGCCAGACGGCGCGGCGGTCGAGCAGGCGGTCGGCAGTGATGGAGAAGATCGCCACAAGCAGGTACGTCCATGCGCCGATCCCGATCTGCACCGTCGCCGAAATCGAGGCGCGGAAATACGCGACGACGCCGGCGATGACCACCACGTCCGTCAGACTCCATATCCGCAGCTCTTCGCTCCACCGGAACAGCTGCCCCCGATTCGGGATGTGCCATCCGAATCGGACCGCGCCGAGCACGATGACCTGCAGCAACGCGCGCACCTCCGGAAAGAGGAACGCAAAAAAGAGGAAGCCGAACGCCAGCGGAAACCACACTTCGCTATAGATGACCGGCACGCTCGTCACCAGCCGGCTCTCTCCAAACACCAGCTGCTTGATCGTCGACGCCATCAACGGCAGAACCACTGCCGGCGGCAAGAGCAGCAGGATGGTGGCCGACAACGCCAGGCTGCCGTCGATCCCCGCTCCCGTCCGCCGCGCCAGAACGCGATCGCACCGATGACACTCCACCACTCCCCGTTCCGTCAGTTCCGGAACGACCTGCGTGCTCCCGCAGTCCGCACAGGTGATGGTCATGCCGTCCACAGCGGGGTGAGCTGTGCAAAGAGGATTCCTGCGCGTTGCCGACAGGGAACGGTTTCACGCGGGGGTCGCGGAGAGGCGGAGAACATCGCGGGATGCTTTGCGCGGCTCGTAGCACATTCGCGAAGCTTTGGAGTGCGGTAGCGATCGAGCTACCGCTTTGGGAGGGTGGGGGACGGGAACCGTTCGCGAGGACGAAACAAGCATCACAGGCTGCGTTGAGGCTGGACGTCTCGCCTCCTGCTCTCCGCGCACCCGCCGGGTTATTCACTCTGAGAGGGCGGGTAAGAAGGGCTGCACCGATTCTGAAGCCGCGCCAGATCGTCCTCAACAACACGCACTTCGACACCACGCGCGCCAACATGAAGTCGAGGACGCCGGAGCACGCGACCTGGTCATCCCCGAGGGGCGGATTCCATCGTTCATTCACCCGTTCAAGGGAAACATCGACCTCGATCGTCTCGGGCAAAGTGAGAGCGAAGGCCTGACCCTCGTTTTCGTCCGCCCGTGCTGTAGTACGTTAGCCTTCCCACACGGAACCGAGCTCGCACATCGGGCTCCTTTTTGGCGTTCCGGTTCTGCTTCATAAAAACAGCCATCACGGACAATGGAGAACCATGACGACCGAGCCGCTGATTCGCAACATTTCCGACACGGCGCTCTGGGTGGCCATGTACCGCGCCTGGGAAACGGAGCAACCGAATCCCGTCTTTCGCGACCCCTACGCGCGACGCCTGGCTGGTGCGCGCGGCGAAGAGATCATGTCGAAGATCAACGTGGCGCATCGTCACGCCTGGTCGTACACCGCGCGCACGTACAACATCGATTCCTTCGTGACCCAGGAGATCGCCAACGGCGCGGACATGGTGATCGATCTTGCTGCCGGCCTCGATACGCGGCCGTATCGGATGCAATTGCCGTCGTCGCTGCAGTGGATCGAGATCGACCTGCCGGAGTTGCTGACGTACAAGGACCAGGTACTGAAGGGCGAGAAACCCGTCTGCCGAATGGAGCGCATTCCATTCGATCTGGCGAACGCAGGCGCCCGACGCGCGTTGTTCGAGGAGCTCGGACGCGCCGCGAAACGGGCCGTCATCATCAGTGAAGGCTTGATCGTCTACCTCACCGCGAACGAGGTCGGCAACCTGGCGCGCGATCTGGCTGCTCCGGCATCGTTTCAGCGTTGGGCCACAGACCTCGTTTCGCCGCGACTGCTGACGATGCTGCAAAAGCAGGTCGGATCGCAGTTAGGTCAAGCCGGAGCCCCGCTGAAATTCGCGCCCGAACAAGGCCCCGCCTTCTTCACCGAGTACGGCTGGACACCGATCGACGTGCGTTCGATCCTTCAAACCGCCGCAGCGCTGAAACGTCTCCCGCCGCTGTTCCGCCTCTTCGCTCTCTTTCCCGATCCCAAAGGAACGAAGCCAAAGCAGATCTGGGGCGGTGTCGTGCAGTTGGAGAAGAACTAAGGGCCTGCGTCTCCAGCAACGTCCCATACCGTAAGCGTTTGCGCAGCCGGAACGCTGGCGTCTCGCCGGCTGGCTCGGCTGCGTCCTCGCTGCCGAATGGGGAGACGTGCGCAAGTGGTGGGTTATCAACGACATTCGAGGGTTTGCCCGGCCGGCAGCAAGACGCAGCCGGGCCAGCCGGCGAGGACGCCAGCGTTCCATTGCGCGGGGGCGAGCGCTCCTCCCGAGACCCTTACCGGTTCAGCGGAACGAGAATCAGCGCCAGATCCCACGCCAGATGGGCGACCAGCGACGGCACCACGCTGCGCGTCACGCTGCGCAACGCCGACCAATAGAGACCGCAGAGGAACGCGATCCCGACGAGCAACGGCGAGCCGAGGGGGAGATGGGCGACCGCGTAGCCTGCCGCGGCGAGGACGATGATCGCCAAACGCCTCGCCGGCAGGCGCTGCGCAATCCACCCCTGAAAGGCTCCGCGCCACATCAGCTCCTCGGCGACGATCACCGGGATCACAAACAACAGAATGCTGACTGTCCGGCGGCCCGCCAGAAACGTCGCGTAGAGATTCCGAGTCTCCAGGGCCAGCGCCGGAACCCTTCCGGCAACGAGCGGGAAGAGGCCGTACGTCGCAGCGAGCATGATCGTTGCGCCGAGGAGACCGATGAGAATCGTGGAACGTGCAGGACGGAAGAGCTCAAGGACGTCAGGCCAGCCGGCACTCACGATTGCCGCCGACCCCAGCAATGCCACGAATGCGATCGGAATCCAGGGATCGACGAACCTCGCCAGCAGCATCGCGGCAGCCCACACCAGCGGTACCCCTGCCCCGATTCGCGTCCCGATTCGCGTCCTCATGACGAGCGGCCCCGCAGCCGTTTCATGGCCGGCTCGATGAGACCCCAGAATCCCGCTGGCCGCTGCTGATCCTCGGCGATCGCCGCGCGCGCGGCGTCGTCGAAGTGCAGCCGCCCTTATGTCCGATGATGCCCCAGTAGCGAGCGTCCTGCGCGAGCAGGTCGTGAGTCAGTCCGACGACGATCTCGCGAGCGACTTCCCAGCGCGCGCGCGTCACGAAGCGGACCCACCGGGCCGACAATCCCGGCGTCAGCACCGGAACGCGGACCACGAGCGGATCCGCCAGTCCGAGGGCCCGCGCGGTCCGCAGGAGAAGGTCGCGGCCGGACAGGATTTCGGGGCCGGGAATGTCGAACGCCGTCGATTGCGCAAGCTCGATGTCGAGTGCCGCCACGAGCGCGACCAGGACATCGTCGATCGCTACAGGCTCGGTCTTCGAATCGAGCCAGCGCGGAAGGACCATGAACGGCAGGCGCGCCGCCAGATCGCGCACGATGAGGAACGAGAGACTGCCGTAGCCGATGATCATGCTGGCTCGTAACTCCAGCACGGGCACCTCTCCGGCGGCAGGATCTCCCCCACCCGTTCGCGGCTCCGGAGATGTTCGGACGCCGGCCCCGTGCCGGGAGCGACACCACCGAGATAGATGATCCGCCGCAGGCCGGCGTCCGCGGCGGCGTCCGCGAAAATCCGAGCCGCCGCTGCTTCGCGCTCCCGGTAGTCACCCCCGCTGCCCATTTCGTGGACGAGGTAGTACGCGGCGTCACACCCTTGCATCGCCTTCCGCACGGCGACGGGATCGGGCAGGTCCGCCTGCACCACTCGCAGCCGGGGAACCGCCGCTCCGCCCGCGCCGCATCCCGCGACACGCACCGAACGCGCAGCCCGAGCACCGGCCTGAGCCGCGAGCCGACGAATCGTGTTGCTCCTGTAGTAGAACCGTCGTGATCGCGCCTAAAGTCCGCACGGCATCATGTCACTTCACTGGCAACGAGCTTCAATTATGCGGCGGAGGCTGGCTCGCCCAGAGGCGGAGAGGCGCAATCGCGGCAAGGTGCTCGAAATCCCTGTCTACACTCAGCAGGACGAGTTCGTACCGGATGCAGAGCCGGGCCAGGAGAGCATCAATGGTTCCGACCTGAACGCCGCGACGGCGACAGTCGTTGCGAAGATCTGCTGCTGCGGTGTGATCTTCGCGTTGGGGCACGATCAGCGGCAAAGGAGCGAATCGATCAAGAATCTGCTTTCGCGCTTTCGGGCCGCCGAAACCTTGCAGGATCTCCTGAAGAATCAAGCCTGTAGTGAAGATCGATCCTTCGTGCCGAAGAGCGTCAGCCAGGAAGTCCACGCTGGGATGACCCTCACTGCGATCGCGGCGCATGGCAAGCGACCAGACACTGGTGTCAACGAGCAGTTTCAATCTCGTGACCGTGCCGTCTTGTAGTCGTATTTCGGATCCCACTCGAGGGTGCCGAAAAGGTCGGCGATCTTACTTTGGTTTCGCCGGGCAATGAACTCCTCAAGCGCCCGCTTCACTGCAGCCGTCTTCGTGCGTTCTCCGCTGACCGCGACGGCCCGATCAAGGAGATCCGGATCGATCGCCAGATTGGTTGCCATGTGCGAAGCATCGCACAGAATGCCGCACAATAGCAATCGATTGGAAATCCAAAGGACCACGTGTTCGGAGATCCCATGTGCCTGACCGAGTCCGTTTCTTCTACCAATGGTGGAGTCTCGCGGCCCGTAATGATGGTCTTGATATCCTTTGACATCGTTTTCCGGAAACCAAGCATGAAATCCGACGATCGCCACGACCGTATTGCACTCTTT
>DASYJF010000049.1:0-3033 GCA_035996815.1 Thermoanaerobaculia bacterium | reverse complement strand
TCCGGTTCGCGCGCGCGGCACACGGGGCCTCGGTTGCGGCAGTGACCGTCGGCGGACTCGATGATCCGATGCTCGAAGATGAGATCGGGCCGGCGGCCTGGCAGGAGCTGCGCGAAGCGGCGGAGCTGCTCTCCGGCGCCGGCGCCGCGTTCACAGCCGAGGCCTTCGGGCATGGACGAGTGATTCCGGTCTACTTCGGAAGCGCCATCAACAACTTCGGCGTCCAGCCGTTTCTCGACGCGCTGCTCGAATTCGCGCCACCGCCGGGACCGCGTCTCGCGCACGCCGGCGGCGAGGAGATCATCGTCGAAGCCACCAGCGAGACCTTCACCGGATTCGTTTTCAAGATTCAGGCGAACATGGACAAGCGTCATCGCGATCGCCTTGCCTTCATGCGCGTCTGCTCCGGTGTCTTCGAAAAGGACATGCTGGTCCACCACTCCCGCCTCGGCCGCGAGGTTCGCATGACCCGTCCTCATCGCCTCTTCGCGCGCGAGCGCGAGACCATCGAAAGCGCCTTCCCCGGCGACGTCATCGGCTTCGTCAATCCCGGCCTCTTTCACATCGGTGATGCCGTGTCGTCCGGTGCGCCGGTGGAGTTCGCGCCGATTCCGCGCTTCGCGCCGGAACATTTCGCTACGCTTCGCGCGAAGCAGGTGACGCGGCAGAAGCAGTTTCAAAAAGGACTGGCGCAACTCGAAGAAGAGGGCGTGATGCAGGTGCTCTCGCCGCACGAAGGGTTGCGCAGCGAGCCGATCCTGGCTGTCGTCGGCGAGCTGCAGTTCGACGTCATGCAGTCGCGGCTGGAGAGCGAGTACAACGTCGAGACGACGGTGACGGCGCTCCCATACAAACTGGCGCGCTGGATCGATCGCGACGTTCACGAGGTGGCCACGAAGCTGAATCTCCCCAGCCGTTCGAAGATCGCCGTCGACAGCGCGGGCCGCGCGGTCGTTCTCTTCTCATCGCAATGGGAGTTGGATTACGCCGAGAAAGAAAACCCCGGCATAGCGTTCCTCTCAGCAGCGTAACTGTCATCCTGAGCGAGGGCACTGCGCAGGGCGCAGCGATTGATCAGAAGAAACACTAGGATCGCGTGCGGCGAGCCGTGGAGAGGCCGGAACGACTTTGGTGCCAATGAGCCCGATCCTGAGCATGGTCCAGGGAGATCACGATCTTGATTTGGAGAAGAGCCGGTGTGATGAGCATCGGACTCTGTCCCGTTTAGAAGAGTGTGCTCGACGATCTCCCCGCACGGTTCGCACATCGAGTTAAGGAGCAAGACGTGCGCAAGAAGGAGTCTCCCCGGAACCGGGCAGAGAATACGGCAGTTCTCGAACAAATCAACCACAACGCGGCAGGAGCGGATATCGGATCGGACACGGTCTGGATCAGCGTAGGAAAGCACGTAGCGGAGCAGCCCGTACGCAAATTCGGAACGACGACCGCGCAGTTGCGGGCCTCGGCCGAATGGATGGTATCGGTGGGAGTGGAGACGGTGGCCATCGAAGCAACGGGGGTGTACTGGGTACCGGCGTACGAGATTTATGAGGAGCACGGACTCAATCCGATTCTGATCAGCTCCCGGGCCATTCGCACCTTCAATGGGATGAAGAAGAGCGACTTTGTCGATTGCAAATGGATCCAGCTGCTGCACACGTTCGGCATTCTGCAGCCATCGGTGCGAGTGGAGTCGCTGATGATTGAGTTGCGCGGATACATGCGGCATCGTAAGACCCTGACCGAACAATGTTCCGAACAGATCCAGCGGATGCAGAAGGCGCTGACGCTGATGAATGTGCGGCTGGACCAGGCCGTGAGCGACATCACGGGTGTAACGGGAATGAGCATTCTTCGAGCGATCGTGAAGGGCGAGCGCGATCCGGTGAAGCTGGCGGAGATGCGAAAGCCCGGCTGTGCGAGATCAGAAGCCGAAATCGCCGAAGCGCTGAGGGGCCACTATCGCGACGAGCAGTTGTTCTGTCTGGACCATTCAATCCGGATGTGGGACTTCTTCCAGAGGCTGATGAGCGAATGCGACAAAAAGATCGAAACGGTACTGCGGAAGATGCCGGTCAAATCAGAACAGACCGTGGCCAAAACAAAGAGGAAGCCAAGGAAGAATCAGGTTCGCTTCGATGGCAAGACGTTGCTCGAAGAGAAGCTGGGCATCGATCTGACGCAGATCCGAGGACTGGACGTGCTCACCGTGTTGACGGTGATTTCTGAATGTGGAGTGGATCTATCGCGTTTTCCGACAAGCAAGCACTTCAAATCGTGGCTTGGTCTGTGCCCGGGCACCAAGAAATCAGGGCATCGCGTGCTGAGCAGTCGCAGCAGGCGTACGACGAATCGAGGAGCCACGGCCTTGCGCGTGGCCGCACAATCATTGCTCCGCTCCGATAGCGAGCTTGGAGCTGTGGGCCGCTCGCTTCGAGGACGCATCGGCCCCGAAAAGTCCCTCACCGCCATGGCGGGCAAGCTCGCTGACCGGATCTACCTATCGCTCAAGACCGGTCGCGTGATGGAAGACCGGGGTGCCGAATACCACGATCTAAAGTTCCACGACCGCTCCATCGCTTCACTCACAAAACGAGCGCGCCGGCTCGGCCTGCAACTCATTCCCATCCCAGAACACAAAAAAACCACTGCGGCCATCGATAGTTTCTTAGAAGCGAAGCGAAGGATCTGCACCGCGACATCTGTGTAGTCAGATCCTTCGCTTCGCTCAGGATGACAAAGTAGTTTTTCTCACACGCTCACGACGACAGTTGCTCCCCCACCGTAATCATCCTTACCGCATCGACCACATCCCCCGTCGACAGCGGCTTCCCCATCACTTCCGCCACGCCCGCCCTCTGGAATGCGCTGGCGAGTTGCGTGAGCGTGTCGTCCGTCATCAGCACGATGGGAACCGCTCGCAGACGTTCGTCGCGTCGGACGATGCGGACGAAGCCGAGGCCGTCGGCAGCGATCTCCTCGCCCTCGGCCTCGGGGGGAAGATCGAAGCCGCCGCGGATCCTGCCGTCGAGA
>DASYJF010000048.1:0-15736 GCA_035996815.1 Thermoanaerobaculia bacterium | reverse complement strand
AGGGGCTTCATGAGAAGAAATGCTGCGGTTGCGGGCGTGCTGCTCGGGGTGATTTTGTCCGCCTGCGCCCATCACAAAACGATTACTGATACCGCGCCTCCGCCGGAACCGGCGCCCGCGCCTGCGACCGCGTCTGCCGAGCCGCCGGCGCTCGAGCCGCTGCCGGAGACGACTCCCGCGCCGCTCCCTGCGCCCGCTCCGATCGTTGCGCCGAACACGCCTCCGCCCGTCATCGATCCGACGCTGGATCAGGGCGCGTCCCTCGCAGCGAACGGGCAGCCCGATCAGGCGCGCCGCGTTTATCTCGCGCTACTCAATCAAGCGAACGTATCGCGCCACACCATCGCCGAGGCCGCGCGCGGGCTATATCGACTCGGTTTCTTCGCGGACGCTGTCGAAGCCTTCCGCAACCTCGGCACGTTCAATCGCGGCGAGGAAGACCTTCGCTATTACAACGCCGTCTCGCTGTTCGAGATCGGTCACTACGACGACGCGAAGAAAGAGCTGGCCTGCGCGCTGCCGTACATCCAGGTGACGAGCGACGTTGCGCGCTACCGCGACAAGATTCAGAACATGGGCAGTCCACAAGCGATGAAGTGACCCGCGCGACGATGAAGGCCGCGACCCGCAAGAAACTTCTCGCGTATGCGATCCCGGTCGACCTCGTCGTCGTCGCCACCGGTATTGGTCTCCTGGTTCCAGGCATCCAGTCGATTGCGATCATCGGCGTGTACGTGGCCGCGGTCGCGCTGTCGGCGTGGAAATCAGGGTGGATTGGCGCGGTCGCGGCGATCGTGTTGTCGTCCGGGTTACTGTTCTTCCTCTTTGAGAACTACGTGCCGCGCGAGCAGATCGGCTGGCTCATCGCTGGCGGCATCCTCGTTTCGATTCCGCTCGCGGCGCTTCACGCCAGCCGTACGCGCCGCCGGCTTTTGCGCCAAGCCGACGCGATGCTGTTCGCCGAGCCGGAAATCGCTGGTCCGCATTCAATCGAAGAAGAGGCTGCCGCGGCGATTATCGATGAGCGCTATGTCGCCGAACGCGAAGAGCGAGCGCGCGCGGACGCGGAGCGGATCGCGGCGCAACGGATCGCGGCGGAGAAGGCGAGGATCGAAGCCGAGTATGCCGAGCGGTTGAAGGCGCGGCAGGCCGAATTGCAGGCGACGTACGACAACGAACGTGCGGCACTCAAGGCCGAATTTGATGCCGCGCGCCTCGGACTCGAAGCGGAACGCGCCGAGCTCCAACAGCGGCCGCCGGTCATCGAGAAGCAGATCGACGAAGAAGCAATGGCGCAGCGCCTCGATCATCTTCGCGCCGAATTGCAACAGCAGTTTCTGCGCGAGATGCAGCCGCGCATCGACGCCGCCCTGGCGCGCCAGCGCGAGACGCTCGCGCGCGATTCCGATCGCGAGATCGAGAAGATTCGCCAGGCAGCGGAGCAGCACGTAGCCGCCGTCCGTGCGGAGTTGGATCGCGTGGCCGCTCAACCGGCCGCCCCGCCGCCCGCCGCGACGCGTTCGCGCCAGCAGGCGCCGGTGCAGCGTGGCATCTTCAGCCGCTTCTTCCAACCGCGCTCAAAAGCGCAGTTAAGACTGAATCGAGCCGTGGCCGTCGGTGAGAACACTGCCGGCCGGCGCGCCGCCGCGGCCGCCGTCGCCGAGAGCAGCGCCACCCGTCGCGCGAACACACGCGATCGCAAACCGCGCGTGCTCTTCCTCGAATCGCGCCGTTCCACCGCGGACACCGCCGCCCCTCGGCTCAAGCAACTCGGACTCGAAGTCGTCATCGTCGAACGCTTCGTCGATGCCGTCGACGAGCTCGATCGCTTCCGGCCGGACATCGTTTTCCTCGACACCGAGCTGCCCGATTTTCAGAATGCGTACGCGGCCTTCGCCGAACATCCCATCGTGCTCACTGCGCGCAGCGCATCGAGCATTCCGAACATCCGCCGCGCCGGAATCGCCGTGCGGCCGTACGCGGTCGATGAAGTCGTCGAGCTTGCGCGCGGCGCGATGAAGAAACCGGAAGTGGTCGCCGAGGTGGATGTCCCGCCGAAGCGGTACGACGTCATCTGCGCCAACTGCCGCGTCGTTTTCGACGCCGCAGAATCCGACTGGTGCAGTTGCCTCACGCGCGACCGGACCGTCGTCTGCACCAACTGCCTGACCTGTTTCTGCAAGGCCGCGCCGGCGTACAAGGAAATCTTCTGGTCCGGCGCGCCGGCGCAGCTTCTGGAGCGCAAAGCCGCGGAGCTGCGGCGGCAGTCGCTGGCGATGGCGCCGAATCCCGCGCCGTCCGAGGTTCGCCGCCCGCTGGTGATGGTCGTCGACAGCGATCCCGACAACCAGGCCATCATGCAGCGCGTCTGCGCGAACCTCGGCTACGGCTCGGTAGCGTCGGACGGGCAGGACGCGCTCGCGATCGCCCGCACCTATCGTCCCAATCTCATCCTCGCCGATGCCATCCTGCCGCGCCTCGACGGCCGTGAGCTCTGCCGCCTGCTGAAAGAGGATCCGGCCTTCGCAGACACGAAGTTCGTCGTCATGACCGGTCTCTACGCCGACACGAAATTCAAGCCGGAGTTGATGCAGCGTTTCGGCATCGACGACTGTCTGGCCAAGCCTGTGTCGATCACCGACGTCATCAACCTCCTGCAACGGCATATCGAGGGCGTGCGCGATCTCCCGGCGCAGGAAAATCTCTACGATCTGCACCGGATGGCGATTAATGCGCCGACCGACATGCGCACGTCGTACGAAATCGCGTGCATCAATTGCGGCGACATGTTCGACGCCGTGAAGGCCGCATGGTGCGCGTGCGCCGGCGGCGATCACACGCTCGCCTGCGAACACTGCGGCGGCTGTTTCTGCGACGCAACTGACTACCGTCAACGTTTCTGGGCGGGAGCGCCGGCGGTGTTGTTCGAGCGCAAGACGCTTGTTCAGTCCACCGCTGCGCCGGACAACAAACGGCCGTTGCTCGCCCTCATTGAGGACGACGCCAGCACGCAACTTCTCGTCCGTACAATCGCCGCCACCCTCGGCTACGGTTTTGCGGCATTCGCAAGTGCGAACGACGGCCTGACAGAAAAACCCGACTTGATCCTCTTCGACGCGCTCCTTTCGCGGCACGACAGCCGCGACATCGCGCGGCGTTTGAAGATCGATGCGACGACTGCATCGAGCAAGGTCATCGTCATGAGCGGCCGTGCGTCCGACCCCGAATTCCGGCACGATGCCACGACGCGATTCAAGGTCGACGATTGCCTCGCCAAGCCGCTCGCCGCCGCCGATGTCATCGCCATGCTGAAGAAGTACCTGCCGCAAGCGGGCACTACCGGCTAGAATCATGACCGCACATATGACAGTGAAGCGTCTATTCGCCCTCGCGTCGGTCGTGGCGGCGGTCGCTTTTTCCGCGTTCGCGCAGACGCGCGAGTTGAATCCGACGGTCAAAGTGCTTGCGCGACCGCAGAGTCCCGTCCCCGCGGAATGCGCAACCGATCCCGCCACCGTGCCCGCACTCGAGGCCGAAGCGCCGGCGTTGGAGCCGGTCACAGCGGCGGTGCCGCCGTCGAATGATTTGCGCGCCAGCTTGCGCCGTCTGCAAGTGGCGGCCGAGGGCGATGACTACGCCGTGTTCAAGTCGGCGTTCGCCGAAGCGCGGCGCGCCGTCGCATCGCATCCGCCCGGAGGCGAGCGCAACGCCGCCAACGACACGTTGCAGGTTTTCACCGACATCGGGCGCGTGTGGGACTACGCAATGACATCGCCGACCGGCTCGTTTTTCGATTCGAGCGTGCAAGGTGGATCGCTGCTGAACGCATTGAAGCGCTATCCAGATTACGGCCGTACCATCGCCGATCAGACTGTCACTGTCGGTGGCAAGACGCTTTACCCGACACCCGAAACGCGCCGCTTCCTTTCGCGCGAATCCGCCCGCCGCCTCGGCCGCCTCGGCGTTTCGACGCCGGCGCACGTCGCGCGCGGCTCGCAGCCGGAGCCGCTTCCGCGCCGCGTTGTCGCTGCACCGCCGCCGGAGAAAACGCCGGTGCAGGTGGTGACAAAACCGCCTGCGCCAAAGACGACCACGATCAAGAAAACTGCCTCGGCCACAACTGCTCCGAAGAAATCTGAGCCGAAGAAATCTGCATCGACGACGTCCGCTCCGAAGAAAATCGAACCGAAGCCCGCGGTGAAGATCGCCAAGGCAACGCCGCCAAAGACGAAGGAAGTCGCGGTCAAAGCGACTCCGCTTCCGAAATCGAAACCGGCCGCGCCTCCACCGGTGAAAGTCGCGGAGACGTCAACGATGCCTCCGGGACCGCCGATCGTTTCGACACCGCAGCCAACGCCACGGACGACGACAACGACCTCCGCGCCGCCGCCGGCCCAAACGACGACGACTGTCGCGCCGCCGGTTCAAACCGCCACGACGGCGCCGGCAACAACGACCACCATCGCGCCGCCGCCCGCGGCCACGAGCACCACCGACACGACCGTCTCCACGACCAGTTCGTCGCCGACCGACACCAGCGTCACCGCCGCTCCGGACACCGCCGCGGCCGGGACTGCTGTGCCGCCTTCGAAACAAAACGGCAACATGAATCTGATCCTTGCCGTTGTGCTCATTCTGGTCGGCATCGGCGTCCTCGTCGTCCTCTTCCGCGCCTCGGACTAACGCTATCCTGTGCGTCCCATGAGACGCCTGAGCTACTCCTTTGCAATTGCCGCTCTTCTCGCCGCCGCCCTTCCGCTCGCCGCCGCGCGTTTGCCGCAGAGCGTGGCCCCCGATCACTACGCGATCACGATCACGCCTGATCTCCCGACCGAGAAATTCAGCGGTCAGGAGACGATCGACATCACGCTCAAAGAGCCGGTCGACACGATCACGCTGCACAGCGCCGACATCGTCATGCACGACGTCGTCCTCGCCAGCAGCAGCAAGATGATGAATCCCACCATCACGTACGACGTGACGAACGAGATGGCCTCGCTCAAGTTCGGACAGACCATCCCGCCCGGCAAAGCGTCGCTGCGCATCGCCTTCGACGGCGTTCTCCAATCGCAACTGCGCGGCCTCTATCTGAGCAAAACACCGAAGCGCAAGTACGCCGTCACGCAATTCGAGCCGACCGACGCGCGCCGCGCGTTTCCGTCATTCGACGAGCCGGCGATGAAGGCCACGTTCGACATCACGCTCGTCGTCGATAACGGCGACACCGCAATCTCGAACGGCGCCATCGCCTCCGACACGCCCGCCGCTGCCGGCAAGCACGCCATCCGTTTCCGCACGACACAGAGAATGTCCACCTACCTCGTGGCCATGCTCGTCGGCGACTTTCAGTGCGTCAGCGGCGGCGTGGACGACATCCCCATCCGCGTCTGCTCTGTACCCGGCATGGAGAACCTCGGCAAGTTCGCGGTGTCGGCAGCCGAGGCGTCGATTTCGTTTTACGACAAGTACTACGGGATCAAATATCCGTTCGGGAAGCTCGACCTCATCGCCATCCCCGATTTCGAAGCGGGCGCGATGGAGAACGCAGGCGCGATCACCTTCCGCGATACGGCCCTGCTCCTCGACGACACGCACGCCTCGGCGGAGCGGCAACGCGGCGTGGCCAGCGTCATCGCGCACGAGATCGCGCATCAGTGGTTCGGCGATCTCGTCACGATGAAGTGGTGGGACGACATCTGGCTCAACGAAGGCTTCGCGACGTTCATGGCGGGGAAGCCGCTGAAGGCGTGGCATCCGGAATGGCGCGTCGATCTCGATGAAGTCGGCAACACAAATGGCTCCCTCGGCGTCGACAGCACGCGCTCCACGCGCCCGATCCGTCAGAAGGCGGAGACGCGCAATGAGATCAACGCGCTCTTCGACGGCATCGCCTACGGAAAGACCGCGGCCGTGCTGCGCATGCAGGAAAACTGGGTCGGCGAAGAGACGTTCCGCGACGGCATCCGCGCGTATCTGAAGAAATTCTCGTACGGCAATGCGGCCGCCGAGGATTGGTGGGGGACGATGACCACCGCCACGAAGCAGCCATTCGACGCGGTCATGAAAACGTTCGTCGATCAGACCGGCGCGCCGCTGCTGCACGCGAGCGAATCGTGCGCCGCCGACGGCACGCGCACCGTGACGATCACGCAGGAGCGGATGCTGCCGAAGAGCGTGCCGCCCATCGCTCAGGCGTGGACGATTCCGATCTGCGCGCACGAAGTCGGCGCCGCGGCGGCATCGCCGTGCAAGATGATTTCGAAAGCGACCGACTCCTTCACGACGATGGCGTGCGACCGTCCGCTCTTCCTCAGCCGCAACGGCGCCGGCTACTTCGCGACCGACTACTCCGCGGACATGCGCGCCAAACTACGCGCACACCTCGGCGAGATGCCGCCCGCGGAACTGATCTCGTTGCACGGCAATGAATCGCTCCTCCTGCGCAGCATGCGCGAGAACGTCGGCGACTACATGGCGCTGCTCAAAGCGATGCCGCGTCCGGCCGAACGTCCACTCGTCGCCGCGATCGGCGGCAACATCGGCCTCCTCGACAATCGCCTGATCGACGACACGAACCGCGCCGCGTGGCACGCCTACGTTCGCGAAGTCATGCGCGGCTACGCGCCGCTGACGTGGGACGCGCCCGCCGGCGAAACGAGCGAGCAGCGCATCATGCGCGCCGACGTCCTCGGCACGCTCGGCGTGGAGGGAGAGGATCCCGAGGTCATCGCGGGAGCCCGCCGCGTCGCGCAGCAGTACATGAACGATCCATCCTCGGTCGATGCCGTCATTGCCGATCGCGCGCTACCGATCGCCGCGTTCAACGGCGATGAGGCACTCTTCAACCAAGTCCTCGAGCATCTCAAGACCGCGCCGAACCCGGAGATCGCCTCGCGCTACCGTAATCTCATCCCGCTCTTCCGCGATCCGAAATTGATTGCGCGCGCCGTCGACTACGTCTACAGCGATCAAGTTCGCTCGCAGGATTTGCCGGGAATGGCCGCGACGCTGTTCTTCAATCCCGCCGCGAAACAGATCGGCTGGAACGCCGCCAAATCGCACTGGGAAATGCTCAATCAGAAAATCCCGACGGCCATCGGCGCGATCACCGGTTCGACCGCAACGTTCTGCGATCCAGCGATGAAGGCGGATGTGCAGGCCTTCTTCGCCACGCACCCTGCCGGCGCCGGCGAGCGCTCGCTCAAACGCGCCCTCGAAGCGATCGACACCTGCATCGCATTCAAAGCCGCGGAGCTGCCGTCGTTCAATTCGGCGCTGGGGGTTGCGGCGCAGTAATCAAATGCAGTTGTCCTCAGGGTGCTCTGGCAAGGGTAATAATATAGTTGACTGACAGCGCTTGACCTGCTAAAGTGCTTCTCATGCACGAAGCACCGATCGTTCCCACCACTCTACAGCAGGCAATCGTCTTCTTTGCCGACCCCGCGAACTGTCACCGGTTCATGGTGGAGCTGCGCTGGCCGGACGGCTCCATTCGTTGCCCGCGCTGCAACTCCGACAACGTCGATTACCTTCCGAACGCGAAGCTCTTCAAGTGCTACGAAAAGCATCCGCGTCAGAAGTTTTCGCTGAAGGTCGGAACGATTTTCGAGGACTCGCCAATCGGTCTGGAGAAGTGGCTTCCGGCGATGTGGCTCCTCGTCAACTGCAAGAACGGCATCAGCTCCTACGAAGTCCATCGCGCGCTAGGCGTCACTCAGAAAACCGCGTGGTTCATGATGCACCGTCTCCGTCTCGCGCTTCAGGACAGCGGCGGAATGCTGAGCGGTACGGTGGAAGTGGATGAGACTTTCATCGGCGGCAAAGCGCGGAACATGCATGCAGCAAAGAAGCGCGAGAAGATCCACGGCACCGGACCGGGAGACAAGGAAATCGTGTTCGGCATGGTGGAGCGCGGCGGCAAGGTCCGCACCGCGCACGTTGGGTCGCGCACGAAGAAGGAACTTCAGACTGCCATCCGTGAGAACGTCGCGGCAGGCGCGGCGATCTTCAGCGACGAATTGCACTCCTACTCCGGCCTCGATGCCGACTATCAGCACGCGGTCATCAATCACGCGGTCGAGTACGTGCAGGGAAACGTTCACACGAACACGATGGAGAACTTCTGGTCCCTGCTGAAGCGCGGCCTCGGCGGCACGTACATCGCCGTGGAACCGTTCCATCTGTTCCGCTACCTCGATGAGCAGGCGTTCCGCTACAACAACCGCACGGACATGAACGACGCGGACCGCTTCGTCGTGGCGATGACTCAGACCACCGGGAAGCGGGTCACCTACAAGGAACTCACCGGGAAGACGCTGGAGTTAGACGGGTCGCTGCCGGGACCGCAGCCTGAGCCGAAGTGGGAACCGTTCTGAAAGTGAAAGCGGCGGCAGAGGCGGAGACAGCGTCAAGGGCGTGGCAAGCGGAAGAAGTAAGTCAGGTCGCCTTCCGCTTCGGCCCGCGCCGGTTCGGGTTCTTCGCAGCTTCGGCACGATGCGCTTCGATGCGCTTCAGCATCTCGGAGCGTGGCACCGCCAGCACGGCTTTCGTGGCGTCGCGGAACCGTTGAAACGCGTCCGGTCCTTCGATCATCTCAGGCTTCTTGATCATCATCTCATCCTTGGTATGCGGCGATCAGTTTAGCGCCCTCCGCACGCTTTGAGCACTTTGGGGACTGCCGATCTTACCAAAGCCGTTCGCGAACTGGCGACGAAGTGGCGGCATCGCCCGCGCAATCTTCGCATTCTGTCTGTGCCGCATTGATTCGGTAACTTTGCTGTTGACCGCGACAATTTTTCCTATATTATGTCGCTGCCTCAACTCCGTGCTTTTAGCCAAGCGATTTACGGGGTAGGCAGAAAGGCTCTGACATGGCAACAGCGAACGGCACCGGTCTCACCCCTCCTTACGTCTCATTTACGACTCTCAAGTCGTTCCTCTCCAGGCTCAAGGAGAACACCGTTCCGACAGTACTCGACGGCGCAGTGTTCGCCGGGATGGACGGAACAAGACAAAGCCAACTCCGCGGAGCGTTGAGGTTTCTGGAGCTGATGGACGACGCCAAACGCTCGACCGTTCTCCTCGGAGCGACTGTCGAAGCTATTCAGACGGGCGACTGGCCCTTAGTGCTAGGCGCGCTGATCAACGACTCGTATTCCGAGCTTTTGAAGAACTGCAAACTAGAAAGCACCACCCCGAAGCAACTCGAAACTACTTTAGAGACCACCTACGGGATTGCGAACAACGTAGCGCGGAAGGCTCTTACGTTCTTAGTCCAAGCGGCGCAAGAAGCCAAGATGCCGCTGAGTTCCTATTTGATCAACCGCCCGCGCGGAGGCAAGGGTGTAAAGCGGACACGCCGCCGCGAAAACGGCGCGTCCTCGGACCCTTCTCGCGACACTGGCACCACCGATCAAAAAATGCCCCGACAAACGAATCGGAGCAATGGCAATGGCGACGGCAACAGCGAGTTGACAGCCGCCGACTTAGTCACACGTCTTCCGATCGCCGGGATGCAAAAGGCCGAGCAAGATGCGGTTTGGTTGCTCGTTCTTTATCTCAAACAGAAGGAGGCCAAAGCCGATGAATACCTCGATGACGCTGAGGAAGAAACCGCCTAAAAAGCGAAACCCCTGATGCGAAGGAGTTAGCCGCTCTCTTCGCGCAGGGGTTTCAGGAAAGGCTCTTGACATGCAAAGTATACGCTCTAACTGTTCCTTTTTCAAGGCCGGTAGCCGGTCAGGACGGAGGCGGAAGCCGCATAACGACCGCGTACCGCACCTGCCACCGCTGCCACCGCCTGATCGCCGCCCTAGGACGAACCGCGTACTGCGGTTAGCCTAGAGTGAAACTGATTCAATGCTGTGGCCGGGACAGTTCGCTGTCCCGGTTTTTTCTTCACAGCTTCAGCTTGCGGATCACGTCGAACGAGAAGCCAACGAACAGCTCGCCTGCGTTCACCTTCAGGCGGTACGCCAGCTTCAGGGACCGGTAAAGAAATCGTTCCCAGCGGGCGCAGAATGAGCGACGGGGCACCCTCCGCGACAACGGAGGATTGCATGAGAAAAACCCTGTTGCTCGTTTCACTCTTGGTAGTGCTCGCGGCTCCGGCGATGGCCGCACAGCGCAACGACGATTCCGGCGGTCCGCGAGGCTTCCTTGGCCGCATCGCGAAGATCGTGCGGGCGCTGGAGGACATCGTTGCGGGACCGCCGCATCCCTGACCTTTTGATCCGTGGAAGGCGTGACGGGCGCCTTCCACGGTTCGGGATGGACCTACATGAGGAACGCGCCCGATGGCCGGGCGAACTTGACCGGCGGCTGCGAAGTATTGCGGATGACGAAAGCGCGAACGTGGTCCACGGCTTCGCTGGTGAGCGCGTCGCGAATTGCAAGCTGGCGCAGGTAATCCAACGCTTCTGCCGCGAACACTTGCCGCTGCGTTGACTCCGTAGCGCCCAACGTCATGCACACGCGCATCACGGATTCTAATTCGGCGCGCACATCCGCGCCTTCATCGTTGGCGAGAGCGGCGGCGACATATTCGAGACGCATGATCGCCCACGTGTTGAACTGCTTCGCTTCGAACATCACGTCAGCCGCGTGGGTGAATTCGAATTGAACGTCGGCGAACTGCCCTAGCGCGGAAACAGCGCGAGCGCGGATGTGCGCGGCGCGCGCCAAGTCCACTACACCGCCGCACATCACGTGCAGCCGTTCGGCCGCGCTCGCGTGCTCCGCCGCTTCGTCGTAAGTTCCGAGTTCCACTAGGCACTCCGCGAGTTGAGCGTGCGCCAGTGCCGCGTCGCGCGACTCGCCCGTCGCGTCATCCAGATCAGCCGTCACGCTTTTAAGCAGCGGCAAGGCTTCCGCGAAGCGGTTCATGACGAGCAGCACGTACGCCTTCGTCTGCCGCGCGATGATGGCCCGTCGTTCGTCGCCGCAGACATCGAGCACGGACGCGGCGGTCTCGGCGAACTCCATCGCTTCATCGAACTTCGCGATGTCCGGCTCTGCGTAGACGATCGCGGCGCAGAGCGAGAGGACGGCGCGATCCCGTTCGCTGTCCTGCGTTCGCGAGGCGATCGGCCACGCGCGCCCGAGGACGACTATCGACTCATCAAACTTGCCCATTCGATGAAGCGCGATCGAGTGCTCTTTCAGTGCCAAGAATCGCAGCTCCATCGAAGGCGCGTGACCGCTCGCCACCATCGCATCGCAGACCGCAACGGCAGCGGTCGTGAGGTCGAGAGCGAGACGCGCGTTTGAGCCGTCCAACGCATAGGCGCGGCGTACCAGATCGCGGATGACGACGGACCGGCGCAACTCGGGCGAGGCGACGATGACCGAACCCCAGTGACGCGATGGCGCGTCGGCGAGGACCGCGTCAATTCGGGCCTCCACTGCGCGTTCAACGTCGCCGCGATCAGTGAACGCGGTCACCGCCTCCGTAGCAGCGGCCACGAATGCCGCGCAGTCGTCGCACACTTCAAGGTGCGGCACGTGCTCGCCAGCGGCAATCATGTTGAGCAACGCCACGCGGAGCGGGCACGTCTCTTTGTCGCTCAACGCTGTCTCTTCCGCTTGCTGGAACGTTCATCGAGAAAGCTGATGACGGCCTCTACGTCGCGATCAGGCAACGCGAGCAGCCGCGTGATCGCCTGACGCTGCGCGAATGTTCGCGCCAGCTCCGCGACTTCCTCGGCAAGGCGGCGGGAATCAAGCTCGCTCGGTTGAAGGCCGAACGCGGCAGCAAGGCCGGAGATCGTTTCGGCGTTCGGTTCTTTCGTCGCACCGCGTTCCAAGTTGGAGAGGCAGGTGATCGTGATCCCGGCCTCGCGCGCAAGCTGTTCCTGCGTCCATCCGCGCTGGTCGCGGAGTTGACGAATCAACCCTCCGAAGTTCGGTTGCGGCATGGCTCCGTTAATCTACGGAAGTACGTTCACTAAAGCAAGTGCCATCTTTGTTTAACGATTGAGTTGCGATTGTTAAAGTGCGCTGATACGATCCTCACCCTGCGGAAAACGGCGCGCCGCCTCGCCGACGGGAGACAAAGCGGCGCACCGCGAGACCTTTACCGCGAGCAGTCGCGAGACGTTGGGACACCCTTCCGCGCGTTAGTTCGTTTTCGCGCCTGCTCGCAACCCGAGATTCTATCGCCGGAGCGGTGAGCAATGCCCTTCCCGAGGCATCAGGAACGCTACTCGAAAGTCAGCATCATTCTGAATGCGTGGCACCTAGCGCAGCTTGAAAACCTCGTCCGCGATATCGCCGAATGGTACGGCATCAAAGTGTCGAGATCGGAGATCATCCGGGCGATGGTAGAGATGGCGATGGCGAAAGCGGAGGAGTAACAGCAGTTACCTCTTCGTCCCGGCTACCGACACTGCGGATGCGGCGCTGATGAACAGATTCCGCCTTTTAACCGGCTTGCTTTGCTAACATCGGAGCGGAGGAGTTATGGCCGAAACGATCATGGACGTTGTGGAAGCCCTCGCCGAAGCAGCAAAGGCACCGGACAAACCCATCTACATAGACATCAAAGAAACCCCGCTGAGCGTCGATGCCGCGAGCGTGCTTGAAAGGCTGAAGGGCGCCCATGTCGCTGACGGTTACCACCGCGTGTACGAATGGAGCGATGGTCAGATGAACCTCGCCGATGTGCTCACAGATCGAGAGATCGAAATACGAGGCTACCATCCGACGAAGGACCAGCCAATACAGGCGAATGGTGATTCCGCGTTGAACCGGGATGTCCTCCGGCGGCACGTCACGTCAAATCCATTGCATGAGACGGTCTGGATCGGAGAAAGGCTGGGGTAGTTCCGTGAACGAAGATGAAGTCGTAGCTAGGAAGGTTGCCGCCGCACTGAGCAGGGAAAGAATCTGCGATGCCTGTGCGCGGATAGCTAAACCGTTTCTCTGGCCGATGTCGGACGGAACGCGCCGCTGCGAACACCGCATGTCCGAGTCGCTCGAACCGCGCGATCCTCCGGCAGACGGAGATTTCTGATTCGGACCCGCTATTACCCACCATTACCCGCAAACAGGCTGTCAGCGAAGTATGTTATTACCCTGGCAAGAGCACCCTGAGGTGTTTTGAAGAAATCGCGTGCGCTGCCGAGTTCCATTGAAGAGATTCCGAGTCGCATGCGAGAGACCCCTGAGTCCCATCGAAGGGACTCCCGAGTCGTATGCGTGGGACTCCCGAGTCCTATGCGAAGGACTCCCGAGTCCCATGCGAGGGACTCCTGAGTCCTATGCGAGGCACTCCTGAGTCCTATGCGAGGGACTCCTGAGTCCTATGCAAGGGACTCCTGAGTCCTATGCGAAGGACTCTCGAGTTCTATGCGAAGGACTCCGAGTCCTATGCGAAGGACTCTGAGTCCTATGCGAAGGACTCCCGAGTCCCATCGAAGAGGCGCCTGGACCTCTCGCAAAAGCTCGTGCCTGGCTCCTAACTCGTGTCTGATCAACAAGATCGCTACATCTCTGTGCTCTCTGTGTCTCTGTGGTGAAAAAACTATTCAATCCGCCGCAGCACCATCATCGAATAGCCCTCGACCGTAATCTCCTCGCCCGCATGCAGTTCCTGATGCGAACGCAAGTCGGGGATCGGCTTGTTCGTGTCGATCACGGTCTCCCAACGTTCGCCCCACGCGCCAGTCGGAAGACGGAACGGCATCGGCTGGAAGTGCGCGTTGAAGAGCAGGAAGAAGCTATCGTCGACGATCTCCTCGCCGCGCGCGTTCGGTGTCGGAAGTCCCTGCCCGCTGAGAAAGACGCCGATGCTGCGCGCGAAGCCGCTATGCCAGTCGTCATCCGACATCTGCTCACCGTCCGGCTTGAACCAGCCGATATCGCTGACGTCGGCGCCGCGCAACGGACGGCCATAAAACCAGCGCCGGCGCTGAAACACCGCATGCGCCCGGCGGAACTCGATCAGCCGCGTGACGAATGCGAACAGCTCTTCGTCGACGTGCTCCCAGTCGAACCATGAAATCTCGTTGTCCTGGCAGTACGCGTTGTTGTTGCCGCTTTGCGTGCGGCCGATCTCATCGCCGCCGCAGATCATCGGGACGCCGACCGACAGCACGAGCGTGGTCAGGAAGTTCCGCTGCTGCCGCGCCCGCAGCGCGTTGATCGCTTCATCATCAGTCAGTCCCTCGGCGCCGCCATTCCACGAGCCGTTGTCACTCGCGCCGTCGCTGTTGTTCTCGCCATTCGCCTCGTTGTGTTTCTCGTTGTACGAAACGAGATCGCGCAGCGTAAAGCCATCGTGCGCGGTGACGAAGTTGATCGACGCGTACGGACGGCGTCCGGTCCACGCGTACAGATCCGAGCTGCCCGTCAACCGATTCGCGAACTCGCCGAGGATTTGATCGGTGCCGCGCCAGTAATCGCGGACCGAATCGCGATACTTCCCATTCCACTCCGACCAGAGCGGCGGAAAGTTGCCGACCTGATATCCGCCTTCGCCGACGTCCCACGGTTCCGCGATCAGCTTCACCTGCGAGAGCACAGGATCCTGCTGGATGATGTCGAAGAACGCGCTGAGGCGATCGACGTCGTGCAGCTCACGCGCGAGCGTCGACGCGAGATCGAAACGGAACCCGTCCACGTGCATCTCCAGATGCCAGTACCGCAGCGAATCCATGATCAGTTGCAGCACGTGCGGATGGCGCATATTCAGGCTGTTGCCCGTGCCGGTGTAGTCCATGTAGTAGCGCGAGTCGTCGGGCATCAGCCGGTAGTACGCGGCGTTGTCGATCCCCTTCATGGAAAGCATCGGCCCGAGGTGATTGCCTTCGGCGGTGTGGTTGTAGACGACGTCGAGGATGACTTCGATCCCCTCGGCGTGCAGCGTCTTCACCATCTGCTTGAACTCCTGCACCTGCTGCCCGGTCTGCCCGCCCGACGAGTACTCGTTGTGCGCGGCGAGATAGCTGATCGAGTTGTAGCCCCAGTAGTTGCGCAGCCCGCGCTGCAGCAGCAGCGAGTCGTGAATGAACTGATGGACGGGGAGTAGCTCGACCGCCGTGATGCCGAGCGTTTTCAGATGCTTGATGGCGGCCGGATGCGCGAGCCCCGCATACGTCCCGCGCTGATTCTCCGGCACCTCGGGATGCCGCTGCGTGAAGCCTTTGACGTGGACCTCGTAAATGATCGTCTCGTGCCACGGCGTGCGCGGGTAGCGGTCGCTGGCCCAGTCGAAGTACGGGTTCGTGACAACCGACTTCGGCATGAACGGCGCGGAATCGGCGTCGTTCTTCGCGTCGGGATTGTCGAAGAAGTGTCCGAAGACGGCTTCGTCCCACTGCACCTGGCCCTCGACCGCTTTGCCATAGGGATCGAGCAGCAGTTTCGCCGGATTGCAGCGATCGCCGGCGATCGGTTCCCACGGTCCATGCACGCGAAATCCGTAGCGCTGACCCGGACCGGCGTTCGGAATATAGCCATGCCAGATGAACCCGGTCATCTCCGGCAGATCGACGCAGACCTGTTTGCCGTCGTCGCCAAAAAAGCAAAGCTCGACGCGCGTTGCGATTTCCGAAAAGACGGAGAAGTTCGTCCCCGCGCCGTCGTACGTCGCACCGAGCGGATAGGGCGTTCCCGGCCAGACCTTCACCGGTGAATCACTGCGTTTCTCCCGGACCATGCGCGGTGCAAACGGCAAAGGATGTGCCACGGAGCGGGGTGTGGGGGGTTGGGAGGGGGGGGGGTGGGTGTGGCGTAG
>DASYJF010000047.1:0-10872 GCA_035996815.1 Thermoanaerobaculia bacterium | reverse complement strand
CTTCGGGATCGTTCCCGTCCACCTCCCTCCCAAAGCGGTGGCTCGCCCGCCACCGCACTCCAAAGCTTCGCGACATGTGCCGCGCGTCGCGCAAGCACGATCGGGTCATATTTCTTCAGCCGGGATTTTCGCCGTGCACCGCAACTCCGACGCTCGTGGCTACGTCGCTCCCGCGGCTATAAATGACAGGTTGACCCAACCGCCGCCCTGCGCGTTCGACGCGCGGGCGGCGTCGAGGACGCGCTGCTGCATGAGGCCGTCCTCGAATGTGGCGGCATCGGCAAGCGCGCTTCGGTCGCCGTCATCGATGGCGCTTTTCAGCGCGCGGCCGAGGAGGTAGGTGCCGGTGCCGAAGGCGCCGCCAGCGGAGTTGCCTTTTCGATCGGCGCTGCTGCCTTTTGTGGCGGCGGTGAACGGCTCGCCGCGCATTGCGGTGAGCAGGTCCTCGCCAACGAGGCGCATCGCCCCCTCTTCGCCGTGGATCGTTAGCGTGGTCGGCTCGTCGGGACCCGAGGCGACGGCGCTGAAAGTCATCGACGCGATGGCGCCCTTGGTAACGCCATTGGTGAGGCGGAGAGCGACGTCGGCGAAATCGTCGGACGTCACGCGGCGTGTGCCGTTTTCGAACGGACGCTCGTCGATGATCGTTCGCAGTGTGGCTTGCACCGCTTCGATCTCCATGCCGAGGAAGCGGAGGGTGTCGATGAAGTGCGACCCGACGGCGCCCCAGATTCCGCCACCTTGACTCGCATCGCTCCACCAGTTCCAGGCGCGCGTCCGATCGCCGCGGCCAGGGCTTGCATAGCGAACCTCGGCGTAGCGAATCTCGCCGAGGTCGCCGATGCGCTCGCGCGCGGCGCGGAATGAGGGAAGAAAGCGCAGCTCGTGATCGATGAGCGCGATCTGTTCGGGATGCTTGCGTCCGGCGGCGACGAGTTGCTCCGCCTCGGACGCATTCAGCGCGGTCGGTTTCTCGCAGAGAACGTTCTTGCCGGCATCGAGCGCGGACGTGGCCATCTGCAGATGTTCGGAGGGCGGCGTGACGATGGTGACGAGATCGATGTTCGATGCGATCAGCGCGCGCCAGTCGTCGAACGGTTCCACGTCGAGTTCACCGCCGATTTTGCGCGTCCGTTCGGCGTTGTGTCCGGCGATGGCGACGACGTCGAGGCCCGCCTCGCGGAACGCCGGCACTTGCACGCGCGCGCCCCAGCCGGTGCCGATGATTCCTACGCGAGCCATCTGCTTTCTATGATGCTTCGGCGGCAATGGGCGTGCCGAGGCCGCAGAAAAGGCCGACCATGTCGAGAAGTTCCGCGGGTGCGACCGGCTTCTCGAGAATCACGGCAGGTTTGAGATCCTCATCGCTCGGATCGAGTTTGTAGGCCGAGACAATGATGACCGGGGATTCTTTCCGGAGGCCGCGGAACCAGCGCAGCCATTCGCGTCCATCCATTCGCGGCATGGACAGATCGAGGATGACCAGAAGGATATCGGGGTTCTGCTCGACAAGGGGGATCGCGTCTTGTCCGTCGCCGGCGGTGAGGACCTCAAAGCCACAGGGCATCAGAAGGCTGGAGTACAACGCGACCGTAGTCGCATCATCATCGATGATCAGCAGCTTGCGGAGTTTGTATGGTGTACGCCGCGCTCGAATGCTCACCTGCGCTCCGTGAATCGTAGAAGGTCCGAGATCAACGCCGTGATGTGCAAGTGGCGTACCGCACGGGACCGTAGCCCGTGAAAGAATCGCGTTGATGCTCGACGTATCGCTGACCAACATCGCATTCGCGAACTTGCGCGACGTGACAGCAACCTTCCCGCGGTCGACGCACACCGCTGTCGTCGGCCCGGCAGGATGCGGAGCGTCAACGTTGCTGAAGATCATCGCCGGCGACATTCGAGCGCACGAGGGCGAAGTCCGTATCGGATCGCGCGACGTCACCACTCTCAAGCGCGCGCGGCGTCCTCTGCTCTACACGACGTCGGCGATCGAAGCGCCGTCACGCTGGTCGGTGCGCCATCTGCTCGTCGCCGCGGCAAGGCAGCGGACGATCGATCGCGAGGATCGGCAGCACGAGATCGAGATGGCCTCAGCGAAGTGGAACCTTTCGCTCGACCGTCGGCTCGATACGCTGTCATCGACGGAGAAAACGCGTGCGAACCTGGCGCGCATCGAAGTTCTCAAGCCAGCGATCCTGATCGCGGACCGGATCCTCGAAGCTGTGAATCCATCCGAGAACCTCGCCGACGAGTTTTATCGAACGCTCCGCGTCATGGGGACGACGGTCATCACCGCGCCGTCGTCGATCATCGAGTTGGGGGCGATCGATCGCGTGATCGTGCTCGACGGCGGACGCATCGTGCAGGAAGGGATGCCGTCCGAGGTGTACGGCAATCCGCGCAGCGAAGCGGCGGCAGCGGCGACGGGCGATGTCAGCGTCGTGCCGGTGACGATTCGTGGCAATGTTGTCGAGTCGATCATCGGATCGTGGGACGTCGATCCGCCGCCGTTTCAGGGAAGTGGAATCGCGCTCATTCGTCCGGACGATTTCTCCGTCGCCGCGCCGGGCGAGGAATCGGACTTGATCTTCAGCGTCGAGGAAGCCAGCTTCTACGGCGGTGCGTGGCACGTGCGCGGAGTGCTCAGCGGCGCCTTCCTGCTGCGGGCGACGATCCCCGGCAACGTCGCCATTCACAAGGGGAAGCTGATGGCGCTTCGTTACGATCCATCACGGTTCACGCTGTTGTCGGTGTGACGATTTGTGGTGGCCGCCTCCGCGGCCACGGCTTCATATCCACTCCCGGACCCCGCGCCGAGCGCCGCGCCGAGCGCGGGGCTGGATTGTCATGCGCGCCTTCGCGCGCGATCGGTTGCGCGCGAAGGCGCGCTTCCCAGTTCAGCCCCGCGCTCGGCGCGGGGTGAGAATCGCGGTGGGAGTTGGCGGCCGCGGAGGCGGCGGCTACAAGCTGCAGATGCCTCGCTACCGCTGGTTCTTGCGACCGTTCGCCCTCGGCCGCAACTGCTGCTGCGCGCCGAAGCGGTCGAGCTGGCTGCGCATCCGATCCCATTGCGAGTCGTTGAGCACGGCGCGCATGTCGACCAGCATCATCAGCTCGCGTTCGAAGAGACGCGTTCGCGCGTCCGACAACCGCTGCGCATCGCGGCGGATCGTGGCGCGTTCGAGCTGCGATTGATCGAGGTCGCCGCGGAGGGTGATGTTCTGCTTTTCCACTTCACCGCGAAGATCGATCAGATCGCTCGACGCCGTCCGGAACGCCGTCTCGAGTTTGTTCTGCTGCTCCTCGGAGAGATTCAAACTCTGCACGATCTCCGGCCGGCGCCACCACTTGCCGGGCGGGAGATTCTGCGCGAACGCGGACGTTGCGAAAACAAGAACGAGTTCTGCAAGCAGAAGACGCTTCACAACGAGCTCCCCTGCTTGGAAGTGGTTTTGTTGTCCGGTACCCACGCTTCCCATTCGACGACGTTGTGAAAGTCCTGCAGCTCCTCCGACTGCCACGCATCGTGGATGTCCGCCGCGGACGGCGCGGGCGCGGTCTGAACAGCGACAGGCGCGACCTTCACGATCGGCGCCGGCTGATGAACGGGTTTCACACTTTCGTAGACGATCGCGCCGCCGAGGAAGAACGACAGGATCGCCGCGGCCGCGACGCGCAACATGCGGCTCGCACTGGCAGCATGCGACTGCTGTTTGTCGATGCTGCGCATGATCTGCATCCGCTGCCGCGTCCAGAACGTGGCCGGCTTCTCGGTGTTGCAGGCAGCGGCTTCGCGCAGCTTCTGCTCCAGCCGGGCATACTTCGCGGCGCAGTCGCGGCAATCCGCGAGGTGCATCATCACCGGCATCGACTCGCCCGGTTGTGTGTAGTACGTCTCCAGTAAATCTGATTCGCTAAAGTGTTTCATCGGGGACTCCCTCTCTCTTCGTCACCCACTCGCCGAGCTCTCTGCGGACTTTGTGGATGGCGCGGAACAGATGCGCCCGGACCGTTCCGGAGCGCAACCCGAGGAGCTCTGCAATCTCCTCGAGTGAATGATTCTCATAGTGTCGCAGACGGAAGATGATTTTCTGCTGCGACGACAACGTACGCTCGGCGCGGAGAATGGCCGCGCGAAGCTGGTGGGACATGAATAAGCGTTCTGCGTCGGGTTGCTCGTCGACCGGCTCGATCGCGTAGATGCGGTCATCGCTGTCGGCGTCGTCGTGGGAAAAGATGCTGACGAACTTGCGGCGGCGCAGCCAATCGCGCGAACGGTTGATGGCGATGCGCGTCAGCCACGTTTCCAGTTCGGCTCGCCCTTGGAACTTGCCGAGGTGCGTGTAGGCCTGAATGAATGTGTCCTGCGTGATCGTGTCGGCCTCGGTGTCATCGCGGGTGATGGCGTAGGCAACGCGATAAATCTTCTTCTGGAACCGCTCGACGAGGATTCCGAACGCTGCTCCGTCGCCGCCCAGCGTGCGCGCGATGAGCTCTTGGTCAGACGGCGCGGATTCGCTGATCGGATTCACTCGGAATGTCGCCACGGTTCCCACGACCCTTTGGACGGCGGCCCGCCGCCCGCGTTTACGCGATTATGATGCCGCCCCCTTGCAAAAGCCCAGTACGTTCGTTGTCCACGCCGCGATGGCATCCGTTTCGGTGCTCTTCGCCATCAACTACATCATCTCGAAGCTGGGGATGCATGTGTTCAACCCGCTGACGTTCGCGTACTTACGGGTGCTCGGCGCAGCGATCATCCTCAACTCTGTGCTGCGCGAACGGAACGCCGCGCCGCTCGAGCCCGGCGACGGATGGCGGATCTTCGGCTTTTCGATTCTCGGCGTGGTCATCAACCAGACGCTCTTCCTTGCCGGCCTCGCGCTGACGACGGCGCACGCGGCGGCAATCCTCATCACGACGATTCCGATCTTCGCGCTCGCCGCCGCCATCGGCCTCGGGCGCGAGCGTCCCACCGCGGTGAAGGTTGGCGGCATCGCGCTGTCCGCAGCCGGGGCGATCGTGCTGATTGGCGGAGAAGGCTTCAGCGGGACGGCGAAGTCTCTCCTCGGCGATCTCATGATCGTCGGCAACTCGCTTGCCTACGCGCTCTATCTCGTCTTCTCGAAACCGGCCATGGCGCGGATGTCCGCGCGCCGCGTCATCGCGCGGATGTTCGCGATCGCATCAGTCGTTATGCTCCCGATCGCCGCCTGGCCGATGCTGCACGAACCGTGGCGCGCGATTCCGTCTGAAGCATGGTGGTCGCTGGCGTTCGTGATCGCCGGTCCGACCATCGCCGCCTATCTGATGAACGCGTGGGCGCTGAAGTACGCGGAAAGCTCAGTGGTCGCCGCGTACACGTACCTGCAGCCAGTCTTCGCCGTCATCCTCGCCGCGATTTTTCTGCAGGAGCAGATTCGACCGATCGCGTTGCTTGCCGGAGCGATGATCGTGGGCGGGGTGTATGTTTCGGGACGGTGGCCTCCGCGCGAAATAGTGGATCAGTAGATTAGTGGATTCGTAGATTGGTTGTTAGCCGATAGAGCAGCCTTTCCTAATCTACTAATCCACTGATCACTAATCTACTTCTCTACTCCTCGATCCACGTCTCGTGGTACCGCACCGGAGGCGGCAGGACCGACGTGCGCAGCCCGCGCACTTCTGGCTTCTGCAGGACGAAGAAGCGCTCATGGAACAACGTGGCCAGCGGCGCCTCGCGGACGACCATCTGGTTGAGCTGCTGGTAAATCTCGGCGCGTCGCTCTGAGTCGTTGGAACGGCGCGCTTCGACGATCTGCGCATCGATCGCGGCGCTCTGAAAATAGATGCCGCTCGCCGAATGCGCCTCGCTGTGGAAGACGACGTAGAAGAAATTGTCGGAGTCCGGGAAGTCGGCGTACCAGTTCGCGCAGTAAACAAGACCGTGTCCGGGTTTGAAGAGCGGCTTGCGCGCTTCAACCGCGGAATGCCTCGTCACGTTGACATCAATGCCGATCGCGGCGAGGTCCTCGATGATCATCGGGAGCTGGCCGGAGTTGTTGAACTCGTCCGTATCCCACGTGCGGTATTCGACGCGAAGACCGCCGCTGTGGCCGGCCTTGCGCATCAGCGAGCGGGCCTCATCCGGGTCGTACGCGATCCCGGGGAGATTCGGGTCGTAGCCGAGGAGTCCGGGCGGAAGGAGAGACTTGGCGACGAGGCCGAGACCCGCGAAGACGCGCTCGTTGATGCGGTCCCGGTTGATGGCGTGATTCACCGCCTGCCGCACTTCGACACGATTGAACGGCGGCGCCGAGCAGTCGTAGCCGAAGTACGACGTGTGCAACTGGATCGTGGCCAGCATGTACGGCGCGATGCGAGGATCGGCGCGCAGATCGCTGACGATTTTCAGCGGCACCCCATGCGCGACATCGACTTCCCCTCGGAGGAAGGCTTCCGTCACGTCGCGGAAGCTGCGCAGGTCGAGCCGAAATTCGATCTCGTCGAGATGCGGAATGCCGGGAATGAAGTAGTCGCGGTTTCGCTGCACGAGCACCCGTTCCCCTTCGATCGCCTCGGCCAGCCGGAACGGACCGGCGCCGACCGGATGCAGCCGGAACTGCTCCGGATCGCGCGCCTCCTCGGCCGGAATGATCGCCGCCTCATGCATCGTCAGCAGCGACAGGAAAAACGCCAACGGCTCGTCGAGGATGATGTCGACCGTGTGCTGGTCGCGCACCTGGATACCGGAGAGCGTGCGCGTTCGCCCCTCGATCACGTCGGCGGCGCCGCGCACTTCGCGCATGATCCAGCTCGACGGCGAATTCAACTCCGGCAGCAGGAGGCGCACAAGCGAGTCATGGACGTCTTTCGCCTCCAGTGTCCGGCCGTTGTGAAAGCGCACGCCGCGCCGCAGGTAGAAGCGGTAGACGTGTCCCTGCTCCAGAGTTTCCCAGCGTTCGGCCAGGCCCGGCGTCAACTCCCCACCTTCGCCGTACATCACGAGGTGCGCGTGGATCGTTTTCGACATGTAGCCGAGGGCAGCAGCTCCGATGTGGACGGGATCCAGAGTCAGCCGCTGCCAGAGCACCGTCGACGTCGTCAGCTTGCCGCCTTCGCTCGGGGTGGGAAGCGTGAAGCGGTCGAGCTCCGAATTCAGGAGCGATGACTCCTGTGAAAGCGTGTTCGCCATCTGATTCAGATCGCCGATCGACACGTTCGACTCACGCGTAGCCTGTTGGATCACGCCCATCGACTTCACGATGGCCGAGCTTTCGGTTGCAAGCACCGAGGTCGATTCGAGGACGTTCTGCACGAGGCCCATGATGTTTTCCATGGCCCGGCTGATGGCGCGGCTGCCGGTTTCCTGCTCCGACATCGCGCGCTTGAGGTGCTTGGTGTAGTCGCGCACCATCGACGTCTGCTCGCCGACTTTGCGCGCCGTCTGCGACTGCTGTTGCGTCGCGCTGGCGGTCTGTTGCACCATCTTCGTCACTTCTTCGATGGCCGCCGTGGCCGCCTTGCTGCCGCGCGACTGCTCGTCGGTCGCGCGCGCGATCTCGGCGATCGAGCTCGTCGACCGCGCGGTCATGTCGAGGATCTTGTCCAGCGTCTGTTCCGCGCGCGCCGTCAGCACGACGCCGTCGGACACGCGATCGCTGCTGATGGTCATCTGCTCGGCGGCGCGATCGACGGCGCGCTGCACGTTCTGAATCAGCGTGCGGATTTCGTCGGTCGATACCGACGTGCGTTCGGAGAGATCGCGGATCTCGTCGGCGACGACCGCGAATCCCTTCCCGCGCTCGCCCGCCTGCGCCGCGATGATCGCGGCGTTCAGTGCGAGGAGGTTGGTCTGCCCCGCGATCTCGTCGATGACGCGAACGATCTCGCCGATCTCCTGCGACCGATTGGCGAGCTCGCCGAGCGCGGCTTTCGCCTCATCGACGGCGACCTGAATCTTGCGCATCCCTTCGACGGTTCCGCTGACCGCGACGCGTCCTTCGCTCGCGGCATCCTTCACGTAGCGCGCAAGCTCCGCCGATTGCTTGGCCGACTTACCGATCTCCTCGCTGGTCGCATTCATCTCCACCATCGAGCTGGCGGTCTGCGTCGCGAACGACGAGAAACTCTCCGTGTTCGCCGCAACCTGCGAGATCGACGCGCTCATCTCTTCGAACGCGGACGACGTCTGCTCCACAAATTCGGCAAGCGTGTCGGCGATACGGCTCACTTCCTCGATCGACGCCGACATCTCCAGCACCGAGGTCGACGTTTCCTCGGCATTCGCGGAGAGCTCTTCCATCGACGTGCGCACGTTGTTGATGGTCTGGTCGATCTGGCCGACCGATGCCGACGTCGATTCGGTCGAAACGAGTTGCTCGCCTGCGCCGCGCGCGAGCACGCGCGAACGTCCGCTGATCTGGCCACTGGCGGTTGCGACATCAGTGGCGAGCTGCGCGAAACGGCGGATGGTCCGCTCCAGATTCGACACCAGCGCGCGCATCGCCGCGGACATCCGCGCCGATTGCGTGGTCAGTTGAATTTCGCGCGCGGCGATCGATAAATCGCCCGCGGTGATGCGGTTGAGCAGTTGGATCGAGGAGTCGCGCCGGCCGAGAACCGCGCCGAGCCACCACTGAAACGCGGCGATGGTGATGGTGCTGGCGACGAGCGCCGCGAGCAGCGACGGCCACCAAAGCGCGAACGTCATCCCCGGCACCAGGACGAGGAACAACGCGAACAGAATGAAGCAGGCAGCGACCAGAACCCACATCTGTTGGGCGCGCCCGAAGTGTCTCAGGTTCATAGAGTTCCCGTTGCCGAAGTGGCCGATGCTACCATGCGCCCGAGTGAACGACTACTTCGCGGCGCGCCGCGCGCTGATCGACGAAACGCTCAAAAACATCGCCCTTCGCGCCGGCGCTCCGAAGCCGCTGGCCGATCCTCTCAAGCGCGCGCTGACCTCCTCCGGCAAGCGCGTTCGCGGCGTTCTGCTGATGGCGGCAGGGGAGGCGGCCGGCTGCAAAGCGGAGAAACTCGCGGACGCCGCCGCGGCGATGGAGATGATCCACGCGTCGTCGCTGATCCTCGACGATCTGCCGTCGATGGACGATGCGCTCCTCCGCCGCGGACAGCCAACATTGCATCGCGAGTTCGGCGAAGACCTGGCCATCCTGTCGTCCGTCGCGCTTCTCAATCACGCATATGGACTCGTGGCGAAGAACTACGCCACGCTAACGCCGAGGCAGTGGCCGATGCTGCAAGTGATCAAGCGCGTGGTCGACGCCGTCGGATGGGACGGCACCATCGCCGGCGAGGCGGTCGACCTGCACAGCGAGACGTCGCGCCTCGATTTCGACACGCTCGAATTCATCCACTCGCGCAAAACCGGCGCGCTCTTCGTCGCAGCCGCCGCCGTCGGCGCCATGCTCGCCAACATCTCTCCCGCCGCCCTCGGCCGCATCGAAGTCTTCGCCAAGAACCTCGGCCTCGCCTTCCAGATCACCGACGACATCCTCGACGTCACCAGCAATCCAGCGGACCTCGGCAAAGATGTGGGCAAGGACACCGACCGCCTGACGTTCGTCAAACTCGCCGGTGTCGACGGCGCCAAGAAGCTCAGCGACGAGCTCGTCGAGACGTCTCTCTCCTCGATCTCCAACCTCGGCCCGGCCGCCCAACCCCTCCGCGATCTGGCCACGATCGTCCGCGACAGAACCTCTTGACCGAGTGGGGACCAGTTTCACGCAGAGAACAAAGCGCTTTTCTCCGCGTCCTCCGCGCCTCCGCGTGAAACCGGTCCCTCTACCAAAGCCCCGAGGCCGACCTATTTGCTCGCTACGGGGGTGGCTGCTCGTGGCTGCGCAGCGCCGGCGAGCTCCTCGTCGATGATCTTCGAAAACGCGTCGATGCCCGCCGCCCCGACGATCAATCGGCCGTTGATGAAGAAGCTGGGCGTGCTGGTGACGCCGACGCGATTTCCTTCCTCCTGGGACGGCTTCCATGCTTCCTTGTACTTGCCCGAGGTGAGGCAGGCATCGAACTTCTGCCGGTCGGTGCCGGCCTGTGAGGCGAAGCGATAGAGATCGCCATCGCTCAGTGGTCCGCCCTTGGAGAAGAGCTGATCGTGCATCTCCCAGAACTTTCCCTGCTCCTCAGCGCAGTGTGCGGCCTCCGCGGCGCGCTTCGCGGTTCGATGGCTGAAGAGGGGGTAGTCGCGAAAGACGATGCGGACCTTGTCGCCGTACGATTTTTCGACCTGTCGCAGCGTCTCGACGGCGTGGCCGCAGAACGGACATTCGAAGTCGGAGAACTCGACGATCGTCACCGGCGCATCGGCGCCGCCGCGCGACGGTCCTTCCGCCCTCACCGCCACGCGCGGAGGCTCGAGATTCACTCGTACTCCGGCCGCAGCTTTGAGCTCTTTGATGAACTGCGTCCGCCGCACGCCAATGCGCTGGCGCCGCATCCCGTCGGCAATGTCCGCCAGCACCTGCTCTTTCGTCATTCCCGGGTAGTGCTCAGCGACGCCTTCGTACACGGGCTCGATCTCCGCGATGTTGGGTGCGGTGATCCTGGTTTCGATCTCCGCCTTGAACAGTTCTTCGGTCGTGACATGGCGGCGCGCTGCCTCGGCATCGAGCAGCCTGGTGGCGATCAGGTCATCGAGCACGGCCCGCCGGATGTTGTATTCGTCGGTGCGGAGGCGGATCAGGCGTGAGCCGACGGCGGTATCGAGCTCACTCAGCGAGATCGCGGCACCGCCGATCGTGGCAACCGGCTTCACCCCTTCGGCGGCAGACAGCGAGAGCGCGCCGGCCATCAGCACGGCCAGAGTCATGGAAACAGTCGTTCTCATTTCTTCTCCTTTGTGCGGGAGCGGGGGGG
>DASYJF010000046.1:0-2417 GCA_035996815.1 Thermoanaerobaculia bacterium | reverse complement strand
GAAACCACCGAGTCGCACAACGGCTCGATGCCTTAGCCGTCGCGATATGTGCGAAATCAAGACGACCACGGCTGCGAGCCACAAAATGACGGCAGCTCCGTGGCCGAGGTTCGTGCTCATAAAGAACGACCGATGAGCACCCCGATCGTAGTTGCCAGCGCGACCACTACGAAAACGGTAACGAAGCGGACGCGGTTCAGGCGCTCGACGTTCTGACCAAAGCGGCGCAGCTCCCCGACAAGGTCAGCTGCTTGGTTGATGAAAGATTTGGAGCGGAGGTCCAGCAATTCGATTGTACCGCGGAAGTCATCGAAGCTCGGAATTGCAATGTCCTGGCTATCCTCACGGCGCGCGTGATGAAGGTAAATGCGGACGAGTTCCAGGACGGCGATCATCGGGTCGCCGTCGGCGATGTGATGCTTGCGCTGCCACTCACCGATTGCGCGCTCTAGTGGATCATCTGCGTTCACGCCGCGAATTTCTCGGCCGCGTGCGAATCGATCAGGAGCAGATCAGCGGCGCGATATAGTTGGCGGTAGAACCGCGTTTGCCACGTCTTCAGTCGCTGCCGATCGAGCAGGTTGAAGGCGGGATGCGTCAAGGCCGGAGTGACTGGGCTGTTGTGCTCGTTCAGGGTGGTGACGAGCCAATCGTACATGCGCGGCATCGAGATTTCGCGCGCGTGCAACGCATCGACAACGTGGCGGCGCGTTTTGCTGCCGTCGTAAATCTTGAACGCGTCGCTGTGCGCTTCGTTCTTCACCACGACCCAGTCGCAACCATCGCGTAACGCGTCCGACAGGGTGCGGAGTTGCTCCACGCTGTCGGCCTCGTGATTGACCGGACAGATTACAGTAAGCCGCGCGCCCAGCGAACGAAGCACCTCGGCCAGGCCGACCTCATCGAAAAAGTCGATGAACAGATCGGTGGAAGCCGCGCGGCAGTCGATTACGAGCAGATCCGAGGTCTCCGCAGTCGTGAACACGCGATCGATTTCGCGGCGATGTTCGAGATTTATGAATTCCGCCTCCGGGTGGAAACGCTTCAGTGTCGAGTTCTCGTGATCGCTGTCGATCGCGCAATGCGCGATCCCGCAATCTTTCAGATACTGGACGAAGTTCGTGGCGAAGAAGCTCTTTCCGACTCCGCCTTTGCCGTTGATGACGAGGTTGATTTGTTTGTTCATGTGAAGGTGCGTTGAATCAGAGGTTGCGAGGATCAGCGACGCGCGGTCCGCGTGTGCGTGGCCGCTCCGCTGGCACTTCGGTGCGCGCTGTCGGAATTGGTGCTTGTGCGGGCGGCGACGTTTGAGTGGCTTTTGCTGAAACCGCGCGACGATAACTAATTCGTCTCCGTGATCGCGGCGGCGACGCTTCGCCATTCACCTCGCCGAGAAAGCGGGCGATCGTGTCGATGCCGACGAAGACGCCGACGGTGGCGAGAAGTTCGCGGATGAGCCTAAGCGATGCGCCCTTTTGTCGCAGCTCGACAATGCCCTCCTTCATCGGCATCAATTTTGCGTGTCGCGTCGGTGACGGCGGCGTGAAGGTTCGGACAGCGTCATTGAAACGCTGCGCGCGTGTGGAGATGTCATCGACTTCGCTCATCGGTTCGGCAGCGATTCAGCGGCGCGACAAAAATTCCTTAGCAATGCTAAGGGGTAGGGCGTCCCTCCTTAAAAATCTGCGGTTCATACACGCAGCGTTCTCTCAGAACGGCGGCAGATCGCGGCTCCCTAGTTGGAGCAAGACTCGGCTGGTCGCGTGTTACTTCGATGGTGTGCTTTCGCCGAAGACACAGACCAATCTCAAAAACGCGAAGGGCTACTTCGAGGAACACTTGAGCGTCGGTGATTACTACGCCGAGAACGAGCGGGTGCAGGGTGAATGGGTCGGGGAAGGCGCGGTGTTGCTCGGGCTCTCCGGCAAAGTCATGCGCGATGAATTCCTTGCGCTCTGTGAGAATCTGCATCCGAAATCAGGCGAGCAGCTCACCCAAAGACGGAACACGGTTCGACACGATGGCGCTGATGAAGTTGCGAATCGCCGCGTGTTTTACGACTTCACTTTCTCGCCGCCAAAATCGGTGTCGATTGCCGCGCTTGTGGGGGACGATCAGCGCATCATCGCCGCGCATGCCAATGCCGTGAAGGTCGCGCTAACGGAACTCGAACGCTTTGCCTCCGCTCGCGTCCGTGGTGGCGGTAACAACGCGGATCGACGGACAGGCAACATCATTGCAGCACTATTCGAACATGAAACTTCGCGGGCTCTCGATCCGCACCTGCATACCCACTGCGTTATCTTCAACGCGACGCATGACGCCAGCGAGACCCGGTGGAAGGCGTTGCAGAATTACGAAATGCTTGGCGCACAGAAGTACGCGGAGAACGTTTACTATCACGAGCTGGCGCGAGC
>DASYJF010000045.1:0-46719 GCA_035996815.1 Thermoanaerobaculia bacterium | reverse complement strand
AGAAGAGGAGATGTTGATGGCTTCCAAGGTTTTCGTAGGGAATCTCGACTTCAACACAACGCGCGACGAAGTCGAAGCGTTGTTTGCGCAGGTCGGAACGGTACGAGACGTGTTTCTTCCGACCGATCGCGAGTCGGGACGGCCCCGCGGATTCGCGTTTGTCGAATTCGAGTCGGATGAAGACGCCGCTAAGGCGATCGAGAAATTCAATGGCCACGATCTGGGCGGCCGCGCCCTCCGGGTGAATGCGGCCGAGGATCGTCCGCCGCGTGCTGGTGGCGGCGGCGGTGGCCGTTCGTTCGGTGGTGGTGGTGGCGGCCGGCCTCCTGGCGGCGGCGGTGGTGGTGGTTACGGCGGCGGTGGTGGCGGCGGCTACGGTGGTGGAGGTGGCGGCGGCTACGGTGGCGGCGGTGGTGGTGGTAGTTACGGCGGCGGTGGTGGCGGTGGCGCCTACGGTGGCGGCGGCGGAAAGCCGAAAGGCAGCCGGCGCAACATCCGCGCTAAAAAACGCGGCCTCTGATCGGAACCAATCGGGCCTCCCTCGCGGGAGGCCTTAGTTTTTTCGGGTGTGGGGTGTGGGTGTCGGGGTGTCGTATCACATTGATTCCGATATCTGGGGACTGTGCAAAACGCCAACTACGATTTCGCGCTTCGCATCGACTCCCGACTCCTCCCGACCCCCGACTCCCACACCCCACGCCCAACTCCCCACCCCCTTTTCCCGTTTGTTTTTCATCTTCAGCAAGCAAACGGTAGTAATTTCCTGTCATGACCCTCATGACCCGATCCGCCAGCGCGTTGATGCTGTTGCTTGCCGCCTCCTGCAACTCGACTACGGCGCCCGCGCCCGCGACGACGCCCGGCAAGATCAACTTGAAGCAGGCGCGGCGGATGGTCGGCACCGAGAACGACGTCCGCGTCGATGCGGAAATCAACGGCGAGGAGATGCGCCAAGGCGTGAGCATCGCCATCAAATACGAGGTCACCAATCAGCGCTCGACGCCAATCCTGATCGCCGATCTGATCGCGCAGTCGAACTACGATCCCGATACGCGTACGGTCACGATCGACGTCGGCTCCGAGATCCCGGGCGAAGAGTTCCTGCCGCGGCTGATCTCGATTCCGTCCGGCGAGCGGCGCACGTTCACCATCGGCGCGAATATCAATGTTCACGCCCCGATGAGCTCTCCCTGGACTCCCAAGCCGCGAGCCCTCCAGCTCCGCGTCAACTTCCTCGGCGATCCCGCTCCGTTCGCGATGCTGGTCGGCATCCCGGAGCGCGCGGTGCGCGACAAGAAGCTCGCCGATGAGCTCTTCCCGAAATGGGTCGAGCGGAATGAGACGGTGACGACGAACGCACTGCCGATGCGCTGGCAGGGTTCGGCGTCGTCAGCGATGGACGACAACGGCCCGGCAAGGCGCCGCCGCGGACCGGGATAGTGGATTAGTAGATTCGTAGATTGGGAAAACCAAAGTCGGTATCTACAAATCCACGAATCTACTAATCCACTCAGGGTCGCGCGACCCTTCGATCAAACGCGGCCGGTGCCCGCTCAGAAGCTCTTGATCGCTTCCTCTTCGTTCTCGTAGACCTCGAACACCGTGATGAGCTGGGTCACGTGGAGCAGCTCGTTGAGTTTGGCGGGAAGGTGCAGCAGTTTCAGCTTGCCGCCCTTGTTCGTCACGGTCGTGTACGAGCCGACCAGTTCGCCGATGCCGGACGAATCGATCGTCGTCACGCCGGAGAGGTCGAGCAGGATTTTCTTGCTGGAGGCGCCCGCAATCACATCGCGAAGCTGCTGGTCGCCCGCGCCGATCGTGATCTTGCCATCGACTTTGATGATCGCGATGTCGTTTACGTCGCGAGTGGTGGCTTTCATCTCTCTTCTCCTTTGTCTGCTTCCCCGCGGCACGCCGCCGCGGACGCGGAAGATATCAGGCTTTGCCGCTGGCGATACCGGTTCCTTTGGCCAGGTTTTTCGTCATCACCAGGGAAGTCCCGCCGCCGGTCTCGAACGAATAGCGGATTTGGTCCATGAACGTGCGCATGTAGAAGATGCCGCGGCCGCTCGTCTTCATCAGGTTCTGTGGGTTGAGCGGGTCGCTGATCTTCTCCGGATCGAAGCCGGTTCCCTCGTCGGAAATCGTGATGGCCAGCTCGTGGCCGTGCAGTTCGAACGTGGCGTTGACCTTCTTCTTCACGTCGAGCTTGTTGCCGTGCTTGATGGCGTTGGCGACCGCCTCGCGGACGGCCATGCCGATCCAGTGCGAGCCGTCTTCATCCATCCCGGCGTTTTCGCAGAGATGCTCGGCGATCACCTGCACGAGCTCGATGTTCTCGAACCGACTGCTGATGGTGATCTCGATCCGCTCGCCGTCACGTTCCATCAAGTTTGAACCGCCGCGCATTGTAAGGGGTAATGAGTGAAGGGTGAAGTGTGAAAGAGGAGTGAAGGGTGAAAGAGTGGGAGCCCAACCTCTTGCAAGGGAAAGCGGGACCTCCGGCGAGGGGAGTTGCGGCCTCTTGCAAGGCGAGCTGAGGGCCTCTTCGAAGGAGGAACACGGGTTATTGTAAGAAGAGCCGAGACCTCTTCGAAGAAGAACGCGCCTCTCTTGCAAGAAGAGCCGGGATCTCGTCGAAGAACAACGCGGCTTCCTGCACGAAGAGCCAGGGCCTCTTCGAAGAAGAACGCGGCTTTCGGCAAGAAGAGCCGGAACCTCTCGCAAGAGGAAGCGGGACCTCTTGCACACCCTTCACTCCTCTCTTTCTTCACTCTTGATTCGGAATCGCGAGCACGGCCGTCCCGTTCCCACCCGCATGTCCCGACGGCTCCCGCACCTGGTCGCAGCGCTGATCCTTGTAACGGCAACCGCGCACGCCGCATCGCTCGACGCCGAGATGAAAACGGTCGAAAAGCTGCGCGGACTGACGTTCGTTCATTCCGTTGCCTCGAAAACCATCACGCGTGAAGAGCTGCCCAAAGTCTTGCGCGCGCAGATGGAGAAATCGCTGCCGTACTCGCCCGACGACTACGCGCTCGTTCTTCGCGCGCTGCAACTCGTCGACGCCGGCAAGACCGATCTCGTCGGCAGCATGCTCGATCTCTACGAGTCGCAGGTGCTGGCCTTCTACGACCCGCTGACGCACACCTACTTCGCGATCGACAAGCTGCCCTCCGCCGCGGCCGGAATCGGCGACAGCGACATGCTCCGCGAATCCGTCGTCATCCACGAACTGACGCACGCGCTGCAGGACCAGCGCTTCCACGCCGGCGCGCGCGATCTGGCGCTGCAGAAAGACACCGACGGCGGTCTCGCGCTGCACGCGCTGCTCGAAGGCGAAGCGACGCTGGTCATGATCGACTATGTTCTCGACCGCGCCGGCCAGAAGCTCGATGACGTGCTTGGCAATCCCGAAGTGCTGTCGATGCTGACGTCGTCGCTGGGCGCGGCGGACAAGACCATCGACGCCTCCACGCCGCGTTACTTCGCCGAGTCGCTGAAATTTCCATACGCGGAAGGGTTGAAGCTGGTCATCGACGGATATCGCCGAGGCGGCTGGAAGATGGTCGACCGTATGGACGAGAATCCGCCGCGCTCGACGCGCGAGGTTCTGCATCCCGCCGAGTACTTCACGCGCCTCGCCGCAACGAGTTCGCCGGCGCTAGCGTTCGACGACAAGTCCCCACTTCCTCACGCGCTCACCGTCGAGCACCTCGGCGAGTTCCACTGGCGCTTCCTCGTCGGCGACGCAACGGGATGGATCGACGATCGCGTGACGGTCGTGCAGAACGTGAAATGCGATCCGACCGTTCTCGTCGACACGAGATGGGAAAACGCCGATCGCGCGCACGCCTTCCGCAACGCGTACGCTGCCTTCCTGCACGGACGCGGCCTCGAGGCGAAGATCGCGCTCGACGGAGTCCGCGTCCGCGCCGCGTACGGCGCCGACGCCAAGCTCATGGAGTCGTTCGTCCGATGAACGTCGATTACGCAACCCTCGAAGACGACGTCGCCAACGGCCTCTTTCGCGAGTCGCTGCGCGAAGAACTGCTCTTCGGATTCCGCCAGATCCACAACGCCGGCGAACGCCTTCCGCTCGCCTCGTACTACGCCGCGCAGATCGCCGGCATCGTCAACAGCGGCGCGGCCGAGCCGCTGAACAGAGACCTCGCCTTCAACCTCTACCAGGAAATCCTGCTCGCCGTCGAAGCCGCGCGCGCCGAGGTGCTGGGCGAAGAGATCTCCGCGTCGTAGTTCTCCGCCTCTCCCGCGAACTCCGCGTGAACCCACTCCCGTACAATCGCGCCAGATGACGCTCTTGCTCGGTATCTACGCCTTTGCCATCGGCGCGATCGTCGGAAGTTTTCTCAACGTCGTCATCCATCGCTATCCGCGCGACGAGTCGGTCGTTTTTCCCGGCAGCCATTGTCCGCAGTGCGATGCGGCCATCCGCTGGTACGACAACATCCCCGTCCTCAGTTTCGTCGTGCTGCGCGGACGTTGCCGCGCTTGCGGAGCCGGCATCGCCTGGCGCTATCCGCTCGTGGAGCTTGCGAACGCGCTTTTCTACCTGGCCGTGTATCAGCGCACCGGACCAACAGTCGCGTTCCCGATCGTCGCGGCGATCATCTCGATGACCATCGCCCTCATCTACATCGACGCGGATATCCAGATTCTCCCCGACGTCGTCGACATCCCCGGCATCGCCATCGGACTCGGCGCCGGCGCGCTCGGCCTCGGCATTCTGCATCCCTCGCTGATGCTGGCCGGTTCGCTGCTCGACTCGCTCTTCGGCGCGCTCCTCGGCGCGGCCATTCCGCTGGCGATCATCGGCATCTACTGGCTGCTGCGCCACGTCGAGGGGATGGGGCAGGGCGACATCAAACTGCTGGCGATGATCGGCGCCGTGACCGGATGGCGAAGCGTTGTCCCCGTGCTCATGATTGCCTCCGTGGCCGGATCGATCATCAGCGTGCCGCTCGCGATTCGCAGCGGCAAGGGGATGGGGACCGCGCTCCCATTCGGCGTCTTCCTCGGTATCGGCTTTCTCGCCGTTCTGTTCTTCGGCCACGAGATGGCCGACTGGTATCTGAGCTTCGTGCCGCGCTGAACCCGGCGCTATCCTGTCGGGAATGTCCAACGGATCCACTTCCCGGCGCAGGTCGCTACTCGGCGTCTCGTCGCTGCTGCTGGCGCTCTTCGCCGCGGGCGCTGTGGTGCTGTCGAGTACCGTTCCGGCGCTCTGGATTGTTGCGCAACGATCCGAACGCGAACGTGAGGCCGCCATCAGTGACGCATGTGCGGCAACGCTCGCAGACGGCATTCCTGACCTTGCCGCACTCGACGTCCTGCGGCAGCGGTACCGGCTGGAAGCAATCGAAGTTCAGTCGAGCGGCGGAGTCGTGCGATCGGGCATCGTCCCGCCGGCCGGCACGCCGTCGCACCTGGAAACGCGCAGCGCCGGTGCGGCGATCGTCCGCATTCACTTCGCGGAAGAGGCGCTGCAGCACATCGCGCGAACGGTGCGGCTGGCGCTCGTGGCCGGCGTCATCGCCGGCCTCGCGGCGATCCTTCTGCTGCCCGTCTATGTCAATGACGCAATTCGAGGGCGAGCTCCGGCCGAGCGCGGAACGGCGGGGGATGAAGGCGGCACCGCGTATCTCCTGCACACGTTTGGCAGCTCGCTGGAAACGCTGAAGCAGCGCGAAAACGAACTGAAACGGATGCACTTGCAGGAGAAAGAACGCGCCGACGAGCTGGCCCGGCTGACCGGCACGCTCGTGCGCAGTCTCACATCCGGATTCATCGCCCTCGACGAAGCCGGCTTGATCGTCGATTTGAATCAGTTCGCTTGCGACATCCTCGGCCTGCCGGGCAGCGCCGCCGCCACCGGCCGTACCGTCGAACAGGCCCTCGGCACGTCGACCTTCGCGCAGACGCTGGCGATGGCGCATGAACGGCGAATCGCGGTGCAGCGCCGCGAGGTGACGAGCGGCGGCACCGAACCGGTCCACATCGGCGTCTCGACGGTTCCGCTCATGGATCAGGACGGCCGATACCTCGGCATGCTCGCGCTCTTCGCCGACCTGACCGAAGTCCGCAAGCTCGAGCAGCGTGTGCGCGACATGCAGGCCCTCGCCGATCTGGGCGAGATGTCGGGAGGCATTGCACACGAGTTTCGAAATTCGCTCGCGGCGATTCTCGGCTATCTCCGTCTGGCCCGCCTCGGTGCGGTGGATGAAGCGAGCAACGAGCGGCTACGAAAGGCCGAACAGGAGGCGCTGGCGCTTTCGGATGCCGTCGAGCGTCTCCTCGCACTCGGCCGTCCGCTATCCGCCCGGCATGATGACGTCGCGCTGACCGCACTCGTTCGCGACGTCGTCGAACGGATCGCGCCACTGGCGCCGCTGATCGCGTTCGACGTCAGCGGCGACGAGCTCACCGTGCGCGGTGACGCGGCGCTCCTGGCGCGCGCACTCGACAACATCATTCGCAACGCGGTCGAATCGATTCAGTCGCGGGGAGGCGAAGGCCACGTCGTCGTCCGCACGAGCGCGCATCCACGAAGCCGCATCACGATCGAAGATGACGGAGCGGGTCTCGATCCCGCCGTTCGGCTCTTCGTCCCCTTCCAATCCGGAAAGCCAGCGGGCTTCGGACTCGGTTTGACGCTGACGAAGAAAATCATCCTTCTGCATCACGGCACGATCCAACTCCTGCCGCGGCCGGAAGGGGGAGCCGTGGCGGAAATGGAGTTCGATGAACCGCCGGATAGCGGGACTTCGCCGGCCGAGGTGCTGTCGGAGCAACTGCGCAGCCGTTACATTTTGTAACACGATCTGGCGATGTCGCCGACAACCCGAATCGGCCGAAACAGCTAACTAACTGCTTATCAATCGTTTAAGGCGCAGGCGCCGCATGGCTCAGCCATTGCTCATAGCGAGCCCACCATGCTGCCGGGAGGACGAATGAAGCACCGCCACAGAGAAAGAGGACAAGCAGTCCTTGCGACGACGATCATCATCTCGCTCGTTCTGCTGACGCTTCTGACGATGTTGACCCAGGTTCAACTCGGAAACCGTCTCGTCTCCCGGCAACTCACGTATCAGGGACAGGCAGCGAACGCCGCTCAAGCGGGTTTGGTGGATGCGCTGTCATGGTTCCGAAGGCAATCCGTGCAACCGGTCAAGACATTCAATCCGATCATTGACAACTCTGCCAATCCGCCGATCGACGACACCGAGGACGCGAACGTTCCGAATATCGGAATCGTCCGCAACTATCAGGTCAGCGGTCCCGGTCGATTGATGGCCCGGTATGAGGTGAGGAAGACGGTCGGCACCTCGGGTACGGGCGTCGTCGACGTCACGAAACAGAAGGGGCGGACGACTGTGACGCCCGGCTCAGTATGGCAGTTGGAGTCGATCGGTTACATCTGGGTTCAGAACGATTCAACCAACAATAATTACAATCAAAGTACGAACCAGGTTCTTTCGCAGCAGACGTTCCGCACCGAGATTCAGAAAATGAGCGTCAATCTCCCCGACGGCGGCGCGGCGCTCTTCAGTGCGAACTGTGACAACGTCACCATTGATACCAAGACAAAAATCCAGGGCGGCGCGGGTATCGGTGTCTCGTGCAGGCCTGGCGGCGGTCTCGGTATGAAGAACAACGGAGTGGTCCGAGGTCTCACGCCTACGAAGACGAACTCGGTCGCGCCATACGACATTCAGTCTCTCTTCGCAGTGACGCCACAAGAGTTGCAGGGACTGGCCGACGTCAACGTGACGCAGGTGAGCGATCTGCCCAATCCGTTGCCGGCCATGAACCTGATCATCATCAACGGTCCAGCGGTGTTCGATAACAAGCGGCCGCTCACGGGCAGCGGAATCATCGTTGTTTATGGCGATCTGACGGTTGCCGTGGGATCGAATTCCAATTGGAGTGGCGTCATCTACTGCACGGGCAACATCATCATCAACGAGGTTACACAAGTGAGCGGCGCAATCGTCGCCGCGAACAACTCCAGCAGCGCCACGGTGGCGATTAACAGCGGTACGGACATTACCGAGGTTGACTACGACCCGTCGATCATCAACCAGATCAATTCTCAAATGGGCCAGTACCGTTTCAGCCGCAGCAAGTACTGGGTCGGGAAATAAACATGCGAACGACAATGACAATGACGCGCCGCCGCCAATCGGGCATGAGTCTCATCGAGGTGATCGCCGGCTTTGCGATTATTTCTGTGATGGTGCTAGGAACGGTCACCGTGATGAGCAATGCTCACAACCTCACACGCCTGACATCGAGCAAACAGTTCGCGACGGAAAAAGCGATCTCGATGATCGAAGAGCTCAAATCGCTCGTGCAGACGAATGCCGGCACGAACATCGTGACCCTGGACGACTACGACGATGGCGTGAAGAACAACATGGTCCTTACGACGATCGGCGAAAAGAACAAGGATCCGCTCCTGCCTCCGCCACCGCTGCCGGACGACGTGATGAGCGGCAACGTTCTCATGGTCGCGCCGGACAAGTGGCAGTATGAGCGTCTGGTCACGGTCCGCAAGATCAATGGCCAGGGAAACGACGTCCGCCTGGTCAATGTCAAAGTCTTTGAAAACCTGCCGCGGGGCGGCCAAATCCTTCTCGCGGAGGTATCCAGCGTCATTCGTACGCTGGCCGGAGATATGCCTCCGACGCAGGTGTACGACGTGTATTGCCTCGCCATTGAAAACGTGCCGGGCTGGTGGGTTTACATGTCGAACGTGGTTCCGTTCGTCAAAAGCGCGATCAGTGATCTGCAGTCTCGAAATCCAGGCCTGATTTTCCGCACGCACTGGATCACGTCGCTGGCCTACGGCCGCGATCAGCTTTATAAGCCGTTTATCAACGACTCCGCCGACTCCAATGCGGACATCAACTCGGTGTACTTCTATCCGGGCAAGATGCCGTCGTCGTGCATCAATGCCTCTCCCAGTCTGTGCGGTGATGACTACTACTATCCGTCATTTTTCTTCCGCGGACACATGAGCGTAGACGGCAATGATACAAACGGCTACGACGCAAAGGACAATCCGCAACCGTATGCCATCGCCGACCAATACAACAACGCGATGCGGTACCTTGATGAGAAAACCCTTTACGACGCCCGTAAGACAGCAGCGGCGAACCAGGATCCGCCACAAACGGAGGAGATGACGTGGCGTCTGCTCATGGACGACATGTACATGAATCCGCAGAACTACACCAACGCGCTGATCATCAATCTTCACGGCGAGTTGATGCCGTTCCCGCCGGTGCGCAATTATTCTGATGCGGCCAAAAGCCCTGCAACCGCCGGACTGCAGAACGTCCGCGCGGTCACGCATCCGGAGCAATTGGCGTACGCCGCCGGCAGCCCGATCAGGCTTCGCGTCTACACATATAACGATCCGGTGTCGGCGACGTCCATCATGCCGGTCCCGCTCACGGTTCGCATCCACGGGTTGAATTCGTGGATTCCCACGAACGCGAACATTCTCGCAATTCACGGCGGTGTCGACAATGACGGAACCGGCGGCGTCGATGCGTATGACGCGGCCCCCGTTGCCGCGCCTTCCTTCCCGGTGCCGACAAAACCGAATCAGATGTCGTGGACCTACAATATTGACGGCGCTACAGGCGATACCGTACTGAAGTTGTATGGTTCGCCGTTGAAGACTCCCATTGAGAGCAGCGGCCGCGGCCTGGCGGTCGAGGATCGGCTTTATGGGCTCGATTACATACCGTCGCCTGTCGAAGACCTCACCACCGGCGCGGTTCAGTTTTCGACTGATTTGACCTCGACGTCTGTACGGCCGAAGAACACTGCCCGCTGGATCATTGTGATTCCGGGCGCACCGTCGGCAGTGATTCCTGCCGCCGGCGTCATGCTGACAGTCGACACGCGTATCGGCGACCAGGAAACGAGCGGCAATCTTTATCCGATCGCCGTCGATCCTGAGAACAAGAGCCGCACGTATGTTTGGAGCGGCCCTAATACATACATTTACGGGAATGCCGCCACCCCTCCGAAGCTGCCACTGACGGAGCGGTTTCAGGTGCTCGGCGATCCGCGCCACTGTCCGTATGCGGATCTGAAGCGGCCGAATGTTTTCACTCCGCCCCAATTTCCGGCGGCCGCAATTGTCGGCCCTCCGTCCGTGGCGGCTGGAGCGTATGAGAGTCCTCTGGGGATGGGCTACAACCGGTATTTCGATGATATGGAGGATACCGACCCGGCCCGCGGTGTGGTGTCGCCAACGCGGAACCGCGGTGGATCGGCCGAGATAACAAGTGCGAATGTCGAGCCGTTTCACATTGTGGTCGGTGGCGGAAGCCCGAATAATATCTTCCCGGTAAAAGTCGACGGGAACGCTGTGGCAGTCTCGACCGCACTGGCACTATCGACTACGGACATGACCGCGGCACAAATCGTCGCGAAACTCATCGCCAATGCATCGTTCAGTGCCGTCGCGACCGCCGATGCGGTCAGCGGCCGGGTTCGGATTGCCTCAAAGGGGCGTGTAGGCTCCTCTGTTCAGTTCGACACGAGCGCGGCTAACGACTGCGGCCCCGTCCTCGGATTCGATAACACGATCGGAAAAACAGCCGGCTGGCCCGGTTGGGTCTACAGTGTCGGCGCGCAGCAGTACGGCATCAACAACAATGGCGACCTTGCCGACGCGGGTTGGGACACGGGTGTGAGTGCCGCAGGAGTCCATTACGGCTCGCTCGAAATCGATGTCCACCGCCTGTTTCAGATGCTGCGATCCACGCTGACCCGTTCCAATGCCATCTGGACGACGATGACGGGCTACTCCTATTTCTACATCGGTATCGGCAACGAAATCGGCTATGACTCGGCCAATGGATTCCCGAATAGTGTCCCCGTTTCGACGAAGCCCTTCACGGGAGTGGGCGGCAGCCGGTATGAAGATTCCATCACCGGGACCGTGAAATACATCCGCGACAATGCCGCGACTCCGGTCTGGTGGGCGAAGCCGTGGATGGGCGAGTTGTACCCGGACACGGCCTATGCGACATGGCTCGCGAGCGGCAACCTCCCAACCGGTACCGGCGGGAACCGATTCGTCCGCGATAACCGCGCCAAGTTCCCTCCGTTCAATAGCACCAATCTCACGGATTCGGTCCGGCGCACGAAGGAGATGGGCAGCACGACTTTCTTCTGGAGCGGCAGTGCTGCCTCGACGTTCCACCATAGCTATCACGATGGCGACCAGGCGAATATCACCAGCCCCGGCGCGGGAAAGGACATCGCCGACAACTATTCACTGCCCGTACCGGACACCATCGACAACGCCCGCCCGTTTGACATCAACGTCAATCTCCCCGGCTATAACCCCGAGAACTTCCTCGAGCCCGCCACCTATCCGAATGCGTATGTGGCGAGGGTGCTGAATACCTATTACACACATGCGGGTGTAGAAACACAGGCAAGCGCGCTCGTCACACTTACCGACCCCGTTTCGAATGCGCCCGCGTTCATTGCCGTGAATGGTCTTTCGCCGACGGGCGTGGCCGGCACGACCTTCATCGCGAAATGGTCGTTCCTGACGCTGATTCAGAGTTATCTGAATGGCGGCCTCTATACCGATGCATCGGCCGCTCCGGCAGGGAATCACATCCGCCAATTGCCTCGCGTCGTCATCACCGACCCGAATCAGAACACCGATCTGAAGGATAAAGGCTCCATCAGCATTGGATGGACCACGACGTTTAAGCGGTGGGACGGCCAGAACTACACGACGGACCCGAAATACGCGAATTGGACGGAGACGCTGACGATGAAATATGCGGTGCTCTATAGTCCGAACAACGGTGTTCCCGACCCGAAGAGGGGGAATCCCACCGGTTGGTTCTACATCCAGGACAACACGGTGGCTACGCCTGGAGTGAAGCCGAACACGGCCCACGAGTTCTCGGTAGCGGTTTCCGCGGCCACGACGACTACATCGACCACTTGGAGCACGCCGCCGTCGACCTTCCCGCAAGGCAACTATCTGATTCGCGTAGAGGGTTACCGGCAGGGATACCCGCTACACTACTCATTCCACCAGTACCGCGCCTTCTTCCAGAAAACATCATGACGACGAAGATGAAATACCGCTCCCGAGGCCAGCGCGGCATCTCGCTGATGGAGATGATGGTCGTCCTTGCCCTTTTCACGGTCCTTTTCTTTATCTCGTACACGCTTCTCGAAGACAGCGTGCAGACGAGCCTTTTCGTGGAAGAGCACAACGACCTTCCCATCTACGGACAGTCGGCAGTCAACGCCATTCAGCGTGAATTGCTGCAGTCGCGCGTTGTTTTCGAAGGCAGCGCGGGCGGCTTCGGCCCAGGTTATTTTTCCGCCCTCACATTCCCCGCTACATTTCCGCTGTTGACCGGCTCGAAGATGCCGGTCTTGAATCCAACCAGCACGTCGCTCGTCCCAGATGATCCTGCCGTTCGCTACACCGGCAACGTCCTGCTGGTCGCCAAGCAACTTCCGCCCGCGTTGGTCTCAGGCTTGACGGGGCCCGGCGGTACATCGTTCCTGGTTGACCGCTACCAGTTCCAGGTTTTCTACCTGACGCAGCGATTCACTCACGGCTTCGCGGGGCAGAACTACTTTATCGACGCCATTCAGGCGAAGAGCGATATCTACGCCGACTATTCGCAGTTGACACAATGGGCCGCGCTCCCGGCGACCCTCGCCTCGGACAAGTCGCTGGTGGCCTCCCGGTTGAGCACGTTCACGAATACAATCACGGGCGCCGCGGAGCCGACGACGAAGGCATGGAATTCGGGCGTGGCGGCGCCGGGCGCGTTCTACACGATCAGCGCCTCAATGGGCTTCACCGTCATCAACAGTCCGACCATCGCCCTGCCGACGTCGACCAGCCTCGTGAAGGGCCTTAACGGCGGGCGCATCTCCGGTAAGATGGACTACACGGTCGGCTTTCGTCCTTCTGCCAGCCGTTTCAACCTCAACACGGATGTCAAAAAGGCGGACGGCTCGATCCAGGTGCGAGACCCGATTCCGAAGTACGCCGTCTTCGATTCCAACGTGCCGCTGTTTCCGTCCGGCATGGAGTTCCTGATCGTCGGACCAGCCGGATCGCGGCGCATCCTGAGTCGCATGGTGATCCTGTCCAGCTACATCGGCCATATCGACTCGAAGGAGTCGATCGTCATTACCTCCGGCTCGTCATAGGCGCCACGGCGTCGCCGCGTGAAAAACCGGCGACGCCGCCAATCTTTTTGCAGCCGCCGGTTGTGCGCGTCATGCCGTCGTCATCCGGGGCTACAGGCAGACGAAAGCGCGCACGAAAACACGATTCTCGTCTACCATTCGCGCTCTGATTCGAGCCAACGCCAGCTCTGCAGAAGAGACCATGGAACCCTCCGGCGTAACGCAACTTCTGCTCGATTGGAATCAGGGCAACCCGGCCGCCCTGGACCGTCTCCTTCCAATGATCCAGGACCAGTTGCACGACATCGCGCGCGGGCACCTGCGTCACGAAGGCAACGGCCACTCGCTCGAGCCGAGCGCGCTTGTGAACGAACTCTATCTGCGCCTCGTCGATCAGGATCGGGTGAACTGGCGCGATCGCGCCCATTTCTTCGGAGTTTCCGCGCAGATCATGCGGCGCATCCTCGTCGATCACGCGCGCAGGAAACAGTCGGCGAAACGCGGCGGTGAGCTGACGCGCATCACGCTTTCGGACGACCTAGGGACAACCGAAAACGACCAAGTCGATCTCGTTTTCCTTGACGACGTCCTGACAAGGCTGGGAGACATCTTTCCGCAGCAGAGCCGCGTCGTCGAGCTGCGCTTCTTCGCCGGGTTGACGGTCGAAGAAACCGCGGAGGCCCTCGGCATCTCCACGGCGACCGTGAGCCGGGAGTGGACGATGGCCAAAGCGTGGCTGCGCCGCGCGATGACCACGGGACGTCCGATTCACCCGCGAGGTCCGGCGTGACCGGCACGGAGAACGACGACACGCAGATGCAGGACAACCGTTTATGGGAGCGCGTCCGCGAGATTTTTCAGATGGCCGTCGAGCGGCCGGCAGCGGAGCGAGATCGCTTCGTACGCGATGCCTGCGGGAGCGATGACGCCGTCCGGGCGGAAGTCGAATCGCTGCTCTCCTCGCACGACCTCGCTGGCGACTTCATCGAACCGCACGCACCGGCTCGCTCTTTCGCGCCAGGGAACGTCATCGCTGGCCGCTACAGGATCATCCGGTTGCTCGGCTCCGGCGGCATGGGAGAAGTTTTCGAAGCGGAAGACGAAGAGCTGCATGGACACGTGGCGCTGAAAATCATCCGCCCCGAGATCGCTTCCAATCCGCGCATTCTTTTGCGATTCAAGCGCGAGATTCAGCTGGCCCGCCGCGTAACCCATCCCAGCGTCTGCCGTATCTACGACGTCTCGCATCACCTCTCACAATCGGACGCGGGCATCGCCGACCGCCGCATTACCTTCGTCTCGATGGAGCTGTTGCACGGTGAGACCCTTGCCGAGCGGCTGCGGCGGTCGGGCCGCTTCACTACTGCCGAGGCATTGCCCATCATCCGGCAACTGGCGGCGGGACTGGCGGCCGCGCACGAAGCCTCGATTGTCCATCGCGACCTCAAGAGCGCCAACGTGATGTTGGTGCCGGGACCAGCCGGGCAGCCGCCGCGCGTCGTGATCACCGACTTCGGGCTCGCACGGCAAAGCGACGCGGAAGCGAACGCAGAGATGGCCCATCTCACCGAAACCGGCGTCCTGATCGGCACGCCGCACTACATGGCACCCGAGCAAATCGAAGAGGGTGCAATCTCGCCGGCAACCGACATCTACGCGCTGGGTGTGGTGATGTACGAAGCGGTCACGGGCAGGCTGCCGTTCTCCGGAACGACGCCGATGTCGGTCGCGGTCAGCCGTCTCAATACATCCGCGCCTTCGCCGCGGATGTTCGTTCCCGATCTCGATCCGCGATGGGAGGCGGTGATCCTCCGATGCCTGCAGCGCGATCCTGCCGCGCGCTTCCAGAATGCGAATGAAATCGCCGCGGCGCTCGAGCCGTCAGCGCCGATGCCGCGCATTCCCACGGCACGCACCACGGCGCGCGCGCGGCCATCTCTCTATTGGCTGTTGCTGCCCGCGTTGCTCATTGCCGCCCCGTTCCTGATCGACGCATGGAAGAATCTGCACGCTCCGGCCGCTGCACCCCCCGCGTCGCGCGCGAACGCCGCCACCGACCTCGCTGCCATCAAGCCGCGTCGCGCTGTAGCCGTTCTCGGCTTCCGCAACCTCTCCCAGCGCCCGGACTCCGCCTGGCTTTCCAACGCGTTCACCGAGCTTCTGACCAACGAGCTTGCCGCCGGCGAGACATTGCGTCTGGCCTCCGGCGAGCAGGTCGAACGAATGAAATCCGACCTCGGTCTCTTACCCGGCGAGCCGATCCCCACGAGCACGCTCGGTCGCGTCCGAACGCAGCTCGGTACCGATGTCGTAGTCAACGGGTCCTATCTCGCCGTTGGCGATCAGATTCGTATCGATGTCCGCCTTCAGGACATTGCTTCGGGCAATACGGTTGGCACTGTCTCCGAGACCGGCACCTCGGCCGGCTTGCTCGATCTCGTCACGCGCACCGGCAGCCGTCTTCGCAACGAGCTCGGCGCCGCCCAGCTCTCGCAGGCTGAAGCGGCCGGATTGCGCGCGTCGCATCCAAAAGATCCCGAGGCCACGCGGCTGTATGTCGAAGGGCTTGCACATCTCCGGCATTTCGACGCGCTTGGAGCGCGCCCTCTCTTCGAACAGGCCATCGCGCGCGAGCCGGCGTATCCGATGACTCACTCCGCATTGGCGGAATCGCTCTGGAACCTCGGCTACGAAAGTCTGGCCAGCCAGTCGGCCGAGAAAGCGCTCGATCTCTCGTCGGCGCTCGGCCGGGAAGAGCGTCTCTCCATCGAGGCGCGCAGCGACGTGATGCACAAACAGTGGGACAAGGCGATCGAGATCTACCGATCTCTGTTCACGTTTTATCCGGACGAGCTCAGTTACGGGATCCGGCTCGGCCTCACCCAGAACGCTGCAGGGAAGGGGAAGGACGCGCTGGAGACCGTGAAGCGGATGCGGCAACTTCCGCCACCTCTTCGCGATGACGTCGGCATCGATCTCGTCGAGATTGATGCGTACCGCGGCACAGCCGACCCCAAAGCGGAGTTGGCTGCCGCAAGACGCGCGGAGACGAAGGCCGCTGCCGCCGGGATGAGAAGCGTGGTCGCGAGAACGAAGGGGAATCAGGCTTACGCCCTGCGGGACCTCGGCAAAGTGGACGAGTCGGTCGCCCTGCTCGGAGAGACCGTCAAGATTTACGAAGCGATCGGCGACCGCACCAACGAGGCTCGGGCGTTGACGAATCTTGCTACCAGTCTGTGGCAACGCGGCGATCTGAAGGCGGCGCGGACGATGTTCGAGCGCGCGCTGGCCGAGCATCGGCAGATCGGGCACATGACCTTCGTCGCGCGCACGCTCAACAATCTCGGCAACGTCGAGTACGGAATGGGTGAGGTGCAGAAGGCCGAGCAGACGTTCCGCGAGGCGTTGCGCATCGAACAGGAGATGAACTTCATCACCACCCTTGGCCCCACGCTTTCGAATCTCGGGGCGATGCGTCAGGTGCAGGGCGATCTCGACGATGCCGGCCGTTTCTTCATGCAGGCGATCGAGGTATCGCGCAAGACCGACAACCGGATGGGTGAATTGCTCGGCGTCATCAACTTCGCCGAGGTGCAGCGATTTCGCGGCCATCTCGCCGAGGCGCATCGCTACTACGATTTGGGGCTGGAGTTGTCTCGGAAGTCGGCGAATACGCAGGAGGAGTCGTACGCGCTGGCCTGCCTCGGCGAGCTCGCGCTCGAACAGGATCAACTGGCCGAAGCGCGCAAGCAACATCAGGCAGCGCTCGCCATCCGGAAAAAATCGAACGAGAAGCTGGCCATCGCGCAGAGCCAGGTCTTCCTGGCGAACCTCTCGATCGAAGAAGGAAAAGCGCTGGATGCCGTAGCGTCCCTTCCCGAAGCAATCGAAGCGTTCCGCAACGAGCACGCGACCGAGGACGAGGCGGGCGCGCATGAAACGCTCGCCCGTGCGCTGCTCGCGCAGAAGAAGGTTGCCGAAGCGGGAACGGAGATCGCCATCGCCGGCAAGCTCGCGCTGACGCTCAAGAACGTCATGCTGGCTGCTGCGATCGCGGCCACCGAATCGCGACAGTTGAGCGCGGCGGGACGCTACGACGAGGCGGATGCGCGGGCGAAGGCATCTCTCGCCGCAGCGAAGAGCAGCCAACTGGCGATGCAGCAACTCGACGCGCGCCTTGCCAGCGCCGAGAACAAAGCCCGTCGCGGACACGCCGCCGAAACCGCCGCCGAGAAGAAAACCATCCGTGCCGAGGCCGAGAAACTCGGCCTCACCTTAGTTGCCCGCAAGGCGGCGTAGGGACCCGATCAAATTTCCTGATGTGTTTTTCCGCCGCTTTGCGCGACGTAGGGAGAACACAAACAAGGAGATTTCATCAATGTCCAAACGCTCGCGTCTTGCGCTATTCGCTGTTGCTCTCATCACCACTCTTTCCATGAACGCTACCGCCGCGCAGTGGATGGTCGCTGCGGCCGCGCACGCCGCCGGCGTCGGAAATACCAATTGGCGTACCGACCTTCGCCTCGTGAATCCGTCCACGACCGAGGTCACCGCCACGATCTACCTTCTCCCACAGGGAAGTAACAACGCCGCACGGGCAACGAAGATCACGGTGACCGTGCCGTCCGCGGGGCAACTCGCCCTGAGCGACGTTCTCGATTCCAAGTTCTCATTCTCTGGCAGCGCGGCGCTGCTGGTTGAGTCAACGGAGGCATCGCTGGTCGTGACCAGCCGAACCTACAACCAATCGGCAAACGGCTCGACCTACGGTCAGTTCATCCCCGGCGTCAACATCAACGACGCGCTCGCCGCCAATGAGAAAGGCCATCTCATCTACATCTCGAAATCGAACGACTACCGGACGAACGTCGGCTTCGCTGGCACGACCACGACGGCCGGAGCGGTGGCGGTGACGTTGTACGACAGCAACAACGTCCTGCTCGGATCGAAGGCGTTTGATATCGCGCCGTACGGACAGATCCAGGTCAACGACATCTTCGGAGCGGTGCTGGCCGGCTCCGCGCAGGTTGCGCGCGCCGAGGTCACCGCGACGGTGCCGGTCGTGGCGTATTCATCAGTGATCGACAACCGCACAGGCGACCCCATCGCGATGATTGCGCAACATGCCTCGGACGCCAGGACCGATCTGGTCATCGCCGCGATCGGGCACGCGGCCGGCGCCGCTGGTTCGGCGTGGCGCTCGGATGTCCGCATCTATCCGCTCGACGCCGCATCCGGCGACGATCGCGGTCCCGCGAGCGGCACCATCACCCTCTCGTTTTACCCAGCCAACGTTTCGAATCCGGCCATTACACCCAAGACCGTGACCATCGCGGCGAACCAGATCCTCGCTCTCGACGACCTCGTGCTCAAGACCTTCGGGCTGGACAACGCCACCGGCGCACTGCGCATCCAATCGAGCCTGAAACTGTTCGCTACCTCGCGGACCTACAACCAGTCGGCGGATGGCACGTTCGGTCAGGACATTCCGGCGGTGTCTCTCGATCAGCAGCTCATCGCCGGATCGGTGGCCAAGTTCTCAGGCCTTTCCAACAGCGGCTATCGCACGAATGTCGGTTTCTTCAACACCGGTTCAGCAGCCGCCGACATGCAGCTCGACCTCCGCGACGCCACCGGCGCACGCATTGGGCAGAAGGCCTTTCATCTCGATGGCAAAACGATGACGCAGATCAATGATCTCTTCGCATACCTCGGCGCAGGAAGCGCCGGTGGCGGCTCCCTCTGGATCACGACCACCGGTGGCTCGCTCGTCGCGTACGCCTCCGTGATCGACAACGCAAGCGGCGACCCCGTTTACGTCCCCGCATCGCTTGCGGCCGGCACCGTTCCGCCGCCGCCGTCCATCACCAACCCGGGCGGCCAGTGCGTGAACGTCCCCTTCATCCATTCCGGCGCGAAGGCAACCTACAAGAACACGGATGCCTCAGGCGTCTGGACGATGATCACGACCTTCTCCGTGGACAACGCTACACAGCGTGTTCAGAACGATCAGGCGTTCACCGCTGGCGGCAATTCAGTGATCGACTCGACCTTCACTCTCAGCTCACAGAACAACCTGCGGATACTCCACCACGCGTTCTCCACGGCCACGACAAGCGTGGTCGGCTTCGCGATCGTCGTCACCACCGACTCGAGCTTCAACCCCGACATGGTGAACGGTCCGCTCACCCAGTACTGCGCCGGCGCGACGTTTGCCATCCCGGCCACGGTGCAGACGGTCGTCGTCGGTGGTACGGCCCCCGGACCGAACCAAACCATCAACAGACCGGCAGCGACCGGCAGCGTGATCGCGATCAATCAGGTTGTCACCGTCGCGGGAGGCACGTTCAATACGGTCGAGTACCACGGGATCGGTGACCGCACCGATGCGAACGTACAGTCGAGCAACATCTGGGTCTCCATCGCTGACGGCATCCTGATCAAGCAACAGAACCTCGACTCGAACGGCAACGTCGTCGGCACCGTGGAACTGACGAATCTCCAGTAACGAATCCATTCGCGCGACCAAAAGGACGGGCCCAACGGCTCGTCCTTTTTGTTTTGGAACGTTTCATCGGCACATGTCAAAAAAGTGGGTTTGCGAAGTAGATCGTTTCAATCTTTTTGACGCTTTGCGCGATGCGCTCATTCTCTCAAGCAACTCTATTTAAAAGACTTCGCTGAAAACACGTCTGCCTTCGTTCTCTTGCAATGGCCTTCTCCCAACAAAGGAGAAGAGCAATGGAGCCAAAGAGAAACTCGAAGGGAATGACGCTTCTCGAATGCGCTGTGAGTATGGCCATCATGGCCACCCTGCTACTGGCCGCGGCGCCCGCGCTCGACAACATGCACCGCCGCTTCGCGCTGTCCACCGCCGCGGATCGCCTGCGGCGGCAGATGGTACGAGCGCAGAGCACGGCGGCGGCGCTTTCGAAGAACTGCGGCGTCTACTACTTCCAGACGAACGGGGACTGGATGTACGCGATCTACACCGACGAGAACGGCAACGGCGTGCTGCGCAGTGAGATTGCCAGCGGCGTGGACCGGCGCATCGAAGGCCCTTTCCCGCTCCTCAACACCACCGCGCCGATTGAGGTTGGGATCGGGAACGGTTTCACCGATCCGGATACTCTGGCGCCGTTCACCGCCGGCGCCTCGCCGATCGAGTTCAACAGTTCCTTCCTCTGCTCATTTTCGCAGACCGGATCCGGCACTCCCGGCACGATCTTCCTCACCGACGGCCGCAGCCTCGGCGCCGCGGTGCGCTCCTCGGGATCGGACGGCAACCTCCGGAAGCTTTACTACGCGGGGAAGGGACAGAAGTGGGTTGAACGGTAGAGCTCGAAACGTCAGGGAATGCGCAACTCCGCGGCCTCCGTTGCAACCAGTACTTTCTAATCAGGAGGCACCAGCCGATGCGGCGTATCGGAAGCGTAGTCATTGCGGTCTCTGCGGTTTTCGTGGTCAGCATCGCCTCGGCGGCAGAAACGAAGGCGACGAACGCCAAGGCGGCCGCTCCGGTTGCCGCAGCTGCGGCGTCGGATAACGATTCGCCGCTCGTCCGCGCTGCGAAGATCAGCTATCAGGCCCGTCTCCATCCGAAGTCCCGGGTTCTCATCGACTCCACCACGCTCGTCGTTTCGCGCTGGCCGTCCGCGCCGGTAGCTGCATCCGCGGGAGGACCGGAGGCGCAGGGGCGCTCGTGGGCTTCCGGCAATTCCGGCGACGCCGCCGCGATCGCTGCGCAGGAGCGGAGTGCACGCGAGATGCGTGCAGCGGCTGAGCAGGCACGGCAGACTGCGCTGCGTCAGGAACAGGCGTACATGGCGCAGCAGGACGAGGAGCCATACAGCGAAATCATCGACGACCACGTGACGAAGCGTCTCGAGACCATTCCGACCGAGATGACCCAGAAACCGCCGATGTAGTCACGACACGATGCGGCGCGGTACCGACAGCCGGAACGGTTGGCTCCGCGGCGTCGTGATATTCGTAAACGTCGGGCGGCGTCGTGGTTGGATGTTTCTTCAGCCACTTGTTCGCGTACAACTCCTGGTCGGCCACTTCGAGCAGTTGCTGGATGGTCGCGCCGGGGATGAGCGACGAGCAGCCCATCCCGATCGTGACACTGACCCGCAGAGTCGTATCCCGTTCGTGCCACTGCAGCGACGACAGTTCCGCGGCCAGCCGTTCGGCAACGGCGCGCGTTTCGTCGACGGTCAGGTTGAGAACGAGCAGCACGAACTCGTCGCCGCCGTAGCGGGCGATGACGTCGTCGCTGCGCGTGCGCCGCAGAAAAAGGCCGCCCATGTCTTTCAGCACGCGGTCGCCGGCCAGGTGTCCATAGTTGTCGTTGATGGCCTTGAAGTCATTTACGTCGAAGAGGACGACGGCGATGTTGCCCTTCTGCGCAAGGTGCCGCTCCGCCTGTTCGAAGAAAAAGCGGCGCGTGGCCACGCGAGTCAATTCATCGTGATTGGCGATGTCGCGCCACTCGCGCGCGTCGGCGTCGAGCGCGTGTTGCCGCGCCAGGATGCGGCGCGCCGCCGCGACCTTCGCCACGACTTCAACCTCTGTGCAGCCCTTCGCCAGGAAGTCGTCGTAGCCGAGAGTGAGCGCGGTAACTTTGACGGAGAGCTCATCGTGCGCCGTCAGCATCACCGCGTACAGCCCGCTCGTCTCCGGGTTCGACCGCACCTCGGCGATGAGTGCGAGGCCATCCTTGCGCGGCATCTCGAAATCCGAGATGAGGAGGTCGAAGTGATCGGCGGCGAGTTTGCGGAGTGCGTCGACGCCGTTTGTGGCTGTCGTGACCGCGAGGCCGAGGCGGCGCGCGATGGAGGAGAGCCAGACGGAGAAGTTTTCGTCATCCTCTACGATGAGAACGCGGATCGACTCCGCGGGCGGGTCGGGTGGGAGATCGTTACGCCGGCGAAGCGGGTTCGTCATCCGGTGCCGAGGGCATTCACGTTCGGAGCCACGCCCGGCAGTGGGCGTGATGCCGGTCACACGATCGCGGCGCCGCCAACATCAGCAGTACCAATGAAATCGCGGAATCCGGTCCGGCCCCACCCCGTTGTAAGCACCCTGCCCGAGTCCGGAACGTTTCACGGCGTCAACCGTCGTAGAGGGCAGACTCAGAACCGCAATGCCAGAATTTATTGTCAGAGTCGGCACGCCCGACGGAGCCATCACCGAACGCCACATCCAGGCGATGAGCGTCCGGGCTGCTGAAGACGAACTGCGTCAGCAGGGCATGCACGTCTTCGACGCACGCCGCGGCACTATGCAACTGCGCGATCTTCTCCCGCGCGGCAAAAAAATCATCTCCACCGAGATGTTCCTGATGTTCAACCAGGAACTGCTCGCGCTCGTGAAAGCCGGCCTGCCGATTCTGCAGTCGTTCGACATCATGCTGGAGCGGCAGAAGAACCTCCGCTTCAAGGAAGTCCTGACGGACGTACGCGAGAAACTGAAATCCGGAATCGCGCTTTCCGACGCATTCGCCGCGTATGGCGACTCCTTCCCTCCGATCTACTCGACGTCACTTCGCGCGGGCGAGCGGTCGGGCGACCTCGAAGGCGTCCTGCGCCGCTTCCTTCGCTATCAGAAGATCATCGTCAACCTGCGCAAGCGCGTCATCGGCGCGATGATTTACCCGAGCGTCCTGATCATCCTGTCGATCGGCATGGTCTTCATCATGCTGATCAAGGTCATCCCGAAGTTCGCCGAGTTCTATCAGGGCTTCGGCGCCGAACTGCCGTGGTTCACGACGCTGATGATCACCATATCGAAGACGCTGAACACGAACCTCCCCATCCTCGCCATCGTTGTCGTCGGCGGATATCTGTTGTTCCGGAAATGGGCGAAGGGAAGCGGGCGGGTGGCGTGGGACCGATTCAAACTCAAGCTGCCGCTGGCCGGCGGCATCCTGCACCGCTTCGCGATCATGCAATTCACGCAATCGCTCGGGACGCTGCTCGCGGGCGGTACGCCGATGGTTCCGGCCATCGAGATCGCCTCGCAGTCGGTCACCAATCACTCCATCTCCAGGAAGATCTTCGGCATCGTGCAGAACGTGCGCGAGGGGGAGCCGCTGTGGCGCTCGCTTGAAAACACGGGAGCGATGAGCGACCTTGCTGTCGAGATGATCAAAGTCGGCGAATCGACCGGCGCGCTCACGGAAATGCTCGGAAATGTCAGCGAGTTCTACGACGAGGAAATCGAATCACGTCTGACGCGCATGGTATCGGCCATCGAGCCGATGATTCTCGTCTTCATGGGCAGCATCATCGCCGTCCTGCTCTACGCCTTCTATCTCCCGCTGTTCCAGCTCAGCAACGTCGCGCAATAAGAGACCATCATGGCCGCCGATCCACGCACGCTCCTCTACAAGAACGCCGATCCCACCGGTGAAGCCGCGCGCGCGCAACGGCTGGCCGAGCAATACGGCTTCGAATTCGTCAACCTCGAGCACTTCCAGGTCGATCACCAGCTCTTCAAAGACGTACCGCTGGAGCTGATGATCCGCTATCAGTTCCTGCCGGAGAAGCGCGAGAACGGCCACATTGCGGTCGTCGTCGGCGATCCCACGGATGTTCTCAAGCTCGACGAACTGGAGCTCCTCCTCGGCGCGCCGCTGAAGGTCAAAGTGGCCTCGGCCGCCGCCATCCGCGACAAGCTGCAAAAGTCGGAGTCGACGCAGCGCGTCCTCGACGAAGCGACCGAAGGCTTCCGCATGACCCTCGTCGGCGAAGACGAGGAAGGCGAAGAGACGCTGACGATCGATTCGATCACGGCGCAGGAGTCGTCGCCGATCATCAAGCTGGTCGACTCGATCGTCTTCAACGCCATCCAGCGCCGCGCCTCGGACATTCACATCGAAACCCGCGACAACGAAGTGGTCGTCAAGTACCGCATCGACGGCGTGCTCTACGAAGCGCTCGAACCGATCGACAAGCGCCACCACACCACCATCATTTCGCGCATCAAGGTCATGTCGGAGCTCGACATCGCCGAGAAGCGCGTACCGCAGGACGGCCGCTTCAAGCTCCGCATCACCGGCCGCACCATCGACTTCCGCGTCTCCATCGTTCCCACCGCGCACGGCGAGGATTCGGTCATCCGTATTCTCGACAAGGAGTCGATGAACTCCGACTTCAAGAGCCTGCGCCTCGACGTTCTCGGCTTCGACGAGGAGATGCTGCTCAAGTTCCGAAAGTTCATCAAAGAGCCGTACGGAATGGTGCTCGTCACCGGACCGACCGGCTCCGGCAAAACGACCACGCTCTACGCCGCACTGTCCGAGATTCAGACCTCGGAAGACAAGATCATCACCATCGAGGATCCGGTCGAGTATCAGCTCCGAGGAATCACGCAGATCCCGGTCAATGAGAAGAAGGGGCTGACCTTCGCCCGCGGACTTCGCGCCATCCTTCGTCACGATCCCGACAAGGTCATGGTCGGTGAGATCCGCGACGAAGAGACGGCCGCCATCGCCGTGCAGTCGGCGCTCACCGGCCATCTCGTCTTCACCACCGTCCACGCCAACAACGTCGTCGACGTTCTCGGCCGCTTCCTGAACATGAAAGTCGATCTCTACAACTTCGTCTCGGCGCTCAACTGCGTCCTGGCGCAGCGGCTGGTGCGGAAGATCTGCGACTCCTGCCGGCACGAGGTCGAATATCCCGACTCGTTCATCATCGAGTCAGGGCTCGACCCGAAGGAGTTCCGCGGCACGAAGTTTTCCGAAGGCGTCGGCTGCATCGATTGCAACGGCACCGGCTTCCACGGCCGCGCCGCGATCTCGGAACTTCTCGACCTCTCCGACCGTATTCGGACCATGATTCTCGACCGCCGTCCCGCTTCGGAGATCAAGAAAGCTGCAAAAGAAGAGGGAATGATGTTCCTCCGCGAATCGGCCCTCCGGAAAGTGATGAACGGACAGACCACGTTGCGCGAGATCAACAAGGTCACCTTCGTGGAGTGATATGGCGCGTTCTTTCCCACCTGACGTCGTCGTACTGGATAGCGACTCTCTCGTCCACGCCCGCGTAGGCCGCGGACGGAAAGAGATGCAGATCCTGCAGGCGAAAAGCTATCCGCTGCGCGACGACGTCTTCGCGCCCGGCGTGGTCACGCCCGAGCTGCGCAACGAAGCGCTGCTCGCTGAAACGATCCGCCGCATGAAGCTCGAAACGGGACGATGGGACAAGGTTTCGCTGCTCCTGCCCGACTCGTGGTTCCGGATGAACATCATCGAACTGCAGGCCTTGCCGGAGCGCGCCACCGAGGCCGCCGAAGTGATCCGCTGGAGCCTGCGCCGGACGATGCCGGTCGATCCATCGGAGCTGCGGCTGTCGTACGAAGTGCTCAGCCGCACGCCGCCGCGCATTCTGGCCGTGAGCGCGATCGACGCCACCATCAGCGCAATCGAACGGCTGTTCGAAGCTGCCGGCATCGAAGTCATCCTCATCGAACCGGCCGGCCTCAACGTCTGGAACGCGATCACCGCCCGCGAGGCCGCCACCACACGCGATCGCATCTTCTTCTACATCCGCGACCACGACTTCACCACCGCCGTCTTCCGCGGAGCGCAGCCGCTCTTCATCCGCTCGCGCAATCTCAATGGCGAACGGACCCTCCAGCAGGAAATCCGGCTCTCCGCAACGTACCTTCGCGATACGTTTCAGACTACGTCCGTTGAAAAATGCTACGTCGTGGGCAACGGCATCGATGGTGAGGTCACCGGCACGATCGGCAGCGAGTTCTCCGCGCCCGTCGTGAAAATCATGCTGCGCGACGTGGCCGAACAGGCGCCGGGCGACATCGGCGCATACGATGCGGAGCTGACCGCCGCTACGGGAGTATTCACAGGGTGAAGCCGATCCATCTCAACCTCGCCGCGCGGCCCTTCCGCGATTACCGGCCCGTCTACGCCGCCGTGGTGATCATGGCGCTGCTGACGGCGTTTCTCGCACTCAACAACGTCGACACCTTTCTGCGCTACCGCACGGAAACGAAGACGACGCGCGCGAACATCGCCAAGCTCGAACAGCAGATCGCAGACGAACAGCGCCGCACGGAAAGTTTCGCGCAGCGCCTTCGCGGTGTCGACCTCAAGCTTTTGGCGTCGCAGACCGAGTTCGCCAACGCGCAGCTCGCCGAGCGCGCCTTCTCCTGGAGCGAGCTGCTCGACCGCCTTGAGAGAGTGCTGCCGACGGACGTGCGGCTCCTGTCCGTCGCGCCGTCGTTCGAGAAGGACGGATTGGTGCACCTCTCGATGACGTGCATCGCCAAGACCGGCGAGGGTCTTACCGCCACGATCAATCGTTTCAACGGCGACCAGCACTTCGCAAACGCCTTCCCGGCCAGTGAAACGCTGAACGGCACCGAGTACCACATCACGCTCGGCGTCGACTATCGTCCGTCGATCGCACGGAGGGTCGAATGATCTGGCGTGAGAAGCGCGTGCTGCTGATCGTCCTCGGTCTGCTGCTGCTGGCGAACACCCTCTTTTTCTTCACCTACCGCGTCCAGTACGTCAGCCGTTTGCAGGACCTCGATGCGCGGCAGGAACAGGCCGAGGCTCAGCTCGATCAAGCGCGGAACGCGCGCGTCACCGCGGAACAGCAGCTCGCCGCCTACAAGAAAGTTCAGGCGGACCTGCAGGTGCTTTACAACGAGCGCTGGTCAACGCCGATGCAGCGTCTGACCGCGCTGATCGATGAGGTCAAACGGCTTGCTGCGGCCAGCCACCTGCAGCCGCCGTCGTATTCGTTCACGACCGGCGAGTCGAAGCAGGTCTCGACCGTACCGTCAACGAAGGGATCGGTCGGCACGACCACCGTTGGCATTGCATTCACGGTTCAGGGAACGTATGAACAGGTGCGGCGGCTGATCAATCTGCTCGAATTGTCCGATCAGTTCGTGATCATCGACGCCATCAGCCTCGGCGCGAACGGAACGGCAACCGACAAAGTACTGACGCTCAATATTCGACTCAAAACCTTGTTCAAGGACGTGCGCACGACCGCGCCGGCCGCGAACAGACAGTTGTGATGGACTGGATGAACTGGAAAACCTGGACCGTCGTCGGCGTGATTCTGATCGCCATCTTTGCGATCTATTCGTTCGCCTCGACGTCGAATGCCGTCGATCCGACGCCGGCGGCATCGCGGCCGGCCGCTTCGCCGCGCGCGCCTCACATCGCGAAAACCGTCACCACGCCGGGCGTTCCGATGCTGCACACCGAATGGCTCGACGCGCAGAGCGGCAGCTACAAGAGCGCGCGAAATCTCTTCGGCTATGTGGAGCCGCCGCCGCTCCCGCCGCCGCCCCCGCCGAAAGTCGTACCTCCGCCTCCTGACAAGGACAACGACGGCATCCCTGACTTCCGCGACAACTGTCCGGCCACCTACAACCCGGACCAGAAAGACGGCGACAGCAATGGGAAGGGCGACGTTTGCGATCCAGAGTGGCAGGAGCAGATGAGGCTCCATCCGCCTCCGCCGCCCCCTCCGGTGCCGCCGCAATTCACGATGAAGTACATCGGCACCTTTGGCCCCGTCAACAATCCGATCGCGACGTTCAACGGCAACGGCGAGATCGTCAATGTACGCGTCGGTGAAACGATCGACGGCAAGTTCGTGCTGCGCAGCATCGGTATCGAATCGGTCGAGATCGGCTACGTCGGCTTCCCAGCGGATGTGAAAACGCGCATACCGCTCGGCCAGTGACCTTTACGAAACGCCACCGTCAGAACAACAGAATAATGAGGAGGGAGTCGGATGCCGGGAGTCGGGAGTCGGAAAAAACGCTGAATCGTTTCTCCGACGCCCGACACCCGACACCCGACACCCGCAAGACCATGAAACTTACGAAAGCCGGAATTACCGCCATCGCGTTGTCGCTGACGCTGCTCTCGTGCACCAGCTACAACGCGTTTCAGAAAGCGAAGACCGCTGAGACGACGAAGGACTGGGATCAGGCCGTCATCGAGTACCAGAAAGCGCTCGACGTCGATCCTTCGAATTCTCTCTACCAGATCAATCTCTCGCGCGCCAAACTGGAAGCCTCCCGCGTCCACTTTCAAAAAGGAAAGTCGCTGCGAGCCTCGGCGCTCAATGCCCGCGGCGAGGATCAGATCCGGCTGACGCAGCTCGCTGCCACGGAGCTGGAGCTGGTCATCAAGCTCGATCCGACCAATCAGTACGCCGCCGTCGAATACGGCAAAGCCGTCAACACGCTGCGCGAAGCCGCGCTGGCCGGACAGCCCGCTACGATCGACGAGCTGAAGAAACGCGCCAAGGCGAACATCACCAAGTCCGCTCCTCCGCAACTCAGCCCGACCTCCGACCAGCCAATCACACTCTCGTTTCCGCATGAGACGCCTGTCAAAGAAATCTACAAAGCGCTCGGCGGCGCCTTCGGAATCAACATCCTTTTCGACCAGGCCGTCAAGGACGACCGTATCGCCATCGAGCTGAAGGACGTCACCGCCCAGCAGGCTCTCGAGCGCGTCATGCAGGCTGCCAATCATTTCTACAAAGCGCTCGACGAGCACACCATCATCATCGTCCCCGACAATCCGCAGGCGCGGCGCGACTACGAAGACCTCGTCATCCGCACCTTCTATCTATCCAACGGCGACGCCGAGCAGGTCACGAACGTCGTCCGCACCATGATCGAGGCGCGCAACGTCTTCCCGCTGAAAGCGCTCAACGCCATCACTATCCGCGATACCGCCGACAAAGTTCGTATCGCCGAGAAGATCATCGAAGCGAACGACAAAGCGAAAGCGGAAGTCGTGGTCGACGTCGAGCTCCTGCAGATCGATCTCGACAAGCAGCGCGACATCGGCGCGGTCGTGACCGGTCTGGGTGGCACGCTCGGCGCGGCCAGCACGGTTGACGACAAGGGCAATCCGGTCCTGCAGAACCTCGATTTTCTCCGCGGTCTGAAGAGCGCCAACCTCGTTTTCACGATTCCGTCGATTTCCTACAACCTGATCAAGAGCGTCGGCAACACCGAGACGCTCGCCAACCCCGAGCTGCGCATCTCCGAAGGGGAGAAGGCCACGCTGCACATCGGTCAGCGCGTGCCGGTTCCGGTCACCACCTTCGTCACCGGCGTGCAGAGCGGCACGCAGGGAAGTCTGCCCGCCACGTCATTCCAGTACCAGGACATCGGTATCAAAGTTTCGATCGAACCGCGCGTCCATCACAACGGCGAGGTCACGCTCAAGCTGACGGTCGAAGTCTCTGACATCGCCGCTGCCGCCAGCGCCGACGCCCCGCCGTCGTTCAACACGCGCACGATCGAAGCGACCATCCGCCTCAAAGACGGAGAGACGAACTTCCTGGCCGGCCTCATTCAGGACACGCAGCTCACGTCGAGCAACAAGACCCCGTTCCTCGGCGACATCCCGCTCCTCGGACGGCTGTTCACCAAGGACCACAACATGCACCACCGCACGGACCTCATGCTGACGATGACGCCGCACATCGTCCGCATGCCGGACATCACCGAAGACGACATGGCTCCGATGTGGGTCGGTACGCAGAGCAACCTGAGCTTCCGCGGACTTTCTCCGCGCCTTGAGTCGCAGAGCACCGCCGATCCCTTCTCGCCGCGCAGCGCGCAGCAGTTCAGCGCCGGCAACGTCGATGGCGACGGCAATCCGATTCCGTCATCGAACATGGTGGTCACGCCCGGCAGCGCGCCGAGTGATCCCTTCCGCCGCACTCCCAACTCGGCACCGACAAATCCGGCTGCTCAACCGCAGCCTCCGACCCCAGTGCCGCAGAGCCAGATCGGCAAGCCGGTCACCGGCACCGCCGTCGCGCAGTCGATCGCCGTCGCCGACACTACTGACACCGCCGGCCTCTCCCCGCGCATGCAGCCGCAGCCGATGCATCTCGCCTTCAAGCCGGGCGAAGAGAAGATGTGGGACGTCGTCGGGATGGATCTCGACGGCCTGACCTCGAAAGAGATCCTCCTGCACTACAACCCGATGACGATCGACGTCAGCGAAGTGGTCTTCGGTCCGGCCATGTCGATCGATCTGAAGACGCCGCCCGTGGCCACGATCGACCGCGAGCACGGCACCGTGCGCATCACGTCATCCAACGGAAAGCCGCTGCAGTTCAATAACGGCGGTGGCGCCATCGCCTCGCTGCGCGTTCGCGGCGGTGCTCCCGGCGACACCTATCTCGTTCTCGAAGATCCCCACCTCACGAACGGCGCCGGCAGCGTCGTGAACGCCTCGGTCTCCGGAGGCCGCGCCAAGGTCGACTGATGCGTGCCCGAACACACACACGGAGTTCCGGCTTCACCGTCGCCGAGCTGATTACCGTCGTCGCAATCGTCGGAATCCTTGCCTCGGTGGCGCTGCCGCTGGCCAACTTCGGCATCCGCCGTCAGAAGGAAATGGAACTGCACGACCGGCTGCGCAAGATCACCGAGGCCATCGACCGGTATCACGAGTTGCGTATGCCGACGCAGACTTCTCCCGGGGGCGCGATCAAGGATCCAATCAACATCGATCAGGGACCGTGGCCGAAAACACTCGAAGATCTGACCAAGCCGATCGAGCTCAATAGCGGGCAGAAAGTGCGCCTGCTCCGAGAGCGCGATCTCATCGATCCGATGACCGGAAAGCCGGAGTGGAACACCCTCTCTACCGACGACGATCCGGACACTCAATCGGGCAACGACAAGAACGTGTACGAGATTCACTCGAAGTCAACCGCGCGCGCCCTCGACGGCAAGACGCACTACAACGAATGGTGATGAGAAGCAGTGGATTAGTAGATTAGTCGGTCAGTAGATTAGTAAATGCGTGCTGGCGCCAATTCTTCTTCCTAATCTACTAATCGACTAATCCACTGATCTACTTCGGAGACACCATGAAACGCCGCAAACAGCAATCCGGCTTCACCCTGATCGAACTGATCGTCGTCGTCACGATCATCGGCATCCTCGCGGCCGTGGCCGTGTCGAACGTCAAGTGGGCGCAGACAAAAGCGCGCGAGTCCGCGTTGCGCCACGACCTGTTCGAGATGCGCAAGTCGATCGACGACTACTACGCCGACAAACAGAAGTACCCCGAAAGCCTCCAGGCGCTTGCGCAGGAGCACTACCTCCGCGGCGTTCCCAAGGACCCGATCACCATGAAGGCGGATTGGGAGGAAGTGCAGAACACGCCCGATCCCTCCGACCCGAACGCGGTGCCGACCGATCCGGCAGCATCGACGGATAACCCGGTCCCTGGCATCTACGACGTACACAGCCAGGCTCCCGGCAATGGACTCGATGGAACTCCGTACAAGAGCTGGTAAGGAATCCGGCTTCACGCTCGCCGGCGTCATCGTAATCATGACGATCATGATGATCGTCGTCGCCTACACCGTACCGCGGATGTGGTCGACGGTCATGAAGCGCGAGCGGGAAAAACAGACGATTTATGCGATGCAGCAGTACGCGAAAGCGATCGTCGAGTTCCGGGAAAAAAACAAGTCGTTTCCAACCTCGATCCAGCAGCTCAAAGACGCGCGCCAGCCGCGCATGATCCGCGGCGTGAAAGGGGAGTTCCCCGACCCGCTTACCAGCGAAGTGGATTGGCTCGTCATCCCGCAGGCAGCCAGCGGCTCGCTCCCGGCGCATCCCCTTCCCAACACCAACGGTCCGCCGGGAGTCGCGCCGCCGGCGCCACCACCACCACCGTCGGCACCTTCAACAGCTACCGGCGGCACTTCCGGCAACGGCTCTGAGAATCCCAACGCGGCAGCCGGCCTTCCCGGCATCCCGATCAAAGACTACGCGGGCGGTCCCTTCATCGGAGTCCGCCCCGCCGCGCACGGCAAATCGCTATTGACGCTCTTCGGTGCCGACACGTACGAGACATGGCTTTACACCACGCTCGACTACGACCAGGAAAAGGCCGCGCGTATTCAGGCCGCCAACACCGTTTTCACCGGCCGCCCCTAGGGCTTGTGCGCAACCAGAATATCCTGGTGTGACATGACCGGCAGATGCCGCCACCGTCCTGGATAGAAGGCATCAAACACAAGGCCGGCTGACGCCAATGCCTCCGCCAGCCACTCTGCATTGAAGGCGACAGCGGCTTCCGGATTTGCAGCATCGCCGATCATCCCTTCATCAAATCGTGCCGTGAACCGAGGATCGGTCGTGTCGCTTGCGGCGAGCTGCCGTGACTGTTCGTCCAAAACGTAGAAGGATGCGAAGAGCCTTCCGTTCGGCTTCAGCGTCCGCGCGATTTCACGCAGATAGTTCGTCGTTGCCGCTGCCGAGAGATGCGTAAACAGCGACACTGCAATCGCCAGACTGAACGACTGATCCGGCCACGGGAACGGGAAGGCGTTCGCGGAGATTGCTCCGGTCTCGTTGTAGTGCGAGCTCCGGATGTCGAAATGGCGAAAGCGAAATTGCGTCGGGTCCAGCGGAAGACTGTCCTTGCACCACTCGATGTATTCACGAGACGTGTCGAATCCGTCGTAGCTGCCGCGTTGATCGAGCAGCCGTGACAGCGGCAACGCTACGCGGCCGAGGCCGCAGCCCACATCGAGGATCCGGTCGTTTGGATAGAGCCGGGCGGTTGCCATCGTCAGGCCGGCGATTTCATTGCCGATCTGCCAGAAATCACCCGACCCGATACCGCCCATCAAGTGTGCCGGTGGATCGGGCGGCAGGACGATTTCGTCGCGGCTCTTCACAGATTTGCGATCGTACACGGTGCGGCGAACGCGAACTACAATCCCCGTACGAATGTCATCCAACCTGCAAAACGTCAGTCGCTACGTCCTCCCCTCGGGGCTGACGATCCTGATCGAGACGCTTCCGTACGTCCGCTCCGTCGCGCTCGGCTACTACCTCCGCAGCGGCTCCGCGGTTGAGTCGGAAGAGCACAGCGGCTCGTCGCACTTCCTGGAACACCTGGTCTTCAAGGGGACGGAGACGCGGTCGACCAGCGACATCGCCAAAGTCATCGACATCCTCGGCGGCGACGTCGATGCCTTCACCGGCAAGGAGTACACCTCGTTCTATTGCCACGTCCTCGACGAGCAGGTGCAGACCGCCCTCAGCCTGCTCACCGACATCGTCATCTCGCCGCGCTTCACCGACGACGATCTCGAAGTCGAGCGCGGCGTCATCCTCGAAGAAATCAAGATGGTCGAAGACACGCCGGACGATCTCGTCCACGAAATCTTCGTCACTGCCTTCTGGCCGGACCACCCGCTCGGCCGTCCGATTCTCGGCACCGAGGAGACTGTGAACCGCCTCGGACGAAAGCAGATCCTCGCGCACTACGACGAAACCTTTCATCCATCCAACATGATCTTCTGCGCGTCGGGAAACGTGCGTCCCGAGGAGATCCTCCCGTTTCTGCAAACGACGTTTGCGAACGACACCAAGCCGCCGGTCCAGGTAACGTGGAACGCGCCGACGCCGGCCCAGCACGTCATCCTTCGCGAGAAGCGCGAGCTCGAGCAGGTTCACCTCTGTCTCGGCTCGCGCGGCTTTCCGCAGCAGGGCGACGAGCGCTACGCCGCGGCGCTCTTCAACGCCATCCTCGGCGGCGGCATGTCCTCGCGGCTCTTCCAGAAAATCCGCGAGAAGGCGGGCCTCGTCTACACCGTGATGTCGTACCACAACGGCTACGTCAATGGCGGCTACGAGGCCATCTACGCTGCCTGCGCGCCGAAGAATCTCAAGCGCGTGCTCGACATGACTCTCAACGAAATGCGGATGATCAAGAGCGGCGGTGCGACCGCCGAGGAGCTGAGCTCGGCCAAGTTGCACCTGAAGGGATCGATCCTGCTCTCCCTCGAATCGACGGTCAGCCGGATGTCCGGCCTGGCCCGCCAGGAGTACTACTTCGGCCGCCAGTTTTCGCCCGACGAAATCATCGCTGCCATCGACGCCGTTACGCTCGAAGACATCGCACACGTGGCCGGCACGATCGTGGATCCAGACTCGCTCTCGCTGACACTCATTGGGAATCTGAAATCGCCAGGCATCTCCACCGACATGCTGCGGCAGGCGGTCGCGTAATTTCGGACGCGGTCGAACGGCCTCTTGTGTACTCTTGCACCCCGAAGGAGGGTTAGCGCCCATGCCCGCTCCCGTCATCGTCCCACGGGATAAGTCTCTCGATCAGGTGCTCGCCACCGATCAGGTCCGAATGCTCATCGTCGGCTCCAGCCGACGCGCCACGGAGCTTGCCGAGCTCGCCGGCGAAATCAGCGGCCTCGACTCGTTCGGACCGATCCCACGCTGCGCCGTCCAGGTCACCACCGACGACGCCATCACCCCGTCGCTCCGCCAGGAAGTCGGCGAAACCCCCGACCCCACGATCATCACCCTCAAACGCGACGGCACCGTCGTCCGCGCAGTCGTCGACGACGGCGACATCGAGAAAATCGATCTCGAGGATATGTTTCTGGAGGCGGGGACGTAGCGGTTAGGGCAGGACGATGAACCCCTCGGCGCGCGCAGCCGAGGCGAGTGCGATGTCGAGCGTTACGAAGGGAAGACGGGCCGGTTTGTACCCGCAGGCGATGAGTGCCGCCGCGAGTTGGAGGGCATCCATGGCGCGAAGGCGATGAGTTTTCGCAAGGTGTTTTGCGCGGTCGACCGCCGCCGGCGACTCGTCTACTTCTAACCAAGCGATGCAAGTGACGCGATAAGCGTCTCCGCGTTCCGTACCGCGAATTGATCCCCCGGTAGCGTCCGACGCACCAACGCGCTGGTGATTTCGACGTTCGTACAGATCCAAACGGTGATCTCCGGATCGTCTGATAGGAGTTCTGCCATTCGTCCTGTTGTAGGCTCATCGAGAACCAGAGGGACGAGAGCTGACGTGTCCCAAAACCGCAATCAATCTTCCTCTCGGTCGCGCAGCAATTGTTCAAGTACGCTGCCGCCCTCCAACTTCGGACGCGGGCGTGTGAAGAAGTCATCGGGCAACTTTCCAGTACCGCGGTGAGCTTTCCCTTGCCGGACGAGATCGTCGAGGTGGGCGTAAAGAGCCGTTTGATCCGGGCGCGGCACTGGAGAGTCGTTGTCAGCTGGCGCGGCCACACGCGCCAGGTTCGGACGCGGTACTACTTCCGCGAAAGAAGTGTCTCCCTGCCGAATCTCCACCGTCTCGCCGTTCTTCACGGCTTCGATCACTTCATCCAGCCGGTCCTTCAACTCGCTTACCTGAGCGGTTCGCATGCGCCCGAGTGCACCTCTGCACGTAGCGAACTACGGAATCACCGTGAAGCCTTCGGTGCGTGCGGCCGCTGCAAGGTCCCGGTCGAGCGTTACGAAGGGAAGCCATCCAAAACGACTCGCAGCGAATAGCGCCGACGCGAGTTGAACGGAATCCGCAGCTCGAAGAGAGTGTCTGCCAAGTAGATCGATTGCGCGGTCGATCACCTCTGCTGCAGGCGTCGCTGTCCACCGCTTCGAAATCTGTGCAAAAGAAGAATCAGCTTCGTGGTGCGCCGTAGCGTCCAGCTCATCATGGTGTCGGCGCCTCCACAGCGCGCTGGTGATTTCCACCGGCGTCAACCAAGAGGCAACGATGTGACGATCGCTCATTAAGAGTCTCCGCATCGCGAACGTCGTCGGTTCGTTAAGGATGAGCGGAACGAGAGCCGACGAATCCCAGAATCTCAACGTCCGGTCCGGCGATCTTCAAGAAGTTGTTCCAGCACGCTGGCCTTTGCTGCGGGAAGCGGTCGTGTAAAGAAGTCGTCGGGAAATGGCTCCGGCTCCGGAGGCGCAGGATGGGGGATCATCGACGCCACGGTTCGCTGTCCTTCCTGAATCTCCACCGTTTCGCCGTTCTTCACAGCGTCCATGACTTCATCCAGTCGATCCTTCAGCTCGCTTACCTGTGCGGTGCGCATGGCGGAAGTGTACCTCGGATCAGTTCTTGACATCATCCACATTTAGACTTAGTCTAACCATCCCATGCGCGACAGCGTGACCATTCTTCAGGAGCACGGCATTCAGCCTTCGGCGCAACGCGTCGCGGTCGCGGACTACGTGCTCAAGACCGTCGAGCATCCTTCGGCGGACCTCGTCTGGACGCGGGTCAAGGCACGGTTGCCGTACATCTCGCGGGCCACGGTCTACAACACGCTCAACCTGTTCGTCGAGAAAGGGTTGCTGCGCGCGCTCGCGCTGGCCGAGGACAGCGTCGTGTTCGATCCGAAGGTCGAGCGGCATCATCACCTCGTCGACGAGAGCGGCGTCATTCACGACATCCCATGGGACAAGGTCCAGGTCTGCAACATCGAGACGCTGAAGGGATTCGAGATTCACGATTACCAAGTGGTCATGCGCGGGGTTCGCAAGAACGTCCGGCGCAAGTCCTGATTCTGCAAATCAAAGAAGGAGAGTAAACGCAACATGCCCATGCTCACTGTTGGAGACAAGTTTCCGGAGTACAAATTCAAGGCGTCCGTCAGCACCGAAAAGGGGAAGGAATTCGCGACCATCAGCACGAAGGACAACGCTGGAAAGTGGCTCGTGTTCTACGCCTACCCGAAGGATTTCACCTTCATCTGCCCGACCGAGATCGTGGAGTTCGGCAAGAAGGGCAGCGATTTCGCCGACCGTGATGCCGTCGTCCTCGGCGGCAGCACTGACAACGAGCACTCGCACCTCGCGTGGCGCGTTTCGCATCCCGATCTGAAGGATGTGAAGACGCCGCTGATCTACATCACGCCAGCGTTCGCAATGCAGCTCGGCATTCTTCATCCGCAGGCCGGCGCGGCGATCCGCGTGACGTACATCGTCGATCCGGACGGAATCATCCGCTGGGTCAACGCGAACGATCTCTCGGTCGGCCGCAATGTCGACGAAGTGATCCGGGCCCTCGACGCGCTGCAGAGCGACGAGCTCTGCCCGTGCAACTGGCGCCCGGGCCAGGAAACGCTGGGAGCGGCGTAAAGCGAATGAGCGCCGTCGAATCGCTACGCGCGCGCCTGCCCGAAAACGCGCGCGATACGAAACTAAACCTGCAGAGCGTGATGCAGTCGCTCACGCTCACGGCGGCGCAGCGGTGGGGGGTGGCGGTCGCTTCGGCGGCCGCTGCCCGCAACCCTGAGCTGCTCGACGCCATGCTCGCCGACGCGCGCGACGAAGCCGGCGACGCCGTGATCGACGACGCGCTTGCCGCCGCGTCGCTGATGGCGATGAACAACGTCTACTACCGCTTCAAGCACATGGTCGGCAAGCCATCATATGAAGCGAAGCCGGCCCGCCTGCGCATGCAGCGCATCGCCAAGCCCGCCACGAACAAAATCGATTTCGAGCTTTTCTGTCTCGCGGTGAGCGCGATCAACGGATGCGAGATGTGCATCCGCTCGCATGAAGCGGCCGTGATCGAAGGCGGGCTGACGGAGGATCATGTCGTCGACGCCGTGCGCATCGCGGCGGTCATGAATGCCGCAGCGGTCGCGCTCGAGCTGCCGGTGGTAATCGGTACCACGGTGTAACGCGAGCGCGCGCCGCTCCGATTACGATACGCGGCATGAAACGCATCGCGATCGCTCTTCTTTTTGCCGTCATTGCGCTTGCTGCCGCGGCGCAGCAATTCGATCTTTCCATCGACAACATCATGCGCGGGCCCGGCCTTTACGGCTGGACTCCCGAAGAGGTGCGATGGTCGCCGGACGGTCAGCACGTCTACTTTTCGTGGAAGCTCTACACGGACACGTTGGAGCATGACCGCGACACGTACGTCGTCAATCGCGACGGCAGCGGCCTTCGCAAGTTGAGCGATGACGAAAAGAAGGACGCGCCGCCGGCGAATGCGCAGTGGACGCGCGACAAGCATCGCGGCGTCTACCTCGACGACGCGGACGTTTATCTGTGGGATTCCGCGGCCGGCAAGCGGCGCGCGCTGACGCAGACGAACGACGTCGAGTCAGCGCCGCAGTTCACGTTCGATGAGACGCGTGTGACGTTCGTCCGCTCCAACAACGTCTTCGCTATCGACCTCGCGAACGGATCGATCGCGCAGCTCACGAACATCGTCGCGCCGGATGACAAAGGCCCGAACGTGACGCTGTGGGACGACGCCGCGAAGAAGGGCACTGCCAGTCAGGAGTACATCAAAGCCGAGGAGCGGAAGCTGCTCGATATCGTCGACCGCAAGGCGAAGAAGCGCGAGGAGGATGAGGCCAGGCGGAAGCGCGAGCATCCGATTAAGCCGTTCAAACTCGATAAAAAGCAGACTGTCGTCAATGCGCGGCTTTCTCCGGATGGAAAAACGATCGTCCTGGTCATCAACAACGAGTCGGACAAAGCGAAGAAGACCATCGTTCCAAACTACATCACCGAGGCCGTCTATACGGACACGATTCCGGGTCGCGAAAAGGTTGGCGACGCGCTGCTGCCGACGCGCGTTGCGGTGGTCAGCGCGATGACTGGTGAGGTCAAGTGGTTCGATCACGGGCTGAAACCGTTGCCCGCGGCCGAGCCGCAGAAGGCCGTCACCAGCGCCGCGGCCGAGGAGCAGGGGAAGGGGAGCGAGCAGAAAACGGAGAAGAGTGCGGAGCCGAAGGAGCGCGAGGTCAATCTTCGCGCGCCGTTCTGGTCGGAGGATGGCAAGCACGCATTCGTTGTCGTCCGCTCATCCGACAACAAAGATGCGTGGATCATGGAGTTCGATCCCGCCACGGCAAAGGGACGCACGATCGTGACGATGCACGACGACGCCTGGCTCCGTTTCGCCGACGCGCAGTCGTTCGGCTGGGCGAACAACGACACCATCTACTACTTGTCCGAGGCCACCGGATTCATGCACCTGTACGAGGTGCCTGTCAGCGGCGGTGCGTCGAAGCAGCTCACCAGCGGCAAGTGGGAAGTCGATTCGGTGTCGCTGTCGGATGATAAGAAATCGCTCTACCTCACGACGAGCGAGGAGAGTCCGTTCGTTCGTCACCTCTATCGGTTGCCGGTCGCCGGCGGAACGTCGGCGAAATTAACGACGATGGACGGCGACAACCAGGCGGTTGTCTCGCCGGACGGCAACTCCATCGCGAACGTCTATTCGTACACGAACAAGCCGCCGGAGTTGTATGTCAGCGGCAAGCGCGTCACGGCGTCGCCCGCACCTGAGTTTGCGAACTATAAGTGGCTCGATGTGCCCATCGTCCGCGTGCCCGCGCGCGACGGCGTGGAGGTTCCGGCGCGCATCTACAAACCGGCGAACTGGAAGGGCGGACACGCGGTCATCTTCGTCCACGGCGCCGGCTATCTGCAGAACGTGAATCGCTTCTGGTCCAGCTACGCGCACGAATACATGTTTCATCACCTGCTCATGTCGAAGGGCTACCTCGTGCTCGACATCGATTACCGAGGTTCGCGCGGATATGGGCGCGACTGGCGGACGGCAATCTACCGGCACATGGGCGGGAAGGATCTCGAAGACAACGTCGATGCCGCGCGATGGCTGGTGAAAACGTACGGCGTCGATCCGAAACGAATCGGCGTCTATGGCGGCAGCTACGGCGGCTTCATCACGCTGATGGCGATGTTCACGACTCCGGATGTTTTCGCCGCCGGCGCCGCGCTGCGGCCGGTGACCGATTGGGCGGCGTACAACCACGGCTACACCTCGAACATCCTCAATGTCCCGCAGAACGACGCCGAGGCGTACCGGAAATCGTCGCCGATCTACTTCGCGCAAGGTTTGAAAGGACACCTGCTGATCTGCCACGGCATGGTCGACACGAACGTTCATTTCCAGGACAGTGTCCGCCTTGCGCAGCGGCTCATCGAGTTGCGAAAAACGAATTGGGAGATCGCGCCGTATCCGGTCGAGAACCACGGATTCGTCGAGCCGACCAGTTGGGCGGATGAGTACAAGCGGATTTTGAAGTTGTTCGACGCGATGTAGTCACGCGGAGGCGCGGGGACGCGGAGAAAAGCGTTTACAACCGCGATCGCGCCGCCACCGCCGCATCCCGAATCTGCGGTTGGTGCGGTTCGATCGACAGCGAGCGATTCCAGTAATCCAGCGCGCGGCCGTAGTCGTTTTGTTTGGCGTAGAAGAGGCCGAGGTTGTTGAGGGCGAGCGTCGATGACGGTTGCAGGCCGAGGGCGCGGAGGAGCTCGGGAACGCCTTCGGTGTAGCGTTGCGCGGCCAGGAGTGCGGAGCCGAGGTTCGCGCCGATCAGGTAGGACTGCGGGAAGAGTTTGCGTCCCTGGTAGAGCAACGCGATCGCGCGTGCGTTCATGTCGTGCTCGCGGTAGAGCGCCGCGAAGTCGATGAAGTACTTCTCCGCATTCGGCAAGCCGAGGGCCACGGCTTTCAGGAACTGCTCGTCGGCGGCGGTGTACTGCTGACGATCGAACATCGTCATCGCTTCGTTCAGATGCGGGACGGGATTCGTTGGATTGATATCGATGGCGCGGTCGAACGCATCGACGGCATCGCTCAGCTTCGTCTTCGACCGAAGTTCGATGCCGAGGTTGTTGTAGTAGGCGTACTGGCCCACGCGCTCGGGTGATAGCGGCGCGGCGGCGCGCTGCGTCTGATCCTCATCCTCGAGTACCGGCGTGAGATTGCGCGACGGATCGTTGAGATGACCGATTGCCTGCAGCTCCTGCGCATACGCGGGCGCGGCCTCGCGCCCGGAAGCCGTGGAGGGCTTGCTGCTCACGAACTCGCCGTAACTGACAACGCGCACCGACGTAATCGGCGCGATATCGCGGAACGCCCAATCGGCGGCGTGGCCGGGCATCTCCATCGACGGCGGCAGGCCGAGAAGCGAGAGCAGCGTGGGGGTGACGTCGTAGACCGACATCGCATGCGCGGCGCGATTCGGCGCGACGTGCGGGCCGTAGGCGATGAAGATGCCGGGATTGCGATGATCGGAAAGCGCCGCGCCGCCGTTCGGCATCGCGCGCGGTCGGTTCTTGCCCCAGCGGAATCCGTACGACGACACGATCATGACGGTGGTGTCGCGCGGCAGCCCCCCCATCCACTCGCCGATGAGCCGATCGACCTCGGCGTAGTAATTCGCCACGGCCGGCCAGAATTTGCGGTAGTTCTGCTCGCTGATCCCTTCGCGATACGGCGGATGAAACGGCGCGAAGAGATGATTGACGGCGTCGGTGCCTTCGTACGAAATCATCGTCAACATCGGGTCTTGTCCGTGCTGCCGCTGATCGTTGTAGAGATTGATAGCCACGCGATGGTCGTTCCAGGTTTTCGCGAGGATGCGGCGGAAGATCACGATCGGATCGGCGGGATTGTTGGCGTTGATCGACGCGTCCCACTCTTCCGGCGCGATGTTGAGGAAACGCCGTACCTGCGGATAGCCGACCGTCTCCGGCGGAACGGCCAGCGAGGTGACGCGATCGGTTAGCTCGGCGGGATAGACCGCGGTCGCCGACTGATCGACCGGCATGTCGTAGAAGATGCTGTTCGGCGCGGTGGCCGGCCACGAGGTCCACCAGCCGGCGACGAGAGCTTGGCGTCCGAAGGCGTCGGCGATGTCCCAGATCGCGGGAACGCGCCGCGTGTAGGCATCGACCGGCGTGTGGTGCGCGGTGTCCATGAAGTCGATGACGCCGTGACGGTCGGGTGTGAGGCCGGTGGCGACGGTGGTCCAGACCATCGGCGACACGGTCGGCTGGATAGTCTGCAGCGATCCGGTCGTGCCGCCGGTCGTCAGCGCTTTGATGTTCGGAATGCGGCCGTCGTCGGCGAGCTCGTGGAGGAGCTCCCAATCGGCGCCGTCGATGGCGAAGACGACCACGCGCGACGGCGAGCTGCGCGCGTCGCGCCGAAGCTCGGCACGTTTGACGCGGAGGAGCGCGTCTTTGTCGGCTTCGAATCGCGCCACTTCGAACGCGGTGACTTTCAGTCCGCTGCGCGCGAGGTGGTTGGCGACCGTCTTCCGCAACGGGTCGCGCTGCGAGTTGAATGAAGAGTTGGGCGAGAGCAAATCCTCGATCGGGATCTGCTGCGTCACCGCCGATACGGCCTCGGCGACGCGCGCCCGAATCCAGCCGTTCCATCCCTCGTCGACCATTCGCCGCGCGTCGGGAAGGCGATCGCCGGAGATGCCGAAGCGGAGCCGGTAGTAGACCGTGACCGGCACGCCTTCCTTGGACGTGATGCGGATGATGCCGTCGCGCTGCGCGGATCCTTCGCGGCGCTCGAACTTCAGCCGGAAGAACTGGTGCGGCGGCAGAAACGTGACCGCGTTCTGCACGACGCGGACGACGCCCGTGTGCTTGTCGACGCCGAAGATCAGCCAGCGCGATGACGGCAGATACAGGCTGATGAGCAGATACGTCACCGCCACCAGTGCGGCGATGAGTGTCAGAGCGCGAGTAAAACGATGCCGAGGCATTGCGGGATTCGGTGCTTTTGCAGGAAGCGTGACAGGGAGTGGGGAGTAGGGGGTGGGGAGTGGGAAATCTGACATCGAACTCGTGGCCGCGCTTCGGCTGCCACTCCCCACCCCCGACACCCCACTCCCCGTTCACATCACTTCTTCCTCTTCACCAGCTGCTTCACCTCATCATTGCCGAGCGGGCTCGAGGCGGAAATGATGATGGCGGAAGTGCCTTCGGCAAACTGAGGGACCGTGCAGCGGACGATGGTCGTCCCGTCGGAGGCGGTCTTGCCGCGGAAGATCACGCGCGGCGGCTCGACGGTCGAGATCACTTTCACCTCGATCGCCGCGCCGACGATGGGACTCTGCGACAGGCTTTTCCTCGCGGCCACGCGAAACTCGATCTGCAGGCCGGAGTAGAACTCGACATTGCTCATCAGCGACAACTCGAGGTGCTCGCTCTCGGCCTCGGAGGCGAGATAGTCGATGATCACCTGGTCGAGAGTCCGCTCTTCGTCGATGACCAGCGGCGGTGGCGGTTCCACACGCGTCGGCCCCGGCATCGGAGTCGACATCGTCGGACGCGGCGTCGACTTCGTGACATCGGCGGTGACGTCGAAGCGTCCGCGCTTGATGGCCGCGATCATCGTCCGATGCTGCTGCTCCATCAGACTGCCGATCCACTTCTCGTCCACGCCCGCGCCGGCCTGCTCGGCGTACGACGTTTTTTTCGAGGCGAGAATCTCACCGCCGACGTAGACAAGCGACTCGATGTACGGGTTCTGAAGCCCCTTGTCCTCGGTCTGGATGTGGTAGACCTTCTCGTTGTGCTTGATGTCGGTATTGAACCCGGTAATCACGAGGAAGCTCCGCCGCGGCCGTGAGTTGAGGCCGGGAGTGTATCAAATGGATTTCGGCGTCTCCGCCTGAAATGCGTGCACCTTCTGCCGCAGCTCGTCGCTGATCGGCATCTTCGTCTGCGCCTTCCAGTCGAAGAGGACGACGACGACCTTCCCGGTCGCCGCCACCTTGCCGCCGCGTTTGCGGATTTCGTAGACGGTGTCGAACGATGTGCCGCGCATTTCGGAGATGCGGATGCAGATGTCGATCGGCTCCATCCCGATCTGCAGCTTGAAGTCAACCTCCGCGCGCGCGACGATGAATCCGATGTCGGTCGGCAATCCCGCCGCGCCGGTGAGCGCGAACCAGAGCTGCGCGCGCGCCCATTCGAAGTAGGTGAGGTACACGGCGTTGTTGACGTGCCCGAACGCGTCGACGTCGCGAAAGATGACCTGCCAGGGAACGATGTACCAGCCGTCTTCGAAGCGCGCGGAATCAGCCACGGCTCATTGTACTGTCGCCGTCGTCGACGCAACCGGCGCCGCGGCGCGCGTACACGATTGCAGGTAGCGGCCCGGCAGCGGATGATCGAGATACGGCGCGATGATCTGCGACGCAGCAACGAGCAGGTTCAGATCGACGGCGGTGTCGATCCCCATCTTCTCGAGCATGTAGACGAGATCCTCGGTGGCCATGTTGCCGCTCGCGCCCGGCGCGTACGGACATCCGCCAAGCCCGCCCGAGGATGCATCGAACGTCGCGATTCCCATCTCCAGCGCGGCGAGCGTGTTCGCCAGCGCCGTGCCGCGTGTGTCGTGAAAGTGCATGGCCAGCTTCGAGGCGGGAATCACCTGCAACAGCATTCCGATGACGCCCTGAACCTGTACCGGCGTACCGACGCCGATCGTGTCGCCGATGGAGACTTCGTAGCATCCGAGGTCGAGAAGGCGCGCGGAGACTTCGAGGACTTTCTCGGGCGCGACGTCGCCTTCGTACGGACAGCCGAACGCGGTCGACACATACCCGCGCACGCGCATCCCCTCGGCACGCGCACGCGCGGCGACCGGCGCGTAGTTCGCGAACGATTCGTCGATCGACATGTTGATGTTGCGCTTGTTGAACGTGTCCGACGCCGCGGTGAAAATCGAGATCGACTTGACGCCGGTCTCGATGGCGCGCTCAAGTCCCTTCATGTTCGGCACGAGCACGGGATAGTCGACGCCCGGGTCCTTCGGAATGTTGCGATAGACCTCGGCGGTGTCGGCCATCTGCGGCACCCACTTCGGACTGACGAAGGCGCCCGCTTCGATTGTGGTCAGCCCGGCGTCAGCGAGAGCCGTGATGTAGTCGATCTTGGCCTCGGTGGGGATGACGACTTTCTCGTTTTGCAGCCCGTCGCGCGGACCGACTTCGACGACATGGACGTGATCGATGGTGATCTTCATGCGAGTGTCACGAGGTCCAAACCGGGTTGCACCATCTCCCCTTCCTTGCAATTGATCGAGGCAACCTTGCCGTCGCGCGGCGCGGTGATCGGATGCTCCATCTTCATCGCTTCGAGAATGAGAAGCGGCGCGCCTTTGGCGACGTCATCACCGACCTTCACGAGGATCTTCAACACAATGCCCGGCATCGGCGCGCTCATCGAATGATCACGATGCCGTGCTTTTGCACGCGACTTCTCCGCCGTCTCGATGATCCAAATCTCGCCGTCGTACGCGAAGCTGATTTCGGTGCCGGAGTTTACGAACGGCACGAAGTGCGTGCGGCCGTCGATGACTAGCTCGGCTTCCTGGCCGCGGACTGCGATGATCTCGATTGGCACAGTTTGAGTTTATCGCGACAGAGATTTTTCACGCGGAGGCGCGGAGATCGCGGAGGTTCATTTCGAATATCGCGAGCCAGGCGAATCGATCCCGACTCCCGACGCACATAGCGGGCAATCAGCTTCATCGTACGTATCGAGATTCAAAGCCAGCAACGACGCGTACGGCGGCCCGAACGGATTCGACATCCCGCTTCGATTCAGGATGGACGCGAAGCCCGCGACCACGCCGCCAAGTCCCTCGACGACCGCAGCCGTTTCGCGAGTCGACTTTCCCGTCGTCACCACATCTTCCACGATCACCACGCGCTCGCCCTCGGCGATGCGGAAGCCGCGGCGGAGCGTCATGGCCCCTTCCTTTCGCTCCGTGAAGATCGACGGCACATCGAGCGCCTCGGCCACCGCATAGCCGATGATCACGCCGCCCAGCGCGGGCGCGACGATCTTTGACGGCTGCATCGACCGAACGTTTTCCGCGAGCGCGATCCCGATCGCCTTCGCATTGCGCGGATGTTCGAGCAGCAGCGCGCATTGCACGTAACTGGCGCTGTGAAGTCCGGACGACAGCCGGAAGTGGCCGTTGAGCAACGCGCCTGTTTCGCGGAGGAGTGCGGCAACGTCGAGCGGCATGGCCGGCGAGAATAGAATGCGCCGAGGAGTAGCGCAATATGGGGCAACTAACAGAACAGATTCGCGCCGAGCTGACCGCGGCCATGAAAGCGCGCGACGCCGTGCGCCTTTCCACGCTGCGCATGCTGCAGTCGGCGTTCAAGTACCAGCAGATCGAAGTCGGCCACGAGCTGAGCGACGAAGAAGCAATGACCGTGATCCGCAAAGCGGTCAAGCAGCGTCTCGACTCGATCGAGCAATACACAAAAGGCAACCGCCCCGAGCTTGCCGCCAAAGAACAGAGCGAGATGGAGTTGCTCAAGACCTGGCTCCCTGCCGACCTGACCGACGACGAGATCGAAGCCGGCATCCGCGAAATCGTCGCCTCCACCGGTGCGCAGTCGAAGAAGGACATGGGCAAGGTGATGAAGGAAGCATCCGCGAAGTACAAAGGGCGGGTGGACGGGCGGAAGCTGCAGGAGATCGCGGGCCGGTTGCTGCCGTGATGAACCGTCAGAAAGTTTGTTTTCGCGCGAAGCACTTTGGAGTGCGGTGGCGATCGAGCCACCGCTTTGGGAGGGTGGTGGAATCGTGACGAACCGCGGCCTGCGATCCTTGCCAGGTCCTCGCGGCGCTGGCCGTCCCCCGCACTCCCAAAGCGGTGGCTCGGCCGCCACCGCACTCCAAAGCTTCGCGAAATGTGCCGCGAGTGACGCAAGCATCAAACGCCGCGAGCTAGCCGTGATGCAACTGTCCCAACGCCTGCTTTCGTGCGAAGCACTTTGGAGTGCGGTGGCGATCGAGCCACCGCTTTGGGAGGGTGGTGGAATCGTGACGAAC
>DASYJF010000044.1:0-78661 GCA_035996815.1 Thermoanaerobaculia bacterium | reverse complement strand
TCGTTGCGCCCTCGCATGCTCATCAGACCGCGGCTTCTCGGCGACAACCTTTCGCATCCTCGCGACCCACTCCGCGCTGCCGAGATAGATCTGGCCGACGAGTTTCTCCCATATGGACTCGGTCGTCGCCAGCTTCGCGAGGACGTATTCGCGATACATCTCATGGCATTTCGCCGCATCGGGATGCAGGTCGAACAGCCATTCGGAGTAAAGCCACTCCGGAATCGGCTCCAGACCGGCGTGCGCGCGGTAGCTCGACCAGCGGTAATCGGCCGGACTGGCCACCATCCCTGCCCGCACGGGATTCAGGACGGTATAGCGCCTCACCTCGTCCAGGTAGTTCTGCTCGTCGACGAGGATCGACTTGTAGCGCCCCTGAAAGAGGTGGCCCACGCGCTTGTACCGTTTGTTGAAGATGCGGACGTATTCACTGTTTAGCCAGTGCATCCCCTTTGCGAGTGTGCGGCACGGCGTCTCGATGACGAGATGGTAGTGATTCGTCATGAGGCAGTACTCGTGGAGCCGCCAGCGGAACCGTTTGGCGGCCGTCGCGAGCAGGGACAGAAACTGCAGCCGATCGTCATCCTGCCGGAAGATGTCCTTCCGTTCATTGCCTCGGCACGTGATGTGCCAGCAGGCACCTTCGAACTCAAGTCTCAGCGGTCTTGACATGCAGCCGAGGATCCCTCGGAGTCAACAAAAAACGTCAAAACTCCACTGAATCGACCGAGGATGTTTCCATTCCGAGGAGGTCTTCAGCCATTTCGATACACCGCGTAGAGTCGCGATTCGACCGACGAGAAGCAGAGGCCTGACCCTACTCGTGACCCTACTCGGACCCTACTCCAGGTATTTCGTGAATAGCACCGTACAAGCTTAGCGCCAGCTGACCTGGGCCGGCCTTCGATCCGCGAGAGCGAAACCGAAGGCCGAAGGTCTGACCCCACCCCAATGGACCCGAAGGCCGAAGGTCTGACCCCACCCCAATGACCCGTAACGGTCTTTCGGCCAGTAGTGTTCACAATCGGCTGACGGCAGGCATCCGCCACCTGCGGGAGTCGATGTGATCCAGGAAGCGACAAGCGAAGGCCTGACCCTGATCCGATCTTCCGAGGAGGTATCCGGCCATTCGACACACCGTGTAGAGTCGCAATTCGACCGACAAGAAGCAGAGGCGTGACCCTACTCGGTGACCCTTGACATGACCCTACTCGGTGACCCTTGACATGCCCCCGAGGATCCCTCGGCGTCAAGAAAACACGCAGAAACTCCACCGAATCGACCGAGGATGTTTCCATTCCGAGGAGGTATTGGGCCGTTTCGATACACCGTGTAGAGTCGCGATTCGATCGACGAGAAGCAGAGGCCTGACCCTACTTGCCGGAACGCGAACGCTTCGCGTTATCGCGCCGTTTCGAACGCCATCGCGCAGGTATTTCGTGAACAGCACCGTACAAGCTTAGCGTCAGCTGACATGGGGCCACGCCTTCGATCCGCGGGAGCGGAACCGACGAGCGAAGCGGTCTGACCCACGCCAATGCTCGGGAGGCCGGAGTACCTGCCTTATGCTCCTTGGTAGAAAACCGTGTTGACGATACTCTCGCGATCCATAAAGAAGCCCGGGCCGTAGCCCAATTGTCTGCTGAACGGAGTCCTAGTGAAAGCCACAGAAGCCAAGCTGCTCGGGTTTCTCCAGAAGTCGCCGCAGTTCGTTATCCCGATCTATCAACGCACGTACTCATGGAACGACAAGCAATGCCGTCAGGTGTGGGACGATATCGTGCGTGCTGGATCGACCGAAGCGATCGCCGTTCACTTCATCGGATCCATCGTCTATGTCGAACAGGGCCTTTCGCAGATCACCCATCAGGCGCCCCTGCTGGTAATCGATGGCCAACAACGTCTGACCACCGTATCGCTTCTCATCGAGGCGCTGGCGCGGGCGGTGGGCGATCACGAGCCTATCGATGGCTTTTCCGCGGCGAAGTTGCGCCACTACTATCTAAGTAACCCGCTCGAGAGCGGTGACCGCTACCACAAGCTCTTGCTGTCTCAGACAGACAACGCATCGCTTAAAGCAATCATCAAAAGCACGGAACAGCCGAAAGAACCATCGCTACGCATCACGCAGAACTTCGCTTTGTTCACGGAGCTGCTCGCTGCTCAGAAGACCGATCTCGCCGCTGTCTGCCGCGGGCTTGCCAAGCTCGTGGTGGTCGACATAGCGCTGGGCCGCGATCAGGACAACCCTCAGCTCATTTTCGAGAGTATGAACTCGACGGGAAAAGAGCTTAGTCAGGCCGACCTGATCCGAAATTTCATCCTCATGGGTCTTGATCCCGCCATCCAGACACGGCTCTACGAAGAGTACTGGCGGCCGATGGAACAGGATTTCGGCCAGGAGGCCTACGGCACTCAGTTCGATAGTTTTATGCGCAACTACCTTACCGTCCCTACAGGAGACATCCCGCGCGAGCGCGAGGTTTACGACGCATTCAAGGATTACTCCCGCACAACGGACGTCGGCGAAGCAGGTATCGAAGCACTGGTAAAAGACATTCGCGCCTTTGCACGTTACTTCTGTGCTCTCGCGTTGGGCCGCGAACAGGACCGCGCGCTGAGCGAGGCGTTTCAGGATCTGCGGGAACTGAAGGTTGACGTGGCCTATCCATTCCTGCTTGAGCTCTATCACGACTATACGAACGGCACACTGAGTGCCACGGACTTCGCCGCGGCGGTTCGCCTGGTCGAGGCATATGTGTTCCGCCGGGCCATCTGCGCGATTCCCACGAACTCAATGAACAAAACGTTCGCCACGTTTGCCAAGGCGCTCAGAAAAGACCAGTACCTTGAGAGCATTCAAGCCCACTTCCTCATGCTGCCTTCGTATCGGCGCTTTCCGTCGGACGAAGAGTTCCGCCGCGACCTCCACACGCGTGACCTCTACAATTTCCGCAGCAGGAGCTATTGGCTGCGACGGCTCGAAAACCATGGCCGCAAGGAACGCGTCCCCGTGGACGAGTACACGATCGAGCACATCCTTCCGCAGAATCCCGATCTCTCAGCAGCATGGCGAAAGGAACTCGGCGAAGAGTGGCAGCGCGTGCAGCAGCAGTGGTTGCACACCCTCGGCAATCTCACGCTCACCGGATACAACGCTGAGTACAGTGACCGACCGTTCTCAGAGAAACGCGACATGACCGGCGGCTTCAAACAGAGTCCTCTCAAACTCAATGCGGGACTTGGAGAGATCGAGACCTGGAACGAGGGCGCCATTCAGGCGCGCGCGGGCCGGCTTGCAGACCACGCGCTGTCTGTCTGGACCGCGCCAGTGCTCGACGCCGCAACGCTGGCGGCATATCAGCCGGTGAAGGCTCCGACGACCTCCGGCTACACGATCGATGACCATCCGCAACTGCTCGGCTCCCGCATGCGTGAAGTCTTCGACGCGTTCCGCAAAGAAGTGCTCGCCCTCGATCCATGTGTGAGTGAAGAGTTTATGAAGTATTACGTGGCGTATAAGGCCGAAACGAATTTCGTTGACGTCGTGCCTCAAGCGACGCGTTTGCGTCTCGCGATCAACGTGGCCTTCGCCGACATCAACGATCCAAAAGGTCTCTGCAAGGACGTGACTGACCTCGATTTCTGGGGCAACGGCGATGTACAGGTCGGTCTCAAGTCGCTCGAGGACCTGCCGTACGTCATGAGCCTCGTGCGCCAGTCGTATCAGCGGCAGATGGGCGACGGGGGGCGCTGAGCGGGGACGGCTCAGGCTGGCTCCATGGCACTGGGCTGTTTGTGAGTGATTTCCTGCTGCGTGCGAACGCGGCGCACGATCCGAAAGTCTCCGTCACCGGCCAGGCATCGCTCCGCACGACGCTGACAGGCACACGCGCTGCACAAGAGCCACGCGATGCGGAGACTCTTCGCGACGTTTCTGGTGCTCGTGGCAGTGCCGATGTTCGGCGCGGCGAAACATCCTCCGCGGGACGTCTTCCCGGAGTTGATGCATGAGCGCGTCGACTACTGGGTGGCGGAGTTCCGGTCGGACAAGGATTACCACGAGAAAATCGCGGAAGGGTTCGAGTGGAAGGCGAAGTATCAGAACATGCTGGAGCGAAAGCTACGGAAGCGCGGGATGCCGCAGAACCTGATCTATCTGGCGTTCGAGGAGTCAGCGTTCAACCCCGAGGCGCGGTCGGGGCAGCGCGCCGTCGGCATCTGGCAGCTCATGCCCGCCACGGCAAGACTGTATGGATTGAAGGTCTCCAAAAAGACCGACGACCGTTTGAACGTGGAGAAGGAAACGGGCGCCGCGCTGCGATTCCTCGATCACCTCTATGGCTATTTCGGGTCGTGGTATCTGGCCGCCTCGGCATACAACGCCGGCGAGCACAAGATTGCACGCATCATGAAAAAAAAGTACGGCCGCCACACCGGGACGGACCGCGACTACTACCGCATCTGGGCCGAACTTCCGCCGCAGACGCGCGACTACGTTCCCGCCATCCTCGCCCTCAAGCGCATCGGCAAGGACCCGAAAAAGTACGGGTTCTGACGCGAATTACAGGATCTCGCGCACCGTCTCGGGCGGACGCCCTACCACCGCCCGGCCGCCGCGGACGATGATCGGGCGTTCGATCAGGATCGGATTCTCGGCCATCGCGCACAGCACCTCGTCGTCCGGCGTGGCGTCGCTGAGGCCGAGTGTCTTGAATGGCGCCTCGGCGCGACGCACGATCTCGATCGGACGAACGCCGAGCATTTTCACGATCCGGCGCAGCTCGTCGACGGACAACGGATCGCTAAGGTACTCCCGCACCGGCAGCTCGACGCCTGCTTCGCGGACGAGGTCCAGCGCAGCGCGGCTCTTGCTGCAGCGTGGGTTATGGAGGAAGACGTCGGTCATGAGCAGGAAGGATATACGCCATCAGGAGCGGCACCGGGAACCAACTATCCGGAAGTCTGACCCAACGAGGATGGAGGCAAGAGGATGCAAGCTGGAGGATCGTCTGTGATGCGGTGATCCGCGAGCGGAGAATCGGTCAGGAGAAGTTCAGTTCGACGAAGCCTCCTGCGCTGAGTTGCCCAATCGCGGCGATGATCTCAGGAAGGTGACGTTGCAGCTTCGGCCAACTCGTCGTCCAAAGAGTCAGAATCGCTAACCGCCGTCCCGTCAGATTCTGCTGATACTGCAGGCTTTGATCGGTCGTAACGAAGGCATCGAATGCGGCTTCCGCTTCCTTGAGAAGATTGCCATTCGTAAGCAGGGACCAGCCCATTTCATAGGCGGTGGAGACATCGTGGTGGGTCAGCGCCTTACGCAGCGGCGCGGGTGTTCCCTGATCGAACAGGATTCGCATCGTCAGGCCACGGCCAGACTTTGTTCCGCGTGGCGGAGGACGGCTTCGACCTGATCGCGAGTCACGCCTGGAAACCATTCGAGGAAATCGTCGATGCGCGCGCCGTCTTCGAGATTAGCGAACAGCGCCTGGACCGGCACTCTTGTTCCGCGAAAAACCCAAGCGCCGCTGACCGTTTCGGAGTTTCGCTCGACGGCTGAACAGCTGCTCCAATCAAGCATGCGAAAGGCTAACTGATCCTGCGGTTCACGGCAATTTACTTCGTCACCGACATCATCACGGACCACTCATTCCCGCGATAGCGTCCGTTCAGCTGGTCGACGTTGGTGATGATGGAGCGCTCGCTTTGCTGGGTCCAGGCGACGGCGAGGTCGAGCCAGTCGAGGCCGAAGCCGGCGGTGATTGTGTTGCGGTTCGCGCCGGCGAGGAATGCGCCGACGGTCTCGTTGGGCTGCGGGCTTTTCAGGATCGCGTAGCCGAGGCGGATGTGCGGGCCGGTTGGAAACGCGAAGCGAAGTCCGGCGCGGAGGTCCGTCGCTTTCTTCAGGCGCAGCGGAACGACGGAACTGAGGGTCGTGGTGTTCGGAAAGGTGAACGGGACGGCGGTGACGCCGCTCCAATCCGTCTGCGTTGCGTCGATCTCAATGAGCATCGGAGCACCCATCGCGAATGCCAATCCGGCCGTGGCCTGCGCGGGAAACTCGAATGCGGATGTCAACGCCACGTCCTTTCCAAACGGGAAGCTGGCGGCGACGAGTTGGTCGAACTGCGCGTTGCCGGTCGGAATCTGCGTCAGCTTGCCGGCGCCGCCGTAGTCCGCGCGGATCCTGCTGCGATAGGTCAGACCCAGCGAGAATGCAGGGCTCGAGCGGACGAGCATGCCGGCGCTCCAGCCGTAGGCGCGGACGTCGTCCGTTTTCATCTGCAGCGTGGCCACGTCGCGGATCGTGCCGTCGAGAGTGGAGCCGAGGCGGCGGTCCGAGGCGATGCTGGACGTGCGCATGATCGCGCCGCCGCCGATGCCGAAGTGCGTCGCTTTCAGGGCGAACATCGCGGCGATATCGCGCGTCTGGATGAGTGAGCTCGTCGCCAGGAAGCGGCCCGCATACGTTTCGGGCGTTGCCCATTTCGAATCGATTCGCAGCGGCGAATAGATCCCGATGCCGCTGACGAGGTGCCCGCCGAGCGGCGCGGTTCCGAACAGGAACGGAAGCGTTGTGGATGCGCTCTGCTGCTTCGCAGCGGTGCCGGCTGCAATGCCTGGCGGAAGTCCCTGGAAAAGCCCCTCGGCATGCTTGGTGTACGACGCGCCGACCGTCGCCCCCTTCTTCTTTGTTAGCAGACCGAGCGCGCCGGGGTTGTAGTAGATGGCCGAGGGATCGTCGACCTGCGCGACAAACGCGCCCCCCATGCCGGCTGCGCGCGCGCTCTGATCGCCAAATGTTTGCGCGGACAGAGGAATCGCGACGAACAGCGCCAACAGAGCCATCGAGGTCTTCGCCATCATGCGGGCACTCTAAGTGTCACTCCGGAAAGCGTCAAGGCGGGAGTACGGGCGCAGGAGATGCTGGAAATCCTGGGACTCAGAGGTTGTGAAGAACTATGACCAGATCGATGATTGCGCGAATCGCAGCACATTTCGCGAAGCTTTGGAGTGCGGTGGCGAGCGAGCCACCGCTTTGGGAGTGAGGTGGACGGGAACGATCGCGACGACGGAGCAGGCATCACACGCTGCGAGTCGTCACGATTCCTCCGCCCTCCCAAAGCGGTGGCCCTGGCCACCACACTCCAAAGTGCTTCGCACGAAACGGAACCACATTTCTTCACACCCTCTTCAGGGTGGCAAAAGAGAGGTCGGCTCTCCTCGAACACGATATAATTCCGCGCGTCCTTCTCACTCGAACCATGCTCCCTTCCCGGATAACGCGTCTTCTCGCGGTGGTGCTTCTTGCCTCGGCCTGCAGCGGCCATCACGAGAACCCGGTCCTCCCCACCGACCCGGGAGGAGTGTCGGGATCGTCGCCGTTCACCGTGACAATCACCTCGGAGGTGAGCCAGCTCATCGCCGGCGCCACCACGGGGACAGCGCTGCACATCACCGCCAGCCACGCGGACGGCACACCGCCGGCTGATGGCTCCGAGATCGCGGTGAATACGAACATCGGAAGCTTCGGCGCCGACGCGGCAGGAAAGCCGGTGCTCCTGGCAAAGACGGCGTTCACGGGCGGCAAGGCCACTGTCGAATTCTTCGCCGGAAATGACGCCGGCATCGCCAACATCCTGGTGCAGAGCGGTACCAACATCGGCCGGCTGAACCTTCCGATCGTCGCCGCTCCGGCGGCGCCCGTCGCGAACTTCACGTTTTCGGCGAACGGTTTGACGGTGCTCTTTACCGACGCCTCGACCGGCTCGCCATCGAGTTACCGCTGGATGTTCGGCGATGCGACGGAGAGCACCGAGAAGAGCCCCACTCATATCTATCCGGTGGCCGGAACCTATCCCGTCACGCTGACCGTCACCAACGCCGGCGGGCAGTCGGGCAAGAGCCAGTTCGTGACCGTGTCGCTCGGCGCGGCGCCGCAGGCGGCATTCGAGTTCCAGGTGGTCGGAAAGAAGGTCAACTTCGTCGATCACTCCACCGGCAATCCGACGTCGTGGTCGTGGACGTTCGGCGACGGCGGCTCGAGCACGGAGCAGAATCCGATTCACACCTACGCCGCGGCGGGACCCTACACGGTCAGCCTGACCGCGAAAAACGCCGCGGGCGAGAACGCGACGAGCAAGGTCGTAACGATCGGAACACCGCCCCAGGCCGATTTCGATTTCCAGGACGCCGGACTGAAAGTGAACTTCGTCGACCGCTCGACCGGGTCGCCCACCTCGTGGTCGTGGACATTCGGCGACGGAGGGACGAGCACGGAACAGAACCCTGTGTACACCTACGCGGCGGCGGGAACGTTCACCGTCAGCTTGAAGGTGACGAACGCGGCCGGCGAGAGCAGCACCAGCAAGCCGGTGACGGTGACGCCGGGCACACCGCCGGCCGCGAAGTTCGAAGCGACGGTGAACGGGAACCAGGTCAACTTCGTCGATCAGTCGACCGGCAATCCGACGGCGTGGGCCTGGACGTTCGGCGACGCCGGCACGAGCTCGCAGCAGAACCCGGTCCACACATACGGCGGCGCCGGCTCGTACACGGTGACGTTGAAAGTGACGAATGCGGCCGGATCGAACAGCACCAGTCAGGTGGTCGTCATCGCCGCGGGAACACCGCCGAAAGCCGACTTCTCCGTCACCGTGAACGGCTTCAGCGCCAATTTTCTCGACCGCTCCACCGGAAGTCCGACCAGTTGGTCGTGGGACTTCGGCGACGGGAGCAGCCCCGATACGCGCCAGAATCCGGTGCACACGTACGCCGCCGGCGGCACCTACACCGTCGTGTTGACGGCGGCGAATGCCGCGGGATCGAACAGCAAGAGCAACGCGGTGACGATCACTCCCGCGCCGGTCGCGAATTTCGCGTTCTCGAAGAGCGCGTTAGTGGTGACGTTCACCGATACGTCGGCCGGCACGCCGACAAGTTGGCTGTGGAACTTCGGAGACGGCGGCGGCAGTACGCTCCAGAATCCGGTACACACCTACGCGAGCGCGGGAACATTCAACGTTACGCTCACGGCGACGAACGCTGGGGGCTCATCAAACGCGGTGAAACCGGTCACGGTGCCGTAGGCCGGACTACTGGAACGCTGGCGTCTCGCCGGCTGGCCCGGCGGCGTCCCGCCGCCGAGTGGGAGTCTTGCGCAGGTGGTGCATTACCAGCAACATTCGAGGGCATGCCCGTTCGGCAGCGAGACGCAGCCGAACCAGCCGGCGAGGACGCCAGCGCTCCAGCCGCGAGCATCGAAACTTCTTAAGTTAAGGCCGTTGGCCGAGCTAGCCGGCGAGACGCCAGCGTTCCGGCCGCGCAACGCTTAAGTTAGGGCCATCGGCCTGGCCAGCCGGCGAGGACGCCAGCGTTCCGTCGCGTAAGGTTCGTCGCGGTCTCACCTGCCGGCAGGAACGACCGCTCCCTGCAAACCCTCTTGCTCGGCCAGCGATGACGCCGCGGCAGCCGCCGCCGCGCGGGTCGTGTACTGCCCTACCTCCACCGTAAAAAGCTTGACGCCGCCGGATGTAGTCAGCGGAACAACCGCGGCGTCTAGCTTGCGCGCCGCGAGCCGTTGGGCGAGCGCCTTTGCCTCGTCCTCGGAATCAAAGATGCCGACGCGAACGGAGAGGATCTCGCCTTTCGGCGCTGGCGGTGCAGTCGCGACGACCGGCGCGGGAGCGACGGACGGGACCGGCGGAGCAGCCGACCGGCGGCGCATGGCGAGAACGTATCCGCCGGCGAAGATCAGCAAGGCGGCCAGAAGCAATCCGACGATGATGAAGATGACGGCGGTGCGATGGAGGCGGAACGTCACCATCGAATGCTTCATCGTTACTTCCGAGGGGCGTTCTTCGGGCGCCCGCGTTCGTCGTGCTCGATCGGATCGCCGTCGGGATTGCCGTCCACAAACTGCGCCGTGCGGAGCAGCGTTCCGTCGGGCCGGAACCATGAGGAGAGACCATGCAACTTGCCGGCGGCATACTGCGACTTCGCCGACGGCTTGCCGTTCTCGCCGTAGACGACGGTCTCGCCATCCGGGAGGCCGTCGCGGTACTGCGCGCTCAACTGAAGCCGGCCGCGCTCGAAGAACCGCGACTCCCCTTCCAGCTTGCCGGCACGATAGTGCATCGCCGCAGCAATCTCGCCATCGCCATCGTATTGGGTCATCTCGCCATCGAGCAGTCCATCTTTGAAGTTACTGCGCTGCGTGACCCACCCCTCGGCGTTGTAGACCGCGCACTCCCCTTCCAGTTGCCCGTCGATGACGTGGTAGCGGCGGGTCACGCGCCCCGCCTCATCGCGATCGACGCGTTCCTCAAGCTCCGCCATACGAAGTCGAGAATATACTCGCCCCATGCCCAGCGCAGCCCGCGTCGGCGACATGGTTCGGCAGGACTCGCCGCATTGCCACGCGCCGATTCATCCTCCCGCACCAGTGCCGACGCCTTCCGCCCATCCCGCGCTGCCGCTGGCCATCATCAAAGGTGAATTCACCGTGTTGATCGGCGGCCAGCCGGCCGCGCGCCTCACCGACACGACCGCGCCATGCATGCTTCCCGGCTGCGTTCCCGGCGGGCCGGGCATGATCGCGCTCGGCTCGGCCACGGTGCTGATCGGCAACATGCCGGCCGCGCGCGCGAACGACATGAGCGCGCACACGTCATGCGTCGCGCCGATTCCCGGCCCGGTAGGCAAGATCCTTCCGCCCGGCTGCGTCACCGTCATGATCGGAGGGTGAGCCCGTGCGGCGTGGACATTTCGAGGCGTTGCGGCCGATCTGCATCGTTTGCCACAGCGCGCCGCTGGCCATCTCATCGGCCATCCGCGAAACGGACGATGACATCCTCGAAGGCATCGCCGCCTGCACAAATGGCGACTGCCTGCGCGAGTATCCGATCATCGACGGCATCCCGATTTTTGTAGCGAATATCCGCGCCTGGCTCTCTGCCAATCCGCTGCAAGTGCTGATGCGCGACGATCTGTCGCCGGAGATCGAGAGCCTGATCGGCGACGTCCTCGGCGCGGGCTCGGCGTACGACACGCTGCGGCAGCACACCAGCATTTATGCGGAGTCGCCGCCACTCTCATTCGACGTCGTCCCCGATGGTCCATCGATCGACATAGGATGCGCAGTGGGCGCGAGCACCTTCGCGCTGGCGAAGACGCATCTGACCCTCGGCATCGACTTCAACTTCGCGATGCTGCGCATTGCGTCTTCCGCGTTGAGGCAAGGCCGGATGCGCTACGCGCGCCGCCGCGTCGGCCTGGTGTACGACCGCGAAGAGCGCGAGGTCGCACCCTCGGGGCTCGTCGACTTCTGGTGTTGCGACGCCGCCAACCTCCCCTTCGCGCCGGCGACGTTCGCCTACGCACAGAACATCAACGTAATCGACTGCCTCGCCTCGCCGCACGATGCGATCGCGGAGATCGCGCGAATCCTGCGTCCGAATGCAACCGCGGTCATTGCGACGCCATACGATTGGTCAGCGTCCGCGACGCCTGTCGAGCAATGGCTCGGCGGCCATTCGCAGCGCGGCCCACACCACGGCGCCTCGGAACCGGTACTGCGGCGAATCGTCGAAGAAGCAGGCCTGACCATCGTCTCCGAGGAGGAGTCGGTGCCGTGGCGACTGCGCCTGCACGACCGGAGCACGATGGAGTATGCGGTGCACGCGGTGACGGTGCGAAAGACGTTCCGGACATCCCCTTCATCCTCATGAGGGTGTGAAGAAATCGGCGAGGCGTCGTCGAATGTGGTCGCGCGCGGAGGCGCGTTCAACAATCCAGCCCCGCGCTCGGCGCGGGGAACCTCGATTGCGAACGAAGGCCGTGGCCGCGGAGGCGGCCACGACAAAAAATGCTCGCGTCGCGCGAGACTTTGTGGCGACCGCCTCCGCGGCCGCCGATTCGTGGGCGCACACAACCCCGCGCAGAGCGCGGGGCTGGATTGTCGAGCGGGCCTCCGCGCGCGGCCGCATTCGACGACGATCGCTGATTCCCTCACAACTTCTCAGGATGCGCCACACCCCACACCCCACTCCCGCGCTGTTGGGAAGCGTTCTGTGATTTTCCTCAGTTGATTTTCACCAGGGAGCCCTTGACCGTCAGAATCCCGCTCGCCTCCACGTTGTGCATCCCTGAGGCTTTGCTGGCCACCATCGCGCCTTCGTTGTTGAGATTGAGGCTGGCCTTATTCGTTACGTTCATCGCTTCGTTCTTGAGATCGGTGGTGGCCTTGTTGGTGATGTTCATGCCGGTCGTGGAGAGATCGCCGGTGGCCTTGGCGTCGAGTTTGCCCGATGACTGCAGCAGCATGTCGCCGGTCGACTTGAATGTCACCTTGCCGGTGACTGTAATGGCCAGATCGCCATCGATTGTCAGCGTGTAGTTCTTCGTGACCTTCTGCACGAACTCGTCCTCGTTCGTGTGCGTCTCCTTCTTCGTCACCTTCACGTCGCGCGTGCCAGCCACGGTGTAGGTGTCGTTGCCTGTGTCGACGAGAAGTGTCCGGTTGCCGGTCTTGACCTGCAGCTTGTCGTTCCCCTGATCGAGCGTGACCGTGCGGTCCTGATAGATGTCGATGGTCTGATTGCCTTTGTCTTTCTTATCAAATCCGACCTTGCGCGTCTCATTGTTCTTAATGACTACATTCGCGTCTTTCTGCGCCTGGACGAAAACCTCCTCGGAATCCTTCTTGTCTTCGAAGCGAATCTCGTTGAAGCCCTCGCCCCCTTTCGACACATTGCTCTTGATCGTGCTTTTCGTTTGATCGGCGGGCAGTGCGTAAGGAACGGTCTGTTCCGCGTTGTAAACCGAGCCTGTAATGAGCGGCCGATCGGGATCGCCGTCGAGAAAGGTGACGACGACTTCCTGCCCGATGCGCGGCAGGAACATCTGTCCCCAGCTCTTGCCCGCCCACCCGTGCGCGACGCGAATCCAACAGGAGCTGTTCTCGTCGTTCTTTCCGAGCTGGTCCCAATGGAACTGAACCTTCACGCGCCCGTACTTGTCGGTCCAGATCTCCTCGCCCGATTTGCCGACCACAATAGCCGTCTGCGTTCCGGCGATGGCGGGCTTTCGCGTAACGCGTGGCGGCCGATACGCGAGCGTGGCTGGAAACGCTTCGAACGAGTTCGTGTACTCGTCGTTCGTCCCGGCGTGCGAGACACGCAACAACACGTACGCGGCATTGACGTCATCGCGATAATGCTTTTCCAGCGTAGTCTTGCCGCCGGCTGTAAACGCGGGCGTGAAGCTCTCCCCGCGCAGCGATTTCTGCGGCGCCTCTCTCTCTTCCAGCCGCAACTTCGAAAGCCCCTCGGCTACGTCCTTCTTGGTGAAACCGCCGGGATACTCGTACAGCCGCCGCTTGCTGCCGTTCGTGGCCACCGTGCTGTCGGAGCTGCCCATCAGATCGGTCGACGGCGTCTCGAATCCAAAGTCGTCGACGGCGTACTTGCCGGGGATGACCATCTCCTCGATCGTGCAGCCGGAGACGACGTTCTGCTGCTTCCAGTTGCCGTAGCCGCCGTATTGCACTTTGGCCGCGCCGGCGCAATCGGCAAACGCCGAGGAGTCATCGCCGAGGACGAGTGTGTGCTTGCCGTCTTCGTGTGTGAAGAAATAGAAGATGCCCGCGCTCTCCAACAGCCGCGACACGAACGCGAACGCGGTCTCGTTGTACTGCACGCAATACTCGAGCGGGTTGTACGTGCCGGTGCAGCTGTCCTTGTAATCCGTAAATCCGAGCTCCGTGAACAACCCGGTGACGATGTCCTTGACCGACTTGTTCTGCCAGATCCTGCAGTCCGCGCTCATCGTCATCAGCCACAGCCACGGATGCAGTTCCGCATAGTAGGTCGCGAGCTTCGCATCACTCCCCGCCTGCACGAACCGCCCGACGATGCCGTTGACGTATCGCGTCGTGCCGTCCGCCAGCTTCATCGCCACCGTCGCCGTCTTCCCGACGATCTTCGAAAAGTCGAGCGACTTCTCCTCCGACTGCATCTCCAGGAAAAACTGAAACAACCCCGAGATGCGCTCTTCCCCTCGGACGCTGCGCAGCAGCAGCTTGTCAGCGCCGAGGGGGGTGGTGATGGAAATCAGCTGTTCCGTTTGGGTCAAGGCCATGGCCGAAGCTCCTGATCGTGAGTGTACTGGACGGAAACTGCGACGGGGCGCCACAATGCGGCGATGGACGAAGAAGAGCTGCTGTCGGATGTCGCGCGCGATCCGGACGATGTCGTGGCAAGGCTCAATTACGCGCTCTGGTGCGACGCGCAGCCCGATCCGTCGCAACGCGCGCGCGGTGATTTCATCCGACTGCAGATCGAGCTCGCCGACGTACAACTGGGCCGCGCGCGCGGCGACGCGCAAACGCTGCGCGAACACACCTATCGCCTGTCGAACCGACACGGCGCGGAATGGGCAGGCGAGTTGCGCGATTTGGTCGAGCAGTTCGAGTTCCATCGCGGCTTCATAGAGCTCGTAGCCCTTCCGGCCGCCGCGTTTCTGGAACGGGCGCAGCGCCTCTTCACACTCGCGCCGATCCGCCATCTGAACGTGACGAAGATGGGAACGTCGATCGATGAGCTCTTCGCCTCTCCGGATCTGGAGCGGCTCCGGTCGCTCAGCGTCGAAGGCTGCGGCCTGACGGACCGCGACATGTTCGTCATCGCGCGCTCGCAGCGGCTGCGGGCCCTGCGATGGCTCTCCGTCGCACAGAACCGCGTCGGCGAGGCTGGTGCGACGGCGCTGGCGGATTCGCCCTATCTTCAGGACGTCGTCTACATCGCCTTTCACGGAAACGAGTTCGAGCCGAACGAGCGCTATTCATACGACGACGGTTTCGTCGTCGACTCGTGGTTGCCGGAAGATGGAGTGAAGCTGGAGAGCGAGCTTGGCAGGACTCTGCCGTGGCTGCATCATTCCGCGAGGTCGATGGCCGACTCCGTCCCCAACCGTTTCCTGGCCGCCGATCAGAAATCTTCGGGGTCGGGATAGTCGGTAGAGAGCTGTGCTGTGATGTTGTCCCAACTGGCCAGCGCCTCGGCGAGGATTTCGAGTGCATCCTGATCATTCTGGTCTGCGGGGCTGAGCCCAATTGCCATGCCCAATAACGCCGCGGTCGATTCGATGACGTCCCTTATGACCTCGAGCGCGGCGATTCCGTCGTTCCGCCATTTGCGCAGTTCCTCGATGCGATCGCAGACGAGATTCGCCACGTTGGCGGCGATGCCCGCGCCGGTCAACAGCCCTACAAGATCATCCCTCGGCGCGGTATTGACGTTGCGGTTCGGGCGGTCGTCGGTGAAGAACCCGTTCGCATAAGCGATATTCGCTCCCGCGGCGATGAAGCCGGGGAGCACGGCCGATGCGGGCAATGTGCCACGCCAGGTGTTCATCTGATCCCAAGCCGCGTTTCCCGCCCCAAAGCCGGGAAACATGACCGCCGACGCGCCCAGCACGCGAATGTTGCCGTTGACAGTTTCCAAGGCCACCAAGCGGTTGGCCAGCACCTTCGGTTGGAGAACGAAACCGGTGGTGATCTTCCGCGGCTCACCGAGCAGCTGCTGGTCCTGCCCAAGGCAGAGAATCAACCGGTCGAACGCTCGGCCGTCGTCCGAGTCGGTGACGCAGGCGGCGTCGTCGTGCTCCTCTTCGTAGTCGTCGGAGAAATGAAAGTGATCGTGTGGATCGCCAGAAAGCGGCAGCTCTTGCAGCCAGAAATCAACACTGGTCGGCGTTTGCGCGTGCTCGGCAACGCCAGGCGCATTTTGCGGGTACATGTCGATGACGATCTTGCCGTCCTCGATCGTCGGCACCTTGATCTTGGCATAGTGCGCCCAGCGCCAGTACGGCGAGCCGGGCAGAATGCGGATGGTTGTATCGAATGCGTTCGGCGGCGCGGGGTTGACTCTGGCTGCATCGAGCCCGCCGGCATCCATGAACGGATATCCGTCGTCACCTTCGACCTTCTCAGGATCCTGGAAAACGGTGTCGTTGCGGCGCAGGTTCAGCGTCGGGTCGTGCAGCCATTGGCGCGCGAACCAGTCGAGATAGATTTTCTTTCCCGACTCGATTTCGTCATGCGCGCGCTCGATTTGATTCAGGCCGATACCGCCGGACCCGTACACGCAGACGCGCTGACCCGTTTTCCATTCGGTCGCCTCGGTGAGCCCGTCGAGGCCATTGATGATCTTGCGCTGCTTATCCTCGGGCGACCAGTGGTACGACGCCTTCCACGGCGGGAGCGTCGCGCCGGCGAAGGAGTCGGGAGTGACGTTGTTGAACTCGCGCGGCAGGATTCGCCCGCGTCCGCCACCGGCGCAGATGTCGATGTGCGACGCGTAGACGAAGTACAGCAATTTCGGGCCGCGCACCACGAGGAGCCGGTAGGTCGGATAGGTGTTCGGAAAGGCCTCGGCGAGAATAGCGTTTAGCGTTCCGCGGTGCACGCCCGCCGTGACCAGCGCGTCCTTCGCGGGATTGCCCACCGGGGTTCCAACGCTCTCGATCGCCGCGACCCACCCTTCCACGATGTACGTCTCGAACTTCTGCTTGAGCAGCGTGAGCTCGTCGTCGGTGCTCTTGGCAAAGACCCTCGAGCTCAGGCCGGTGCGGATCGTCCGCGCGTTCAACGGCGCCGGCGCGTGATAGCCCGGCATGCGGAGGAGGAACGGCGGCTGTCCCATCCCGTGCTCGTGGTAGTCGCCCCAGGGATCGCGGAAGCCGATGTGCATGACGGGACGGCCGTCAATCCGATCGCGTCCCGCATCGGATTGCCGCAGGGTGGTGTGATTGACCACCGCGGCCGGCCCGCGGCCGACGATCACGTAGTAGTCGGTCGGCAGCAGCGGCGAGAGCTTGTCGGTCAAATCCTTGACTGCCTTCTTCGCTCCGTCGCGGGTAATGGCATGTTTGTCCTCGCTTGGGTCGAGCAGACGCGCCTTGATCCGGTAGGCGAATTCGCGGCCACTGGAAACTCTCCGGCTCAGGACTGGATCGATCACCTTCTCCCACTTCTTGGTGAGCGACTTCTCCGCGTTGACCAAGGCCGGCTCGATCTGAGTCTCAAATACCTTAGTGAACTTTTGCCGCTGCCGACGCTTCGCTCCCTTCCCCATCAGCTCTCCGCCTCTTCCGCCTCGGCGGCGGAGATGACATCGCCGGGATGCTCGTATAGCTCGTCGAGCTTCGCGCGCGTAGCGTCGTCGAGGTCTCCGGTGGCCTCAAGACCGTACCGGTCCTGGAACTCGAAGATCGCATCTACGGTGTCGTCGTCCATCTCGCCATCCGCTTCGCCGCAGAAGAAGCCGAGGTTGTTGAGGCGTTGTTGAACGCCGGCGATTTCGCTGATCGGATCGAGATTTCCGAATTCCAGCAGTACGCGCAGCTCGTCGGGGCCGATAACCAACTGGCCCGACTTCGCCGAGGCGGGGACGTATTGCTCGAGTACTCCATCAGCATCAGTGGTCCCTTCGTACGTCCGCTCGCCGATCTTGAGGGTGAACGACTGGTTCGCACGCGGCCCAACTTCGTCGAAGAGCTGAAGCCGGTAGTACGCGGGAATGCCGAGCCGGCGAAACTGATGCGCCGCGCCGGTCGCGGCGCCGAGCCATTTCTGCCGCTTGTCCGGGATCAACACCACGTCGCCCGGCGCGAGGACGTTCATGTCGCTGCGCAAGCCGCGCAGCTCTTCATTCGCCGGATCGTTCCAGATCGTCTCCGAGTAGAGACCGTGCTCCTCGGAAAGAGCGATGACGGTGTCGCCTTCTTCGATTGTGTAGCGAATCGGCACGGACGCTAGAATACAAGCACGAAATCCATCCGTCATGCGCCTCCTACTTCACCGCGGTCCGGCTCATCTGCAGATCCTTTCGCGTAGCGAGATCCGCGAGTTTCGCGACGTTGGCGCAGCGCGCGATTTTCTGCGCCCGCTGATGAGCGATCCAATGAACGTTGCCGCCGTGCGGCGGGCGTTGGGCGTCATTCCGGTCGATGGCGATGTGCTCGAACAGCTTGCGGCGCGGGTGGTGGCGGAGGGGCTGCAGGTCGTGGCGTGTAGCGAATCGTTTTTTTCGTCGTTGCAGACGAACGTGCAGGCCACGGCCGCGGCGACGACATCAGCGGCCACGCCGCTGCAGGACGAGGAGGCGGCGAAGGCGACGCAGGAGAACGCGCCGCAAGCCGAGGAGACGCACTGGATCGAGATCGAGCTGACTGATGATGACGGGAAGCCGGTCGCCGATGAGTTGTACTTCGTCGAACTGCCCGACGGCTCCTCGCTGTCCGGACGCACCGACGGCGAGGGACGAGCGCGCGTCGAGGGCGTCGATCCAGGCACCGCGAAGGTATCGTTCCCCGATCTCGACAAGTCGCTTTACACGCCTGGAGGGAGCTGATGCCCTTTCATGACGTGAAGCAGGGGGAGACGCTCATCGCGCTTGCGGTGCAGAACGGGCTGGAGAGTTGGGAGGACATCGTCAACGCGCCGGAGAACTCCGAGCTGAAAAAGAAGCGTCCCGATCCGGGCATCCTCATGGCGGGCGACAAAGTGTTCATCCCCAATCGCGTCATGCGGCACGAAGCGTCGGCGGTCGACGCGAAGCATCCGTTCAAGATCACGCGTCCCAAGGCGTGGCTGCGGCTCGCAGTCAAAGATGCGAACGGCGCGTCGCTGGCGGGAAAAAAGTATGAGCTGAGCGTCGACTCCGTCATCACGAAAGGCAGCGTACCCGCCGGCGGCATCATCGAACGTGCCGTTCCGGTCGATGCGGACGAGGGGACGCTCACGATCTGGCTCGACGAGGGCAAGAGCGAAGTGTGGAGTCTTCGCATCGGATACATGGATCCGCTCGACGAGACCAGCGGCGTTGAAGCGCGTCTCGCCAACCTCGGGTTCGACTGCGGCGATCTCGATTCCTCGATCCGCGCCTTCCAGGAACGCCTCGGCCTCGAAGTCACCGGCACGGCCGACGACGCACTGAAGAAGAAGTTGGCGTCGTACTACGATCCGGCGCAGGACGAAGGGTCGCAGGAGAAGAAGTGACGGTAGCTCATGTTCAGCTCGTCAACGAGCAGCGAACGGCCGGCGACAAGCTGCGCCTGCGCACGTGGATCGAGGTGCAGCTCATCGGCGAAGACGACAAACCGATTCCGAATCAGAAATACACGATCGCGCTGCCCGGCGGCGCGACGAAGAGCGGCACGCTCGACGAGAACGGCAGCGTGCGCATCGAAGGCATTCCGGCCGGGACGTGCAACGTGTCGTTCCCCGATCTCGATCAGGACGCGTGGACTCCCGTGGAAACGAAGACATGAGTGACGATCTGGCGCGCATTCGCGAGGAGGAGCGCGCGGTGCGCGACGCGTACGACAGCGTCCCCTATCCGAGCGCGTCGCAGCATCACACGCATCCCGATCACCTCGCGGCGCTGGCCATTCTCAACGGACTCGATCCCGCGCCGCCGCAGCGATGCCGCGTGCTGGAGCTGGGATGCGCCGACGGCGGCAATCTGATTCCGATGGCGGCCGAACTTCCGGAGAGCCGCTTCACCGGCATCGACCTCTCGCCGAAACAGATCGAGAGCGGGCGCGCGGCCGTCGCCGAGGAGGGGCTGACGAATCTCGATCTGCGCGCGATGAGCATCCTCGATATCGATACGGGGGAGTGGGGTGTGGGGGGTAGGGAGTCGGAGACGGATGGGCTGCAACCCGCGAGCTCCGTGACGCAACTCAAGAATTTAGGCGAACCCGGCGCTCCTCTCCCGCCGCCCACTCCCGACACCCCACTCCCCAATCAATTCGATTACATCCTCTGCCACGGGGTTTTCTCGTGGGTGACGCCGGAAGTGCAGGAGAAGATTCTCGCGATCTGCCGCACGCATCTCGCGCCGAACGGCGTGGCGTACATCAGCTACAACACGTATCCCGGATGGCACCTGCGCGAAGTGGTGCGCGACATGGTGGTGTTTCACACGCGGCACGTTACGGATACCGAGGAGCGTACGGCCCGCGCATTCGAGCTGGTGCAGTTCCTCGCCGAAACCTCGGCCGGCGGCGGTGAGGCACACGCGCTGGTCATGCGCACCGCGCGCGAGCACTTCGAAGAATTCCGGCACCGGCCAACGTACCTCGCGCACGAATATCTCGAGCGGACCAATGCGCCGATGTATTTTCACGAATTTGCCGCGCGCGCCGCCGGACATGGATTGCAATACATGTCGGAGGCGGAGCCGTCGGCGATGGAAGCGGACAATCTCGCGCCGGCCGTGGCCGAGCGTCTGCACCAGTTCACGTCCGACCGCATCGAACTGGAGCAGTACGTCGACTTCGCCGCCAACCGGATGTTCCGGCGCACGCTGCTATGTCATGACGAGGCGCAACTCGACCGCGCCGCCACGCCGGAGAAGCTGCGGCGGCTGTATGTGTCGTCGACGGCGAAGCCGGCTTCCGACGCGCCGCAGGCCCGCGGCAATGGCAGCGAGAGTTTCCGCACGGAGCGCGGTGCGGCGTTCTCGTCGACGCATCCGCTGGCGAAGGCAGCGCTGGTGGCACTCTTCGCGGCCTGGCCCGAGGCGATCGGATTCGACGCGCTCCGCACCGGCATCGCGCGGCTTCTCGACGAAGGTCCTCCCGACGATGACGCGCTGACCGATCTGCTGTCGTCGCTGCATGGCACGGGCGTGATAACGCTGCACGCGTCGCCGCCGAACTGCACGCGCGGAATCAGCGCGTTCCCGCGCGTTTCGGCGCTGGCGCGGCATCAGGCGACGGCCGGACTGCTGGTCACGAATCAGCATCGCCGCGTAGTCAGGCTCGACGATCCCTTCGTACGTTTCTTAGTACGACACCTCGACGGCACGCGCAGTCACGCCGATCTGGTGCGCCTGCTCGACGCCGAGGTTACCGCCGGACGACTCGACGTCAGTACGGATGGCCAGCCGATTCGCGAGCCGCAACGCATCCCCGCGGTGCTGCAGGCGCTGGTCGCGCATCACCTGCGGCAGATGGCGGAGTACGCGCTGCTGGTGGGGTGAGGCGCGAGAGAAATCTGCGCGCTTTCCGTTCAAATCGTCGGGGGCAGTAGCACTCGCTTGATTGCGCGATAAAAGACGATTTCGACGGCCACACACAGCAGCATGATGCACCACGCTGCCACCAATAAAACGATGTTCCATCTCGTCGGCAGTAGGCTGTACGCCCCGATAATCAGCAATGATGACGCGACGAACTTGTGCAGGACGAATAAGAAGACGCTTGACGCTGTCGTCAAATCCCGAGCTTCACTGCCCTTCCACGCGGAGACCGCGGTCAAGGGCTGCTGAGGGAGCCCGAGAATCTTCTGAAATGCGGATTTAATGTCTCGTTCTTCCACTGAATATAGCCAAGCGTCAGTGCGTACGTCGACATACCGTGAACCATGATTCCGCAACTGATCACTCCGAATGCGACGGCCACGAAACCGGCGTGGTCGGTCGTCCCCTGCTTCTTGTATAACCATCCAAGCAGAGTGATGCCCACGCCAAAGAAGCCGAAGAGTTTTACGTGGAGATCGGCATATCCACCGATCGCAGAGTCAGCGTGCTGTTTCTCGCTGAGCAGCAGCTCAAAGTACTTCTCGTCGCGATCCATGGTTGTTGCCGCGTTCTCTTTGGTATCCGCTTGACCGTCACTCATGAGCGAATGCGCCTTGCCTGCGCCTCCAATTGCCGCACTGCCGCGCGCACTCGCTTCACATACTGCTGTGTCTCGCGATAAGGCGGAATGCCGCCGTGCTGGTCGACGGCGCCTTCGCCGGCGTTGTAGGCGGCGAGAATGAGATCGAGGTCGCCGCGGTAGTGGTCGCGGAGCCATGCGAGATACGCCGTGCCTGCCGCGAGATTTGATTGCGGATCGAAGAGGCGCTCGCGCGTCACGCCGAAGCGCGCGCCGGTTTCCGGCATCACTTGCAGTAAACCAAGAGCGCCTTTCTCCGACACTTCGTAAGGGTTGAAATCGGATTCGACGCGCGCGATGGCTTCGACCAGCTCCGGCGAGAGCGAGCGGCGCAGCGCCGCGTCGCGGATCATCGGACGGTAGGACGTCGCCAACGGCGCGGGATTCTTTTCTGCCAGTTGAATGGTCTTCCAGTCGGGAATCGGCAGCGGCTGTACGGTCAGCCACTCGTCGAGCGGATTGACGTTCGATGCAGCGACGACTTCGACGACGGCGGCAGACGCCATCGGCGTCAGGACCGCCGCCGCAACCGTCTCCGCCGCCGGCGTGAGGTCGGCAAACGGCGGCTGGACGAAGTGGGAACGCGGGAGGGTGGGCGACGGGGCGGGAGAGGGGGCGGCGGCCACGCGTGATTGTGGCCGCGGCACAGCCGTTCCGGCCGCGACGATCCACCGGGCGCTGAACAGGAGCACACCGAGCATCGTCACGCTCAGCGCGACAACGACGCGTGTGGACACATCCATGGAGCCTGGCGCAGCGCGCCGTTGCTTCCTTCTCATGACCAGATCGACCTGATGCTCTGGGCCTGCCATTGATCGGAGACGAGCACCACCCTTTTCGCCAGTTCGAGGCTCAAGCCGACGGCATTGGGTTTTTGGTAAAACTGAAGCACGAGCTCTAACAGGCCGTGCAAGCAGTTCGGCGGCGGCTGGTCCGTAATCGGATACGTCGGATTGTAGCGAATCTTGATGGTGAGGCAGCGAATCTTGTGAATTGCGCTCTTAGCGTCCTGATATACCGGACGGGAGCTCTTCGGGTTTGGGTGGACAGTTTGCGGCGGAAGAAACTGATGGTGCACGTCAGTCGTGACATTCCGGAGACGGCCAGTGCCCTGCACGTTCGCGAATGTCTGACCGGCAAGCCAGGCTCTCACGGCGGTGGCTCCCGGTTTATTCGAGTTGACGATCGTTGTGATTTCGACTTTCGCCATTCGTTCGATCTCGGTGAGCCATTCGGCAGGGCGGTCTGTACCGTACTCGCCGCCCGCTGCGGGCCACTTGTTGTTCGGCCCGCTGACCTGAATGTCGACAATACGAACGTCTTCGAGGCGAGGATTGTGGCCGGTCGTGCCGCCGAGCTGCTCGATGGCATCGCCTATAACTTTGTTCACGGCCCCCTTGTCAGGTTTCGTGACACTCTTGCACTCTGACGACTTGGCGAAGAGCGCATCCGCATGGCCGGTGGTGACGTCGGCGTGGGTTTGCGTTATGACGGTGCGGGCTTTGTTCTCCCCTTTGCGTGTGGTCAGATACTCGTGCTGAAACGCCATCGCCTGTCCGTAAGCCTTGTTGACGCCGGTGGTCAGCTGCGTGCGCTTATCCTCGCTGAGCTGAGTCCAACCGTTCTGATCGTTGAGGATAGTGCTGAAAATATCAGACGTCCGTTTCACTCGCTGCTTCAGTTCATCGATGGTCTGCGGCATATGTCCCTTCTTTGCAATACGTCACACGAACCTCCCCATGTCATCGACCGAGATATGAATCTTGGAGAAGCTCACGCCGTTCGCCATCTTCTCCAGGATGCGCGTCGACAGTTCCGGCAGCAGCGTTTGCGTGAGGATGCGGTCGATCTCGCGGGCGCCGCTTTCGGGATCGCAGCGGTCGGCCAGCGATTGCACGAGGTCGGGGTCGTAGGTCAGCTCGGCGGCGTGATTCTCGCGGACGCGACGCTTCACCGACAGCAGTTTCAGTTCGACGATGCGCACCACCTCGCGCTTGCGCAGCGGGTAGTACGGAACGATGACCAGCCGCGCCAGGAGCGCCGGGCGGAAGCGGCGCATCAGTTCCGGCCGCAAAGCCTCCACGATGGAATCGACGTCGCGCTTTTCCGCCGGGTTCTTACGGCACGCTTCGGCGATGATTTCCGAGCCGGCATTTGACGTCAGGAGAATGACGGTATGCCGGAAGTCCACCGGGACGCCTTCGCCGTCGTCGAGCACACCCTTGTCGAAGACCTGGTAAAAAAGATCGACGACGTCCGGATGCGCTTTCTCGATTTCGTCGAGCAGCACGGCGCTCCACGGCCGGCGCCGCACCGCCTCGGTCAGCACGCCGCCCTTGCCGTAGCCGACGTAGCCCGGCGGCGCGCCTTTGAGCGTGGCTACCGAGTGCGCCTCCTGGAACTCCGACATGTTGAAGGAGATGAGATTGCGCTCGCCGCCGTACAACACGTCCGCGAGCGTCAGGGCCGTTTCCGTCTTGCCGACGCCGGTCGGTCCGACGAGCAGGAAGACGCCCTTCGGCTTGGCGGGATCTTCGAGTGACGCGCGCGACGTCGAGATGCGGCGCGTAATGGCGTCGAGCGCCTGCGGCTGTCCGACGATGCGCTCGGCCAGCCGTTCCTTCAACGTCAGGATGCTGCGGATCTCGTCGGCGAGCATGCGGCCGACCGGGATGCCCGTCCAGCCGGAGACGACCGAGGCGATCGTGCGCGAATCGACGTGGAGCGGAACCATCGGCTCGGGCCCCTGTAGCTCGTCGAGCTTGGCGATGAGATCGGCGAGCTGTTCCGGATCCTTGCCATCCGCTTCCACGGTGCGGATCTGTGTGACCAGCTCCTTCTCCTTCGCCCACCGCTCCGAGGTGCCGGTGCGCTCGTCGCGCAGACGGCCGATCTCCGTCTCCAGCTCGGCCGCGGGCGTGCCGCGCGACGGCTTGTCGCCCTCGCGCTTTTTCACATCGAGGTCGGCCTCGGCGATGCGGATGCGGCGGTCGAAATCTTCGATTGCGGCGGGCGTCCCATCCTGCGCCAGCGCGACGCGCGCCGAGGCAGTGTCGAGCACGCCGATGGCCTTGTCGGGAAGACGGCGCTCGGGCAGGTAGCGATGCGAAAGCTGCACGGCGCTGCGCACGGCTTCGTCGAGGATGCGGACGCGATGGTGCTTTTCGAGATGCGGTGCGACGCCGCGCAGCATGTCCAGTGCCGCCTCTTCATCCGGCTCGTCGACTTTCACGACCTGGAAACGGCGCGTGAGCGCGGGATCCTTTTCGAAATACTTTTTGTACTCCGACCACGTCGTCGCGGCGATCGTGCGCAGCTCGCCGCGCGCCAGCGCCGGCTTGAGCAGGTTCGCGGCATCGCCCTGCCCCGCCGCACCGCCCGCTCCGATGAGCGTGTGCGCCTCGTCGATGAAGAGGATGACCGGCTTCGTTGCCGCCTTCACTTCCGCGATGACCGATTTGAGGCGCTCTTCGAACTCGCCCTTCACTCCCGCGCCGGCTTGCAGCAGTCCGAGGTCGAGCACGCGGAGGGAAATGTTGCGGAGCGGTTCGGGCACCTCGCCTGCCGCCACGCGCAACGCGAAGCCCTCGGCCACCGCGGTCTTTCCGACGCCCGCGTCGCCGACGAGGATCGGATTGTTCTGCCGGCGACGCGTGAGGATGTCGATGACCTGGCGGATCTCGCTGTCGCGCCCGCGGATGGGATCGATCTTCCCCGCTGCGGCCTCGGCGGTGAGATCCAGCGTGTACTTATCGAGTGCGGTGGTGGGAGCTTCCTTCGCTTCGCGCGTCTGAGCCGTGTAGTCGCCCTGCCCCGGCGCGCTCGGTCCCGCGGTTTCCTCGGCCGACTCGCGGATCAGATCGCGCAAATTGTCGCGCAACGACTCGCGCGGAATCTTCGCCAGCAGCGGACACGACTCGTGGATGACGGTGCGCAGCGTCTCGTTTTCGTAGAGCGCAAGCAGCAGCGCGCCGGAGCGGATGGCGTCGGCGTCGAGGTGCAGCGTGGAGAGCGACCACGCCTCGCGCAACAGCAGCAGCACGTGCGGCGACATGGCCGGCGTCCTGCTGTTGCCGCGATCGAATTTGTCGATGGCCTGCGTGAGCTGCTTGGTGAGGTCGCTGATCTGGATGTCGAAGTAGCGGAAGACCGGGCCGGCGTCGGTGGCGGGCAGGTCGAGGAGCTTGAGCAGCAGATGCTCGACCTCGACGTTGTAATGCGTCTGCGCCACGCACAACGCCGCCGCCGTTTCCAGCGCCCGTTTGCAGATCGGGTTCAGTTTGCCGATAAGAGCTCTCAGTTCACTGCTCATTTTTTTCTCATGGCCTTCCCATCAATTTCACTTGTGAGTCGTTTGCTACCGAGGGGCTTCGCTGCAGCCACGACGTCCATCCGAGGAAGAGGTGCGCGGCGCCGAGGTGAAGCTTGGGAACTTCGGCTGCGGCGAGCGTGAGGCCGATCGTGAATCCGAGCTCCTCGCGCACGTAGAACTGAACGGCGGCGATGAGCGCGCGGTAAGCGTGGCCGTTCGGGAGAAACGACAGGAACTGCACGAACGTCAGCGCGCCGAGCTGCACGCGAAAACCTGAGTCGTCGCTCCACAGCCGGCGGCCGAGAACGGCGCCGCCGCCGAGGAGCTGGTTCTGGCCGGCGTCACCGATGCGCGTGACGTCATCGTCCTCGATCAGGTCCCATCGCCCCTCGAACTGCGCGATGTCGACCGGCACGCCGAAGTAGTCCTCCAGCAGGCGCACCAGCCCGGTCGTGGAGCGGTAGCGGTCGACGAACAATCCGGCGTACGGGAGAAGCGCGCGATCGGGCATCTCCATGCGGCGGAGCAGGTGCGGAGTGGAAAGACCGAGGAACGAATAGAGAACGGTTGCCACGCGGCCGCGGTCCGGCGCCCGAGTATCAATGGCTGGCCGGTACTTTTTCCTGGCGCGATAGAGCAGCGAAACGAGCCGGTGATTGAAGATGTCGAGGAAGTCGCGGAACGCTTTGTCTTTGCGGAAGGTGCGCTCGACGATCAGCTCCGTCACAGGAGGCGGAAGCGGCCCGTGCGCGCCGGCCAGGCCGAGGATGTTGACCACCATCTCCGCCGGTTCGCCTTTCGCGGCGGGATGCACGGACTCGACATCGCCGGGAGGGAAATCCATCCTGACCGCGTGGCGGAAACGGACGACTTCCCGCTGCGGATCGACGCCTTCGCCGGGCGGCGTGCGCTCGTCGTAGAGCTCCTCGAGCAGATGCACCGCCTGCAGGAAGGAGAAGCGATGCCCTTCCTCGAAGAGCCCTTCGGCTACAGAACGGCTTTCGCGCCAACCATAGGACGCCATCGTTTCCAGACCTCACTTTCGCGGGAAGAGCGGCGGATGAGAAGCTGCGTGAAGGAATTCGTCGATGCGAACAGCCCGAGGAAGTGGTTGATCACCGACGCCAGAAGGAAGGCGCTGCCGCCGACGAATGAGTCGTCGTCGAACAGCAGCTCGATCTCGGTACCGCGGCAGAAGCCCTTCCACGCGTCGCCTTCCATGCGTCGGACGACCTTGCGATGCGACATCCGGCGAATGCCTTGAATCTGCTGGCGCAACGCCGGCGCGTCGCTCGCGCAGTAGAGGCCGAGGATTTCGCGCAGCGCTTTGAGGCTGTCGTCGGTCTCGCCGAGCGACAGGTAGTTGAGCGACAGATGCGAAACGAGGCGCCAGAGCGCCTGCCCTCCCAGCGGCGGATCGATCGGGCGCGTCGGCTTCTTAAGGCAGACGATGCGCGTGACCGGCGCGGCGATGTCGGTCTGCAGCAAGCCGCCCGCCGGGAGCTCCACAGCCAGCGCGCGATTGGTGCAGAGGAGATGCGCGTAGACGATTTCCTTCGGCGGACGAGCGGGGTTGAAGTCGAGGTCGCGGAATGACAGCAGGACGTCGGTTCCCGTCATCTCCGGGTGCTGCGCCGCAACGCGCCGGGCGTGCCAGAAAGCGCGCTGATCGCGGCGCTCCATGTCGTGCGTGAACGAGTAGAACGGCGCGTAGTCGCGCGTCGCATCCTTCGGATCGGAGGTGCCGGAGACGGAGACGATCGAGTGAATCTCAGTCGTCTTCTCGCGGCGCAGATCGGGGACGAGACGGTATTCGAGCTGGCGGTGATCGACGCGAATCGGCTCGCTGGTTTTGCGAAACAGATTGACCGCAGGCGTGCAGCCGAGGCTGAAGGTTTCCGGCGTCAGCAGCAGTTTCGCGGGCGGAATCGTTTTGAAGAGAAAGAGCAGATCGACGCGCTGGCCAGTCATCGCGCCGCGCAGCCGGCGCACATCGAGGAAGTGGAACTTCTCCGGAAACGAGAAGTACTCCTGAAGCAATCGGTATGCGGGATGGGAGTACTTCGGATAGGGAACGACGTCGTCATCGCGGTCGAAGCCGGCAGGCACGACGGCCTCGCGCGCAATGTAGCGCGGCGCCTTCGTTCCGGCCGGAAGGACGGCAACGCGAATGAGGTCGTTCATCAGGAGCTCGTACAGACGTCCGACGAGCACCGGTTCTCCATGCAGGTAGAAGCGGAGCTTGTCGATCTCCAGCACGTCGAACGGATCGGCGCGCGACTCGAGGCGCAACCGGAGAACCGAGGCAACGTCGGAGGCATTGTCGAGAAACTCGAATTCGTGAGGCGTCACCAGCTCCGCCGATTTCACTTCGATCGGCCAGAGCGTCGCGGGATACGCGGTGCGCATCCGGCAGACGGCGGTTCCGCCTTCCACATGTGCGAAGACCTGCGTGTGGCGCGGCACTTCGTAACCGCTGGTCAGCTTTCCGCGCTGCGGATCGACTTCGAAACGGACGACGGTCATCGACGGCACCGGCGTCAGGTAATGCGGATAAAGAACGTTCAACAACTCCGCGGCGATCTCCGGAAAGTCGGAGTCGAGATCGCTCTGGATGCGCGCCGTGAGAAACGCGAACGACTCGATGAGCCGCTCGACATGCGGATCGGGACAGTCGTCGCGCTGCAGTTCCAGCCGTCCCGCCACTTTCGGATACGCGTGGGCGAACCGCTCCCCCATATGCCGCAGATACGACAACTCCTCGAGGTAGTAGACGAGGAAATCTTCACTCGATGTCCGCATCTACCTTGGCGCTCCCTTCCCTGGTCAGCAGTTTGGTGGTGAAGGAAACCGGCTCCGGGACGTTTTCCGTGATCAGTACTGCTTCAATTTGGGCGACGAGCGTGAAGTCATCGCCGGCCATCGACGTCACCTCCACCTGCACCTCCGCCAGCCGCGGCTCGTAAATCTGAATGGCCTGGCAGAGGATCTCGGCGAGCCGTTTCCAGTCGTCTACGTTGCGGGCGGAGAAGGTGGAGAAATCCGGAATGCCGTAGTCGATGACCGATCGGACGCGGCCGGCGAGGCGATGCGCCGGGATGGGGCAGCGTGTGTTGAAAAGCTGCTCCAGTTCCCGGCGCACCGACTCTTTGACTCCGCGGCGGTCGAGCGTGCGCATCGGACGCAGCTCGCGCCGCAGAAAGCGGTCGCGATCGACCAGCCGGTCGAACAACGGCATACGGACCTGAACCTTTCGCTCGCTCATCGCACGGCGCTAACTGACGGCGCGTTTCTCCAGATCGTGCTTCGCCGGCAGGTTGGCGTCGGCCTTCCCATCGGCATGTTTCTGATCGAGATACGTGTACTGCACGGTGCCGTAGTCGAGTGAAACGTTCTCCACCGGAATGTCGCCCGGACCGCCGGAGACGCTGTAGTTCGAGATGACCACGTGCTCCATGAGCACCTCGAGATACTTGACCGGCTTGTTGTCGGCGGCGCCGTCGGAGCGCCAGCAACTTACGGTTGCCTTGCCGATCTGCTTTCCGGCCCAGCAGTACTTGAGCAACGCGCTCGTGGCGGTGTCGAGGTACTTGGTGAAGGTGAGGTTCTGATGCGTCGCCTGCTCCACGGTGCCCGAGCCGGCGGAACTGCGCGTGGGGCTGGTCGGCTGCACGAAACCGTGACTCCACGAAAGGACTTCGATCTCCTTTTCGTGGCCCGAGGCCGTACTGCTGGCATCGATGGCCGGCTCTTCGAACTTGATGTACATGTTACTTGCCATGGGTTTCCTCCTTTAGTGTCGCGTTACGCCGCCACGGGTGGCGGAAGCTCGGCCACCAGGCGGATGGAAGCGGTCAACTCCTCGAGCTGGAAGTGCGGGCGCAGGAATGCGACCGCGCGGTAGGCGCCCGGCTTGCCGGGAACGTCGAAGACGTCGATGCGCGCCTCGCGCAACGGGTACTGCGCCTTCAACTCCTGACCGGCGTCGTCGGTGCCGAGGATGTAGGAGCTGATCCACCGGTTCAGATGCGTCGACAGTGTGTCTTTGGTCTGGAAGCTGCCGACCTTATCGCGGCAGATGACCTTGAGGTAATGCGCGAAACGCGACGCGGCCAGAACATACGGCAGGCGCGCCGAGATGCGTGCGTTGGCATTGGCGGCGTTGGTGTCGTACAGCTTCGGCTTCTGCGTGGTCTGCCCGCCGAAGAACGCGGCGTAATCGGTGCCCTTGCAGTGGCAGAGTGAAACGAACCCGAGGCTGTCGAGCTCCTTTTCACGGCGATCGGTGATGGCCAGTTCGGTCGGACACTTGAGGGCGATATCGCCTTCGTCGGTCTTGAACGTATGCGCGGGCAGGCCGGTGACCATGCCGCCGCCTTCCACGCCGCGGATGGCAGCGCACCAGCCGTAGAGCGCGAAGGCGTTGGTGATGCGCTGTCCGAGCGCCCACGCCGCGTTGCCCCACAGATAACGGCTGTGATCCGTTCCGTCCGTGTCCTCGACCAGCTTGAAGTCCTCTGTGGGAACGGTGGTCGGCCCGTATGGCAGCCGGAGAAGGATGTGCGGCAGCACGAGCGTGACGTAGCGCGAATCTTCCATGGCCTGGAACGAGCGCCACTTGATCAGCTCCGTGCTCTCGAACAGCTTGGCCAGGTCGCGCGGATTGCCAAGCTCGGTGAACTGTTCCATGTCGAAGAGATGCGGCGAGGCAGCGGCGATGAACGGCGCATGCGCGGCCGCGGCCACACCGGCGATCTTCTCGATCAGCGCCATGTCCTGCGCCTGCCGGCCAAACTCGTAGTCGCCGATCAGAAGGCTGAACGGATTGCCGCCGAAGGTGCCGTACTCCTCTTCGTAGACTTTCTTGAACAGGACGCTCTGATCGAATTCGATGGCCTGATCGAGATCCTTGAAGACCTCGGCCTTGGTCGCGCAGAGCAGCCGCAGCTTCAATCGCGTGCTGGTCTCGGTGTTCATGACGAAGTAGTGCAGGCCGCGCCACGACGCCTCCAGCTTCTGGAACTCGGGATTGTGCAGAACTTCATTGAGTTGCTTGCTGAGCAACTCGTCGATGCGTGCGATCTGCGCCTGGATCATGGCCAGTGTGTCGCGGCTGACGGTCATTCCTTCGTCGAGGATCTGGTGCACGAACTCTCCGACGAGATCTCTGGCGCGGGTCTTCTGACTTTCGTCGCGGGCCATCTTGCCCTTCTCGACGATCTGGTCGAGCAACGAGCCTTCGCCCGCGGCCGCGGCGGCGGCGGGAGCGGGAGCGGTGGCCTCGGCCGCAGGAGCGGCTTCGGCGGCTACTTCTTTTTTGTCAGCCATTGGTCGGTCCTCCTACTGCTTCCTTGATCTTCTGCTGGCTGTCGGTGTTCTTGGCGATGTCCTGCAGGAGCACGTCGAGATCATCGTTGCCGTCGAGCTTCGCCAGAAGATCGTTGAGGCGCTGGCGCGCATCGAAGAGCTTCTTGAGCGGCTCGATCTGCTGCACGATCGCTTCGGGACGAAGATCGTCGATCCTGCGGAAGCGCAGCTCGACGTTCATCTTCGTGTTGTCGTCCTTCAGCTGGTTGTTGACCTGAAAGGCCAGGCGCGGCGCGATCGAGGCCATGACGTCGTTGAAGTTGTCGCGGTCGATCTCGACGAACTTCCGGGTCTTGATCGGCGCCATCGGATTTTCCTGCTTGCCAGCCAGGTCCGACATGATTCCGACGACGAGAGGCAGTTCCTTCTTCTCGATGGCACCGCCTGTCTCGACGTCATACGTGATCTGAACCCGCGGTGGCCGGATTCGCGTCAGCTTCTTTTGAGTGCTTTCGCTCATGACTCCTCCTTTTCAAGATTGGGATGCGTGAAATGAATGGGCGTACTTGAACCGAGGTCTCCTGATGTTTTGATTGATCACCTTCCTTTTGTCTTGTCGGTTTCTTTGATTCCTAACAGCGCATAGATCGTCGCCAGATCGGCGTTCTTCGAGAGCAGTTGTTCGAGGACTTCGGCGAGGCTCATGTGTCCCCAGGAAATGGCGCGGCGGACCAGGAACGGAACGGGGCTGTGCGGCTCGGTGCGGAGGAGAAAGTCCGATGCTTCGCGCAGCCGCTGGTACGCGTCCGCGCGGCTGGCGATCGGCGAGCCCGGCGCGGACGCGATCGCCGGCGAACCATCAATCGGCGGTTTGGAGTCGGGATCCATTCCGGGCACCTCCTCGGGATCAGGGCGGTCCTGCCGGACGCGCGCGAAGAATCCGGCGATGTCGGTGAGCGTGTTGCGGAGCGGCGTGAGCGTCGGCGCGGCCGCCTCGCCGAGGCGCGCCAACAGAACTGCCTTCAATGCGTCGACGGATTCAACAGCGGCAGCGACGTCGCGCGCCATCGCCGCAAGGACTGGCGCCGGAGTCAGCGAGACGCTCGCAAGCACGCTGGCCTGCTCCGGCTCTTGACGCGAGACTTCCCAATCGCGCCAGCAGAATGCCACCGCGTTTTCGCCCGCCGGCGCGGTGATCGGAATGGACTTGACCGTGAAGAGAAACTTTTCCGACCCGAGCCACGCCACCGGCGCGATGCGAGCGTCGGCACTCTCCTCGTCGAAGAGAGGATTCAGCGTGTCCCAGAACGTGTCGCAGAGCGCGGCGATGAGCCGCACGCCGTGCGCGAGTCCGGCGAAGCCGAAGAGCTGCGCCCACGCTTCGGTCAGCCATGCCGCAAGCTGCAGATCCTTGCTCCGCGTGGCCAGCGTCTGCGTGGCAAGAGCGGCCACGCCGGACCAGTCGGCGCGCTTTAGCTCGCGCTGCCAGACTCCCTGCGGCAGCGCGGCATCGTCTTCCTGGCGCATCCGCTTGATGTCGTCATAGACGGCGTCGAAGCGCAGCGACTCTCCCGACGGGTTCTCCCCGGAAAGCGGCGCGAGGAGCGTGTCGAGCTCGGGCAGCGGAAGCGTCGTCATTGCGCGCCCTCCGCGATCGTCGATCTGGTCTCCACCTTCGGCGCCGCGTGCGGGAAGCGTGGGATGTCGATCGGCTGCGTCGTTCCCGGTGCGAGCACGGCCAGCCGCATGAACACCTGCGTCGGCACCGCTCCCGGCTGCCCGCCGCCAACCGGCTTGGTGAAAACCTTGAAGCCGAGCGTTACGTGGTCTTCGTCGTCATAGCGCGGCAGCACCTCGGCAGGCGCGGCGTTCTCCGCCAGCGCCGTGAGCAGCGACCACTGATTGTCGTACTGGTAGACGACCGTGCGATCGCGCACGCTGACGCCGCGCGCCGGCTGCGAGGCGACCGGCACGCGCGGGGCGTCGTTGGCCCAGCGCAGCGTGACGCGCACGCCTTTGCCGACGCTCCAGCGCAACGTCGGCTTCTTGTCGCGATTGGTAACCGTCTCGTTCCCGACGCCGAGCGACCAGGCGATGATCTGATCCGCGTCGACCTCCTGCTGCCGCGCGGTTCGGAACGATGCTTCGAGGTCGAAGGCGGGAGCAGCATCGGGCTTCTGCGCGTCGAGAAACGGCGCGAAGAACGCGCGCACGGCGGTCATGTTCTCGATGAACTGCCGCGCCTGCGTGAAACCTGGATCGGATTCCGCGATCTTCGCGGTGAGCATCGGTTTGGCCGCATCGAATTTCCTGAAGAAGGCGCGGACATCGCCGGGATCGGCCTCCAATGCGCCGTCGTGCGACGGCCCCTCGGAGAACGGATAGCGGCCGGCCAGCCGTTGATTGAAGTAGTTCGCCAGCTCGCCGTAACGCGCCGACACGTTGAGCGACGCCATCTCGTAGCAGCGGTGCGACAGATCGCGCGAGAGCCCTTGCAGCGTATGCGCGAAGTAGCGGGTGCCGCCGCGAACGTCCGAGGGAGGCGCGGCCGATGCGCAATCGTTCGGCCCGACCTTCACCATCCGCGCGTTGATGTAGTCCTCGAGCGCCGCCACCGCGTTGCCGGGCTTCTTCGCGTCGTAATCGCGGAGATCGTCCAGAATGCCCTGCCACTGCTGCGCGAGCGGCTTCACGTCGGGGCGGTCGATCGTCCCTGCTTTCGTGAACCAGAGAAGAAGTGGTTGCGCGTAGCTGCGCGCCTGCGTCGCGATGCGGGCGCGGGTGGTTTCGGTGTACGCGGCCAGCTCCGCGGCGTCTTTCGCACCCCACGCTGACGGCGACGGCGGCGACGTCCCGTCCCACCAGCTGAAGCCGCCGAGACGCGGACGATAGGCTTGCTCTTCATCGAGCAGATCGCCGGCGCCGCGCAGCAGACGAAGGGCCTCGATGGTCATGACGTTGGCGACGGCTCGGCGCGAATCGCCCGACCCGAGGCGCGAGAACGCTTCGAGCACACGGTTCAGGATTTCCGTCTGTCCGCCGAACGCGGCGATGTCGCTTCGAATCTGCTCCTCGAAGATCGTCGGTCCGTTCACCGGCGGCACGGGGACGTACTCGGCCGCGCCGGCCAGAAGATCTTCCATGTCGGCGCGGGCGCGGTCACGCGCGACCTGATCGATGGATACCCGCAGGTCCGGAGGAAACAGCTGCAGGCTCTTGTCGTGGAAATGGTCATACGCGTCGGCCACCGCCATCACCTGGTTGAGTTGCGCGTCGTTCCACATGAGGCGCACGGCACGAGAGGGATTCGCATGCAGCTCGCGTCCCTGCGACAGGTTCGCAGCCACGAAGCGTTCTCCCACGAAGCTGTCGACGGCATGCTCGAGAACGAGCGACTCCTCCGACAGACGCATCTGCGGCTGCGCGTCGTGCACCGCGAGAAACGATCCGGTCAGCGGCGTGCCGGCCGCGGCGAGGGTGGAGCGGAACGCTCTCCAGCCGGAGGCGCCGGCCATCTGCACGCGCAACGAAGCGTCCGCGCCGAGGAAGTTCGAGTGCTCGATGGCCGGAAGGAGGGCGTTGAAGGACGGTCCGAGGTTGAAGTCCGAGCCGGGACGAAACGCCCATTCGAGCTCCGGGCCCGACAGGGCGGCGTCGATCGCGTGCATCCGGCGGCCGATCTCCCCAACGCGCGAGGCGTCGCTGCCGGTCGGCTGACGCCACGCGTTCGTGTCGAGCACCGCCGCCAGTTGCTGCAGTCTCGCCTCGAACGGATTGCGCCGATAGAGCGCGGCGTAGAAATTCGAAGCCAGCGTGTCCAGCACAGCGCGCGCTCGCGGCGTGTACAGACTGCGGTCGAATTCCTTGTAGTCGGCATCGTTGAGCGCGCGCTGATACAGCTCGCCCTGTTTGTAAAAACTCGCCGGCACCGCCTTATCGATGCCGTAACGAACGACCTCGCCGAGATCCTGCAGATTGCCCGATCCAGCCTTGGCCAGGCGGTCGAATGTCACCACGTGCTCGTCGAGCTGCCTGAGGTCATCCACGAAACGTTTCAGCGCGATGAACTCCGGCATCCGATCGATGGCGACGATCGGCGACGCCGCGAGGACTTCCGTTTCATTGGCGCCCGCCGGCGCGAACGTCATCGTCGCGCGGCCCTGCAGCGGTTCGATTTGATAGGCGCTGTTTCCGAGAAGCGATTCCGCCTTCTTCATCATGCCGCGGTCGACGGCGGCAAAAATCACGTCGTTGAACGCGAGGCCGATTGCGCGTTCCAGGCGATCGTCGAATGAACTGAACCACGAAGTCGGGACGACCACCATGCCGTAGTGCCTGAAGTTGATGGCCGCCATCTTGTCGAGCAGATCCATCGACGACGCCGTCAGATCACTCTCGACTTTGTTATCGCCGACGATCGCCTGCTTGCGCATCCCTTGCGAAGCACTCACGAGGAACGGCTTGAGGCCGGCGTTCTTCTGGTTGAAACTCATGAACGCCCATACCAGAGCAGCTCCGCACAGGACGAACGCCAGGGCGGCCGCAGACTGCACCCTGCGTACGGTGCGGTTGCGCGCCATCCCCGTGCGCGCGGTGGGCGCCGCCAGACCTGACTCCGCGAAGATCTTCTCCTCGACGAGGTCGGCGAGGAAGGCTACCTTGCCGGCCGGCCTGGCCTCCGGCGCGGATCCGAGACCCTCACGGCCACAGAAGTAGAGGCCGCGGAAAATCAGAGAGCCGTGGTACGCGCTCGACTTCAGGAGATTGTCGAGGCAGACCCGGACCGGTTTCGCCAGCGACGCAACGGCCAGCGGGAGACGCAGCAGCCAGTCTGCTTCGGCAGTGCCGGCGGCGAAGACTTCCATCTGGACGTCTTCCAGGCGGCGGCTGATTGCGGCGAACGCGTCATCGATCCACGTGCCGCGATACGCCGCGTCAACACTATTGGGGCTCGACCAGCCGAGCATCTCGCGCCGGGCACTTTCCGGAAGGCTGTTGCACAGACTTCCGAATCCCGTCAGCCGCTCGCTTCCCGTGATGACCGCGTAGACCGGGAGGCGGAAGCCGATCTGCTGCTGCGTTTCCCACAGCTTCCGGAACAGCCGTCCCGCTCCGGCGGCGAGCTCGGCCCGCTTGATCTCATTCGTGCTCGCCTCGAGCAGCTCCGCGCATGGGAAGGCGACGATCACGCCATCCGCCGGCCGCCTCGGCCGCAGCTCGCGCAAGTGTCGCACTGCACTGTCCCACTCCTTGTCGTCGGAGCCGGCCAGGTCGAGCACGACGCCGCGGCTGAAGAACCAGAATCCGCGCCCCGTGCCGATGTTCATCCCCGCCTCGGACGCGTCACCCCACGGCAGGTCGAGACCGGCGCTGGAAAGAAGATTCGCATCGCGCGACTGCTCGGCGCCGACCAATAGATACAGCGGCACCTCGTAGCGATCCTTATCAATCTGGTTGAAGGTCTTACCCGCTCGACGAAAGGCCTCCGGGAGCGAGACGACCATCTCCTCCTCGACGGGATCCTCGGAGGCGGCAAGCGGCTCTTCTTCGCGCTCGCTGCCGTCGGCGAACGTCGACACCTTTGCCGACCGTCGCAGCACGACCACCAGCAGGATCACGATGATCAGCGCGAGCAGGAGAACCGCCGCGAGCGCGTACGGCCACACCGTGGCGAGATCCATCATGGGCTCACTCCCGCGGGCACGGCGCCGGTGATGTCGTTCACCATCGGCTCGAGATCAGCGATCGCGTTCCGCCAGAGCAGATGCGATCCCGCCAGCCAGATGACGATGATCAGCGCGAGAATCCAGAGCCACGGTTTCAGATACGGCAGCTCGGTAACGTTCCCTTCGTTGAGCGTGGCCGCGTATGCCTGAGGCATCACGCGCTCTTCCCCTTGCACCACCTGTGGGTCGCGCGTGTAGATAAAGCGGAAGAGCCGCCGGCGATACGACTCGATCTCCTGATCGCCGTCGGGCCGGCCGCGGTATTTGCCCTGGAAGCCGAGGGCAAGCACTGCCAGATAGATGCGGGCCAGCTCGCCGTACAGCGTGTCGCGGTCGCCCAGCAGACTGTCGATGCGTTCGAACAACTGCTCGCCGGCCCCGTGCGTACCGAACAGCTTTGCCTCCAGCAGATGATCGCGCCACGCTTCGCGGCCCGGCCAATCGAGATTGATGAAAATCTCGTCGGCCAGCGCCGCCTGCGCGTACTGCGCGCGGCGGTAGATCTCCAGGCCGAAGTCGCCACCATCACGCGCCGCGTCCAGCGATTGGCGCTCGAGCGATCCGACCAGCTTGCGCCACACGCCGCTGGGGGACTCGCGCGGCTCCGCCGCCGGATTCGCACTCCCTTCACCCTGAAAGATCCACGACCCTTCCGCCACCCGGCCCCGGAGTTGAAGAACCTCGGCATAGAACTGCTGGAACTTGTCGATGAGGAACATGGGAGATCACTTAGGGTTGCGGACAAAAAGGACGATCGATTCGGGACGGTGCTGACCTTCGGTTGCAGGGTTGATGACCACCAGGTCTTCGCCTGGAATGAGGTATTGCGTATCGATGGACAACGAGTAGAGCGACATTCCGCGCGGCGGTACGAGGTCCTTGTCCGCATCGATCCGTTTCCGCCGCAGCCCTGGCACGCGGAGATCGCGGCGAGAGGCAATGCTGGACGCGCCGGCGATGATGCTGGCCTCGATCCACGCACCCATCTCCTGATCCGAAACTCCCGATGGCGCCTGCACGCCGAGGATCAGCGTGCGCGTGGTCCAGTCAGGGTCGAACACGATGCGGAACTCGTCGCGCTCCTGGTTGAACGCGTACCGCGTGTACGCCTCATGGACTCCCTCCGAGACGGCGCGGTCGATGAACGCGCGCGCCTGCGCAAAGGTCGCCTGCAGGTTGTTGTGGTCGTACGGATCGAGCACCGGCGGCACGAGCGAGCGTCCCAGACCGGCCACATGTCCGACCAACGAACAAAGCGAGACGTAAAGCGGAAACGGATGCGAGACGCCGGTGCGGAGGATGGCCTCGAACGCGGGCAACTCGCCCGCAAGGCAGTGCACGAGCAGCTTCGTCTCGAGAAGCTGCTCCGCGCTCGCCGCCATCGACGGAGTGCGTGCCTGATCGGCCAGAAAGACCGCTTTCTCGCGCAACCGCGCCGCGATCGAAAGACAAAGTTGATACGTGGCCGATCCGGGGCCGACCCGCAGCCACGGCGGCTCGAACTCAGTCTGCGTGAAGACTTCGTTTCGATGCGCGACCTCGACCAGCGGAAACCCGACGTACTTCTCCGGAAGATCGTCGGCGACGACAAGCGACAGCTTCGGTTTCAGCACCGGCATCGAGAGACCACCCTCGCCGGTGTTCTCGTCGGCCACCGGACCAGCCTCGATCGATCCGTAACGATCCGCGAATGCGTTTTTTTCGCGACCGCGCGCCGTAACCGCGAGATGCACCATCAACGGGCGATGCTTCATCTCATCAGTGCGTGACGTGAGCTCGACGCTCAGATCGGGCACTTCGCCGGAAGTGTGCGAAACCACGAGACCGTCCGGCATCACTGCCTCCAACTCGACGATGCGCAGGATGCCGTCGACCTGCAGGACGCGATCGATTTCCAGATGCCGCACGCCCCAATGGAACGGGGAGATCGCCGCCGCGTGGTACTGCAGCAGACTCTCCTGCCGCAGCGAGAGCCACTGGAAATGCTGAGGCGCGAGAAGCATCCCCTCATGCCACTGGATTGCTCCCGGCAACTCGCGCGCGGTGGTCTGCGCACGCCCCTTGCGCCGCTCCCGCGCGCTCACGGCTTCGCCTCCACCGTCAGATCGGTCTCACCGAGAGTGATAACCGACGACTGCTGCGGAGGAACGACCGCGCGATGCTCGCCCGCCGAGTGGTAGTCGGCGAAGAGTACGATCTTCTTCGCACCGATCTTGTAGGGAATGGTCAGCGGCGCAACGGGCTGGCCCGGCACCCACTCGCGCGATTCCACCGCCAGCTCCTGCGGATGATCGGCGAGGAACCGGTTCTTCCTGCTGAACCACTCCGCGGCCGGGATCTTGACGATCTCGTCGAGCAGCTTCTGGTCGTAGACCACGACGAAGTCGATGGCGATGGCGCTGTCATCGTTCGCGCCCGGCATCACCGTCACCGTTAGCGGAAGCTGTCCGCCGAACGCCGAGCGCACTTTCCCGGCAGCGGAACACATGGCGAAGATCACGACTAACGCGATCCCCGCCACAAAAATCTTGCAGATTCTGATGATGCCTGTCGCTTGAAAACGACGACATCTCCCGCCGCGGGAGTCATTTTTCATGGTGGGGTGAAGGACTCTCAAAAGTTACTACATCTGAGGGCTGGATGGAACGATTTTTCCCTTTCTGAGGCGAGTTTTTTTACTTAATCCTCGCGCGTCCCGACGGAAATCGGCTCTACCCGGAAGCCGTCCCCATCCGTAGTGCAGCAATGAAGCTCGGCCGTGGGATCTCTGACATCGTTGCAGCAACTCCAGTAAAGTAAGCGGCCTGAACCCATCGTTTCGTCAGGAGATGACCCATGAGAATCGTCCGGATCTTGATTGCACTTCTCGTAGTTTGCCCCGCGGCGTTCGCACAGCCTTTTGGCCAATACCTTCGGCTGCAGGGCGATCCCCAAAGCGGCTATATCCAGGTCCCGCACGATGTCCTGCTCGACACGCCTGCGATGACGGTCGAGGCCTGGGTCTCGATTCGTGACGCGCACGGCGGGGCCTGTTCCTCCATCGCCGGAAAACAATGGACCACGGCCTGGTGGCTCGGCGTCTGCGGCACGACGTTCCGGAGCTATTTCAACGGCAGCACAAGCCTCAAGGACGGCGGCACGATCCCGGTGGACACCTGGGTCCACATCGCGGCCGTGACGGATGGGACGACGCGCAGACACTACATCAACGGAACTCTCGTCCTCGAATCAGCAGAGACGGCCCCCCGGTCGACGCCGCGCTCGACGATCCCGTTCCTCATCGGCAGCGACGTGAGCTATGCCTTCACGGTGGAGGGAGGCATCGACGACTTGCGCATCTGGACGGTCGCCCGAACTCAGGATCAGATTCGCGCGACGATGTCGGCGCCCTACGTTCCGGAAGGATCGGACCTCGCGGGCCAGTTCGCGGGCCTCGAAGCGTGGTACCGATTCGAAGGCAACGCGTTTGACTCGTGGCGCACGCACCACGGAACGGTCCTCGGAACCGGAATTGGATTCTCCGGAACCGCCGCCACCCAACCGGCCAGGCGTCGCACCGTGAAGCACTGACAAACGCGAGCCTCTTCGGATGGCAATCCACTGACCCGTTCCACGTAATGTAGAAAGCTTGCATTTCGTCGCGCACCGAGGGAGCCTCGGCTTCCATGGAAGGTGACGTCATGAATGCAACGCTCATTGAAGTTCTCGCCCGTCATTGGGGATTTGCGTCGTTCCGGCCGCTGCAGGCCGAGGCGATGGAAGCGGCGCTCGGCGGCCGCGACACGCTGGTAGTCATGCCCACCGGCGGCGGAAAATCGCTCTGCTATCAGGCGCCGGCCATCGTCAACGGCTCGTTGACGGTGGTCGTCTCGCCGTTGATTTCGTTGATGAAAGACCAGGTCGACGGCCTGGTCGCATGCGGCGTTGCCGCGGCGCAACTCAACAGCTCGCAATCGAGTGGCGAGCAACGCGACGTCGAGCGCGCGCTCACCGAGCGCAAACTGCGATTGCTGTTCGTCTCGCCGGAGCGTCTTGCCATGGCGAGCTTTCGCCAGCTCATCGGCCGCGCCGGCGTGACGGCGTTCGCGATCGATGAAGCGCATTGCATCAGCCAGTGGGGCCACGATTTTCGTCCCGAATATCGCCAGCTTCGCGAGCTGCGGCAGATCTTTCCGAAAGCGTCGCTGCACGCCTTCACGGCCACCGCGACCGAGCGCGTGCGGCGCGATATCGCCGAACAGCTCGGACTTCGCAATCACGTCGAACTGGTCGGCAACTTCGACCGCCCCAACCTCACCTACCGCATCATTCCGCGCCGCGATGAAGTCGCGCAGGTCGAGGAAGTGCTCCGTCGTCATCGCCGCGAGGCGGGCATCATCTACTGCATCCGGCGGCGCGACGTCGACACGCTTGCGTCGATTCTCGAGCGCCGCGGTCATCGCGTGGCCGCGTATCACGCCGGACTCTCGCCCGATCAGCGCCGTTCCGCGCAGGAATCGTTCTCGAAAGAGGAGTGCGACATCATCGTGGCAACGGTCGCCTTTGGCATGGGCATCGATCGCTCCAACGTCCGCTTCGTGCTGCACACCGGGATGCCGAAGTCGGTCGAACACTACCAGCAGGAGACCGGCCGCGCAGGCCGCGACGGCCTCGAAGCGGAATGCGCAATGCTCTACGCGCCGAAGGATGCCGCGGCATGGAACGCGATCCTGGCCGGCACCGCCGACACGACCGCGATCGAGAACGTCGACCGCATGCAGCAGTACGCGACGTCGCTCGTCTGCCGCCACAAGGCGCTTGTCGAATACTTCGGCCAGACGTACGAAAACGCGAACTGCAGTGCATGCGACGTTTGCCTCGACGCGCACGAGGCGGTGCCGGATTCGCTCGTGATCGCGCAGAAGATCGTCTCGTGCGTCGTCCGCGCGGGCGAGACGTTCGGCGTCTCGCACATCGTGGCCATCCTGCGCGGATCGAGCAACGAGACGATCCACGAGCGCCGCCACGACAAGCTCTCCACGTACGGCATCCTCAGCAACCATTCGAAGGAGGAGCTGAGCGACTGGATCGCGCAACTCATCGCGCAGGGCTTGCTGAAACGCGAAGGCGCACCGTATCCGGTGTTGCGCCTGACTCCGACCTCACGAGCGATGCTGCGCGGCGCCGTCGAAGTCCGCCTCGTGCGCGCCGCCGCACGCGAAGGCGACGACATCGGCGGACGCGATCTCTCCTGGACCGGCGTCGATCACGCCCTCTTCGAAGAGTTGCGCGAATGGCGCAAACGCGAAGGCGACTCCCGCTCCGTCCCACCCTTCACCATCCTCGGCGACGGCGCGCTTCGCATGCTGGCCGCCGTCCGCCCGTCGTCGCTGGAGAAAATGAAGCACATCTCCGGCATCGGCGAAACGCGCCACGCCGATTTCGGCGCCGCATTACTGGACGTGATCGTCAGCTACTGCGCGAAGTCCGGCGTCGCATTCGACTGTCCGCCGCCGCCGCCCGCGCCGCGCCGCGAGCCTGCCCCGACGCCGAGCCGAACGCAGGCCTACGACGCCTTCCGCCGCGGCGCGTCGATCGACGAAGTCATGTCCCTCACCGCCCGCGTCCGCAGCACGATCGCCGGCTACCTCGCCGACTTCATCGTCACCGAACGCCCATCCTCGATTGACGCCTGGCTCGACCGCGAGCAATACGACCTCATCGCCCCCGCCGTCGAACGCCTCGGCACCGAACGCCTCAAACCAATCTTCGAAGAATTCGAAGGCCGCATCAGCTACGACGACATCCGATTCGTCGTGGCGCATCGAGTGGCGAGGGTGTCGTCGCCATTCACACCGCGAACTGCTGCGCCGGCGACGCAGGTCAGTGCACAGACGTGAGCTTCAGGTTGACGAAGCCTGTCGGCGTAGCCGGCATAAGAACAGTAGCCCACGGCTTTCAGCCCAATGGCCTAACTTAAGCGTTGCGCGGCCGGAACGCTGGCGTCTCGCCGGCTGGACCGGCCAATGACCTTAAACTTTAACTAACTTAAGGGGCGCGCGGCGTTCGCGGACGGAACCGGCGGGCGTCCTCGCCCACGAGGACGCCCGCACTACGCGACCTCTTCCAACGACGCTGGACGTCTCTGATCTCTTTCTGAGGCCTGAAACGCGATTTCAAAGGCATTTCTGCTCAAGGCCACTCTCGCCGTCCTCTTCGGAAGGAAAAGTGCTCCAGCGCGAAGGCCATGGCCCTCCTACGCAAGCACAGCACGCGGTTACGCTACCTCCATGGACCTATTTAACAGGCTTCGAATGCCTCTTAGGAGGTCTGAAGCGCGATTTCGAAAGGCATTTCTGCTCACGACCATGGGTGGCCGCCCTCTTCGGAAGGAAAAAATGCTCACGCAGAGGTCCATGGACCTCTCGCTCAAGCAAAAAATGCTTTTGATTACCTCCATGGACCTATTGAATAGGCTGGGAATGCTTGTTTGGAAGCCAATTTTGCTCTCGAAGAGGAAGAAGCTCCTCCCAAAGAGCGGAAGTTCCTTGCTGAGGAGGTAAAAATCCTTACTCGATAGGGCCATGGACCTAACGATTAGGCTCATCTAACCACTAACCCATCCATGGTTGTATTATGGAGGCCGATGCCGCGATCCAAACGTGCCGATCCTGATGCAGTCCGCTTCGGAGAGATTCCGCAGCGCGAACGCCGGGCTCGCGGATGGACGATTCGCAAGCTCGCGCAGCGCTCCGGCATGAACGCTCAGTACCTCGCGTCGTCGAGGCGGGCGGGAACGTCCCCAGTCTATCCACCATTCTCGAGGTCTGCGAGGTCCTCGGCGCGGATGCAGGAGCGCTAATCCGCGAGGTGGCTGAGGCGCGGCGAATGCCGAGCGCGATGACGTCGTAGCGCTTTCGTTCGTCGAGAGGCTCACCGCCGCGCTCTGCCTCGCGTTGAGGCTTACGCAGGTGCTGCGTTCCCAGCGACATTCGAGGGTATGCCCGTTCGGCAGCGAGACGCAGCCGAGCCAGCGGGCGAGGACGCCAGCGCTCCAGCCGCGAGCATCGAAGACTGCTTGAGTTAAGGCCATTGCGGCTTTCAGCCGTGGGTCGCCCGAGCCAGGTATCTTGAGAGCCCGCTTCAGCGGGCGAAAGAACGCTTTCTCTCGCCCGTCAAGACGGGCGCACACGATCCATTAATCTCTGTTCCCCCACGTGAACGTGGGGCTACGGTTCTTACCGGCTTCGCCGACCGTGGTTTCCGAGCAGGCGCCGCGCGATATTCTTCGCTGCCAGGAGCTACGCATGAACGACAACCCCTTTCGCGAACACATCGTCAATCTTCTCAACAGCGGCGATGCGCATCAGGACTTTGATTCCGAGGTCGAGAACATGCCGGGGGAGATACGCGGGAAGCGTCCCGCGGGCGGGGACCATTCGCCTTGGGAGTTGCTCGAGCACATGCGCATCGCGCAGTCGGACATCCTCCGTTACTCGCGCGGCGACGCAGATTACGTTGCGGTCGACTTCCCGAAGGGCTATTGGCCGGCGTCGCCAGAGCCACCAAACGAAAACGCGTGGGACGAAAGCGTGGCGAAATTTCGAGCGGACCGCGGTGCGCTTGCGGCGATCGTGAATGACGAATCGATCGATCTCTTTGCGAAGATCCCACATGGCAAGGCCACGATGCTCGCGCAGATTCTCCTTGCCGCCGATCACAACACCTATCACCTCGGGCAGCTCGTGCTGGTTCGCAAAATCCTGACGTCTAACTAGGAACGAACAACGGAACGCTACCGGCGCGTGCCGTTCGCGTCAGCAACGAGCAACGGCCTGCGTGTTGGCGGCGATGCGGACGTATGAATCTCCGCAAGGAGGAAACATCATGTTCGCCATCCGTTTTGCGTTGTTCGTCAGCTTTCTCTACGGGTACCACGTGATCGCGCTGGAAGGTCCGGGAATCTGTCCGCATGGCGGCCACGGATCGAGCGCGACCGCCGATCAGGGGCCAGGCATCGATCCCGACGGGCGGACGCACGCCGCTGACACCGGCGTGACGCCCGACGCCGGGCCGCGAATCGATCCGGAAGGCTGATGCGAATTGGCGATGGCGGCCTCAGCGCCGCCATCGCCTTCCTTCCCTATCGCAACACGGCATCAGAACCGCATCTCCCGAATATAAGCGTCGGTAACGCCGTTATCGAAGACATCAACTTCACCCCACCAACTCCGCTGCAGTAGTCATTCACCCCATCCGACTGCCCGCGCCTTGCGATCGCGTCCGGTTGCCGTAACCAGGAGGCGATTCATGAACGGAACAGTTTTCGAGCCAGCACTCCACGAAGGCAAGACGCGCACGGCCGTGCAGCCGCTCGTGGCGGACATTCAGAATTTCGCGCAGGACGTGTTCGACACCGTCCGAGAGCCGCTGCTCGTCCTCGACGCTGGGCTGCGCGTGCGGGCGGCAAACAGTGCCTTCTACCAGACCTTTCACGTCTCGGCTGCGGAGACGGAGAACCAGCTCATCTACGAGCTCGGCAACGGGCAGTGGGACATCGCCGCGCTGCGCACGTTGCTCGAAGACATCGTTCCCGAGAGCACGGTCTTCAACGACTACGAGCTCGAGCACGACTTCCCGCACATCGGACGCCGGGTCATGCTGCTCAACGCCCGAAAGCTGCACGACGAGCTCGTGCTGCTGGCGATGGAAGACGTCACCGAGAAGCGGCGCGCGCAGCATCTGCTCGAACAGATCGAAGCGTATGCGCAGGACGTCGTCGATACCGTCCGCGAGCCGCTGCTGATTCTCGACAGCAGCCTGCGGGTGCATTCCGCGAACGGCGCGTTCTACCAGACCTTCCACGTTTCCGCCGAAGAGACCGAAAACCAGCTCATCTACGAGCTCGGTAACGGCCAGTGGGACATTCCCGATCTCCGCACGTTGCTCGAGGACATCGTCCCCACCAGCTCCGTCTTCAACGACTTCGAGCTCGAGCACGATTTCCCGGTCATCGGACGGCGAGTGATGCTGCTCAACGCGCGGAAACTGCGTCAGGGCAGCCATGCCGAACTGCTCGTGCTGGCGATGGAAGACGTCACCGAACGGCGCCGCGCCGAGGCCGAAGTAGCCACGGCGAAGGAAGCGGCGGAAACGGCCAACCGGACCAAGAGTCTCTTCCTCGCCAACATGAGTCACGAGTTGCGCACGCCGCTCAATGCCATCCTCGGATTTTCCGAGATGCTGCAGGAGGAAGCGATCGAACGTGACCTGCAGGACTTCAGCGCCGACCTCCAGAAAATCTCAACGGCCGGAAAGCATCTCCTGGGACTCATCAACGACATCCTCGATCTCTCGAAGATCGAAGCCGGCAAGATGGAGCTTCATCTCGAAGCGTTCTCGATCTCGACACTCATCGCCGAGGTGGCGACCACGATCGAGATGCAGGTCGCCAAAAACGGCAACAAACTCCAGATCATCTGCGCGCCGGACGTCGGCATCATGCGCGCCGATCTCAGCAAAGTGCGGCAAGGCCTCTTCAACCTCGTCTCGAACGCGGCCAAGTTCACGCATGACGGCAAGATCAAGATCGAGGCAGAGCGCCAGATCATGGACGGCAGCGACTGGATCGTCTTTCGCGTTTCGGATACGGGCATCGGCCTGAGCTCCGAACAGATCGTGCGGCTCTTTCAATCGTTCACGCAGGCCGACGCATCGACGACGCGCAAGTTCGGCGGCACGGGGCTCGGGCTCGCGCTCACACGACGCTTCTGCCAGATGATGAGCGGCGACGTCACCGTGCACAGCGTTCCCGGCCAGGGAAGCGTCTTCACGATCAAACTTCCCGCAACGGTCAGCGAAGCAGTTGCGGTCGAGCCCGCGGCGTTGATTGAAGATCGCCGGCTATCTCCGGCAGTTCCGGACATCATTGCGACCGATGGCGAAGCGGTTCCCGCGTCGCGAACCTGCGTGCTGGTCATCGACGACGATCCGCTGCAGCGCGATCTCATGCAACGCTATCTTCGAAAAGAAGGGTTCACGGTCTGCGCGGCCAGCGGAGGCGCGCAGGGATTGCGTCTGGCCCGGCAGCTTCTGCCCGCCGCGATCACGCTCGACGTAATGATGCCGGACATGGATGGCTGGAGCGTTTTGTCCGAGCTGAAAAGCGATTCCGTTTTGAGCGATATCCCCGTGATCATGCTGACCATGGTCGATGATCCTGAGCGCGGATTCACGCTCGGCGCATCGGAGTACGTCACCAAACCGGTCAATCGCCGGCGCCTTTCGCAGATCCTGAAAAAGTACACCTGCCCCAAGCCGCCGTGCCCCGTCCTGGTGATTGACGACGAGGTATCGAGCCGCGCGCTGATGCGCGCCATCCTGGAAAAAGAAGGATGGGTCGTATCCGAGGCCGGCAACGGAATCGAGGCGTTGGAGAGCATGACGCGCGAACGTCCGCGACTGATCTGCCTCGACCTGATGATGCCGGAGATGGACGGCTTTGCATTCGCCGCCGAGGTACGCAAGCATCCGGAGTGGCGATCGATCCCGATCGTCGTCATCACCTCGCAGGACCTGACGAGTGATGACCGCCGCCGGCTGAACGGCAACGTTGAAAAGATTCTGCGCAAGGACGGCGACTCGCGCGAGGTCCTGCTCGAACAGGTCCGCGATCTTCTCGCCGACAGCAAGGCCACCCGCGCTCCCAGGCAGCATGCCTCTGTACCTGTGCTCGAAGGAGTTTCCTCATGACCACGATCCTGATCGTTGAAGACAACGAGATGAACCGCGACATGTTGTCGCGCCGGCTCGAGCGCAAAGGCTACGAAGTGTTGATTGCGGTGGACGGAGAAAAGGGGCTCGAAGTCGCGCGGGCCAAACTCCCCGACCTGATTCTGATGGACATGAGCCTTCCGGTCGTCGACGGATGGGAAGCAACTCGCCGGCTGAAGGGCGATGACCGCCTCAAATACATTCCGGTGATCGCGTTGACCGCACACGCGATGGCCAACGACCGCGACAAAGCGCTCGAAGCGGGATGTAACGACTACGACACGAAACCGATCGACCTGCCGCGTCTCCTCGCCAAGATGGAAGCGCTGCTGGCCGGCGTCCTGGAGCCGGTGTCTTGAGTCTGGCGAGTCGTCCGGAATCCGAAGTGCCGGCCGGTGCCGTGAGGACGAGTGTGTCGCCGCAACTCCTGCACGAGCTGCGCGGCCCTCTCAATCACATCATCGGCTACTCGGAGATGCTGACCGAGGAGGCAGACAGTCAGCGTCGTGAAGGGTTCGCAATCGATCTCGAGAAAATCCGCGCGGCCGGGCACCGCATGCTCGCGCTGATCGAGGACAACTTCACATCGGCAACTGACACGTTGCCTGTGCTGGTTGCTGCCGTTGATGCCGAGCCGGTTTCGGAAGCGGCGGCGCCAAGTGCTGCTGCTGAAACACCCGGACTACTGCTCGTCGTCGATGACGATGCCGCGAACCGGGAAGTGCTGTCGCGGCGACTGGAGCGGCAGGGTCACGAAGTCCGAACCGCGAGCAGCGGCCGCGATGCGATGCGCATCCTCGGCGAAGCCGCCTTCGATCTCGTCCTCCTCGACATCATGATGCCGGAAATGGATGGTTACGAAGTCCTTGGCCGCATCAAGGCCGATAGCCGCCTGCAGAACATCCCGGTGATCATGATCTCCGCGCTCAACGAGCTGCAATCGGTGGTGCGCTGCATCGAAGCAGGCGCCGAGGATTACCTCACCAAGCCGTTCAATGCCACGCTGCTCAAGGCGCGCATCGGCGCCAGCCTGGAGAAGAAGCGCGGACGCGATCGCGAAAGCGCGCTCTTCGAGCAACTTCAGGACAATTACAAACGTCTGCAGGAGCTCGAAACGCAACGCGACGACATGCGCAACATGATCGTTCACGATCTCCGCACGCCGCTCACGGCACTGATCGTCGGCATCGAGATGCTGGCGATGGACGGCACGCTGACCGAAACGCAACGTGAGATCACCGCCATCGCCGCAGGCGGCGGCAGAACCCTCCTCGGCATGATCAACGATCTGCTCGACGTGGAAAAGATGGAGTCGGGTTCGACGCAGCTTCAGTACGACGAAGTGAACCCGGCAGCATTGGTGGCCGGTGCGGTTACGCAGGTGGCCTTGCTCGCCGAGGAGAGCCACACAACGCTCGTGAGAGACGTCGCCGCGAACCTGCCCGCGTTCTCCGGCGACGGCAAAAAGTTGAGCCGCACGCTCGTGAATCTCATTGGCAACGCCATCAAATTCACCGGCGCCGGCACCGTGACGGTGAGTGCGCGTCAGGACGATCCGCAGACGATCCGTTTTTCCGTCCGCGACACCGGACCAGGCATCCCGGCGGAATCGTTCGGCCGCATCTTCGAAAAATTCGGCCAGCTCGATTCGCGCCGGGTCGGCACGGGTCTCGGACTCGCCTTCTGCAAGCTGGCCGTCGAGGCGCACGGCGGCCGCATCATGGTCGAGAGCACGCTCGGCTCCGGCAGCACGTTTTCATTCACGATTCCAACGGGAGGACGATGAGCGCGAAACGAGTTCTGGTCACTGACGATGACCCGTCCATCCGCAGTCTGCTCGCGACGATCCTGCGGCGCGCCAACTACCACGTCGATACCGCGGCCAGTGGCGGTGAAGCGATCGCCAGAAGCGAGCGGACGGAGTACGACGCGATCGTGCTCGACCTGATGATGCCTGTGATGGATGGCGTGGAAGTCCTCGCTCGTCTCAGCGCCCGTCCTCTCAAACCGAAATTCGTGGTGATCATGTCCGCGGCGCCGCCCGACGTGGTCACCAAAGCGATGACCCCAAACGTCTTCGCAACGCTGCAGAAGCCCTGCGGCATCAACGAAATCGTCGCCACCGTCGGCGCCTGCATCGCCGCCGCGTAATCGCGATCGGATGAAAGGAATCCCATGTCCGCCAATGAACGCGACGCCAACAATCTTCGCCTGGTGATCAAGGCGAATGACGCCGCCGTACAGCTGAACGAGCTTGCCAGCGAGCTGCTGGAACGGCGCGAGTCGATTCTCGACGCATGGCGCGCCGCGGGCGATGCCGGACCAGGAGGCAGCATCGCTTCATCGCTCTCCCGCGCGCAGTTCAACGATCACATTCCCGCCGTCCTCGATTGTCTGGCCAGTACGCTTCGGGCATGGCCGGCGGAGCAGGATGCGGACGCGGTGCAACTCCAGGCGGACCGCGTTTGCGAGCACGGCCTGCAGCGGTGGCAGCAGGGATATCCGTTGCGCGAGTTGATCGCCGAGTGGGGTTACCTGCAGGTTTGTGTCGTCGATGAGCTGGAACGCTACGCCGCGGAACACCCGTCGCTCGATCCAAGCGTGATGCCGGCAGCGCGCCGAGCGTGGTCGCAGTTGTGTGCAAGCGGCGTCACGCAAAGCGCGACCCAGTATTGGCGCCTGCAACAGGCGGAGTCGGCGGGACACGTCAACGATCTGGAAAAGGCGCTTTCGGCGCTCCACGCGATCGAGCAGTCGCGCGCCGAGGCGTGGCGAACCGCGGCGCATGACCTGCGCGGCAGCGTGACGGTGGTCAAGGGCGCCGCCACGTTGCTGAACGAGAGCGATGCGGCGCAGCCCGAACTCCGCGGCGAAGTGGCCGACATGCTCAGCAAAAGCGTCTCCTCACTTCACGACATGCTGAACGACCTGTTGAGTCTTGCCCGTCTCGAAGCGGGCCACGAACAGCGCGAGATCACCTCGTTCGACGCCGCCGCGTTGCTGCGCGACTTCTGCGTCGCATCGCAAACCGCGGCCTCGGATCGCGGTCTGTATCTGAAGATGGACGGTCCGCAATCGATGCCCGTCCAAGGCGACCGAACCAAAGTTCTGCGCATCTTGCAGAACCTCCTGCTCAACGCCGTGAAGTACACCCAGCGCGGCGGTGTGACGGTGACGTGGGGTCTCGACAAAGGGCGCGACACTGACCGCTGGACCTTCTCGGTTCAGGACACCGGGCCGGGCATCGACGAAAACCGCTCCGCGCCGCTCGCGCAGGAGCTGCACAGCGCCACCGAAGCGGCCGACGACGCCAGAGACGCAAGCACCGATCGCCGGCGCGACATCCCCGCCGCCGCGACGCTCCCCTCCGCATCGGGAGCACCTCCGCAAAGTCAGCAGCCAGGCGAAGGCGTGGGGTTGTCAATCGTCAAGCGTCTCTGCGAGCTCCTCGACGCCGGACTGGAACTCGCGACGAAGCCAGGTCAGGGCACGACGATCCGCGTGATCCTTCCGCGGAGTTACTAGACTCGGGGCAGCTCGCTTTGCGAAGAGATCGGGGCAGGCTTCGAAGGGGCGCGGGCGGCGCGGTGGAGATCGACGGCGTTGCGCATTGAGCAGATCCGGCGTCGTCCTGAAGGTGGCGCCGAGTTTCAGCACCCTCTCCGCGGTTACCGACGTTCGGCCATTCACGATCCGATTGATGACTTTCACGCCGCATCCAACGTAATCGGCGAGCATCTTCTGAATCATCGCGAGAGGTTCCAGAACTCCTCGCGGAAAATTTCGTCTGGAGTCGTAGGCGATCGTTGGTTCTTCATGACTCATTGAGCCGGTTCTATCACCTCTTCGCCAGTGACTTCGAAAATGCTCGTGACGAGGTCCTGCTGGAAGATGACGAGATTCGTGCCTCCGCGACGACGCGCCGATGGCACAAGGAGTCCATCGTGTCCTAGCCAACTCACGGCCGCACCAATGGTTCTGCAAGGAATCTGATCGATGCTGCAAAGCACGTCGTCGGTTATGCCAAGCCGGGGAAGAAGCTCGTTCCCGGTAAGATTGACCACGTTCTTCAAAAGAACACGAATCGTGAACAACGTTCGTTTCACTCTTGGCGGCAACGGCTGAAGGCTGATGTAATAGTCCGCCTCGGCAAGTGCTGTTTCACGCTCACAACTCGCGTAGATGGCCGCGAGGCCTGGAGCATTCCACCTCGCTCCTCCCGTATTCGCGCGCGCCGGAGGATGCGATCCAAACATATGACGATATACGGTTCCGTTCCATGCAGAAGCCGTTGCCGACTGCAAAATGTCCAGCATCTCCGGCTGGAAAATCATTACACGTACGCACCCGAGCGCAGTTGGTCGAGGATTGCGAACACATCCTGCGTCTTTCCAGCCTGAATGCGAGCAGCTGCGGTTTCGCCGCCCAACAATTTGTGAGGACTAAAGAGCCAAAGCTTTGCTTTTTCTGGTGAATAGAATTCTGCAAGCTCACCGAGGAAGAACTCAAGCTCAAGAAGACGGTGCAGCCGTTCGCGTTGCGGATCAATTTTGCCGGTGCTCCATCGTGAAACCGTTTCAGGAGTCGTGTCGAGCAGCTGCGCGACATCGCGACCACTGATTCCGGCTAGCTCTTTGATGTTTTCAAGTCGTTCTGCAAGCGCTGAGGCCATGACTGAACCTTTCTTTGCTTCAGGTGTTGATCAGGCACCGCGGCTGAAGCATTGCAATCGAGGTTGACGTACGCATTGACGTTAACATTGACGTTACCCCGACATTTCTGATGAGTCAACCGAGGAAAAGCGTTATCAAGCGTTGCCGCTCCAGTTCGTCAAAACTTCACTTCCTGACTCGACGCCCGCACGTTGCACGGCTCGCACAACCAGCCGTGGGACGTCAGAATGAACGGCCCCTCGTTCTCGTCGCGGAACAGCGTGCGCGTTTCGCGGCACCAGTCGCAGCGGACCACGTGCGGATTTCCGAACGTGGGATTATCTTTCAGGAATCCGGCCGCGAAGTCCTTCTCGTCGGCGATCAGATCGTCGCTGCGCAGTACTTTCCCCGCGGTCGTTCGAACGGCTTGTCTGCTCATGAAATCCTCCCGTGCTCGTCGAGCCAACTCAAAATGCCGCGGATGCTTCCCGTGGCCATCGCAATGCACGTATCGGCGGCGCCGTAATATAGGTTCAGCGTGTCGCCATCGGGCGCGACGGTGTAGCCGCACGGGAACGTCACGTTATTGACGTCACCGTGCGTTTCGTACGGCGCTTCGGGACCGAAAATCCACTCATCCCCTCGGAGTAAGAGTTCGGACGGATCCTCGAGGTTGAAGAGCGCGACGCCCAATCGATACAGGCTGCCGGCCGCGTTCGAGCGGACGCCGTGATACAGCATCAGCCAGCCGCGAGCTGTTTCGATCAGCGGAGGCGAGAGGCCGACCTTGTTCGCGTCCCACCACCCGCCGCGGCGCGCCTGCAACATCATGCGATGTCCGCCCCAACTGCGCAGATCGGGCGAATACGAAATCCAGACGTGCGCCCCCGAGTCGGCGATCGGACGATGCACGAGCGCGTACATGCCGTCGATGCGGCGCGGCAGCAACGCGGCGTCTTTGTCGTCCGGCTGCATGATCAACCCGTATCGTTCGAAGCTGATGAAGTCCTCGGTCAATGCCAGCGACACACCCGGACCGCCTTTTCCGAAGGCCGTGTACGCGATCGCGTAGCGGCCCAGCTCCGCCATCCACGTGATGCGTGGATCTTCGACGCCCCACAATTCCTCGGGATGATTTTCGGGATCGGAAGGGAGCGTCGGATGCGCGTCGATGATCCAGCCGCTCACGCCGTCGGCCGAGCGCGCCGCGCAGAGATGCGAGAGTCCGCGACGATCCTCGACGCGGCAGAGCAGCAGCGTGGTGCCGTCGCGCAGCAGCGTCGCACCGGCGTTGAAGACGGTGTGGACCGGATACGGCCAATCGGCCGCGCTGAGAATCGGATTGCGCTCGCTGCGATGAAACAGCGTCGCGTACGTTTCCGTCATGCGCTGACCGCCACGAGAACCTCGGACGCGACATTCGCGCGCCGCATCTCGAACGCGCGCATGTCCATCAGCGCGAGCAGGAACGACAGTGTCGATTCGGCTCCCTGATTTTCATTGAGGCGATCCGGGTGCAGCGCGTCGCGGCAACCGCCGGAGAGCGGATCGTAGAGTGCCTGGTGCAATTGGTTCTGGCCGAGGAACCAGGTGAACGCGCGCCGGGCCTGATCGGCCCAACGCTGGTCGCCGGTCGTTCGAAAGGCGTGCATGCACGCGGACACCGTTGCGCAAGCGTCCACAGGCTGCTGATCGAAGATTGCAGCCTCTCCGCCGCGTTGGAAAAAACCGTTCGTTCCGACCGGCGCGAAGTAGCCCTCGGCGGTCCGTTGAATCGTCGTCAACCACTCCAGCGATCGCAATCCGGTCGCGGACATCTCCGCATCGCCGGTCCACGACGCGGTCGCGATCAATGCCTGCGGCAATCGTGCGTTGCAGTAGGTGACGCTGTTCTCGAACCACGGCCATTCCGGATGATCGGTGCGCTTGAAGAGTCCGAGCAGCCGTTCCGCGATCGCTCGGCCCGAGGCCTGCACGTTGCGATCGCCTTCGAACGCGTGCAGGTATTGCTCGATGCCGAGGAGCGCGAATGCCCACGCGCGCGGACTGCTGAACGCCGAGACGGCGGGAAGCGCGGCGTGAAACAGCGCTCCGGCGAGACTGTGGCGTCCGGGATCAGCGGAGCATCCGACGACCGTACCGAGTGCCCACAACGCGCGGCCGTGGCTATCCTCGGAACCTTGTTCTTCGCGCCACACGCGCGAGTGCGACATGAAGTTGCGGAACCGGCCGAGCGGCGCATTGAACGCGTTGCTGACGAAGGCTAGATAGCGCGACGACAGATTGCGCACGAGCTTCGGATCGTAGGACCCGGCATCTTCGAGAAGCGTCATCAGCATCAGCGCACGCGCGTTGTCGTCGACGCAGTAGCCTTCGTCGTAGCGCGGAACGTTGAATGTGGCGTGTTGCAGAATCCCGGTGTCGTCGGTCATGACCGCAACGTGCTCGAGGTTCAACTGCGGCAATTCCGCGGGCCGCGTAGCGAGCGTGCGGGCGCGGAACGCGGTGCGCAGGCGCTGCGCATGCTCGACCCGCGCGCTCTCGAACGACTGCAGATACGACTGTGCGACGGCAGGCCACAACATCGACTGCCCGTGTTCCGCGGCGCGAAGTCGAAGGTTGAGACGCTTCTCCGGATCGTCGAGCAGGCCGACGATTTCTTTCGCGATGGCCGAGCTGTCGCGCCACGGCACGAGAATGCCGCGGCCATCGGCCAGCAGCTCTTTCGCGTAGGCGTACGGCGTGGAGACGACCGCTTTGCCGGCGCCGAGGGCGTAGGCGAGCGTGCCGGAGGTGATTTGTTCCGGATTCAGGTAGGGCGTGATGTAAATGTCGGCGGCTGCGAGAAACTCGCAGAGCTCCGCCTGGCTGACGAAGCGGTTGTGAAAGATCACATTGCCATCGACGCCGAGCTGTTTGGCGCGCTCTTCGAGCATCAGCCGGTAGGTCTCGCCGTGGCGCTCGACGATGTGCGGATGCGTCGCGCCGAGGACGATGTAAACCGCGTCGGGATAGTGCGAAAGGATCGTCGGCAGCGCGTCGATGACGTGCTCGATCCCCTTGTCCGGTCCGAGCAGGCCGAAGGTGAGAATCAGCGGCCGCCCTTCCACGCCGAGGCGGTCTTTGCTGCCGGAGAACGGAACGCTGGGGATGCCGTGCGGGATCATGTCGATCTTGTTCGCGGAGACGCCGTGGACTTCGCGCAGGATGTCGGCGCTGCCGTTGGTCATGACCACGAGACGATCGGAAATCGCCGTCAGCTCATCCATCACGCGCCGCTGATGCGGATTCGGCGCGGTGAGGATCGTGTGCAGAGTCGTCACGATCGGCATGCGCAGCTCGCGCAGCAGCGTCAGAAGATGCCCGCCCGCTTTGCCGCCGAAGATGCCGTACTCGTGCTGGACGGAGAGAACGTCGACGGCGTTGATGTTCAGGAAATCGGCGGCGCGCGTGTAGGCGCCGGTATCGCTGTCGGAGAGCTCGAAGCGGACGCGTCCCGGATAGGCGTGTTTGTGCAGGCCGTCGTTCATGGCAAGCACGAAGCAGTCGAGATCGGGCGCGGCGTTCGCGATGGCCTCGCTGAGATGCGTGGTGAACGTGGCGATGCCGCACTGGCGTGGCAGGTGATTGCCGAGCATCGCCACGCGGCGGATGCTGGTGTCGTCAGCCATCAGGCCACCGCCGGGACAACGGCGCGGCGCGGCGGCATCATCATGTGCCAGCGCGCGACGACCTCATTCGGCAGTACGAATTCGAAGGTCTGGCTGTAGCAGCGAAGCCGCAGGACTTTGCCTCCCACGACGGCGACGCCGGTAGCCAGCTCGGTGCCGTATTCGATCTCGCGAACCCATTGCAGGTCGAGCGTCGCCTGCATGCCGGTGTTCTCGTAGAAAAATGTGGAGTCCGTGACGGCCAGCGCCACGGCAACATGCCGGTCGCCGTCGATGAAGTCTGCACGGCTGACCATTCGCGCGGTGGGCCGGCGGCGTTCCATAAATTTCTCGATCCGATCGGCGCTGAGGCGGCGATAGAAGTTCCATCCGAGGACTGCGAGGGCGATGAACGCCGCGATCAAAAACCATGTCGGCATGAGGTCCTCCTGAATTGATGAAGGAGTGCGGCGGCGATGCCGCCGCACTCGGGGGCTTTGGATCAGAAGCGGGCCGCCGCCTCTTTGCGCGGCTTGGCCTCATTGACCTTGAGCGCCTGGCCGTTGACGTCGCGGCCGTCGAGGCCGGTGATTGCGGCACGGGCCTCGTCATCAGTCGCGAATTCGATGAAGCCGAATCCTTTCGACTCGCCGCCGTTGCGCTCGACGGCGACGTTCGCCGAGATGAGCTTGCCGTACGGAACCGCGAGATCGTTGAGCTGCGTGTCGTTGACCTGTTTGGAGAGATTGCCTACATACAATTTCATTTGGAGCTCCTGCCGGTTGACGGGCGATTCCTTCCCTGTTGCCGCGAACGGCGAGGCCGCTAACAGGCCGAAGTGAAGGAGGAAGCTAAGAGGGGTGAGTCCAGAGGTTCTGACTTAGTTCAGAAGGACTGAAGGGCGGGGAAGTTTCCCAGCATAACTGCGATACGCGGCTTCTCTGCCAACGTCACCTTGGGCGCGCCGTATTCTCGACAGGCGACGGCCGAAAGAGCCACCAGAGCGCAAACGCAGCTCCAAACACGCCCACGACGCTGTAAAAGTGCGCTCCCGCTCCCCAGAAATTGCGCGCCACAGGACCATAGTTGCGCTCGCTCCACGCGCCGAGCCGAAGTGCATAAATCGCCTGAACATTGAAGACGACAGCCATCACGTGAACGGCGACGAGACTGAGAGCGGCCAGCGCCAGCCGCCACACATTGCGATCGCTCAATGGACGCCGGGCAGCCGCAAAGAGCGTCGTGAGCACAATGATGTTCGCGGTGAGGTCCATGAGCAGCAGAGCGGGCCGTGGCGAAGCGCGCGGGAAATCGTCGCGGTCGACGACAAGCTCCGTTCCGTCAGCGGACAGGCGGGTCACTGGCGGGCGCTCGGCCATCCGCATCAGCGATTCACTCACGGACGCAAGCACGCGCGCGTAGGGCGCCGACAAGGTCCACCACAAGGCGAGGCCGGCCAGAAATCCGGCCGCGCCTTTAGCGAGAAGCGGCCAGAGGTTTTTCGGCAAACTTCCAGCTCCACAGAAGGAAGATCGAGATCGCGGCCAGAATGATCAGCGTCTGCCACACGGCCACATGGACGAAATCGAAGACACGGCGATCGTGCTCGCCCAGCCAGAATAGAGAGCTGAGACGAACGAGATTCAACAGCTCGATCGCGACGCTCGCGCCAAATACGCCAATCAGCCGTGAGCGCAATGTAGCCGGAAACGCGAAGATCGCCGCGGCCAGAAGGATGACGGCCTCGACGCCATTGCAGCCGTTCCGGACATCGAGCGCGAAGCGCGACGCTCTCATGACTGTGCCGTCCGCGCCCACCCCGCTCTCGAAAATACTCAGGAAGGCCGCGGCGCCGTGCGTAATCACTTTCGTGAACGGCACGACGACGCGGTCATTGACCTGGTTCAGCGCAAGAACGGCATAAAGGCCGAGCATGACGCCGCAGAACTTCGCCACAAAGAGAATGCGAGGCTTCAGTGGCCTTGATGCCGTCTTATGAGCGATCACGTATCAGAGCGACATCCTCTTCATCACGAACAATCCGGCGGCAGCGAGAAGAACTGTGAGAATCATCATCCCGCCGAAACTCAGCGTAGGCCCGTCAAGGGGAAGTTGGGGAAGAATCGCCAGAGAATAGTTGCGGCTCCCCTGACATCCGTTCGAATCCGTAGCCCGGACCGTGAAAGTGAAAAGGCCCGGTTGCTGAGGCGAACCGCTGATGAGTCCTGAGGCACTGAGGGAAAGGCCGGGCGGTAGCGCGCCGGCGGCGATGACGAACGTATAGGGAGGCGCGCCACCCGAGGCAGTGATCTGCTGCGAGTACGGGAACAGCGTTGTGCCGGGCGGCAGCGTAGTCGGACTCAAAAGGATGGCCGGGCAGCCCGGGCTGGCGATGGTGATTTCGTAGAGGCGGCTCCCGAAGCAGCCGACCGCGTCCGTCGCGGTGATCGTGAACGTAAAGGTTCCGGCTGCAGTCGGCGTTCCGCTGATCGCACCGGTCACGCCGTTGAGGATCAGACCAGTGGGCAGCGCGCCGCTCGATACGGAAAACACATAGGGAGATGTTCCACCGGACGCGGTGACCGTCTGGTTGTAGGCGGTGCCGACGACGCCGTTCGGCAAGGTGGCTGGATTGACGATGATGGTCCCGCAGACCGACACGCCGCAGGTATTGACGTTGTTGCCGTCGAGCGTGACCGCGCCGTTGCGCGCCAGTGCTCTGCCGTTCGAGCTCGCCCCGGTCGTGAAGGTGATGCTGGAGAGCGCGAGGATGTCGCCCGTGAACGATGTGCCGGTGCCGAGCGTGGCCGAGCTGCCGACCTGCCAGAAGGCCTTGTTGCAACTGCTGCCGCCGTTGTTGATCACGGTGACCGAAGAGGCACTGGCCGTCGTCAGCGTGCTCCCGATCTTGAAGAGGAAAAGCGCGTTCGGGTTGCCGAGGGCGTTGAGGGTCAACGCGCCGGTGAGCTGGGCGGAGGTCGTGAAGCAATAGACGCCCGGTGTCAGCGTCTGGCCTCCCAGATTCTGGCCGGTGAGATCGACGTTGCACGGCGTCGCAGCGATGTTGTTGTACGCGGTGGTGAGATCGTTCTGCGCCTGCATGGCCACGGCATCGTTGCTGTGAATCGCGCCGCCGACGACGACGCCGGGAGGAAAGCCGGTCACCGCGCTTCCGGGGCTGACGCCGATGTTGCCGTTGACCGTGGTCGCGCCGGTGTTGGTCACCGTCGATCCGCCCAGGACGCCGAAGTTCTGCGCCGTGCCGAGGGAAATCTGCGCGGAGAGTGGTGTGAGAAGAAGAAACTGCGCAAGCCCGATGACAGTCAACAGGCGGACATACATTCGCTTCATATGGTGATCCTTTTCGTGGGGCTGTGCAGCGTTCGATGGAATGTGGGCGGCGTCCAATCGCCAGCCCAGACAGTAACGAGGGAGGGACTGCAAAAACTGTGCAAAAGGAGACAGTTTTCGAAGAGCGGCTCAGTCGTGGAGGATCACGTTCAGCAGTGAGCTGTGCACTTCGAGTTTGCCGTTGTATTCGATGAAACCGAGCTTGCGAAAGCGATTCATGAAGAAGTTCACGCGCGAGCGCGTGGTGCCGATCATCTCCGCCAGCACTTCCTGGCTGATCTTCGGAACGACCGTCTCCGGCTTCCCTTCTTTCCCGAAATTCGCGAGGAGCAACAGGATGCGCGCCAGCCGCTTTTCGCTGGAGTTGAAAAGCTGGTCGACGAGGTCCGCCTGGATGCGGACGTTGCGCGCCAGCAGGAAGGCGACGAAGACGTCGGCGAAGGCGTGCTCTTCGTGGAGGACGCGAACCATCTCCGCCCGCTTGATGCGCATGAGCGTGCAACGCGTCAAGGCGATGGCGGTCAGAGTCCGGATCGTTTCCGCCGCGGCGACGCATGCCTCTCCGACGAAGTTCCCCGGTTGCAGCAAGGCCACGGTCGCCTCTTTGCCGCGCTGGGAAACGACTGTGAGTTTGATCGTCCCCTTCTGCAGGTAAAAGACTGCATCCGCCTCGTCACCCTGGGAAAACAACGCCTGATTTTTCCTGAGCTCGATAATCGTCTTCCCCACGCCCACTTCCTCGAGGAACGCTTCCGGATCAAAGGACGCCGGTTTGCGGATGCGCGGAGGTCGTTTTCGTACAATTGGTTCGACGGCAATGTGTCGGTTCATGCCGCCCCTCGCTCCACTCCCGGATCATCAAATCCATCATGACTTTGCCGCAGATCGACGCATCCCTTCACCAGCTCGCGCAGTTCGATAAGATCGAACGGCTTGCTGATAACGGCGTGCACGATCTCAGCGAAAGGCTGCAACGGCTCCTGCTGCGGTGCCGCGGTCATCATCAGAACGATCGGGCGCTCGGAATCGTCACCGTAAAAGGCGCGGACCTCTTTGAGCACGCCCGCGCCGTCGAGGCGAGGCATGCTCATGTCGAGCAGCAAAACCGAATATCGCTTCTCAGTCAGATGCTCGACGGCGTACACGCCATCCTCGGCGGTGTCGCACGTCAGGCCCGCGCGCGAGAGTGCAAGCGCGACCAGATTGCGAATGCCGTCATCGTCCTCGACGATCAGTACGTCTTTGGCAGGATTGCTCATGAATCGCCCTCGCGTCGTCCGATGGTTTTGGACGGGAACTGCGACGGCTAGATTCGACGGAAGGCCGGAACGGTTGGTGCGAAACCAACCGCCAAAGGTAGCGGTGGCGGACATCTTAGGTCCGTACGATTCCGAACACAACGCAAAAGTACGATTCCGAACACAACGTAAATTTGCGGACAGTCCGGTCGGGGCAATTCGCCTCTGTACATTGCGGTTGCGGCGGATACTTCACAGTCCATGAGTGGCTCAGCCACTTCTTCGGCATCCGGCTCAGACGGTCAGCGCCTGTCTCCCCCTCTTGTCGTCGCGGTTTTTTAACCCGGCGCTTTTTCTGGAGAGACGATTGCCTACCCTGCCAACGAAACATGGAAATCTCCTTCTCACTACCCTTTCGCCAGAAATCCTGAGCGCGCTCGACCCGCGCGAGGAAGATCACAAGATTACGGACATCCTGATCCGGCCCGGCGACACACCGGACTCGATCTTTTTCCCGCATTTCGGCGCCGTGGTCTCGATCATCCGGGCCACGGAAAGCGGCGCCATGGTGGAGGCGGGCGTAGTCGGCCACGAGGGGATGTTCAACGTACATACCGTCATCACCGAGCCGGCTCCGACGGGAAGTGAGGCCATCGTGCAGATCGACGGACGCGTGTCGCGCGTCGATGCAGGCATCCTGCGCAAGCAATTCCGGAATGATGAAGCTTTCCGCGATCTGCTGCTGTCCTTCACCAGCCTTTTCCTTCACCAGGTGACGCAGAACCTGCTTTGCAACCGGCTCCACGCAATCGAGCAGCGGCTGGCGAAATGGCTGCTGATCATCCGCGACCGCATCGACACCGACGAACTGCACCTGACCCAGGATTTCCTTTCCCACATGCTCGGCGTGCACCGTCCCGGCGTGTCGATCGCCGTCACGGCGCTCGAGAACGATGCCCTGATCGGACATTCACGCAACTACATTCGCATTCGCGATCACGCCGGCCTGGTGTCCCGATCGTGCGAGTGTTATGCGCCTCTTCATGCCGGTCTGGAGCGATTCGTCGCTACCCTCGGCTAAACGTTCGAAACCATACCGACTCGCGGTTGCGGTTCGCGTACGGTGGCGGTGTCGTGAAAGATCACCGAGACGTTCTTCCTCTTGTCTTGTTCGAGCTTTCGGTCATGCGCGAAACCGTGCGTACATTCGGCCCTGATCATCAGGACGATACGGACCGCCTGCTCTCCCGCCTGGCGCTCCTCGAATCGCGAGCGCTTGGGCTCATCGGCCTGCGACATCCAAAACGGTGGGCCGATCCGCGGACGGACCACTAGACCGACCGTCTCTTATTGAACAGTTTTCGCGCTTCATTCCGCATAGGCTCGCACGAGCCTGGCGGTCCAGCCTCGCATCGAGGTTCCAATGAAGCGGTCGACGACGAATGCAGAAACGAGCCCGGCCACGTCCTCAGGCGCGCCATGACGGTAGCCGTTGAAGGAACAACGATCGGTCTGAAGGCATCCGAGATCCGCTACCGGCGGCTTTTCGAGACGGCGCAGGATGCCATCCTGATCGTCGACGCCGATAGCAGGCGAATCATCGATGCCAATCCCTATGTCATCAACCTCCTCGGCTATGCGCTCGATGAGCTGATCGGCAAAGAGCTCTGGGAGATCGGCCTGTTCCCCGACATCGAGGAGAGCAAGGCCGCGTTCCTCCGGCTGCAGCGCGACGGCTACATCCGTTACGAGGATCTGCCGCTCGAAACGAAAGACGGAAAGCGCGCCGAAGTCGAGTTCGTGAGCAACACCTACGACGTCGACGGTCAGGCCATCATCCAGTGCAACATCCGCGACATCACCGACCGCAAGTCCGCCGAGAGAGCGGCAAACGAAGGAGCCGAACGTTTCCGCTTCCTGGCGGAGTCGATGCCGCAGATGATTTTCACGGCTCAGCCCAACGGGGACATCGACTATTTCAATCAGCAGTGGAGCACGTTCACCGGACTGACTCTCGACAACATCCAGGATTGGCGATGGACGAAGTTCATCCACCCCGATGATGTGAAGGAAACCTCGCGGGGCTGGCGGCACTCGCTCGACACCGGGCAGCCGTTCGAATCGCAGCACCGCATCCGGCGCGCAGACGGCGTCTTTCGCTGGCATCTCAGCCGCGCCACTCCCATGCGCGATGCCGGCAACGACATCGTCTTGTGGATCAGTTCGAACACGGACATCGAGGACCAGAAACGGACCGAAGACGATCTCTCCGCGCTCTACAAGGAGGCCAGCTCGCTCAACAGAGCCAAAGACGAGTTCCTGGCCACGCTGTCGCACGAGCTCCGCACGCCGATGACCTCCATCCTTGGCTGGACGGCGCTGCTCTCCATGACCACCCTCGACGAGTCGACGCGCCGCGAAGGGATTGCCACGATTCACCGCAGTGCGCAGGTGCAGACACAACTCATCGACGACGTCCTCGATGTCTCGCGAATGATCACCGGCAAGTTGCAACTCAACATCGAACCGGTGGACATGGAGGTCGTCCTGCGGGCCGCGGTCACGGCCGTCATTCCCGCCGCCGAGGCAAAAGGGATCCGCATCGCGATGACCTTCGAGCCCGGACTTCCGCGACTCGGCGCCGACCCCGTTCGCCTGCAGCAGGTGATCTGGAATCTCCTTTCCAACGCGCTGAAGTTCACACCGGCCGGTGGCCATATCGACCTGCGGCTTTTTTCGCGCGACGGGAACGTGGTGGTGGATGTGTGCGACACAGGCGCTGGAATCATCCCCGCGTTTCTCCCGTACGCGTTCGACCGCTTCGCGCAGCAGGAAGGCGGCACGATGCGCCATCACGGCGGGATGGGCATCGGCCTCTCGATCGTGAAGCAGCTCATCGAGCTTCACGGCGGCAACGTCTCGGTCGTCAGCGAAGGAGAAGGCCGCGGCGCCACGTTCACCATTGCCATCCCCATCCAGGAGATGCCGCCGAAGAGCGCGGTACCCGCGGACGCGGTGACGTTTCGCCCGAAACCGCCGGCCGGCAAGCTGCCTTCGATCGCCGGCGTACGCGTGCTGGTCGTCGATGACGAGCGCGACTCGCGTCGAACGATCTCCGCAATCCTCGAAGTGCACGGAGCGATCGTCACGGCGGCGTCGAGCGCGGCGGAAGGACTGAGGCTGTCCGGACGGCATTCCTTCGACATTCTTCTCTGCGACATCGCTATGCCGGAGCAGGACGGCTACTCGCTGATCCGCAGCATCCGCACGCCTGCCGATAAAAAATCACGCGTTCCGGCCGTGGCCCTCACGGCATACGGCCGCCCCGCGGAGCGAGAGATCGCCCTCGGCGAAGGGTTCGACGAATACCTCAAAAAGCCGGTCGAGCCGGAGGAGTTGATCTCGCTCGTGGCAAGCATGGCGCGGCCGCAAGGATGAATCGATGGACCGCGGATCTTGTAGAGAGTGTTCACAGCCGGAACCGCCACCGCTTCCGCCGCGCGGACGCTATCCATCGCTCGAACCCGAGCCGCGCATCGCCGATGTCCGATACGAAGGGAACGATCACGACGTGGATCGGTTCCAATACGGCCATCGATGACGTGATCGGCGCAACCTTCGCACTGCGGCGGTCATGATCCGTACTCTCCTCCTTGCCGCAGTAATTTCCGTCTTCGCCGTCGGCTGCGCGTCGATGACGCCGCAGAAGTTCGATAGCGCCACTCTAAAGTTCGATCCGATGATGTTTTTCGAAGGGCCGGTCCATTCGTGGGGCGTCATCGAAAATCGTAAAGGGAGTCCGCAAAGCCGCTTCCGCACCGAAGTGGAGGGCCGCCGCACCGGCGATACGCTGACGTTGACGCAGCATTTTTTCTACGAGGACGGCCGCACGCAACAGCGCGTCTGGCAGGTGCGGCGCGCAGGCGACCACCGCTTCGAAGCCACGGCGAACGACGTCTCCGGCCCCGGCCCCGGCCTCGGCGAGGCCTACGGCAACACGTTCTTCTGGGAGTACACGCTGGAGCTGCGGCCCGGCAATCCATTGATGAATGTGCAAATGCATCACTGGATGTACCTGCAAGCCGATGGCACGGTGATGAATCGAGTGCGCGTCACGAAATTCGGGATCACGCTCTCGCAGATCAGCGAGCACTTTCAACGCGGAACGGGAGAGGTGCCGTCGATCGGACGCTAGCTAACGCGACGGAACGCTGGCGTCCTCGCCGGCTGGACCGGCGGCGTCCCGCCGCCGAACCGCCAACCCCTCACGTTCGCTGGTAACACGACGGCGGTGAAGCCTCCCATTCGGCGGCGAGACGCCGCCGAGCCAGCCGGCGGGACGCCAACGCTCCGGCCGACCACCGGTTACGACGGTGCCGCGTCGCGGTCGATGAGCCACCACGTTTCGACGCCGCTCGTCGCTTGCGCAATCGGGTAGTCGGCGCCGTCGCGAACGCCTTCGAGGATCGGCTTTTTCTTCGCGCCATTCGCGAGCACTAGCCGCAACGTGGCGGCGCGGATGACCGGCTTCGTAATCGTCACACGCCATGTGTCGAGGCGCGGAACGAACACCTCGGACGCGATGCGGTCTTCGACGTCGAGCACCGGCGTACCGGGGAAAAGTGATGCGGTGTGGCCGTCGTCGCCAATGCCGAGGAGGATCACGTCGAGTTGCGTGATGCCGAGGGTGCGCCATTCGTCTTCGAACACGCGGGCGGTGGCGGCGGGATCGTTCAACTCCGTGCGAAAACGAAGAAAGCGATGCGTAGGCGACATGCCATTCGCAAACAGCGTCTTCGACATCATCCCCGCGTTCGAGTCGGGATCATCTATCGGAACGTAGCGCTCATCAACAACGACCCATGTAATCGGAAACTCCGCCAACTGCTCGCGCATCGGAGAGGAACCGAGCATCGCGTACAGCGGCTTCGGCGTCGAGCCGCCGGAGAGCGCGATCGTGCGCGCACCGGCCTGCACGCGCTGCACGATCGTGCGCGCGGCGGCGGCGAGGAGAGCATCGGTGGTGTCGAAGATTCGGAGGTTCATGATTAGTAGATTCGTGACTAGTAGATTAGTGGATTAGAAACCCAGCCGGGCCATTCTCGAGCCCTAATCTACTAATCCACTAATCACTAATCCACTACGCCACCCGTTTCGCCAGCTTCAGCGCGATCGGCAACACGCGGCGCAGCACGCGATCGCCTTCCGAGCGTTTGAGCTGACGCACGATCAGTTCGTCGAGGCGCTGGTTCAGCGTGCGCGTGACGGATTGCACCGTCACGCTGCCGTCGACGTTCGCGACCAGCACGCCGCGCTCGCGGTCGCGGGCGATGCTGGCGCAGCTGCCATCCTCGAACGAGATTTCGACGAGCGAGATCGCGCCGACGTCATTGGCCTGATGGCGCCGCTCGAACGCGTAGTCGATCGTGCCTGCCGCACCTTCGACGGTGCCGCTCGATTCGACGTTGTGTCCGACCTGTGCGCTCAGCCACGACGCAAAGAGCAGCGACTCGATCGACTCGCCGAAGAACTCGTGATTCGAACTGCCCGCAATGACGCGCACGCGGCGAATCGTGGCCAGACGGCTGCGCATGTCGGGCGGATCGAAGATCGATGCCGTTGCGGCACGCCATTCCTCGAGACGCCCCCAATTCAAGTCGGCGGGCGACGTTGAAGTCTTTTCGGCGATGCGCGCGACCAGCGCAAGGTCCGCCGGTGAATCGAAATGAACCGAATCGACGATGAGCTTGTCCGCGGACTCGAGTAGCAGCTCGACGTAGTCCTCATGCTCGTTCGGCAGATCGCCAAGCCACCAGAACGCCACCGGCATGTCAGGAATCAGCAGCGCATTGACGACCGGCGGCACGCGATGAATGCGGTCGCCTCCCGCGACGAGGTTGATCTCCTCGGAGCAGACCTGTTTGCCGTCGCCGATCATGTGGCAATTCGCGCTGATCCATGACGACAGCTCCACCTCGGCCGCCGGATTCGAGCGCACCACGATCGTCCGTTGCGGAACGGAGGCGGCGGCGCGGCCAAGCGTTTCGCTGGCAGTCGCGTGCAGCTCGCTCGTCGACGTATGCGCGACGACGTTCCATAGCGCCGCGCGGGTGACGGCATCGTCGCCATCTTTCTGTCCGCGCCAAAGCTCGGAGAGGCTCTTCTCGATGTCGTTGACGTCGACGCGAACGTCGGCATTGGCGATGTCCGTCATGCGCTGGGAACGCGGGCGTCTCGCCCGCTGCCTTCTTTGAAAGATTCGCGCGCTGGCAAGAGCGGGCGGGACGCCCGCGCTCCCAGGATCACGGCCTTCTCCATTTGCGCCCATCGCGCTCGATGAGCTTGTCGGCGGCCTCGGGACCCCACGTGCCGGCGGCGTACAACTCCGGTCCGCGCGGATCGGCGCCCCATGCATTGAGCAGCGGATCGAGCCACGCCCACGCCGTCTCCACTTCATCGCGGCGCGCGAAGAGTGTTGAATCGCCGAGCATCGTTTCCAGCAGCAGCCGTTCGTACGCCTCGGGTGGCTCAGCGCCGAATGAGGTTGCGTAGCGGAACTCCATCGTCACCGGCGCCGTGCGCACCGTCGGCCCGGGCACTTTTGAATCGAACTTGAGCGAGATGCCTTCGTCCGGCTGGATGCGAATGGCCAGCACGTTCGGCTGCATCGTCACGTTCGTCAGCTTGTTGAACAGCGGATACGGCGCGGGGCGGAAATGGATGGAGATGTCGGTCACACGTTTCGGCAGCCGCTTGCCGGCGCGGATGTAGAACGGCACGTCGGCCCAGCGCCAGTTGTCGATGAAAATCTTCAGCGCGGCGTAGGTGTCGACGTTCGAATTCGGATCGACGTTCACCTCGTTGCGATAGGCGATGGCCTGCTCGCCGAGGACGGAGCCGTCGGTGTACTGGCCGCGGACGGCGGCGTCGGCCTCGTGTCCGCGCGGGAACTCGCGCAAGGCGCGCAAGACTTTCACTTTTTCGTCGCGCACCGCGTCGGCTTCGAATGCGACCGGCGGCTCCATGCCGATCAACGAGACGAGCTGCAGCATGTGGTTCTGAATGATGTCGCGCGAGATGCCGGCGGTCTCGAAATACGGTCCGCGCTTCTCGACGCCGATCGACTCCGCGACCGTGACCTGCACATGGTCAATGTATTGACGATTCCAGAACGGCTCGAAAATGCCGTTGGCAAATCGGAGCACCAGCAGGTTCTGAACCGTCTCCTTGCCGAGGTAGTGATCGATGCGGAAAACCTGCCGTTCGCGGAAGGTGGTGACGGCGACTTTGTTCAGCTCCTTCGCCGAGGCGAGGTCGTGACCGAACGGCTTCTCGATGATGACGCGCGTGAACGGACCGCCGTGCTCCGGATCGGTGACCATCTTCTCGCGGCCGAGGAGCTCGGCGATGACCGGGAAAAAATTCGGAGGGACGGCGAGATAGTAGATGCGGCGTCCGCCGGTGCCGCGCGTCTCATCGCACTCCTTGAGCTTGGCGTTCAGCCGCAGGATTCCGTCCGGCTCGGCGAACTCGCCGCGCACGTAGAAGAGTCCCTTGGCGAAGTTGTCCCAGATCGCTTCATCGACAGGGCGGATTCGCGCGAATTTGTCGCACGCCTCGCGCATGGCCAGGCGGAAGGCGTCGTCGGTGTAGTCGGGACGCGCGTAGCCGATGATGGTTTGCCCGGCGGGCAGCAGACCGTCATGCGCGAGCGAGTAAAGCGCGGGGATGAGCTTGCGCTGGGTGAGATCGCCCGAAGCGCCGAAGATGACCAGGCACGAAGCGTCCGGAACACGCTCCTGCTCCAGCCCTTCACGAAGCGGATTTGCATCGATCGCGGGTGCGACCACAGACATGGTTTGCGGCCTCCGAGCGGCGAATTGTATGCGAAGCAATCTGCGTACATCTGCGTCATCTGCGGATAAAACGTTTATCCGCAGATTACGCAGATGAGCGCAGATTAAACGCCGATCGACATCGCCTGCGCGTACAGCCCGTGGAAATGATGCACTCCGTTTTCGCGCGACGGCGAGTAGCGACCATTGTCGTACGTCGTCGAGCGCAACCCGCGCTGCACCGCTTCGCAGATGTCGATGTCTTCGAGCTGGATCTCGTCGCTGAAGGCGATGGTTTCGGCGATCCGTTCGCGGACGCCGTTTGCGTCGGGATCGCGGAAGTACCAGTCGAAGAGCGTGAGCGTGCGTGTCGGACCGAGCGGCACGATCAGGTTCGTCGAGAAATTGTCGGGATAGACGTTCAGCATCAGGTTGGGCCAGATCCAGAAGTAGTCGATGTCGTCCGCGGGATTCTCGACGCGGATCCGGTCGGGACGTTTGAGCGGCGCGTGCTGGATCGAATAGTTCGTCCGCGTTTCAGTGCGGTAATTCTGATAGTCGAGCTCGCGGAAGAGACCGGGATGCACGATCGGGATGTGATAGCCCTCGAGGTAGTTGTCGACGTAGACCTTCCAGTTGCAGTCGAGCGACCACTCCTTGCGCGCGGCGAGGCGGAAGCCGTCGTAGTTGCGCGGTGCGAGACGGTTGACAAGATCGCCGAGAAAGTCCGACAGCGGCGCGGAATCGCGATCGAGATTGACGAAGAGCAGTTCGTTCCAGATCTCGACGCGAAAGCGCGGCAGCGAGAAATCGTCGCGATCGAAACATTCAATGCCGGCCATCTCCGGCGTCTGCAGAAGGCGGCCATCGAGACCGTACGTCCAGCCGTGATAGCCGCACTGCAGAACGGGACGCTTCCCCTCCCCTTTTGCGACCGGACCAGCGCGATGGCGGCAGACATTTGACAGCGCGCGCAATTCGCCATCACTTCCGCGGACGATCAGCAGCGGCTCGTTCGCGATCGTGGTCGTGAAGAACTGCCCGGCATCGCGAACCTGATCCGCGCGTCCGGCCAGTTGCCAGCTGCGCGCGAAGATGTTGCGGTTCTCGTCATCGAGAACGTGAGGATCGAAGTAGTACGCCGAGGGAAGTGTCCGCGCGTAGGCGAGTCGGGAGTCGAATTCGTAGCCGCTCATTTGCGTCGCACGAGAAGGTACAACGGGATCGTCAGAACGAGAACGCCGACCGCGAAAAGAGAGTTGCGCAGATCGCTGATGACCGCGCCGACGAGGAATGCCACCGACGCCAGCAACGCCAGGATGGTCGTGTACGGATGGCCGATAGCGCGGAAGGGTCGCGGAGCGTCGGGCGCGCTCCGCCGCATCGCGAACACCGAGGCGAACGACAGCGTGTAATTCGCGACGAAGAAGAACGCCAGGATCGCGATGACCTGTTCAAACTTGCCGGAGATGACGAAGACCGCCGCGAGAAAGCTGCTGAACAGCAGCGCGATGTCGGGCGTGCCGCCTTTGTTGACCTCCGCGGCCCCTTTCCAGAACAGCCGGTCGCGAGCCATGGCAAAGAGGACGCGCGGCGCCATCAGCACGTTCGAATTCACGGCGCTGAGCAGCGAGACGATCATGATCACGCGCAGGATCGTGTCGCCGTATCCGCCGAAAAGATGTTGGGCGACGAGGCCCGCGGCCATCTTCTGCCCGGCGATGCTGCCCAGCGGCACGACGCGCAGAAACGCGACGTTGACGAGCAGGTAGATGGCCATCACAGCCAGCACGCCGCCGAACATCGCCCGCGGGATGTTGCGGCCGGGGTCTTTCACCTCTTCCGAAAAGTAGATGACCGCGGTCCAGCCGTCATACGTGTAGATGACGGCCTGCAGCGCGAGGATGAAAGCGATGGCGATCGATCCTTCGCGCTCCGCCACGATCGACGGCGCCATCGGATGGCGTCCGCCGAGGTAGAAGCAGGCAGCGATGAGGAAAAGAAACGCGATCGCTTTCAGCAGGCTTGTCGCGTCCTGCGTCCAGCCGCCCCAACGCACGCCGAACCACTGAATCAGCGTAAGGATGGCGATGACCGCGAGTGCGACCGGCTCGATGCCGCGCAGGCGAGGAAAAAGCACGAGCATGTATTCGCCGACGACGATGGAGACAGCGGCGGTCGTGCCGCAGGTCGAGATCCAGTCGCTCCATCCGACGACCAGTCCCGCGTAATCGCCGAGGGCGCGCCGGACGAAGACGTACTGTCCACCGGATTCCGGTACGAGCGTCCCCAACTCCGCCAGCGCGTTCGCGCCGAGGAGCGCGTAGAGGCCGCCGACGATCCAGACGGTGAGGAACGGCCAGAACGTTGGAAGTTGCGCGGCGATGTCGCCCGGCGTGCGCAGGATGCCGGCGCCAATCATGTTCCCGACCGTGACGGCCAGGCCGAACGTCACGCCGAGGACGGTGAGCAGTTTCGCGCGCGGCAAGGTCGTAAGTGTAGCGCGGAGGCCAGGGGACCTTTTCACGCGGAGGCGCGGAGAGGCGGAGGGAGTTTGTTTTCTCCGCGTCTCCGCGCCTCCGCGTGAAAACGTCTTATCATCGAGCAGCTCTCGATGCCCGATGTCTCCGTTATCCTCCCCGTCTACAACCGCGAGCATTCCGTCGCCCGCGCGATCCGCAGCGTTCTCGCGCAGCCGTTGCCTCCGTTCGAGTTGATCGTCATCGACGACGGTTCCACGGACGGCACGCGCGCCGTGCTCGACAGCTTCGGATCGCAGATCACGATCATCGAGCAGGCGCACGCGGGTGCGTACGTGGCGCGCAATCGCGGTTTGCATCACGCGCAAGGGGAGTTGATCGCGTTCATCGATTCCGACGACGTCTGGCTTCCCGACCGGCTGGCGTCGCAGGTACCGCTGATGTCGAAACCGGAGGTCGGCCTCGTGTTCGGCGACGTCGTACACATTCGTCCCGGACGCGAGCAACGGCGTGTCACCAGTTTTCAGGTTGCGCCTCCGCGGCGCGGGCACGTGGCGTCGCAGTTCGCGTGGTGCAACTTCGTTCCGACGTCGACGGTCCTGGTCCGCCGGAGTTGCATTGAGGAAGCGGGCGGTTTCGCCGAGGATGTCGACCTTTCGTGCGACTACTTGCTGTGGTTTCGGATTGCGCTGCGTCACGAGGTCGATTTCGTCGACCGCGTGGTCGCCGAGTACACCCTCAGCCCCGACAGCATGAGCCGCGACCTCGGCCGCTCCATCGAGGCGCGCATCCAGCTCTTCTCGGGCGAGCTCGCCCGCACCACCGATCCGGTCACGCGCAAAATCTTGAAACGCCTGCTGTTCAACCTCTCCTGGTCGCTCGCGCTGGCGGCGCTGCGTAAACGCGCGGGCAGCGTGGCCCGTCCTTTGCGGAACGCGCAAAGGACCGCGATGGCGGCAGCGCGCCTGAAAGCCGGACCGTGGACCGCCGCATTTGCAATGAATCAGCTCCGCGTCCGCACGCGACGCCTCTTCTTATGAATCGTTCACTTATCTCCATCGTGATCGAAACGATCACCCGCGAAGACTACGCGGAGCGATCGCTCGCAGACGACCTACAGCCGACGCTCGACGCAGTTGCCCGGCAAACCTATCCGGGAGAGTTGATCGAGACCATCGTGGTCGTCGATCCGGATCTGACTGGACGGGAGTCTGACGAGGTCATACGCCGATATCCCGCGGTGACGATCGTCTGCTCGCTCCAGCGCAACTATTTCGCCGCGAAAAACGCAGGAGCGAGGGCAGCTCAAGGATCGATCGTCGCGCTGATCGACGGCGACTGCGTACCAGGTCCTGACTGGCTGGCGACGCTTACGGCGCCGTTCGCCGATGCGGAAGTTTCTGGCGTAGCGGGTGCCACTCGTTACGCGGGCAGGTCGTTGAGCGCATGGACATATTCTGTCCCCGATTTTGCGATTGTGGTCGGCGATAAGTCGGGCGCGGCCTCGGCATTCAATCTGAACAACTCTGCTTTCCGGCGCGAGGTGCTGCTCGCCAATCCGCTCGAAGCGCGCATTCGGCGTGACGGCGGATGCTTTCTGCTCTACCACCAGTTGCGGGCGGCGGGCGCACGCATCATGTATGCGCCGAAAGCTCTCGTTCATCACGGGCTCGATTTCGCGGGGAAGGGATTGCTGAAGAAACACTTCAACCGAGGCTTCGACGGAGTCACCGTCTATCGTGCAGACGAGCGCGCGGTGCTTCGCGGGACGCGGCTCTTCCGCCGCTTCGGTGCTCTCGCGCTCATCGTGTTCGTACTACGCCGCATCGTGGTTGACTGGCTGCGGTTGATCCGCTATTACGACCAGATGGGTATCTCGCCCGTCACGATCCCCTATTTCGCGGCCGTCAGCGTCGTCACCCGGCTCATCGCGCTGACGGGCGGGCTCACAGCGGTCTTCCGGACCGGGCATGCGCCTCTGACGACGACGGCGGCTTCGAGGTAAGAGACCTTGCTGCGCGGCGCCACCATTGTCTGCCTCTCGTCCATCGACTGGGCGTTCAACTGGCAAGTTCCGCAAGAGGTGGCGTCGGCCTTCGCAGCAAGCGGCAATCGGGTGCTCTACATCGAAAACACGGGCGTCCGCCGGCCGTCGATCCGCGACGTGGGACGGCTCCGCGACCGGCTCAGGAACTGGTGGCGAGCGTCAGGCGGCGTGAAAGCCACCGATCAGGGTCCGGAAATCCTTTCGCCGCTCCTCCTTCCTTTTCCATATGCCCGAGGAGCCGTTGCGATCAATGAGCGGATTCTTCTTCGCGCCATCCGCGCGTGGATCGGCCGCGATGAACGCCGCCCGCTGATCGTCATCACATTCCTGCCGACGCCGCTTGCACGTGCGGCCATTCACGGCCTCGCACCGGATCTCACCCTCTACTACTGCGCGGATCGCATGGCCGAGACTTCAGTCGAAGCCGGGAAGCTGCGCGAATCGGAGCCGCTCCTCCTCGCGGAGGCTGGATTGGTGCTGACGACATCGCACGGGCTGCAGAAAACGGCGGCGGCGATCGCAAAACGGGTCGAGTATCTGCCGTGCGGCGTACGCTCCGCCGAGTTTGCGAGTGCAACGCGTTCCGGCGCGGGCCGGCCCTCTGCATTTGAAGGTTTGACCGGACCCATCATCGGCTTCACAGGCACGCTGCGAGACGAGATCGATGTCGCGCTGCTGACGGAGCTGGCAAGACTTGCCTCTGACTTGAACTTCGTCTTCGTCGGTCCGGTTGCAGTCGATGTAACGCGTTTACGCGCTCACAAGAATGTCCGCTTCCTCGGCGCTGTGCCGCATGCCGATGTCGTCACGTACACCGCCAACCTTGACGCCGGCATCCTCCCCTATCTCCTGACGGACTACACCGCGGACGTCATGCCGGTAAAGCTGAAGGAGTATCTCGCCGCAGGGCTGCCGATCGTTTCGACACACCTTCCGGAGATTTGCCGGTTCGCGGACCAGCATCCGGGAGTGATTTCGTTCGCGTCCGACGCGGCAACGTTCGCGCGCGCTCTCCGCCATGCTGACGCTGACAAATCACTTGCGTCGGTCGAACACCGCATGGCCATCGCCAGGCATTACGACTGGAGCGAGCAGATGTCTCAGATGAGCGACTGGATTGAAAGCGAGCTGGCGGTTACGGCAGCCAGTGCGACAGATCGCGTCCGATCAAATCGCTCGTTGCGATGATGTCGTCCCGATACTGATCGGTGAGCCGCCGGCGAAGAACAGGCGACATCGGCTCCGGCTTGCGGAGGGTCGGGCGGAGCAGACGGGTTGCCACTCCTTTTGACAGGAATGCCGGCGGCACGAGCGGACGGAGCACGCGCAGCCCTTTCTGGATTAGAGAGGTCAGAATTCTGGAGCGCGGCGCCACCCCTGTGTTGTGGCGGACGCTCGTATCGACGATGAAACCGTCATCGACGTCGAGAAAACGGAAGAGATCGCGCAGTACGTTTTGTGGATTGGCAACGAGATCATCGAACAGGATCACTTTGATCTGGTCGTGATCGAAGCGATCGTAGTAACGGCGCAGGCGCGGATAGTAGAAACTCGTTTCGAATGGATAGCTGCCCGGTTGCAGCGTCTCTTCCGCGCTTCGCGTTTCCCGGCCGGAGGCGCAGTGGCTCAAATAGCTCGAATAGGCGCGGCCGGCCGGCTGCCGCAACGAGATGATGAGCCGGACGCCCGGAAGATCGGCGTGAATGCGATCGATGCCGGCGATCGCGTTCAAATAGCGGACCGTGGCCTCACCGATTGCGCGTTCACCGTTCGCGCCAGCGAACAACTTCTCATAGCTTCCGCGCGCGCGGATCGCGTTCGGGACGAGATTGTCTTCGTCCGTGTAGTAATTCGGTTCCTTGACCGGGCTCATGAAAATGTCGGGGTGCTGGCGAAGGTAGTGGTAAAGCGACGTCGTGCCGGATTTGGCGGCTCCGACGATGAGAAAATTCGGAAGAGTCATAGGCGTGTTTTACGGGCAAACGCTACATCAACCACTGCGAGAGGTCGCGGCCGATCAGTTCTCCGGTAGCAATGATGTCGTCTCGATATTGATCGGTGAGCCGCTGCCGGAGCGTTGGTAGGATCGGATCCGGCTTGCGCAACAGCAGGCGGCGAAACGGAGTACCGAGTCCTGTTCTGCTCGCCCAGGGAGCCTTCCGCGCCACGGCGGTGGCGGTGGCATTGAACAGCCGCGTGAGGCGCAGGAATCGCGGAAACCACGTGGGGTTGAAGCGCATGCTCGTGTCAACGGGGAAATCGGGATCGACGCCGAGAAAACGGTACAGGCTCTGCACGGTCTCCCGCGGCCTTGCGATCAGATCGTCGAAGAGGATGACCTTGATGTGATCATGTGGAAAGGTGTCGAAGAACCGGCGGAGCTTCGGATGATAACGGCCCGCTTCGAACTGGTAGTTTCCCGGCTGCAGCACCTCATCCGCCGAACGGTATTCGCGGCTGTCCGTAAAGCGTTGGAGGTAGGCCGAATACCCTCGGTCGGCAGGCTGCCGCAAGGTCGCAATCAGACGGACGCCCGGCAGCTCGGCCTGAATGCGGCCGATGCCTCCGATCGCATTCAGGGACCTCGGCGTGGCCTCGCCGATGGCGTGTTCGCCGTCGACCCCATCGAACAATCGTTCATATTCGCTCCGCGACCGGACTGACTTTTTTCCGAAGAGTTGATCTTCATCGGTGAAGTAGTTCGGCTCTTTCATCGGACTCATGTAGATGTCCGGATGCTGGCGCAGATATTCGTAGAGCGACGTCGTGCCGCCCTTCGCAGCGCCGATCACGAGGAAATTCGGGAGCGTCATAGGCGGGCGATATTGTCGTACAGCTTCGCGTATTGAGCGACGGCCGATCTGGTTTTGACTACCCACACGGAACGATTTTCTCGTCGCGCGGGAACGCCGTCGCCACTGCCAGCGGAGTCAGGACCAGGCCGATGTAAATCATTTCCCGCAGCCGGAAGAGCGTCCCGAAGTTGGTGATCGTATAGAGGAGCGGGATCCCGATCAGCAACGTGATGAGGAGCGTGAGCCACGTGAGCGGATCGCGTAGTGCCACGCGAAACCGGGTGGCGACAGAGAACAGGGCCAGTAGAAGCGCGGCATCGAAGATGATCGTGTCGATCTCGGTGAACCACAGCATTCCTCGGCCGCCGCCGACATGAAAAACTCCCAGCCTCTCCCCGATGCTCCGCGGCAAAACCACAACCGCAACGCCCGTAAGGAGACGTGCGCCTCGCGATGACGGTTTCTGAATCTCGCCTCCGCCCTCTTCCGTGCGTGCGACCGCGGTCGCAGGCAGCGGCGCCGGCCCTGTGGGCACCAGCAGACGGACCGCTTTCCAGCCATCGCCCTGGAGGCGGCGCAAGGCCATGAAAAAGACGCCGTTGCGGGATCGGACCGCATCCGTCCATTGCCAGCGGCCCGTGACGGACGCGGCGCCGCCGGCTTCATCGATGCGAATATCACTCAGCGCGAGCGTGGTACCGGCGTGGCGGGCGCAATACTGCTTGCTGTAATTGAGGGCTGGCTGCCAGCCCCGCACTCCGCGGACACCGTTCGACAGCTCCACATCCGGCGTGCGCGCGAGACCGTTCACGACGGTGTCGAAGTCCCCGCGATTCCACGCCGCCACTTCCGCGTCGAGCATGGCGCGTATTTCGGCCGCCTGAGGCGTATTGGATGAAGGTGGCGATGCTGCGGGCACCTGCGGATACGTTGCTGCCGGCTGCGTCACCTCGACAGTCGCGTTCGCGGGCGGCCGTGCCCCCGCGCGAATCAATGTGCGGCCGCCTGCCGCGTCAAACGCCGCGCGTGCCGACTCGACGCCCTGAAACAGAAACGCGGGAACCGCTCTGGCAGCCGCGAACGTCGTCGTTGGGTTCAGCGCGACGCTGAGGAGCGGCGGCAGGTACACGCCCGCGCCGCTGACCAGGCTGCGCGAGAGCAGAAACGCCATCGCAACGGCCGCGGACACTGGCGCAAGCTTTCGTCCCTTTGTCTTGAACGCAGCCAGGAGCAGAAAGAACGAAGCCGCGAGCAACAGCGCAAATCCGAAGTACCACCGGATCGAGGAAAGGCCGAACATCAAAACCAGCAGCATCACACCGATCGCGAGCCGTTTGCCGCGCTGTCTCGGCACGGCCCACGCCCGCTGCCACGCGGCACACGCGGCGATGAACGACACGAACAGAAACTGGAAGTACGTGTCCTTCAGCGGCTGCAACGTCCAGAGAACGAATGCGGGCGAGAGGCTGATTGCGGCAACCGCGATGGCGGCCGCGGTTCGCGACCGCGCATCCCTGACGGGCCAGCGCGTGATCACCGCGACGGTGCCGAGGTAGAAGAAGAGATTGAGCAAAACCGCGGTCGATGCAACGGCGCCAACCAGCCACACGGCCAGGGACAACGTCTGGATAAAGATGCGCGACGGCTCAGTGGGATTGACCGCGTAGATCGCACCGAGCCCTTTCCGAGCGGCCGCGAGCGCGGCGGGAAAGTAGAGTTTCGCGTCATCCGCGAAAAACCACAATCCATCTCCGGTCTGCATGCTGCGCGCGATGGGCAGCCGCGCCCACGAAATCCAGAAAAGCGCCTGACCGAGGAGCGCGCGGCCGAGAAATCCGGCGGCGACGACGTAGCGCAGCCAGCGTTCGGAAGGGCAGGCCAGCCGCCACAGCCAGAAGAGTCCCACGCCCGCGGCGATCACCAATACTGCCTGGACGAAAACGAGGATCATGCGGCCGTCAAAGGACCGCGCATCCTAGCATGGCGGTCATTCGGAATCGCGTCGCGGACCGCGTCGTTCTATCCCGCACCGATGGAAGCCACACCAGCCGTCCGTACGCCCATCCGGACCGCGCTTCTGCGCGGCCTGCGCCGCCGCTGCCCGCGCTGCGGGGAAGGCCAGCTCTTCCAACGCTTTCTGAAAACGCACGAACGCTGCTCCGAATGCGGCCTGCTCTATCAGCGCGACTACGGCGACACGCTGATGTTCATGATCATCACCGACCGCATCCCGCTGCTGGCCGGCATCGCCATCCTCTACTTCGGCATCCACCCAAACGGCTGGCTCAGCACCGCCTTCTTTTTCGGCGCGCTATCGCTTCCGCTCCTGGCGACGCTCCGCGAACGCCAGGGCCTCGCCCTGGCCCTCGACTACCTTCTCCGCCTCCACTTCCGCGACGACTCCGACGAGCTCCACGGCGGAAGGGCCTACGTGCGGTCGTAACCGTTCATGCGTAGAGGGTAGTTCCGCAGAGGTCTTACGCGACGCCGTAGGGGACCGGTTTCACGCGGAGGCGCGGAGAAAAGCTGTTCCCCGCGCGTCCGCGGCTCCCCGTGAAAGCTCGTGAGAATGATCGCTGCTTCGTTTTTGAAGCATCGATGCTTCGTTTTGAACCATCGATGCTTCATTTCGAACCATCGATGCTTCGTTTCGAACCATCGATGCTTCATTTCGAACCATCGATGCTTCATTTCGAACCATCGATGCTTCATTTCGAACCATCGATGCTTCATTTCGAACCATCGATGCTTCGTTTTGAACCATCGATGCTTCGTTTTGAACCA
>DASYJF010000043.1:0-10933 GCA_035996815.1 Thermoanaerobaculia bacterium | reverse complement strand
CCAAACTCGTGGCGCAAACGACACAACTGCTGAACGATCTCGTGGCGCGTCATTCGACACCCGTCTTGAACGAGTCGACACAAAACGCGACATCAGACATCGACGTCGCCTATAGCCAGTTGGAGGCGTTCATCCGAAATTTTTCAGCGATCGACGACCGATGGTCGGACGCCTATATCAAGCAGCTCAATGCCTGGGTGACAGCTTTGCTCAACGGCGAAAAAAAGTATTGGGAAGTGATCAGGGCCAACTATACCCGCGCTGACGAAGGTTCGCCCGAATATGAGCATTGGGCCTCCGTATCCGCGATCCTCGGCCGCAGGCGGACAGCCGCCGTGCTGCCGCTCGTGCGGCTCAAAGCAAATACGCAGGTGCGGATCGGAAAGATGCGCACTACGCACAGCGGCACCACTCCTGTGCCTGTACTCGAAAAAAACATCGAATCGATCACGAGCTTCCGCGTATCGGCCGCGCTCGAACAGACCGCACTGGATTTCGTGCGGGCGGATGCGCTTCAGGAGGAAGAGCTTTTCGCCGAGATGATGTCGCGCCGCGACGAACTAATCACCGGCATCACCTCGCCTTCGGCGTTCGGCGAATTTCGAGAGCTCCTCCTGAATCGCTTATGGACGATGAGCGACCTGATCATCATCGACGAATTGCGGGATCTCCGCGCCGGGCTTTTCGCGGCGCTGACGCGTGATCGGTCCGTTCGCCCGCGCTACGCCGCGTTGATGCTCACGTTGCGGTCCTCGGAGCCTCCGACCGAGGAATGCGTTCGTTCCATTTTTGAAAAGGTCGGCCTCTCGTTTACAGTTCAGGATCTCCACGCTGTATGGCGTTCGATTGTCGTCGGCATGTCGAACCGCAAAAAACGGGTCGCCGCACTGTCGCACATTCCGGTCGAGGTCCTCTGGCGGACCATCGTTTCTACGAACATCCGCGTGTCGGTGTTGTGGACGGTTGCCGAACGGTTTCGCCGCGAGAGCGATGATGCCAACAAGATCTTCTTCGATTGCGTCCATGCTCGGCTCGTGCGCGAAGTGGAGGTCGGAGGGGATGAACTAGCGTCGGTCGGTAGACTCATTTCTCACTTCTTCCAGCTTCCGCTCTTCGTGCAGTCGCCGTATTTCGAACGCCTCGACGACCTGCTATTGAACTACAAGCGCGTTTCGAGCGACATGAAGCTACCGGCCGATATTTTCAACAATCTCGCCGTCAAGCTGCGTCAGGTGCGCGAAGATCTCGGCAATCCGCAGGCGAGCATGCCGGCCGGCATTGAGGAACTGCCCCTTCCTGTTCAACGCCATTTGGCCAGCAAAGGACGCTACATCAATTCATTCGTTATGCATCCCAATTTCAGAATAGCCAGTGAGATCTTCCCTTTCATCACCATCGCGAACGTCGAGAGCCTCATCACCTACAGGCAATTCAACGAGATGTTGTTTCAAAAGGTGCTTCAGAAGAAGGAATTCTTTACGCGACAATCGACCGTCGTCGTTGCCCTACAGCATCCGAAGTGCACCGTCGAGTTCGCGCGTTTAAACCTTCTTAAGATCGGCGAAGCGAATCTAAAAAAGGTCGCCGCGAACGTATCGGCTAATTCCGCGGTGCGCGAGATGGCAAAGAGAATCCTGGCATCGCGGCCCCGGAACGCCACAGGCACAACTGGCTAGCCCGGCACTCCACGAAGCCGCTTCGCCAGCAATTTTGGAACGACTCATGATGCGTTGACGCGCACTCCGTGATGGTCGCGGGAATTGATGACGAAGACGCTCGCGCGAGGATCTCGATTACGGCAGCCTTGCGCGACACGGGTGCCTTCGAGGAAATCGCGTCATCGAGCGCGAGTAGTCGGCTTCCCGGAAAAGGCGAGGCAGCCGCACTAGCGGAAGATCGGAACTGCTGGATTTTAAGAGGGTGGATCGTTGGTGGAGCCGAACGGGATCGAACCGTCGACCTCCTGAATGCCATTCAGGCGCTCTCCCAATTGAGCTACGGCCCCACGATGCCTACGAGGAAGGTACGGAAACTAACGCGAGTGGCGCGTCAAAATTTCCGCTGCGGCGGCGGATTCTAGCCGAGAATCCGCGCGGCAGGGAGTTCGGCGTTCCCCCGGGAACATGACTTGCGTGGACGGGATGACTTGAATCGGATCACGCGCGCGCTGCGCCATCGCAACTACCGCCTCTTCTTCGGCGGGCAATCGATCTCGCTGGTCGGGTCGTGGATCACCCGCATCGCCACGAGCTGGCTCGTCTATCGCCTCACCGGATCGGAGCTCCTCCTCGGCATCGTCGGATTCGCGGGGCAGATCCCGATGCTGATCCTCTCGCCGTTCGCGGGCGTGCTCGTCGACCGGTGGGACCGGCATCGCATCCTGGTCATCACGCAGATCCTGTCGGCGCTGCAGTCGGCAGCGCTGGCGGTACTGGCGCTGATGAACGTGATCACGGTGGCCGAGGTGATTGCGCTGCAGCTGGTGCAAGGGGTGATCAACTCGTTCGACACGCCGGCGCGGCAGTCGTTCGTCGTGGAGATGGTGGAGGACCGCGACGACCTGCCGAACGCGATCGCGCTGAACTCCTCGATGATCAACGCCTCGCGCATCATCGGGCCGTCGATCGGCGGCATCCTCATCGCGACGCTGGGCGAAGGATGGTGCTTCGGCGCGGACGCGATTTCGTATCTCGCCGTGATCGCGTCGCTGCTGGCCATGCGCCGCACGCCGGCCGTCCGCGCGAACGTCGACACGCACATGCTGGAAGAGCTGCGCACGGGATGGACGTACGTGTCGCGCTTCCCGCCGGTTCGCGCGCTGCTGTTGATCGTGGCGTTGGCCGGACTGGCAGGGATGCCGTACGCGACGCTGATGCCGGTCATCGCTTCGAAGGTGCTGCATGGCGGACCGCACACGCTGGGCATTCTGATGACGGCGTCCGGAGTCGGCGCGCTGGCCGGCACGCTCTACCTCGCCTCGCGCCACACCGTCGTCGGCCTCGGCAAGGTCATCGTCGCCGCATCGATCGGCCTCAGCCTCGGCCTGATCGCATTCGCGTTCTCACACGTGCTCTGGCTGTCGGTGGTGATCCTTCCGATCATCGGTGCCGGAATGATGCTGCAGGCGGCGTCAGCAAACACGATCCTGCAGACCGTGGTCGACGAGAATCTGCGCGGACGGGTAATGGCGTTCTACAGCATGGCCATCATGGGCGTGCAGCCGATCGGGAGCCTGCTCGCCGGGATCGTCGCGGACCGCATCGGCTCCCAAAAGACGATTTTCTACGGAGCGCTGCTCTGCCTGGCCGGCGCGCTCTGGCTGGCGGTGAAACGACGCATGCTGGCCGAACACATCCGCCCGATCTACATCGAGCGAGGAATCATCGTCGACCTGGCGGCGGAAGAGGGACGTTGATCGACATTCAGCGATCCTGCTGAATATCGTTGACAAACATTCAGCGACGTGGCTGAATGTTCAGCGATGCCGAAACAGGAATCAAAAGGCAAGCTGGATGCGTACGAGGCAGTCTTCAGCGCCCTCTCGCACGCGGCGCGGAGGAGGGTGCTGATGGCCGTCTACTTCAATGGCGGCTCAATGACTGCCGGCGAGATCGCGTCGGTGTTCTCGCACGCATGGCAGACCACGACGCGCCATCTGCAGGTCCTCGAAGCAGCCGGCCTGCTTTCGCACGAACGGCAGGGCCGCATGCGCATCTATCGAATCGAACCGAAGCGGCTGAAGCTGGTCAACGACTGGCTCAGCCATTTTTTCAAGAAGCCGTAAACAGAAAGAGGACAGCGATGAATGACGATGTACCGCAGTTTTTCAGGCTCAACGTCGAGGTGGGCAACCTCGAGGAAGCGATCAACTTCTATTCGACGCTGCTCGGCGTTCAGGGACGGAAGCAGCCGGGCGCGCGCAGCTACTTCGAGTGCGGTCCAGTGACACTCTCCGTCATCGACGTCTCGTCCGTCGGCAGTCCGCACACGGCGGCGAAGGCGCTGTATTTCACGGTCGAAAACCTGGAGGCGGCATTCGAACGCGCGAAGGAGTTGGGATGCCTGTCGCAGGAGTCGGTGCACGACGCGCCCGGCGGCGGGATCGTCGTGCGGCCGTGGGGCGAGCGCTCGTTCTATGCCCTCGATCCGTGGGGAAATCCGCTCTGCTTCGTGGAAGAGGGAACGGTCTACACCGGCTGATAGGAAGTGCTCGATCTCCGTCGCGCGCGGGATCATCGAGATCAGTGGATTAGTAGATTAGTGGGCGAGGATCGCGATTCCCGACGGGAGCCCTCTACTAATCTACTAAATTCGGGAGTCGGGATTCGGAGAACGTGTGGACAATGCAGCGCTCCGTGGATTATCTACGACCCCCGACCCCCGACTCCCGACTCCCCTTTTTACTAATCTACTAATCACTAATCACTAATCTACTAATCCAGCAAAATGCGCGGGCGCGCCTTCGGACGCGCCCGCGCGGGGCTTACTGCACGAAACTGCTGCTACGCCGTTGGTGCGGGGGCTGACGGTGCCTTCCGCGATCCGGCCTTGCGGATCCGAGCGCCGAGGGCATTGCGCATGTCATCGACATGCGGAGCTAGATCGGCCGTCTCGGGACGTTTGGCCAGACGCTGCGCCAGGGCATAGGTGGTGAGCGCATCATTCCCCGCCTTGTTCCTGGCCAGCGCCACGCTGTGGCGGATGAAGTGAGCCAGCGCTTCCAACTCGTCTGCCACCGGCGCATACGCCTCGGCAAAACTCATCAGATCGCGGAGCTGCATTGGATCCGCGCCACTTCCGCGAACGAGCATCGCGCTGTTCTTCACGGCTACCGCCGCCAGCTCGATGAACTGCTGCGGAAGCGAAGCGACACCGGCGAGCCGCCGGCCGGCATTCTTCGAATCCGGGATGACGAAATTCGGAATCCGCTGGCGCATGGCCCGAATGTCTTCGACGCACGCCTGTGCGCCATCAGTATGGGATATGACGTTGGAAACTTCATTTTCTATGGACACGTAGTCCTCCTATCAAGTTGATTGTTAACTTGTAATTCGGTTGCGATCGCGCGATTAGAGCGGGCAGATCGCGGCGTGCGGAGGAGCACGGCCCCTGAAAACTCGTCGCGCAGCCTCTGCGAACGCAATAGGACGCAATCGCCGCCGACGAATGGAAATCAATCGAATACTGCTGCTCACCTCGGGCAGGCGGATCTTCAGAAGGAGCCGGCCTGTAATGAGCCGCGGACTGTGTGGCTTCTTATGGGAATCGTCCTCAAGACCGGACAGTTTGAAGTCGGCGACACCGGCCAATGCGAATGCCACCAACATACCGGCTGCATCGTCCAGCCGTTCATACAGAGCGGCCATCTGCGCTGTGCCGTACATCCAGCGCTCGCCGGCATTGATCAGACGCAACACCGTCTCTCGATCACATTGCGGCGAGCTTGCCGCGTCACCTGCCGTCTCCCGCAGAGCCTGTACGGCACGCCACAGCCGCCCCTCGGCCTTACTCAGCCAGGACGCGGCACGCTGCAACTGCCGCGAGCTCCGAACAGGACGCCGACTCGCATATCGTTCCGAAACGTCGATGACACGGCGCGAGGAGTCGAGCAGCCGCACGGACGAATCGAGAGCCCTGCGCACACGCCGCAACGAACGGCGCCAGCCCATCGGCCGATCGCGCTCCGATCGGCATGACGGACGACGTGCGCGCCGCGATTTGTTCGCGGCCCTCGTTACTGTGCTTCTGTTCTCTGCGCGTGTCATTGTTTTTGCCTTGCGCGGCAATGTAGCGCTCTCGCCGTAGAAAAGCGCCTGATTCTTGTAAAACGTCTGCTACAGCCAGGACTTTCTATACGTATGGAAGTTCCGGTACAGCGCATAGCGCTGTAATGGATTCAAACACTTACGAAGGAAAACAGAGCCGGCCGAGAATCAAAGTTTTTTCATCGGATATGCGCGGTGACTTCATCGATGCAGTGGCTGTCCTCATCGATGCAGTCGATGTCCTCATCGATGTAGTCGCTGTCCCCATCGATGCAGTCGATGTCCCCATCGATACAGTCGCTGTCCCCATCGATGCAGTCGCGGACCTCATCGATGCAGTCGCTGTCCTCATCGATGTGGTCGATGTCCCCATCCATGCGTTGCAGGTAGGAGAAAGGCTTCGCCCCTCCCGCACGATCGCCAGCGAATGCTTGTAGAAGTCGATCGGCTAGGTTCGAGCGAGCTCCACGCGGCGGTTCTTCGCTTTCCCTTCCGGAGTGTGATTGTCGGCAACAGGTTTTGTAGCGCCGTAGCCTTTGCTCGTCAGCCGGGATGCCGCGATCCCGTGCGCGATGAGCCAATCGCTGACGCTGGCGGCGCGATCGCCGGAGAGTTTTGCATTGTGCTCCGGCGAACCGCTGTCGTCGGTATGTCCCTGCACCTCGAGGCGCAGCGACGCATCGCCCGTCATCATCTGCAGCACGTGCTGGAGTGTCGTCTCCGACTCTGCCTTCGGCCTGGCCGAGTCGGTGTCGAAATAGATTCCGTAGAGCGCGACGTGACCCGCGGTGGCCAGCTCCTGCTTCAGCCGGGCCGCGGCGCTATCAGCGCCCACATCGGCGACGTTGATCGATTGCTGCCCGCCCTGGGCCCGCGTCTGAAGCCAGATGTCCCTGCCGTTCTTCGCGTAATGCGCCCAGACACTGCCGTCACTTCCGATCCCATCGCGCTCGATGCTCCATCCACTCTTCTCCAGGGCGCGTTCGTATACGGTCACGAATTCGTATGACGAAACGTCTTTGGGGATGGCGTACCACTTCGTTTCCGTGACGCGGAAGATGAGTGGCTGCGTCGCGTTCTTCGGCGTAACGTTCAGGTTGCGCGACGCATGCTCGGTCTTCTGCAACGTCGCTCCGGGAAACGGAGCCGCGTATGGGTAGTCGCCATCGGCGGCAAGCGTTTCCGGCACGCCTTTCGGCGCCGTGAGCGTGAGCACGCGCGGTGGCGGCGTCTCCTCGAGAATCGTCACCATCGGCGAGTTCGGAAATGATTGATACCAAGCGGTGGTGGCGTCCACGCGTTTCTTCGCTTCCAGCTCACCGCGATCGCGGATGATCGTCCAACCGTCGCTCTTGAGCGAAGTCTCGTGATCGGCCATCTGCACGTCGCCACTCTTCTGCGCGCCTGTGGGACGGATGTTCATGACCCACTTCGAGCTTCCGGGCCTGGAGCCTTCCACCCGAGGCGAGGTCTTCGATCGTGTGCGTGTCGAACTGCACGTATGAGTGATTCGACGGAACCTCTTCGTAACCGGGAGTCATCCTGAAGCCGGGAGGAAGATCGGCCGCGAATAGAGAGGGAGCGCTGAGCAACGCGATCAGCAACCACGTACGCATGCTTCGAACCTCGGTTGGGTAGCACGATCTAACGGAATCGTTCGCCGACAGAGTCCTGTGTGGTGCCGCCCGAAAGCGGCACCACAGAAACGGTCTACGCTTTCAACATCGCCGCGAGCGCGTTGAGGCGCTCCGTCCAGAACGCGCGCATGCGATCGGCCTCGGCCTTCGAAGCCAGCTTGCGATGTTCGAGCGCGACCTGGCTCTTCGCATCACCCTTGGCCATGAAACCGACGTCGATCGGCGAGCCGTCCTCCCAACGAAGACGCAGCGATTTGTTCTCCGTCGCGCCTCGCACGGTCAGCTTCACGCCGTCCATCCACTTGGCGCGCGTTCTCGCGTTCTTGAACGCCGCGTACAGCGTCGGCAGCGGAACGCCGACCGTCTTGCTCTTCGTGATCGACCAGTCGCCGCTGCGCTGCTGCCCCTGCGCGCGCAACCCGCGGATGCGCTCGTAGCCGACCGCCACCATCTGCGTCCACCATGACGGCGTGTCGTAGGTCGCGCGAATGTGCTTCGTCAGCGCGGGATGCGACATCTCTTTCGCATCGGCTTTGTCGAGCAGCGACACCCACATCGCCCACGTGCGGCTGGTCGCATTCTTCACCGACTCATCGCTGAGTCCGGCCAGCGCCGCGTAGTCGGGCGCCGGCGCTTCCTGTTTCTTGACGAGATGAAGCCGGGCCGTGGTGTACGACTCGCCCGTCTTCTGCATGCGCGCACGAACGACGCGCTTGAAATCCTTCTGCTGAGTCATCGCGAAATCTCCCTCGTTCAGTCCGCGAGCATCCGCCCCCAGCAACGAAGCCCTCGAACGAAGGTCCGCAAGTACCCAACCCGAGGGTCCGCCCCCCTTTGCCTCCGCGACGGGCCTTCGCTGGGAAAGGCCTCAGGAGGTTAGGCGCTGGTTGCCGCCGAAGGGGAGATTGTACATGGATCCGAGCACTTGTCCAGTACGTGCGGCGGAATTTAATACTCTGGTCCGTCGAATCAAACCAGCGAAGCTCATTGGAGTAGGGAAAGCGTTGCTAGAGACACTCCTTAACCGAGCAGGAGAGATGAATGCCCGAAGATCTTACGTCGAACTTGGTGAAGGAACTTTCTTCCGAATCGGGATATGGCCGAGTTTCAAAACGCCGATGGGAGGATGCCGCGCCTTGGTTCCTTACGTTGGCCAGCACAATTATTCTATTTTCCATCGCGTGGTTCCTGGTTGAAAATATATTCTGGTTTCGAGCGCACGCATTGACCCCGGCTGATCTAGCACGCCCCACATACCGTCTCCATATCTACCACCTTCATCTTTCTATGATCAAGCGTTCTGTCGGACTTTTCAGCGGCTTCGCGCTTCTTTTTCTGGGAACCGGCGTCGTTTTCTACACGCTAAGAACGACCTACGGCCTTCAGCTTAGCGCCAAGCCCTTATCTTCAACTGTTGCGAGCGCCTCACCAGGAATTCTCGCAATGGCGTTAGGCGTAGTGCTCCTCTTGGGCACTATAGCGAGCAAAGATGACTTTCCGCTCTACGAAGGAGAAGCTGGAGTCACTCAGCAATCGCAACATCTCACATACGTACCTTACCCAGCAACGGAGACAACGAAATGAAAACGCAGACATTGGCGATGTTTGTTTTATCGATGATGGCAGCGAGCTTGACGTTCGGGCAATCAATTCCAATAGGTGATCTGCAATTGGCATGTAAGACACTTGCCGCACTCACTGCCGAAGCAACAAAAGCTAACAACTTGTCGGATGTTATCCTCTACAAACGAGCCGCGGATCGCATACGAGAACATCTTCTTGGAGGATGCGAAGCCACCTATTTCGGTGCGGTCATGGCCTTGAACCACGATGCACTCAAGGCGACTGGAATCTATCTCAGCATCGACGCTACTAAGCCGATCAAAGGCTGGACGCATGACGAAATAGATAAGTTTCTTGAAAAGGCCGAGTCTGACGGCCCTGCGAAGATATTGTCTCGATTGGAAGTCACAGATCCCTTATACACGATCGACCTCGACAAAATTAACAAACTCTCTAAAGACATGCAGATCTTGAAGAAGAACCGGCCCGATCTGTTTGATACCCGGCAACCACCATCTCCCTAGCGGAAGGACCCGACAGTGGGCAGCGTCACCACGAACGCCGCCCCCCCGCCCACCCCGCCCTCGATATCGATGTTGCCGCGGTGTTGGAGGATGAGGTGCTTGGTGATGGCGAGGCCGAGGCCGGTGCCGGCGATTTCCTGGGAGCGGGATTTGTCGATGCGGTAGAAGCGGCGGAAGATTCGGTCGCGTTCCTCGGGGGGGATGCCTTCGCCGTGGTCGGTAATTCGGACGATGCCGCGGTCTGACGTGGCGGAGACGTCGATATCGATCGTTGCGTCTTCGCCGCCGTATTTGATGGCGTTGTCGAGGAGGTTGGCGAAGGCTTGCTGGAGGCGCATGGCGTCACCGTGGACGTGGGCGCCTTCGCCGGTGATGACGAAGCGGAGTCGTTTCGCCGAGGCTCGGTCGCGGAAGTCTTCGCAGAGATCTTCGAGGAGGCGGCGTAAGTCGATATCCGTGCGCTCGAGACTTAGGTCGCCGGCTTCGATGTGACTGAGCTCCGACAGGTCCTGCGCGAGACGTTCGAGTCTGGCGAGCTGGCGGGACATGATGCGGCGTAGCTGCGCTTCCTGATCGTTGGTGAGGAGGCCGCGATCGAATTCGAACGTTTCGACGGCGGACTTCAGTGCGGCAAGCGGCGTGCGGACTTCGTGAGAGAAGTCGGCGATGAATTCGCGGCGGAGCTCTTCGAGGCGTTCGACGTGCGTAACGTCGATGAAGAGGGCGACGGCGGCGAGATCGTGCGACGGGAGCGGGAAGGCGCGCATCTCGATCTGGCGCTCTTCGATGCCGCTGCGGATGGAGAAACGGCTGGCGGAGTCGGCGCGCCCGCCGAACGTGCAGAGCGCTTCGTCGAACCCGGAAAGGATCGATTGGTTGCGAAGGATGCTGGCCAGCGGCTGGCCGACGAAGCCGGGCTGCAGGGTAAACATCTCGGCGAAGCGGCGGTTGGCGAGGACGACGCGGCGCTGGCGGTCGATGGCCAGGACGCCTTCGCCCATTCCGTTCATGATCTGTTGCAGGAGCGCGTTCTGAAATTCGGCGGCGGAGAGTTGACGGGCGAGGTCCGTTCGCGAGCGGTAGAAACGCGAGGCGATTTCGTCGAGCGCGCCGAAGGAGTCGACGTCGAGCGATGCGGAGGCCTCGCCGTCCGGACGGCCGAGGCGGTCGGAGAGGCGTGCGATGTCGGCGTGGGTGCGCGACCAGAGAAGGGCGAAGAGGATGGCCGCTCCGGCGGCGACGATTGCGATGATGGTGAGGGCGATCATGATGTTGTGGCTGTCATTCTGAGGAAACGTAGCGTCAGTTTCGTGCGCAGCACTTTGGAGTGCGGTGGCGATCGAGCCACCGCTTTGGGAGGGAGGGGGAATCGTGAGGGCCCGCAGCGTGTGATGCTTGCCGATTTCCCGCGATCTTCACCGTCCCCCTCCCTCCCAAAGCGGTG
>DASYJF010000042.1:0-8594 GCA_035996815.1 Thermoanaerobaculia bacterium | reverse complement strand
CGCCGAGCTTGCTGATTGCCTCGGAGAGGTAATTGCGCACCGTTCCCTCGGACAGATGCAGCGACTCGGCGATGTCGCCCGTGGCCTGCCCCTCGCCTGCCAGCCGCAGCACCTGCCGCTCGCGATCCGTCAGCGGATCGGGTTCGCTCCACGCCTCGGCGGCCAGTTCCGGATCGACGGCGCGACCGCCCGCATGTACGCGGCGGATGGCATTTGCGAGCTGTTCCGCCGGCGAATCCTTCAGCAAGTATCCCGATGCGCCCGCTTCGAGCGCCCGGCGAAGATAGCCGCCGCGGGCGAACGTCGTCAGGATCACCACCCGCGTCGGCAGATGTTCGTCGCGAACGAGTTGCGCGACTTCGAGTCCGGTCTTCGACGGCATCTCGATATCGGTCAGCAGAACGTCGGGACGATGCGTGCGCACGAGATCGAGCGCTTCGTCGCCGCTGCGGGCGCGGGCCACGACTTCGATGTCGGATTCGATTTCCAGCAGCGCGGAGAGCGCGCCGAGGACCATGGCCTGATCCTCGGCGATGACGACGCGGATCATGCCGAGCGCTCGATGGCGCTCATCGACTGCAGTCCGCTCGCGAGCGGCAGCGTGACGGTGAGCGTCGTGCCGTGCGCGCCGTTGCGTGTGACGGAGCCGCCGAGGGCAGTGATGCGTTCGCGCATGCCGCTGATGCCGGCGCCGTCTTCGCGTCCGCCGCCGCGTCCGTCGTCGGAAACGGTGAGGCGGATGTCATCGCCGACGCGATGAAGTGCGATCGTGCAGCGCGACGCTTCCGAATGGCGAACCACGTTCGTGACTGCTTCGCGGAGTGCCAGCGCGAGGATTGCTTCCTGCCCCGCCGCTAGCGGCACCGGTTCGAATTCCGTCATCAACTCGATCGATGCCGCGCGCAGCATCGCCGTCGCACCGTCTAGCTCCTGCTGCAATCCGGCGCGATAGCCGCGCACGGCCTGGCGCACCTCGGACAACGCCTCGCGCGAGATCCGTTCGACGTCGCGGATCTCATCGCGCGCGCGTTGCGGATCGCGGTCGGCCAGTTTCGAAGCGAGCTCGGACTTCAGGATGATCAGCGACAGCGTGTGCCCGAGGACATCGTGAAGATCGCGCGCGATCCGTTCGCGCTCGGCGACTTTGGCGAGGTGCTCGATCTCGTCGTGGGCCATCGCCAATCGTTTGTTGGCGCGGCCGGCCTGCGCGAAATGCGCATTCACCGCACCGATGACGACCGTGAAGAACGCCGCCCACCACCAGATCAACGGACTGAGTCCGATCACCAGCACGTCGATCAGCAGCACGAGTAACACCACGCCGATGATGGAAAAGGCCTTGCGCACGCCGCCTGTATTTCCGGCAAACGACGCCGCGAAAATGAAGAACGCGCCGGCGCCGTAGTTCGTCGGCATGAAGGCCACGCCGAGAACCGTGATCGCGGCGATGATCCACAGCAGCTTGCGGCCGCGCACGCGATAGCCGGCCAGGTAGATGACGACAAAGACCGCCGTGGCGAACCACGTCAGCGCAATCCGACCGGCGCTCGCATTCGCAGCGATCGGAAAAGCAGCGAACGGCACAACGTAGATCAGCCAGATGTACTTCGTCCAGCCGGCGTAATCGCGTTCGGGGGTCATGGTCATAGTCTAGCGTCGTAGCGCCGGCGGCTCGTAGCGCCGACGGCTCGTCGGCTGGACCGCCAGCGGGCCGCTGTCGCTGCGGGTGGCACGACGTTTCGTCATTTCAGTCTCAGCTCGTCGATCGCAAAGTCGGCCACGCCTTTGTCCGGACCGCAGAAAACCAGCATCTGCACGTCCTTGCCGTCGGTGTTGAAGGCGAGCCACGGCAACGTGATCGCAGTCCAATCGGCTCCGGCGTGGACAGTCGTCTGACGCGGGATGCGGCCCGTGCTGGCGGCGAAGAGCATCACGCGGATGTCGGTATCGCCTTTCGCGAAGAACGACAGTCCGCTCTTCGACGACAGATCGACCGGCTGCATCGGCGTCGCGCCGAGCATCAGCATCGCGCCGGCCCACGGGAACATGAAGCCCGGCTTCGTATCGGCGTGAATGTGCAGCGATTTCGGCGTGCCGTTCGCGCCGCCGGCCACGACGTCCATCGTCGCCGTCGACTTGCCGCCGGCGATTGAATCGGTGGAGACGTCCCAGCCGGTGCCGAAGGCCGGTTTCGTATCGCCGGAGTCGAAGTTGCTGATCATGCCGTCGCCGATGTTCGGAACGACCGAGATCACTGGCGCCTCGGCGGCGCGCTTCGGCTCCGGCTTGCGATCGAGCATCGCACCGTTCTTCCAGACGCCGGCGATGTTGCGCGTGGCCAGGATGTCCGTTGTCGGATCGCCGTCGACGAGCAGCAGATCGGCGCGAAGTCCGGCGACGATGCGGCCGCGATCGTGCAACTTAAAGTGTTTCGCCGGCAGCGACGTGGCCGAGGTCAGAGCCTCGACCGGCGTCAATCCCGACTTCACCAGCAGCTCCAGCTCGCGATGCATGCTCGCGCCGTGCGCGGTGCCGGGATTCGGCGAATCAGTTCCTGCCAGGATCGGGACGCCCGCGGCCTTCAACTGCCGCACGGCGGCGTAGGCGTTATCGAGACTGAGACCCTTCGCTTTCGGGAACGACGTCTTCAGACCTGCCATCTCATCGGCATTCAGATACGGCGCGAGATGCGCGTCCGTGTTCAGCGACGTGCCGCTGCCGACGCCGGTGGTGCTCTCGTTCACGGTCAGCGTGGGAACGACGAACGCGTGATGCGCGGCCACGAACGCGCCGAAGCCGGCGTCAGGAACTGTGTCCGCGAAAATGTGTACGAGCGCGTCGGCCCCTGCGTCGATCGCATCGCGCGCGCCGTGCAGCGTCGAGATATGGACCACTGCCATCTTGCCGCGCTTGTGCGCCGCGGCGATGAGCGCGGTCAGATCGCTCTTCGAAAGCGTCGGCAGATTCATCCCGTACGCTTCCCCCGTCTCCACGATCAATTTGATGTAATCCGAACCTTCGGCGATTCGCGCATCAACGAACGCCTGCGGATCGTCGCCGCTCTTGAACGTCGGAATCGGGAAGTACTCGCTGCCATGTCCGCCCGCGACCGTCACGAGCGTTCCCGCCGAATAGACATCGGCGCGACTCGTGACCGGACCCTTGGCCTGCTCGGCGCGAAGCGGATCGAGCGTGCGCAACGACGTGAACATATCCAGCTCCGTCGTCACGCCGAAGCGCAACGCGCGCTCCAGGCTGCCGGGGAACACGTGCGTGTGCGAATCGATCAGTCCCGGCAAAAGCGTCTTGCCATTTCCATCGATTACCTTCGCATCTTTCGGCACGGCCGCATTCGCGCCGGCGGCAACGATGCGCGTTCCATCGATCACGACAGTCGCATGCGGGACGACCTTCGTCCCATCGAAGAGCCGCACGTTGGTGATGGCGGTTTGTTGCGCGACAAGCGGAGCGGCAAGAAGAAGGAGCGCGAAGATCAAACGTTTCATGACGGCAGTATCGGGCCGTGCGGCGCAAACGCCCTGTGCGAATCGTCAGCAGATGCGGATGACAAGTGTCATGTGGCGCGCAGGATGATGGATAATCGGCCCCTTCGAAAAATGAAGAAAGCGCTCATCACCGGCATCACCGGACAGGACGGCAGCTACCTCGCCGAGCACCTGCTCGGCCTCGGCTACGAGGTGCACGGGCTGGTGCGGCGCGTTGCGCTCGAGGCTCCCGATACGCGCTTCGGCCGCATCGGTCATCTGCTCGACCGGCTGATCCTGCATCCGGCCAGCCTGGAGAGTTATCCCAGTATTTTTCACGTGATCAGCCGCAACGCGTTCGACGAGTGCTACCACCTCGCGGCGCAGAGCTTCGTGGCCGAGAGCTTCATCGACGGCTTCTCGACGCTCAACACGAACATCAATGGCACGCACTACATGCTGGCCGCGCTTCGCGAGCTTCGCCCCGGATGCCGCTTCTACTTCGCCGGCTCGAGCGAGATGTTCGGCAAAGTGCGCGACGTGCCGCAAACGGAAGATACGCGTTTCCATCCGCGCAGCCCGTACGGAATCAGCAAGGTGGCGGGCTTCGAGCTGACGCGCAATTATCGCGAGGCCTACGGCATGTTCGCGGCCAGCGGCATCCTCTTCAATCACGAAGGGCCGCGCCGCGGCTTCGAATTCGTGACGCGCAAGATCACCAGCACCGCCGCCCGCATCAAGCTCGGCCGCGCCGACGAACTCCGCCTTGGCAATCTCGACGCGAAGCGCGACTGGGGCCACGCCGCCGATTACGTCCGCGCCATTCACCAGATCCTGCAACAGCCCGAACCGGACGATTTCGTCGTGGCCACCGGCGAGACGCACACGGTCCGCGAATTCTGCGAGCTCGCCTTCGACGAGTTGGGACTCGACTATCAGCAGTACGTGAAGATCGACGAGCGCTTCGTCCGCCCCGCCGAAGTCGACATCCTCGTCGGCGATGCGAGTAAGGCGCGCGACGTGCTGGGATGGCAGCCGACCTACACCTTCCCCGAGCTGGTCCGCGAGATGGTGCAGACCGATCTCCGCCTCCTGCAGGAAAGGAACGTTCCGGCTCTAGCCTGATCGTCCGCGAATTCGCTCACCTGCTACGCTTCCTCGGTGCCCGAGAAGATCCGTCGTTACACGCTCAAACAACCCGCGAAAGCGCAGAAGCAGTATCGCGTTCGCTACGAGGACGAGCTCAATCAGGAACAGCTCGACGTGGTCATGGCCGGCGAAGGACCGATGCTCGTCATCGCCGGCGCCGGCAGCGGAAAAACGCGCGCGCTGACCTATCGGGTTTCGCGGCTCATCGAAGACGGCGTCGATCCGTCCGACATCCTTCTCCTCACCTTCACCAACAAAGCTGGGCGGGAGATGCTGAGCCGCGTCGAGCAGCTCGTCACCATCGACACGCGGCGCATCTGGGGCGGCACGTTTCACTCGATCGGCAACCGGCTGTTGCGGCAGCATGCGGAGACGATCGGCTATCGATCGAGCTTCACGATTCTCGATGCCGAGGATTCCAAAGAGATGATGGAATCGTCGATTTCCTCTCTCGGGATCAAGACTTTGGAGAAGCGGTTTCCGAAGGGCGACGTACTCATCGACATCTACTCGTACCTGATCAACACGCGCACGCCGCTGGAGCTGCACCTCGAGAACAACTACCCGCATTTCGGGATTTATCGCGACGAGATGATCAACGTTTTCCGCCGTTACAAGGAGCGGAAGCGCGAAGCGAACGCGATGGATTTCGACGATCTGCTCGTGAACTGGAAGCTGCTGCTGGACGACTATCCCGACGTTAGCGCGGCGTTGCAGCGTCGGTATCGATACATCCTCGTCGACGAATATCAGGACACGAACAAGCTGCAGTCCGAGGTCGTCGACAAGATGGCCGAGGTGCGAAGGAACGTGATGGTGGTCGGCGACGACGCGCAATCGATCTACTCATTTCGCGGCGCGTCGTTCGAAAACATCATCACCTTTCCGCTGCGATTCCCCGAAGCGAAGATCTACAAGCTGGAGATTAACTACCGGTCCACGCGGCAGATCCTGAATCTCGCCAACGCCTCGATCGCGCAGAACCGCTTTCAGTTTCGGAAGGAATTGCAGGCCGTGCGCGGCGATGGTCCCGACCCGGCCGTCGTCGGCGTCGATGATGTTTTCGAGCAGGCCTCGTTCATCGCGCAGCGCATCCTGGAACTTCGCGACGAAGGCGAATCGCTCGCAGACATCGCCGTGCTGTATCGCTCGCACTATCAATCGTTGGAGCTGCAGATGGAGTTGTCGCGCCGTCTGATTCCGTACGAGATCCGCTCCGGCATTCGCTTTTTCGAGCAGGCGCACATCAAGGACGTCATCGCGTACCTGAAGATCGTCACGAACGCGCGCGATGAGCTGTCGTGGAAGCGCGTGATGAAGCTCTACCCGAAGGTCGGCGAGAAAACGGCGGCCGAGGTGTGGGCGAGGATCGGGACGGCGCAGAATCCGCTGGATGCGTTTCTGCGCGGGGAGTGGGGCGTGGGGAGTGGGGAGTCGGAGAAGAACCCCGGCAACTCCCACACCCCACCCCCTACTCCCAACTCCCCCAAAGGCAACCGCTCGAGGCTCAAAAATCTTCGCGACCTCCTCGGCATCATCGGCAGCGAGTCGATGCAGCACAATCCGTCCGAGTCGATCCGCCTGATCGTCGAGCGTGGCTACGCCGACTACGCCCGCGCAAAGTTCGCGAACTCGCAGGCGCGTCTTGACGATCTCGAACAACTCTCGCAATACGCGCTTCGCTACGACGACACGAGCGCGTTCCTCGACGAAGTCGCGCTGGCCAATCCGATCGCGGGCGAGGACGTGGCGGTGGTCGGCCCCGAAGACGAAAAAACAGTGCTCTCGTCCGTGCATCAGGCCAAAGGTTTGGAGTGGCGCATCGTCTTCGTGATCTGGCTCGCCGACGGACGCTTCCCGTCGCAGCGCGCGCTGCGCGTCCCCGGCGGCATCGTGCGCGTGAAGCCGAAGGAGCTGCACGAGGCGTTCAAGCTGACCGACGCGCTGGTGCGCGGCAACGCCGATCTGGCCATCGAAGAAATGCCCGCGGAGATCGTCGATGACGCAGCGCCGACCGAACACGAAATCGTCATCCCCGGCGAAGAAGAAGAGCGTCGCCTTTTCTACGTCGCCGTGACGCGCGCCAAACAGGAGCTGTATCTCGTCTTCCCGGTCATGGCCCGCGATCGGGGCGGACTGGACATCCTCATGGAGCCGTCGCGCTTCATCCGTGAGTTGCCGGGGGACTCGTACGAAAAGTGGGTCATCGGGAGCGAGTGAATCACGAGCAACGCGAACTCAAGGAAGAACGGTTCACGCGGAGGCGCGGAGGAAAAACGTTCTCTCTCCGTCTCCGCGTGAGAGGTTTTCGTTCAGCGGATCTTCACCAACTTCACGTCGAACACCAGCATCCCCGCCGGCATCCCCGCTGCGCCTTGGTACGCCAGCTTCTGCGGGATCCAGAAGCGGACGATCTCGCCTTCGGTCATCAGCTGCAGGCCTTCGGTCCAGCCCGCAATGACGTGGTCGAGCGACAACTCCATCGGCTCGCCTTTCACGATGGAGCTGTCGAACATGCGTCCGTCCGTGGTCCAGCCGCTGTAGTGAACGAGCACGTTGCCGCGCGATTTCGGATGGATCGTGCCCGTTCCGGGACGAAGGATTTTGTATGCCAGTCCCGACGGCGTTTTGATCGCATCCGCGGGCGGCGCGGCCACATCGGACGGCGTGATCGGTGGATGGACGATGTCCACCAACTCGCCGTCGACGACGAACGTGTCGCCCTCTTTGATTTTGCCCGCGCCGAGGGATGCGGGGATCCAGGCGCGGAGTTTCTGGCCCGGCGTCATTTGACCGAACATCTCGCGCATGCCCGGCAGGAGCTTGTACATCTCCACAAACGTCGGGATTTCCGTTCGTGTGTAGTCGACGACGGAGCCGTCGCTCGCCTTCCAGACCGCGTAACGGATGTGGATGAAGTCAGCGTCGCCCGGATGCTCGCCCGCCGTTCCGGCTTCGAGCACCTTCGACACTAGGCCGTCCGCGCTTTTCTGCGCATCGGCGGGCGGCGTCGTCAGATCGGGCGGCGGCAAAGGCTTCGTCATCACGGCAGCAAAAAGGAAGGCAGCGATCATAGACTCCGCACAACATGCGCCTTCTTCTGATCTCTTCCTCGAACGTCCACGGCTACGGCTACCTCGATCATCCCGAGGCTGCAATACGTGCATTCCTCGGCGATGCGCGCCGCGTGGCGTTCGTTCCATTCGCCGCGCACGATCACCATGCGTACATCAAGAAAGTCCGCGAGCGGTTGGCTCGGATGGATCTCGACGTCATCGGCATCGATGATCTCGATCGCGCGGACGCGATCTTCGTCGGCGGCGGCAATACCTTTCGATTGCTGAAGACGCTCTACGACCGCGATCTCCTCACCACGATCCGCGAACGCGTCCGCGCCGGCCTCCCTTACCTCGGCGCCAGCGCAGGAACGGTGATCGCCGCGCCGACGATGCAGACCACCAACGACATGCCGATCCTCGAGCCTCCGTCGTTCGCCGCGCTAGCCCTCATCAATTTCCAGATCAACCCGCACTACCTCGATCCCGATCCGCAATCGACGCACCGCGGCGAAACGCGCGAAGAACGGATCCGCGAGTACCTCGAGGAGAATCCCGGCCCGGTCGTGGGATTGCGTGAAGGCTCGATCCTACGAGTCGAAGATCGCGTGACCACACTCCTCGGAGAAAAGACAGCGCGACTCTTTCGGCGCGGCGGAGAGGCGATCGAGATGCAGCCGGGAGTGATTGACGTGTAGTCATCAGCCACACGTCGCGCGCGAAGGCGCGCAGGAACAATCCAGCCCCGCGCTCTGCGCCATATGCACTAACTTAGGGTTGGGGCTATCCTAAGTGTATGAATCAAAGGGTGGATGAGCGGGAGTGGATTCAGTATCAGTGGGATTATTTGGTGGCGCTGCTCGGGGGCGAAGAGCGACTCACACGGTCGGCGTACGAGACGGGA
>DASYJF010000041.1:0-33693 GCA_035996815.1 Thermoanaerobaculia bacterium | reverse complement strand
CCCCCCCCCCCCAACTCCCCACCCGCCCTTACTCGATCCCATACTTTTTCCGCTTCTCCAGCAGCGTCTTGCGATTGATGCCGAGGATCTTCGCGGCGCTGCTGTAGTTCGACTTTGTGTCGCGCAGGATTTCGCGGATGTAGCGCGATTCGAGATCGTCGAGCGTCCATTGCTGGCGGACGGCGGTTTCGACGATGCCGGCGCTCAGCGGCGGCAAGGATGCCGGCGTGATGACGTCAGTCTCTTCGATTAACGCAGCGCGTTCGATGACGTTGCGCAGCTCGCGGACGTTGCCGGGCCAGTCGTAGTCGATCAGCATCCGCATGGCATCGTCGCCGATGCCGCGTTTGCGGCGCGCGAGGAACGCTTTTGCGAGTCTAGGGATGTCTTCGCGACGATCGCGTAGCGGCGGGACGGTCAGCGTCACGACGTTGATGCGATAGAAGAGATCGCGCCGCAATCCGCTCAGCAGCTCCTCGGCGGGCATGCTCGACGAGGAGATGACGCGGCCGTCGAGCGCGACCGACTGATTGCCGCCGAGGCGCGTGAAACGCTTCTCCTGGATTGCGCGGAGCAACTTGGCCTGAAGCGTTGGAGAGAGAGCGGCGATGTCGTCGAAGTAGATCGTCCCGCCCAAGGCCGTCTCGAGCTTTCCGAGCTTGCGCGACTGCGCGTCGGTGAAGGTGCCCTTCTCGTAGCCGAAGAGCTCCGACTCGAACAGTTCCGCGGGAATCGCGGCGCAGTCGATCTTGACCATCGGTTTGTCGCGGCGGTTTCCGCAGGCGTGGACCGCTTCGGCGAAGAAGTCCTTTCCGCTGCCGGACTCGCCGAGGAGGAGGAGATTGACGTCGTGGTCGAGGACTTTCTCGACCGTCTGCAGGAGCGTCCGCATCGAGGCACTCCTCGTGCGGACGAAGTCCTTCAGGACAGGATCACGATGTTTTCGTGCGGCGGACATTCGCCGGTTCTGCTTCCTCGCTGAAATCAGCGGTGACGTTCGGCGCATCGCCCCACAGCCGCTCCAGCCCGTAAAACCGGCGGCAGTCCTCGGTGAAGATATGGAAGATGAAGTCGCCGTAGTCGAGCAGAATCCAGCGGCCGGGTGTGATGCCCTCCACGACTCGGGGCTTGACGCGGTCATCCGCGCGAAGCCTATCGACCACGCTGTCGGCGATGGCGACCGCTTGGCGCTCGGTTGTGGCCGAGCACATGAGGAAGTAATCAGCGATCGATGTGAGGCCGGTGACGTTGAGGACGTCGAGCTCGAATGCTTTCTTGTCGAGTGCCGCGGAAACCGCGGTGCGCACGCGGTGTTGAATGAGATCGGTCAAAGTTGGCCCTCTTTGTACAAGCCGTAATGATGAATGTAACGCGAGACGAGAGGATCGACAAACGCATCGATCGGCTCGCCGGCGCGAACGCGGCGCCGGATTTCGGTGGAGGAAACGGGGACGGTGGTGTTGTCGGCGAAGACGATGGTGGGTCGGGGGGTGGGGAGTGGGGAGTGGGGAGTGGTAGATAAAGCACCAGCACCAGATCCTTCATCAACTCCGACACCCGACACCCCACTCCCCACTCCCCGTCGGGTGAGCACAACGAATCTCGCGAGCTTGTACAACCGCTCGGGGTCCTTCCAGCGACCCAGGTCCTTCAGATTGTCGTCGCCGATGATCCAGTCGAAATCCGCGCCGGCGTACTGGCGATGTAGTTCTTCGAGCGTGTCCACGCTGTACGAGATGCCGCCGCGTTCCAGCTCGATCGGCGAAACGTAGAGCGCGTCGTGGTCGCGAATTGCCAGGGCGGTCATCGCGAAGCGGTGCGAGCCGGGCGCGGCGTCGCGATCGGTCTTGAACGGCTGGCGCCAGGCGGGGATGTAGAGCACGCGATCCCATTGCAGTTTCTCGCGGGCGGCGAGGACGGGATCGAGATGTCCGCGATGGAAGGGATCGAAGGTACCGCCGACGATGCCGATTCTCATATCGCTGGATGCTGGAGGATCGCCGCTTCCTCCGCATCATGAAGTTCCGGCACCACGCGGTTCTCGCGGACGAAGCGGGCGAGCTTGCGTACGAGCTCGCGCACGTGATCGCCGGTGACTGCCGAGATCTCGAAGTAGTCGTAGCCGTTCTTGGCCGCGTAGGCGCGCAGCTTTTCAGAGTTGTCCGGCACGGCCGAATCGAGCTTCGACCCGCAGACGATGCGCGGCTTGTTCGCCAGCAATTCCGAGTATCGCTCCAACTCGTTGGCCACAACTTCGGCATCCACATCCGGCGTTTCGTTCTCGGAAAGATCGACGAGGTGGACGAGGACTGAGCACCGCTCGACGTGACGGAGAAAGCGGTCGCCAAGGCCGTGGCCTTCGTGCGCGCCTTCGATGAGGCCGGGGATGTCGGCGACGACGAACGTCTCGTTATTGTCGGTGCTGACAACGCCGAGGTTGGGGATGAGCGTGGTGAACGGATAGTCGGCGATCTTCGGCTTGGCTGCGCTGATGACGGAGATCAACGTCGACTTGCCGGCATTCGGAAGTCCGACCAGGCCGACGTCGGCGATCAGCTTCAGCTCGATGAACAGCTCGCGCTCGTCGCCGGCGTTGCCGTCCTGCGCGAAACGCGGCGCCTGACGCGTAGCGGTGGCGAAGTGCTGGTTGCCCCATCCACCGCGGCCACCTTTGGCGACGAGGATGCGCTCACCTTCGTGCGCGAGGTCGGCGATCACTTCGCCGGTGGTTTTGTCTTTCAAAACCGACCCGATCGGCAGCTCGATGGTGACGTCGTCGCCATCGTAGCCGGAGCAGTTCGACCCCATGCCGTGCTGGCCGCGGCCGGCCTTCCACTCGCGTTGAAACTGCAGGTGGTAGAGCGTGTTCAGTCGCCGCGAGGCGACGATCCAGACGGATCCGCCCGCGCCGCCGTCGCCGCCGGACGGGCCACCCCTCGGGACGAACTTCTCCCGTCGAAAGGCAATGCAGCCTTTCCCGCCGTCTCCGGCTTTGACGCGAATGGTGGCCTGGTCGATGAACATTGAGTTTTGAAATGTGCGAACGGTGCGCCAGTACAAAAACAAAACGCCGCTCCGAGGAGCGGCGTCATCACAACGTCGATATTCGGATTTACTCGGCGGGGGTGACGCTGATGAATCGTCCGCGCTGGCCTTTGTCGTGGAAGTTCACGATGCCGTCGACCTTGGCGAAGAGCGTGTGGTCGCGGCCGATGCCGACGTTCACGCCGGGATAAAACCGCGTCCCGCGCTGACGGACGAGAATCGAACCGCCTGTGACGAACTGGCCGGCGAAGCGCTTCACGCCAAGCATTTTCGGCTGCGAATCGCGGCCGTTGCGCGACGAGCCCTGTCCTTTTTTATGAGCCATGGCTGTCTCCCCTTAGAGATTGATGCTGTCGATGCGAAGCTGGACGAGATCCTGACGATGCCCGTGCTTGCGCTTCGTGTGGTTCTTGCGGCGCTTCTTTTTGAAGACGATGATTCGCTGGCCGCGCATCTCGCGGACGACGGTCGCGATGACGGATGCGCCGCTGACCATCGGGATGCCGACTTGCGGCTTGTCGCCGCCGACCATCAGCACTTCGTTAAAGGTGACCTTTTCCTGGTCAGCATTGCTGAGCACGTCGCGCTCGACGAAGAGAGTTTCGCCCTGCGCGACCCGATACTGCTTTCCACCGGAACGGATGATGGCGTACACGAAAATTAGACCTCCAGGAAAAAGACCACGCTTTCTAGCACACGTCGACCAGACGGTCAAACGGCGTGGAATCGGGTAAACCGCAGGCGAGAGAGACCTTATTCCTCTGCGGCCCCCTCAGAACTTCACGACCTCGGTGGCCATTCCGACGCTGTCGGTAATGGTGTCGCGCACGGCGACGACGACACGATGACGCTCGCCTTTGCGCAGCTTGATGGCGTTGCGGTAAACGAGGCTCCCATTCGCGTCAGGCACGCCCGACGTGAACGCCGGCGTCAGCGGAAAGTTCGACGCAACGAGATTCTTGCCGGCGTCATCGAAGACGGAAACGTAGACGACCACCTTCGCCGCCACGCCGCGTTTGCCAGGGAGAAACTGAAGCGATCGGAACGGCACCTTGACGGCGATCGGTACCGTCACCTCGCGGCCTTTTCCCTCGGCGGATCCGAGCGTCATCGTGACCGGCAGTGCGCTGGCCAGCATGGCCGCGGCAGTGGGCGACGTCATCGCCCGCGCGAGCTGCGCCGCGGCCGGAGTGCCGCTGTAGCCGGTGCGGTACTCCAGCGAGTAGTTGCCCTTCTGTTTCAGGCGGACGCTGATGGAGTGGTATTTACCGTCGTCGGGATGCGTTGGCGCGTACCCGAGCGAGTAAAAGGTCGACGACGCGGTGTCGAACTCGTGTACGGCGGCAGCGGCGTCGTTGCCGGCGACCAACCGGCCGCCGGTCTGTTTCGAGAGCCAGAAAACAGCGGAGTTGTCGGTCATACCCGATCCGGAAACTCCGAGTCCTCCCAGCGGGAGGAGTCCCTCGACGTTCCAGATGTAGAAACTGACGTCGGAGGAGTTGGCTTCACGGACGATGGACTTGCGCAGATCGTCCATCGTGCGCAGATCATCCGCGGTCTTCGCGGCGCCCGATCCGGTGATACCGGCGGTCATCCCTTCTCTACCGGTGGGAGAGTTAGGAGCGAATATCTGATCGTTGAACCCGGGATCGCCGGTCATGAGCAACACGATCTTGCGTCCCGAGGTGCTGGCGAAGCCGCGCACGGCATCCAGGTAGGCGGGAACGGTGAACTTCGCCGCGATAACCTGTTCGGTCGCGTCCATGGCCACGGCTTTGTCGAGCTTTTCGGCGTAGTTGGTGTCGAATACGGACCAGCCGGTCGGCTGGTCTCCGATGGGGTGCTCACCAGCGTCAGCGGCGCCGGCGAAGGTCGTGGCGCCCTCCTGCCGCGTTCCGCTCCTGCGAATCATCTCGAGAGCTTCGTGGATGGCTTTCTTGTCGGAGGAGAGCGGGAGGATGAGCGTGACGCCGCGGCCGATCAAGCCGATGGACCAGTCGTACTCTCCGTGAAAGCGATCGTTGATCATCGCCTCGAGCTCGCGGAGAGCGATGTCCCGCTGGTGCTTGGACGTGTGGCGGTTGTCGACGAGGACCAGCACTTTGCGGCGGAAGCGCGGATCGGTCTCGGTCGCCGGGGCCTCGGCGGAAGGCGCCACCGTTGGAGCAGTCGCCACCTTTGCTCGCGTCGGCTCGTCGACGCTGTAGAAATTGGTGATCTTCTGCGCGTGGCCATCTTCGAGAATCTCGAAGTCATCGCGGGTCAGGCCGCGTACCGGTGCGCCCTTCGAGGTCACCGTGACATCGACGTTGACGATGCGGACGTCGATCGATTCGGTGACCTGCGCCGTCAGCGTGGTTGCGGCGAGCAGGAGCGCGGCGGCGATCACTTTTTTCATTGAGTCCTCAGAACTTTACGACGTTGGTGGCCATGCCGATGCTGTCGGTAACCGTGTCGCGGACTGCCACGACCACCCGCTGACGCTCGCCCTTACGAAGCGTGATCGCATTGCGATAGACCATGACGCCATTCAGATCGGGCTTGCCCGACTTGAAGGCCGGCTTCAACGGGAACGACGACGAGACCATGTTCTTGCCGATTTCGTTAAAGACCGAAACGTAGACCGTGAGATCTGCGACGACGCCTTCTTTGCTCGGGAGGAACTGCACGGAACGGAAGGGCACCTTCACTTCGATCGGCAGTTTGACGTCGTTACCGCTGGGCGAAGGGGTGCCGAATGCGAGCGTGACGCCGAGCGTGTTGTTTTGCATCGCGGCGGCCGTGGGCGAGGTCATGGCACGCGCGAGTTGCGATGCCGGTGAACCGCTGCTGTAGCCGGTGCGATACGACAACGCGTAGTTCCCCGGCTGTTTCAGCCGGACGCTGATCGTGTGGTACTTGCCGTCGCCGGGATGCGACGGCGTATATCCGAGCGAGTAGAAAGAAGATGACGTCGTATCGAACTCCTGGAGAGAACGGGCGGGATCGTTGCCGGCCACCAGCCGGCCGCCGGTCTCGTTCGCGATCCAGAATTCAGACGAGTTGTTCGTGAGCGTCGACAGGTTCGCGGAGTGCGCCTGCGTCAGGTCGGCTCCCTCCAAACCTTCCACGTTCCAGAGGAAAAAGCTCACACCCGCGCTGTTCGCTTCCTGGACGATCGAGCGCCGCGCCGATTCGAGGGTGCTCTGCGAATTCTGCTGTTCATTCATGCGCATGCCGCCCGCTCGAACGAACAATCCGCCGCCCGGGCCGCCGAGCGAGACGCGATCGGTGTCGTTGAGACCGAGATCGCCGGTGAGGAGAAGGACGATCTTGCGTCCCGGCGTCGTCGCAAACCCGCGCGCCGCGTCGATGATGGCGGGGACGGTGAATTTCGATGCGATGGCGCGCTCGGCATCGTCGCTGTCGGCTGCTTGCTGCAAGCGCGACGCGTAATCGCTATCGAACACCGACCAGCTGGGCAGTTCGACGTTCCTGGCTGTTGAAACACCTCCTCGGTCTATGGCGCCCGCGATCGTTGAAGCACCTTCGCCCTTCGTCCCGAGGCGGCGAACCATTCCAAGTGCCTCGTGGATGGCGGCCTTGTCGGACGACAGCGGCAGCACGAGGGTGACGCCGCGTCCGATGACGCCGATCGACCAGTCGTAGTCGCCATGGAACTTGTCGTTGACCATCGTCTCGAGTTGCGCGAGCGCACGGTCGCGGCCGCGCCGGGTGGTGTGGTGATTGTCGACAAGCACGAGGACCTTGCGCCGGAAGCGCTCTTCCGGCTGCGCGGCGGGAGCGGCCGGCGTTGCGGGAGCGGCCGCCACGCTGGTCGCCGAGACGGTCGATTGCGTTTCGTCCGACGTGTAGAAGTTCGTGATGGCCTGCCGCTTCCCGTCTTCGAAGACGTCGAAATCGGCGCGCGTGAGGTTGCGGACCGGCGCCCCTTTCGACAGGACCGTGACGTCGACATTGACGACGTTGACTTCGATCCGTTCGTTGACTTGTTGAGCGAGCGCCGCCGTGCAGACGAGTGCTGCAGCCGCGATTGCGATGGGTTTCATCATCATTGACTTTCTCTCTTAGAACGTGATTTCGCGGGAACTGTAGGCCACCGCGTCGCTGACCTGATCGTGGATGGCCACGACGACCGTGTGCTGCCGCCCGCTTCGTAGCCGCAGCGTCGCGCTATGCGTCAGCTCACCCTCGGAGGTCGGACTGTTGGCTTGGGCGTGCGCTTTCGTCGTGAAGTGCTGGACGCCCACATTTCTGCCGTCTTCGAAAACCGAGACATAAAAATCGACCTGCGCGTTGGATCCATGGAAGCCCGGTATGAACTGCAGGCTACGGAGCGGCACGCTGACCGATAGAGGCACGAGCGTCTTGCCGCGAACACTGCTCGGCGATCCGGTCGTCACTGACAGCGGAATCGTCGACGTCTGCACTGCCAGCATTGCCGACGCCGGCGATGCGAGCGTCCGTTCGAGGCGGACGTCAAACGGCACGGCGCCATAACCTTCCCGATATTGCAACGAGTACGACCCCGGCTTCTTGAGACGGACCGTGATGCGGTGATACTTGCCGTCGTCCGGATGCGGCGGACGGTACGCGAGCGAGTAGAAATTCGAGGAGAGGTCATCGAACTTCTGCAGCGATGCGGTCGTTGAATTTCCAGGAAGGAACGCTCCTCCGGTAAGACGGGACAGCCAGTACATTCCGGCCTTCGTGCCGGTCTGCGTCACACCGGCAAGATCGAGCACGTAGAAGTTGAGGTTGGCCGCGTTTGCCTCTTGTACCAATTCGTCGCGCAACGTGATCAATTGATGGGCGACCGAGGCACGGCCGGGTCCTGTCGAGTTCATGTTGACGAGAACCTTGGACGAACCGTCCTCGAAGAGCGATCCCAATCCCTCCGAAAGGAAGAGGATGATCTTCTTCCCTTCCAGCGCGGAGAAGGCGCGCGTTCCGTTGCGCAACGCGCGAAGACTGAACGATGTGTAGACAGCGTCGTCACCGACCTCGGCTGGATCGAGAAACGGCATGCGGATATCGAGGTTGACCCGCGCAGCGCTCGGAGCCGGTTCCCACATCGCCCCGGTTCGCATGGCAGCGATGGCGTCGTGGATCTGCGTTTTGTCCGAGGTGAGCGGAACGATGATCTTCATGTCCTGGCCGGCCACGGCGATCGACCACTCGTACTGGCCGCCGGTGAAACGGTCGTCAATGAACTGTTCGAGCCTCTGGAGGGCCATGTTGCGCAGGACTTTCGAGCTGTGCACGTAGTCGACGATGACCAGAACCTTCCGCCGAAAGCGGTCGTCGGTTGGCGGGGCCGGCACTGCCGCTGCAGACGCGGGCGTGTTCTCGACGGCGAAGAAGTTCGTAATCGTCTGCGGAGCGCCGTCCTCGCTGACTTCGAAATCGTCAGCGGTCAGCCCGTGCGCGGGCGTCCCGTGCGACGTGACGGTGACGTCGACGTTGACGAGGTTTACGTCGACTTTTTCTGTGAGCGGCTGCTGCGCGGCGGCTGCCACCGCGAACGCGAAGAGAACAAGCGACAGCGCTACGTTTTTCATGTGATGTCCTATTCAGTCAGGATCGTCGACGCGATCCCGACGGTGTCGGTGGTCTGGTCATGAACCGCCACAACCACTTTGTACGTGGCCTTGCGGCGGAGCTTCAATGAATCCTGTTCGATGAAATCGCCGGAAGCTTCCGTCCCTGTTTGTGCGTGCGCCTCACGCGCGGTGGTGAAGTTGGCGATGAGCCGTCCGTCCTGGTTGAAGACGGAGATGAACACTTCGACGACCGCCACGGCCTCGCGTCCTGACGGGATGAATTGCAGGCTCTTCGCGGACACTTTCACGAAGATCGGAACCGTTACGAAATCCTTCATCTCCTTCACGCTTCCGGCGACGAGGGTTACCGGCATGGTGGAGCGTTGCATGTCGGCTGCAGACGGCGAGGCCATGGACCGCTGCAACTGCACGCCCACCGGGAGGCTGGAGTAGCCGTTGCGATACGCGAGCATGTAGCGGCCGGGCCGCTTCACGGAGACGGTGATGCGGTGATATTTCCCGTCCTCGCCGTGCGGCGGCCGGTACGCGAGTGAATAGAAGTTGGAGGACGCCTCATTGAAACTGCGAAGCGATTGATCGATGCGATTGCCGGTGAAGACCTCGCCGCCCGTCTCGTGGGCCAGCCAGTAGATCGAGCCGCCGCCCACTCCGGCGCCCGGAACGAGTCCTTGAAGGGCATTCTTGTACGCACCGCCGCCAGCGCCGTCGGCGCCGATGTTGACCGTGTGGAGACCGGCCGTCCCGATGATGTAAATGCTCGCGTTGGACGCGTTTACATCGTGGACGAGCCGTTGCCGCAGAATCACGTACGCGCTGGCCTGGCGGCCGACAGAAGCAGACCCGCCAAACTGCAACGGATTCGATTCGTCGCCGAACTCGCCCGTCAGGAGCAGCACGATCTTACGTCCTGGAAGCGTCGCGAAGGAGCGCGTGAGCTCCATAATGGCGCCGTACGTTTTCGCCAGGTCGCCGGCTTCTTCGAAGCGGTTGGCTTCCTCGACCAGGGCATTCGCGGCGGAGGCACCCGCATCCGCTCCGGCAATCGTGGCACCCGCCCATCGCAGATTCTCATCGTCGTTCGCACTCAACCCCGCAGCCGGCCGCGCGAGGCGGTCGTCCATGAGCGCCATGGTGCCTACGGGCCTTCCGGCCATGGCGTTCCTCACCGTAATCAGCGAGTCGTGGATGCGCGTTTTATCGGACGTCAGCGGAAGGAGCAGACGCGCGCGGTCGGTGATCATCGCCAGTGACCAGTCGTACGAGCCTTCCTGAAAGTGCTGATTCATGAACTGCTCGAGCTTTCCGAGGGCGACGTCGCGATCGTGGCGGGTGATGTGACGGTTGTCGACGATTACCAGAACACGCCGGCGAAACCGTTCATCGCCCGCGTCCGGCTGCGTAGCGGTTGCGACGGCATTCGGCGCGGACGACACAGCGGGCGTGTCGCGCGCGTTTTCGATGGCGTAGAAGTGTGTGATTCTTTGCGGGGCGCCGTCTTCGAGAACCTGGAAGTCCTCCGCGGTCAATCCGAGCGCCGGCGCGCCGTGCGAAGTGACCGTGACATCGACATTGACGAGCGATACGTCAATCTTTTCGGTGAGCGATTGTGCGAATGCGGACGCCGCGGACGCGAAAACCAGAACGGGGATCAACTGTTTGAGCATGGAACGTTCTCTCTCCTCGTCAGGCGCCTGCTGCCGCACGCGTGCCACGGTCGGAAAGAAATTTCCCTAATCATTTCAATGAGTTACATGGATGGCCTCGTCGCCGTGATCCCGTTTTGCTCCCCGTGCGAGGACAAGCTGTCCCGGAAAAGCTACGGTGCCTCACGGCGCTCCGTAGAGGGAGGGAGCTCACCATCGCGCCGATTCATGAAGGCCGGATTGCCGTTGCACTCGCCCACGCCGCACTTCAAAGCCAAACGAGTTCAAGACTCCGGAAGCGACGTCAGCAATTGTACGCCTTGACGCACTTCAGTCCTTGAATATATCCTCCCGGCACCCCAATCAGCCGTCGAGCGCGTCTGGACAAGAAAGGACATCATGACAATTCTCCGTGAAACCTCCTCGAACGAAACCTCAGCTCCGCTTCGGCTGAATATTGCCTCCATCGAAGTGGCGACGGGCGATGGCTATTCCCAACGCGAAGTCCTCGGTATGTCGCTCATCGGCTCGACCTGCACCTACGTATGTGACTCGGACGCAACCTGCAACGGAACATGCTGCTGTCATAGCGTCTAATGCCGCGGAACGGCGGTTGGGGGTTATCCGATTCACCGGGTGAGTGCGATGAGCTGGCGGGCAACGCTTCAAGGTAGCGACAACGCCCGTGCGGCGGAACGGCTGGAGAGCATCCAACAGGAGTTGCGCCGGCACGCGGACATACCGCGTTTTCCCCATCGCGAATTGACCCCGGAATACACCGAACGTACGCTCGCCACTGCCAGCTGGGGACACCCGGGCCGGGCATTGTTTTTCGTGTATGCCGCGCTTGCAGCGAATTCTCAAGCGTTGCTCGATGTGGCAACCGATTCGCTCGCCACGTCGACGAGCTCGATGGCCAGACTCGTTTTTCCTCCGCACCTCTTTGGAGGCTATCTGGGCGTTGGCTGGGTGGCGCGACATATGGCGCGCCTGATCGATCCGGCACGCATTTCGGCGGCGGACGCCGTGGAATCCCAACTGGCGATGTCGCTCGAGCAGTACGAAGACGGATTTGTATATGAGCTCACGCGCGGGATCGTCGGCGCGGGCGTGTTCGTCCTCGAGCGGGCTCCGTTGACCGACGCAGGCCGTGCGCTCATTTCCAGAATGATGGACCAGCTGGAGGCATGGGCGGAGTGGCGCGGCGACACGGTTGTATGGCGGCGTGCTCCGGAGCAACTGTCCTATGACGGCGGGTCGCTCTTCAAGGCGGGTGCCTATGATGTCGGCATCGCGCATGGCGTTTCAGGAGTCTTGGTCTTTCTTGCTCTCTGCGCCGAAGCGGGCGTCGAGCGCGAGCGCGCGGCGCGGCTGGCGCACGGACTCGGCCGCTGGATCATGGCTCACCGGATGCCGCCCGGTAGTTCCTCCGTCTTCCCCGCGGCCGTTGCCATTACGGGCGAACAATACCCGTCTCGCCTGGCGTGGTGCTACGGCGACCTGGCGGTCGTGATCGCACTGCTACGCGCCGCAAACGCATTTGGTATCGACGACTTTCGCGAAGGAGCCGTGAGTGCGCTGGCCGAAGCGGCCAGTCGCCCGCCCGAACAAGCCGGCGTCGTCGACGGCGGACTCTGTCATGGAGCTGCAGGAGTGGCGCACATGTTTCACCGCCTCCATCTGGCTACCGGCGACGAACGGGCCGGCAATGCGGCCCTGCGCTGGTATCGATTTCTTCTCGACATGCCGTACGACGATCGGGGGCTGGCTGGTTTCGCCACCTCATGGAGCGAGGACGGGAAGAGTTATGGGATTCGAGATCCAGGCTTGATTACAGGCATCGCGGGAATCGGCCTGACGTTATTGGCAGCGATTGGTGACATCGAACCAGCGTGGGACCGGATTCTCCTGCTCGACTTGCGCCCAGCGTCATGACCGCGGCACGCGATTTTGCGCCATACGGTTTCTTTCTCATGCGTTCTCCGCTGCTGTCCGCCGGCGAGCTGTGTGACTGGTACACAAACGATACAGCGTTACCGCTCGACGATCATTCCAGGTTCCCCCTTGCACTCGAGCTTGGCTCTCCGGCACTTTTTGAGGCACTTTGCAGTGGAAGCGCCGCCAAGGCATCGCGCACACAGCGGGCTGCGGAGCGCTATCTTGTGCGAGCTTCGTCGCGCTGTGCTCCATTCGGCTTGTTTGCCGGTATTTCGATCGGAACGATCGCGGAGCAGACGGAGCTGCGTTTTGCAGCGCGTGCGGACTACCGCCTGCATGCCCGTGCCGATGGTTATGTGCTTGCACTCGCCGGCAGGCGTCTGCGGCAGTTGGCCGGCACGCCGGACGTCACCTACGTTCGGAATGAGACGCTGCTTCGCGTAGGACGCTGGTATCGATTCCTCGCCATCGATCTCACACGAGAGGAGAAGAATGTTTACGTTACGACCACAGTCGTCCGTGACGAGGTGCTCGACGCTGTCATCGATTTCACAAAGGTACCCGTTCCCGCTGCCGGTCTTATCTCATTCATCGCCGGGATCGCTGGTGTGGATACGGCGTCGGCTGCCGGGTATGTGACCTCCCTGGTCGACCGCGGCGTTCTCGCCAGAACGGGGTTACCCCCGCCAGACGCGCATTCGGCATTGAACGCGGCCACGGCGGCTCTTGCCGGCGAAGACCCGGCCCTTGCAAAGCGTCTTGACCAGTATGCAACGGCGGTCGAATCGATCGCAGTACCCGTAGGGTCGATTCGCAGGGAAGACATCCATCGCATCACCAGTCAAGCGCGCGAGCTCGGATTTAGCGAGTCACGGTTCGCTGCAAACATCGTAATGGTGAAACCGGGAGCATTTTCGCTCTCCAGCGAAGTTGTCGGCGATATCGCCGATGGCGTCGACATTCTGCGATCCACGGCCCGATCCCGTACGCATCCGCTTTTGCGGCGCTTCAGGGAACGCTTCGTTTCGCGATACGAAGCCTCGCGGATTCCTTTGCTCGAGGCACTCGACCCCGACGTTGGGATCTCAATCGATGAGGTGACAGAACCCGACGCGGAACGCTTCCTTCGGCCGTTCAAAGCGCCACCCGAAGTCGAAGACACGCCTTTTGGACGGCGTGAAGAGCTGCTCATCGACCTGATCTCGTGCGTTCGGCCCGGAGAAATCGAAGTCGAACTTACAGCGGAACATCTCAAGGCGTTGAGCCACTCCGAGCCTCTTCCGGTTCAGGAGTCGTTTAATGTCCTATGCACTTTAAGTCAACGTGCGGACAGCCGTTATGATGTTTTCATTGGCGGCGCCGGCGGACCACCTGGCGTGCGCCTGATGACGCGTTTCGCCTTCGCGTCCGAAGAACTCGAGGCATTTGTGAGGGACGCAGTTGCCACCGACGAGAGAATCGCCGCGCCTGCTCTTCTCGCTGAAATCATCCATCAACCTGCAGATCCTACGCAGTGGAACGTCTCGTTGAAACCGGCGCTGCGCGCTGTCGAGCTGCCGGTGTTAGGTATTCCGTCGGAGAGTTCGAGACAACTCGCGCTGCAATCCTTGTTCGTGGGTGTTTCGGACGACAGGATCATCATTACCACTGCGGACGGAACGGAGGTCATCCCGCGCCTGACTTCGGGGCACAACTATTTGTTTCATCGCAACCCGGCTCTGTTCAAGTTTCTTGGAGCTCTGCAGTCGCAGAATAGTCCAATGCCGCTGGATTGGGCCTGGGGAGCGCTGTCTTCCAGGCGTTTCCTGCCGCGAGTACGATGTGGCCGCGTCGTTCTATCGGCCGCGCGGTGGCGATTCCCCCGAGCGGAGCTGGAGCAGCACGGCGATATCAAGGCGATCGCTGAGTTTCTAATCAAGTCGGGTATTCCGCCGCTCGTGTTCAACGAGAGCCTGTTGCTCGACCTGCGCTCGCCAAGGGCACTGCCGCTGCTGAGCGCCGGAATCAAGCGTTCCGAACAGTTGCTGATTACCGAGTGCTTTCCACGGCCCGAGACCATGGTTGCCGAAGGACCGGAGGGACGGTTTGTTTGCGAAATCGATCTGCCCTTCCATCGCATTGTCTCCGAAAAGAGACCGGTCTTTTCGCCTGTTGATACGCAGCAGGTCCGCACATTCCGACCGGGCGATGAGTGGTTATTCGCAAAGCTGTACTGTGCGCCGCGCATGTCGGACGACCTCCTGGCGGCAGTGGTTCAGCCATTGACACAACAGTTGCGGCGTGAGGGCCTGATCGATCAATGGTTTTTCATCAGATACGCTGATCCTGACTTTCACTTACGGCTGCGATTGCGGCACCCCGAGGGTCAACACGGCGCGGTCATGACATTGCTTCGCGATATGCTTCGTGAGCAGCAGCTCGAGTGCTTCTTGCATCGGCTCACGTTTGACACCTATGAGCGCGAAATCGATCGCTACGGCGGCGCAACGGGGATCGTTCTTTTCGAATCGCTCTTCCACGGCGACAGCGAAGCAACACTGGAGTCGATTGCCGCGGCCGCTCTGGATACCTTCGCCGACAAACTGGCGTATGCAACTCTCTCGATCGAGCAGATTCTAGAGCTCTCGGGCCTGGACTTCGATGAGCGGTCCCAACTCCTGGCGAACTGGATTGACAGGATGAAAGGACGATTATTGCATCCAGCCAAGAATCTCCGGCAGACGCTCGCGGATGCGTACAGGGCTAATGACGCTCACATCCAGCGATCAGCTGTTATCGCAGAGCGCGTTACAGCCCGCGCCCAATTCGTTGGAGGGCCCATGAACAAGATTGTCGCGGCCGGACGTGCCGGAATGTTGACGAAGCAGCTCCGGGAGCTGATGTTTTCGCTCTGTCACATGATGATCAATCGTATTTTTACCAAGCCGGTCCCGGCTCAAGAGCTCCTTGCTTATGACGCGGCTCGCAAACGTCTTGTTTCGGCGCGCGCACGAACTCATGCCCGTTCATGAATGGCCCCACTACCGGCCGCCAAAGCCCGTGTGGACTTCGCCCGATCGGCGATCCCTCGACGGAGCTGCATTCGAGCTCTTTGTGGCTGCTCTCGCTCTGAACGGACTGACAGCATTCGAAGTGGTTGGATGCCGCGGAATACCAACGGCGGCATTCGCCGCCATGCGCGGCCACGCGTGGGCTGCGGTCAATATTGCGGACACCAATGCCGACGACGAAGCTCTCAGCGCATTGGCCGAGTCGTCGTCGCTAACGCTTTCGTGGCTCGCAGCAACCCATTCCCGCATTTCAAGCGCCGGTGTTGCACTCTTGTCATCGATCACAACGCTGGTCAACCTCGGCGTCAGCGACTGCGAGTTGGTCGATGACGCTGTTCTTCCCGCGCTTGTTGGATTCCGTTCGCTTCGCAGCCTGGGCTTGAATCGCACGAACGTGTCAGCGGCGATCGCTCCGCACGTACAGCAGTTCGGGAAGCTTGCCGTACTTGGTGTCGGAGGGATTGATCTGAGTGCGTGCAATGCCGCCGACATCCGTATGCCAGTGTCATTGCGTGCGCTCGACGCCTCGCGCTGCGGTCTTACAGACCGTCACCTCTCCGCGATCTTGGAAATACCGCTCGAGGAACTTTTTATCGGAGGCAACGCGATTTGTGATGACGGCACACGTGTCATGGCGCGCCTGCCGTTAGTGGCCTTAGACATTTCAAACAGCGGCATTACTGATGCTGGCGTGAAACGTCTGGCGGCCATGCCGTCACTACGCCGGCTGTCGATTGAAGGCTGCCACGTGTCGGATGAAGTCATCGACGCACTCGTCGCCTCGCCGGCGTTGGAGCTCATCGACGTTCGGGGAACAGCCATAACCACCGCTACGATCAGGTTGCGGCGGCCGGCGCTGCAGGTTGTGGATTGAGACCGAAGCGGACGGCGACACGCTCGTAGGAGGCAATTTTTGCCTCAAGCCGTTCCGCTACGTCTACCAGGACAATCTCGTCGACGCTGCTGTCGAGCTCGATTTCGCTGATCACTTCGAACATCCTGTCCTCATCCCCTAAAATGTTCGCTGAAGGTACGGCTGGGGATTTCTTAGCGCGTGCTTCCTCCTCCGTCGCAGCGCAAACAAACGAAAGCGCAACGCTGCAGTACGCCTGGCATCCGTCTGTCGATTGGAACGAATCGCGATAAACCCGACATGCTTCCTGCGCAACGGAAGGATTGTTGTTGATGACGCGCGAAAAACTGTAACGTGCTCCGAGACTTGCCGCGACCTTCGCACTTTCGATCGATGTGCCCAGTAACCATACCTGGGGCGTGGTGTCGACTGCGGGCGGAACGTGCTCTTCATCGTCGGGCGTCGTCGTCGCTCTAACGTAATGCAACAACTCGCGCACTTTGTCGACATAATCGCGGTTCTCTGGCCGGCCATCGAGTAACGCATTACGGGTACCTTGATTCCGTTCGACCGCGCGTGCGATACCGAGGTCGATGCGGCCTGGAAAGAGCAGCTCGAGCATTCTTATATCTTCGGCGACCTTGAGCGGACTGTGGTAATGCAGAAGGACGCCGGCGGGGCCGGTGCGGATCCGGTTCGTAATGCCAGCCACGATCGCCGAGAGAATGAGTGGGCTCGCGCTGAGCGCGTCAGGCCCATGGTGCTCTGAGAGCCAGTAGCGGTCATATCCCAACCGGTCAAGGGCCACGGCCGTTTGAGGAACCATTCGGGGCGACCAGACCTGAAGCGCCGATAGCCTGATGGATCACCTCCGCCGAAACTTTGTAGAAGTATACCCGCTACTCGCGTATTGATCCTGTCCGTCGGCCTGCGGCGTGTGTTCAACCGGTCGATGATTCCTGCGAAATTACCGGTGGTGCTGACGCAGCCACTCGCCGGAGAGGTTGGTCCGGACGCGCTACGGGGCGCCTTGCGGCGCCCCGTAGTCAATGAGTCGAGTAGTGAGAGGCTAGAAGGTGACGCGGATTCCAAGCTGCGCCAGACGCTGCTCGCCTTGTCCCGGGTCGCCGGCGAACGTGCTGGCCTGGCCGAAGCCGCCGCTGAACGTGCATGCCCCAATGGCGTTGACCGCGCAGTTGCCGTTGAAGTTCGCGGCGTTCTTCGAATTGAGGAGATTGAAGATCTCGCCGATCACTTCCACGCCGTAATTGCGGTAGAACTTGAACTCCTTCGCCAGCCGGATGTCGAACTGCGAGAACGAACTGCCTCGTAGGCTGTTGACGTGGGATACGCCCGGTGCGAGGTCGAAGTTGTAACCATCCGCGCACTTCAATACGGTCCCGGTCGGTCCGCAACTGATGTCCGCACCGGCCCATTCGGTATACGGCGTGCCGGAGTGATAACGGAAGATGCCCGAGGCATTGATGCCAAAGGGCGCGCGATAGAGAGCGCTGAGCGTGACGCGGTGCTTCTGATCGGTATTGAGCGGGCCGGTGCAGGCGTCGCAATTAGGATCGTACGGATCGATCGTCTGATCGCGCACGCCGCGCAGATCGCCCTGATGTCCGGCGTCCGTAATCCTGAATTCGTCCGCGCCGGCAAGGATGTTGCCGGTGGTATGCGAATACGTATAGAAGCCCTGCAGCTCGAATGTAGATCCGAGACGGGCGTGGCCGCCGAGATTGATGCCGTTGTACTTGGCGAAACCGTCGCCCTGCCACATGCGGAAGCTGGCGAAGGCCGGAAAACGGCGCTGGCCGGTTGCCGGATCGATGGGATTTGCGCGGAACCGGAACGGAATGTCTTTGTAGCTGATGTGTGATGCGTCGGCGTTCAGTCCAAGCCACGGGTTGACCTGCCACGAGTAGCCGAGCGAGATCTGATCCGAGTACGGCGTGGCCAGAGTCGGCGACGCCACTTCGTTCGGAGGATTCACAGCGGACGAAGCGAGCTGATTGGGTGGCAGCGGCTGGCCAGGCTGGAAAAAGGAGCCGTTGGCGTTCTTGATGCCGTTGCCGTCGTGGAACGCGTAGCTCTGGCCATAAGTCGACTGCACGGAAACCGCCGGGAAGAGGATCGTGGCATTGGTATAAGGGAAGTCGAAGTAGCGGCCGACACCGCCTCGAATGATGTTCTTGGCGTCGCCGCGCAGGTCATAGGTGAAGCCGAGGCGCGGCGCGAGGTTGTTCGTGTCGTTCTTCAGCTTCCCACCTTTACCGCCCTGGAACTCCCGCAGATACGGGTCGTTGTATTTCGTTTGCGTCGACAAGGTCTTCCAGATCGGATTCGAAGTCTGGTCGAGATCGAATCCTTTCCAGAGGTCATAGCGAAGGCCGACGTTCAATGTCAGGTTTTTATTGAAGGAGATGTCGTCCTGCGCGTAGTAATTGTATTGTTTGATTGGGGTGTTGTAGCCGGCGAATCCACTGAAGATGGCGATGTCGATGACGGGCGAGCCCTTCACGTTATTCTTCAGTGTGTACTGGCCCGCGGTTCCCGTGGAGAAGTCGCCGCCGAGAAGAGGTTCATCGATGTAGTTCACGCCGACTTTGAAATCGTTGCGTTTCTGTCCGAGCGTCGCCGACCATGCGAAGTCGTCTTTGTACTGGCGCTTGATCTGCGTGGTGGTCTGAGGCGTGTTGATGCTCTGTCCGAAGCTGACACCGCTCGGGTAAATGAGCGCAGGGTCGTTCGAGGTGGCCAAAATAGCGTTCTTGAAATGGGTGTCCTGGAAAAGGAAATCGTTGACTTTGTTCGAACCGATCTGCCATGTGTGTCCGATCAGGATGGAGTGGTAATCGTTGGTCAGGGTTCCAAGCGCGCTGGGAAGAATGATTGGGCTGGCGCCATAGATGTCGGAATTGCGCTGGTAGCCATAGCGCACTTGCAGGAACTGGGTTGGGCTCGGGTCCGCGCTGACTTTCGCGGTCAACAGGTTGTCTTTGAAGGGCGTCGGAACGGCCTGTCCGTCGAACTCGGGATAGATACCGCTTGTATTGATGACGTAGTTCGTCGGCCGCTCGAGCCGCTCGCCCGTCGCAAAGAAATGGACCCTGTCTTTGATGATCGGTCCGCCGATCGTCAAGCCGTACTGATTGCGGCTATAGGGCGACTTGCCTGCGCCGGAGAGCTTTTCGCTTTCCGTTTCCGAATTGAGGCCCTTGGCGCGATAGAACTCGTAGGCGCTTCCTTCGAGGTCATTCGTGCCGGTCTTCGTGACGACCGTCAAGACGCCGCCGGTGGTGCGGCCATATTCGGCTTTGTACTGCTGCGTCTGAATGTTGAATTCCTGGACGGCGTCGATATTGAAGTTCTGTAAGGCGCCGCCGATGGTGTCGTCGGTGTTATCGCCGCCGTCGACGAGGAAGTTGACGTTCCGTCCGCTGCCTCCGTTGAGGGCGATGGTGAGCTGGCCCGGCTTGGTCGGGTCGCTGTTGACCGAGAGCGTCGTTCCCGGTGCCAGCGAGCCGAGGTTCGCGAACTGGCGGCCGTTCAGCGGCAGGTTGGCGATCTCGCGCTGGCTGACCACCGTGCCGATAGCCGGCGTCGTCTCGATCAGCGGCGAGGCCGCGGTGACCGTGATCTGCTCCTTCACGCTGGCTTGCTTCAGCGTGACGTTGAGCGTGCGGTCTGTCGAAACATTGACTTCGACGTTGCGCGTCACGACGGAGCCGAAGCCCGCCAGATCGGCGAGGACTTCATACGTGCCGACCGGCAGCGACTGGAACCGATACGTTCCGTCCGTCTCCGTGATCACCGTTCGATTGAAGCCGGTGCTGGAGTTCGTCGCCGTGACGGTCACGCCGGGAAGCGCCGCACCGGTGTTGTCGGCGACCCGGCCGGAGAGCGATCCGGCATTGGTCTGTGCGAAAAGAAGGTTGGGTAGGAGAAGGACGAGGAAACCGACCAGGAGCAGGGAACGAGAGCGCACGGGTGTTACCTCCTGTTGAGACCGTTGAATTTGGCCGAATATACTCCAAACTGATTAGCGACGGAACTGCGGAGTCAATCGACCGAGGAAGGTGCGTGCGGTGCTCCGCTGCGAATCGAACTGACGTCCTGCGGGCAGGCGCGCCAGGAGCCGCTGCAATTCGGCGGCTGCCGCGGCGGCATCACCTGACATCTGCAGTGCCACGGCGCGGTTGAGCTGCGCTTCGTAGTAGTCGGGCGCGATCTGCAGCGCTCGGTCGAAGTAGGAAAGAGCGTCGCGAGCGCGTCCGTCGGAGACGAGCATTGCGCCGAGACCGTTCAGCGGATCGGCGTAGCGCGGTGCGAGCTCGATCGATTTCTGATACGCGCCCGCCGCGTCATCGTGCCGGTTCATCGCGGAAAGTACGTTGCCGAGGTTGTTGTACGCGCGCGCGTTGCGCGGATCGGCGGCGATTGTGGCGCGAAACTCTTTCTCGGCCTCGGCGAGATTGCCCGCTTCCGCGAGCGCGGTTCCGCGGATGTTGTGGATCTCCGGCCGGTTCGGATCGCGTTTCGCCGCCTCGGCAAGCGCGATCGCGCCCTCGCGCGCGTTGCCGCTTTCCTGGAGTACGGCCGCGAGGTTGTACCAGGCATCCGCATCGTTCGGCGCGAGCGCGACGGCCTGCCGGTACAGCGCGATGGCGCGGGGAACGTCGCCGCTTTGCCGCAGCGCGCGGGCGAGGGCTTCGCGGAAAACGTAATTGGCCGGATCGTCGCGGACGAGTTGATCGAGCGACGCGGCGGCATCGCGCGCGCGGCCGGCGTTGAGCATCGCCGTCGCTTCTTCGAACGCGCGGAAAAGAGGAGCAACCGTTTTCGGATCGCGCTTCGTGCCGCCGGTCGATGGAGTCGGAGCGACGTAGCCGAGGCTGGCCAGCTTCGCGCGGGTTTCCGCGTCGACCGTTGATGGCGATGACGCGACGGCGGATGCGCGAAGCTGGTCAAGGCGCGTGGAGAGGTCGCGATAGGCGCGGCGCTGATTGGTCAATACGTTGACGGTTTCGCCGGGATCGTGTTGCAGGTCGTAAAGCTCCGGCGCCGGCCCGGAGATCAACTTCGTCGACGCAAGACGCATCGAGGCGAGCTCGCTCCAGCCGAACGTGGCCGGATACTGCGTCTCCGAATAGATCGGTGTCGATTGCGGCTCGCGTCCGTCGCGGAGCGCGAGATTGCGCCCGTCGACTGGCGGGAACGCAACGCCAGCAAGCGACGCAATCGTCGGCGCGAGATCGACCATGCTCACCGGCGTCGCGATCACGCGCGGCGCAAGTGACGGCGCGGCGATGATCATCGGTACATGAAGCGTCGGTTCGTAGAGCAGCAGACCGTGCGTCAACTCGCCGTGCTCGCCGAGCGCTTCGCCATGATCGCCGACGACGACGATGATGGTGGTGCCGCGATCGACTGCCGCAAGCAGCCGCGCGATCTGGGCGTCGACGTAGGCCACTTCGCCGTCGTACGTCTGTGGATACGGCGGCGGCGGCGCGTACGGCGCGTGCGCATCGTAGAGGTGAACCCACGCGAAGAACGGGCGTGCATCGCTCTGCCGCAGCCAGGCCAGCGCGCGATCGACGACTTCGCCGCCGCGCCGCTCCGCGTCGAAGGTTCCGCTGCTGTCGGTCACGTTGCGGACGATCTCGTCGTCGTAGCGCTCGAAGCCGCGATCGAGTCCGAAACGATGATCGAGGATGAACGAGCCGACGAACGCGCCGGTGCGGTAGCTCGTGCCGAACGCGGTCGCCAGCGTTTGGCGGACCGCGGGAAACGCGCCGATGCCGTTATTGCGCAGCCCGTGATGCAGCGGCAGGAGTCCGGACATTAATGATGCGTGCGCCGGCAGCGTGAGCGGCACCGGCGAATCGGCGGCCGCGAAGCGGATGCCTTCCCGAGCCAGGCCGGCCAGCGCGGGAGTATTGGTGCCGAGACGATCGGCGCGGAACGTATCGACGGTGATCAGGAGGACGTTGGGCGGCCGGCGCGGGGTCTCGCGGCACGCGGTGATGACGAGTGCGAGGATGAGGATCGACAGGATCGCTGCCGGCTTGCGGAACACGGCGTCATTCTGCATGAGCGAGCTTGGCAATTGGGTGGGACACCAATCATTCGAATCGAAAATCCGAATTATTGAAGGAGTGACCGGTTGACGATCGAGGTCAGACTTGCGCTAACCGCTTAAAAATACTAACCTCGCGCCGCCTTGGGGTCCAAGGCTTTCAGCGGCAGCGGGCATGCACGCCTTTTACGGTCAGCGGCCGGGAGGCAGGGCGCTCGCGGCTAGTGAGTATTTCAATCAGTCACCAGGAGGTACGCCAGCCTCAGAGTGAACAGTCAGGTCAACACCGCAGTCAAACCGCAGTTCAAGTTCAAGTAATGGTTAGGAGATAGAACGAAATGCATTCAAACAAGTTTCGAGTTGCCATGCTGTTCGCGATGGTGCTCCTTGTCGCGGTCGGCGCGTTTGCGCAGTCCTCGACGTCGGGCGCAATCGCCGGCACAGTCAAGCAGGGCGGTACCGTCCTGCCTGGCGTGACCGTAGAAGTCCGTTCGGCCGCCCTGCAGGGCGTTCGTACGGCAGTCACCGACGCGGGTGGAAATTTCCGCTTCACGCTGCTGCCGCCGGGCAGCTACACCGTGACGGCAACGCTGTCGGGTTTCACACCGGTGACGCAGAACAACGTCGCCGTAGCGCTGGACCGTACGGTCACGCTCGACGTCACGCTGAACGCGACCGCGTCGGAAACCGTCACCGTCGTCGGTGCTGCTCCGGTGGTCGACGTCACGTCGAACATCTCGGGCGCAAGCATTACGTCCGAGACGCTGCGCTCGCTGCCGATCGGCCGTAACTTCGTGGCCGCCGCGCAGGTCGCGCCGGGCACGAGCACGGAAGGGACCGGTGCCGCAGCCGGCAGCGTGACCGTGTACGGCTCGTCAGGTGGTGAGAACGAATACATCATCGACGGTCTGAACACGACCTCGATCGGAGTCGGACTGCAGGGCAAACGCCTCAACCCTGACTTCGTGCAGGAAGTTGAAGTCATGACCGGTGGTCTCCCGGCCGAGTATGGCCGTCTGACCGGCGGCGCGATCAACGCCGTTACGAAGAGCGGTTCGAACGAGTTCCATGGCGACATCTTCGGCTACGACGAAGGTGGCAGCCTGTTCTCGAAGAACGCGACTGCTTCGAACCTTCCGACGACGTCGACCACGATCTCCGACGTCAACCGCCGGTATGACTACGGTGCGGACGCAGGCGGTTTCTTCATCAAGGATCGTCTGTGGTTCTACGGCGCGTATGACCGCGTCAGCGAAAAAGACATCAGCACGCGCATCAACACGCCGCTGGTCGTTCTCGGCTGCCCCACCTGCACCATTCCGGTCGGCGGCACGCAGGGAAGCACCCTGACGCGCAATCTGTACGCGGGCAAACTGAGCCTTTCGCTCTCGTCGAGCCAGCTTTTCAACGTGTCAATCCTCGGCGACCCGAGCAGCAACGGCGGCGCGATCTTCGCCATCGCCGGGCCTCCGAGCACGTTCACCGGGACCATTAAAACGGGCGGCGATGACTACACCGGCCGCTATTCCGGCGTCTTCGGCACGAACTGGAACATCAATGCCGAGGCTGGTCGCCACAATGAGAAGCAGACGATCGGCGGCGCCGGGACGAGCATTGCCCGCACCATCGACCGCACCCAGAGCCCCGCTGTCGTCACGGGCGGTTTCGGTCTCTTCCAGAACCAGGACTACCAGCGCGACATCGTCAAGGCTGACGTCAGCGCGTTCTTCGGTTCGCATCAGTTCAAAGTCGGTGCAGACCGCGAAAAGATCAACGCCACCAACAGCAATACGGAAAGCGGCGGCGCCCTCGTTACCGCTCGCTGCACCGTGACGCTCGTGAACAACGCGTGCCCTGCCAACGGACAGGTTTATTACACGCACGAAGCGTACATCAACGATCAGGCAACCGGCTTCAACGCCAATAATCCGTCGACGTTCTCGGGCTCGATTCTGAACCCGCTGGCCTCCTCGCCGACGGATACGAGCACGGCGTTTTACGCTCAGGATCAGTGGAAGCTTCTCACCAACCTGACCCTCAACCTCGGCCTCCGTCTCGAGCAGCAGAAGGTCGGCAGCCGCCTCGGCACCACCGCCATCAATCTGGACCACAACCTCTCGCCGCGTCTCGGCATCATTTGGGATCCGGCGAACAACGGCCGCAGCAAGGTGTACGCGAACTTCGGCCGCTTCTACGAAAACGTCCCGATGGACATCAACTTCCGGGCGTTCGGCGGCGAGCTCCAGCTCGATGCCAACAACCTCGATCCGACCCCGGGCAACTTCTCGACCAGCACACCGCTCTGCACGACGACCAACAAGGTCGGCTGCGTGCCCGTCATCGCCAATGGCAATCCGTACCGCTTCCTCGGCGGCGGATCGTTGATCGAACCGGTCGACCCGAACCTGAAGGGTCAGTACATCGACGAGTACCTGCTCGGTACCGACTATGAAATCGCCCCGAATCTGGCGGTCGGCATCAAGGGTACGTATCGCAACCTCGGCAACGTGATCGAGGACTTCCTCATCGGCAGCACCGGCAATTACCTCATCGCCAACCCGGGCTCCGGCACGGGCTCGACGGGTGCCACGTTCAACGGCGATGTCGTTGCTTATGGCCCGGCGAAGCGTACGTACAAGGGCGTTGAGCTGCATGCTCAGAAGCGCTTCAGCAACAACTACCAGTTCTTCACCAGCTACGTGTGGTCGCAGCTCAAAGGCAACTACGACGGAACCTTCCAGTCGTCGACCGGCCAGCTCGATCCGAACATCAACTCGGCGTTTGACTACGCCGACTTCCTCGTCAACAACAACGGCTTCCTCAGCAACGACCGCACCCATGTGGTCAAGTTCTACGGCTCGTACACGTTCGCGAGCGGTATGACCAAGGGTCTTGACCTCGGCATCGGCGCGCACTGGGAGTCCGGTGTTCCTCTGACGGCGCAGGGCTACGCGTTCTCGTATCGCAACTGGGAGTACTACCTCACCACGCGCGGCGCACTCGGCCGTGGTCCTTCGGATTACGAAGCTGACGTGCACGCCGGCTTCCCGATCCCGGTTGGTGGTTCGCATCTGAACCTCCTGCTCGACGTCTTCAATGTGTTCAACCGCCAGTCGGCGACGAACGTCGACCAGCGCTTCAACCTCTCGTCTGACGTTCCGTGCGCTGGCGTGCCGGCCGCTCTCTGCAATGGAGACGGTGGCATCCTCAACGTCGCGGGAACGACCAACGCCAGAGGCCAGGTCACGCGCTCCGCAGCGACGAACCCGAGCTTCCTGACGAAGGGAACGGCATTCACGAACCCCCGCAGCGTCCGTCTCGGAGCTCGCTGGACGTTCTAAGCAGCCAGCTTCATCGTTGTATCCTGAGGGCCCCGTTTTCGGGGCCCTCTTTTTTATGTCCTTGAAATCCGTCCTCGCGGCGGCCTCCCTCGTCCTCGCTGCCCTGCTGGGGGTTTTCGTGCGCACGCAGCCTTCCGGCGTGGCCACGATCTTCCGCCACGGCTCCGCGATGTCGGTACATACGCACGCGCTCTATCTGCGTCCGTTGTCCGGAGGCGAACGTTGCCGCTCCTCGGCGATAGGAGACCGGCTCCAGTTCGATGAGGCGCTGATCGCCGCTACCGCAACGAGAGATGAGCTGGCGCTGCGCGTGCGGTTCACGTACGTCGCGCCTCACGCAGTTCCGGCAGGATGGATAGCCGGCGACTGGTGTTCGTCGTTGCTTGCGCGCGTGACGGCTTTGGCGCGTACAGGCGCGCGGGCGAAGACCGCCGATTCGTTGCTCGTCAACCGCCGTGCCGCCATGGAGCAGATCGCGGTTGCCGTATCGCAGGACCTCGCCCGTGAAGGCGTCCGGGCGGAGAACGCGTCGGTACTCATCGATCTACCCACGCGATTCGACCGGCTTCGCGCCGTCGCCGATCTGGCCCGGCAATCACGGCCATCGCGTCCAGTGATTTTCGTCGGCCTCGACGGCGCCGACTGGCAACTCCTCGACGACTACATGTCCAACGGTTCGATGCCGAACCTGAATCGTCTCGTCGCCCATGGTTCCGGAGGCATTCTCGATACCGACTATCCGCCGCTCTCGCCGCTGGTCTGGACGACGATGATGACCGGCACCAGTCCCCTCGACCACGGCATCCTCGACTTCACGCGTTTCAATCCGTACACGCACGACAAAGAACCGATCACCAGCGACGAACGTCTCAAACCGGCCATCTGGAACATGCTGACGTGGGCTGGTAAAAAGACGGCCGTCTTCGGACTGTGGGCCACGTATGCGGCGGAGCCGGTACACGGGATCAACGTGTCGGATCGCCTGTTCACGTTTCTCTACAGCGACCAGGAACGGCCGGCCGGCGTCGTCTGGCCGCCGAATCGGGGCGCCTGGTCGCAGCGCGCGCTCGCCGAGGCGGAAACCGCCGTCAATGCCGATCGAATGCGGCAGTACCTTCCGTCGCTCTCCGATCAGGAAGTCGCAACGCTCGCGAAGAGCAGCAACCCTTACGCCGATCCACCCGCGGCACTCCGCCGTATTCTCCTGGAGACTGAGATCTACCGGCGTGCGTCCGATGGATATCTTCATGAAGAGGCGGCGCTGCCCGATCTGACCATCGTCTATCTGCAGGGTACCGATACGATCGGCCACGTCTTCGCGCCCTTCGCGCCGCCGAGACAGCCGCAAGTTTCGCAGGCTGACTACGATCGCTACAGCGGCGTGCCCGCGCGCTACTTCCACGAGATCGACGATCTCATCGGCCGCTATGCCGCGATCGCCGAGCAGCACGGCGCAATTCTCATGCTCGCCTCCGACCACGGTTTCTTTTGGCGCGAGGGCCGGCCCGTGGCGATCTCGAGCACGGCAACGGCCACTGCTGCCAAGTGGCATCGGAAGGAAGGGATCTATCTTCTGTATGGACCGGGAATCGCAGCGGCGCCACATCATCCGTTGCGCGGAAGCGTGCGCCAGGTCTGCGCGACGCTGCTCGCGCTCAGCGGCATGCCTTCAGCGTCCGGCGGAAATCCGCCCTTGGCCAGCACGCCCGCGATCGCAACGGGAACCTTCGATTACGCCAGCCGCTTTTCGCGCGCCGATGCTCCTCCCGCGCCGCATAACGGCAACGAAGGATCGGAAGACATCGCCAAACTGAAAGCGCTCGGATACATCGGTTCGACCGAAGCCACTCGTCCCGCGTCCACGGGAGGCGGCACGAAGACCGCGGGCGCCTTCAACAATGAGGGGCTCATCCTCAGGAACGGACATCGAATCGATGACGCGATTGCCGCATTCGAGAAAAGTCTGGCGATCGATCCGAACTACGCGTCGGCGATGTGGAACGAAAGCGAGACTCTGTTCGACGCCGGCCGCGATCTCGATCGCGCCGATCGTTTGCTGGTCTCTGCTTCCGCGAACGGTCTGACTGACGCGGTTACGTTCATCATCAAACGATCGATCGTAGATGAGCAGAGCGGGCACGCCGACCGGAGCCTTCATCTTCTCGATGCCGCGGTGACGGCACGGCCGTCGGAAGCCGAGCTTCGCATGTTCCGCGGCCGCTATCGAATGGAGGCGCATGATTGCGCGGGCGCGCTGGACGACTTCAGGGCTGCGATCGCCGCGCGGCCCGAAAACGCGCTCGCCTACGCCGCTTCCGGTCTGGCGCAGGCGTGCCTCGGAGATGAGGCGGGCGCGCGCGCCAGCTTTGCTCGCGCGCACGCCCTCGATCCGAATCAGCCGATTCCGTGACTACAGGCGGACTTCCTGCACTGCGCTGCCGATCTCGTTCGACAGCGCGTCGCGAAGCGTGATCACGACCGTGAACGCACCCTTCTTCAGGCGGACGTTCATCGTGTAGCGGAAGTTCTGCGCCGCGTCTTTGGACGGATCACTCGAAACCGTGACCTCCTGCAACTGATGATGAAAACCGACGTTGCGTCCGTTGTCATCGAACACCGAAAGGTAGACGTCGACACGGCCGACGAGACCCGCGTCGCGCGGCAGCAGCGTGATGCGCTGCATCGGCAATACGGCGACCACCGGAACGACGATGGCATTTCTGTCCCTGGTTTTCGAGGTGCCGAGCGTGAGCGTCACCGGGAGCGCACCAAGCGCCTGGTCGAAGGTCATCCGCTCGTGAAGGCTTTGTTCGAAACGGTCGTCCGCGGTCAGATCGAAGTAGCCGATTCGGTTCGCGACCGTGACGCCCGAGCGTTTCACGTGGACGCTGATCTTGTGGTACTTGCGGTCGCCGTTGTGGGCTGGCGAATAGCCGAGTGAATAGAAATTCGACGTGTCTGCTTCCACCACTTCGAACGAATGGCGTACGTCATTCGACGGCAGGTAGGTTCCTCCGGTGCCGAGGGCGATCTGAAGCGGGATCGAGTCAACGTCGGCCGTGTCGATGGGATCGTTGCCGCCGCCGCGCTGGAAGAAGTTCGGCGACGACATGTCGATTCCGGACGACTTGTTTTCCACGTCATGCTGCGGCGCCTGCATGCCGCGCGCTCGGGCGTTGATGACGTGGATGGTGAAGTTCGCGGCATTCGCTTCGTGCACGATTCCGTCGATCACTTCCTCTTTGTCATGCCGTAGCGAGCGCATCTCCTGATCCGAGGGCTTGTCGTACACAGTGAACGAGGTGTTGTTCTCCATGCCGCCCGTGAGAAGGATCATGAACTTCTTTCCTTCGTCGGCAGTGTGCGCGCGAGCAACCTCCACGACGGCGCGCGCGGTGCTCTGCAGCGACTGCAGCGCCCGGAACGTCTGCTCGCGTGACGTGAAGCGGACAACCTCTCCGTAATCATAGGAGTCGGTTTCCATGTCCAGATTTTTTCGCGTATGGTCCGAAAGAATGGAGCGGTCCATCTCGTGGTGCCCAAGGAACGTCGGCATCCGTTTCACCTTCTCGATGGCGGCACGGATGAGCGGCTTTTGATTCGTGAATGGCTGGATGATGTTTAACGTGTGCCCGATCGCTGCCACTGACCACTCGGACTCGTCGCCATAGGTCGTGTCGAGTTGCTTTTCCAGTGCGGTCAGCGCCGCGTTCCGCTCGATGTTCTCGATGAAGTTGTTGTCGACGAGCAGGATGATCCGCCTGCGAACCGGCCCGATCGCAGCCTCCTGAGACGCCGGAGCCTCCGTCAGAGCGGGCTTCGGGCGGATATTGGTCGTTTGATAAATCGCGAAGTTCGAAACCGGCATCGCCTTGCCGTCTTCGAAAATTTCGAAATCTCCCCGCGTCAGGTTCATCACGGGCTTGCCCTTCCGGTCGGTGACCGTCACGTCGACGTTGACGACGTTGACGTCAACATGCGCCGTGAGCGGCGGCAGCGGTCCGTGATCTTGTGCGTAGATGGACGGGACGACGAAGAGTACAAACGACACGACCGCGGTCAGCAACCGACGCATAAATTTCCCCCTGAAATGCAGTGACGGATTGTACGTCCGCAGGTGATGGTGCGGGCGAGCTGTACCGCAGACGTAACAATAGGGGGTGTTGGGGGTCGGGGGGTCGGGGGTCGGGGGTCGGGGGTCGGAGGTCGGAGGTCGGAGGTCGGGGGTCGGGGGGCGGGGGGCGGGTGTCGGAGGCTCGCGGTGTATCGGGCTCTCGGTTCTCGGGTGTCGGAGGCTCGCGGTGTATCGGGCTCTCGGTCCCCCTGGCTCTGAATTCTCGTTCTGAGCTCTGAGCACTTCCCGGTATCCTTCCGACCCCCGACCCCCGACCCCCGGGAACCGCTACAACGGTATGTTCCCGTGCTTTTTCGGCGGATTCTTGTCGCGCTTGTTGCGCAGCATCGCAAACGCGGTGATCAGCTTGCGGCGCGTGAAACGCGGCTCGATGATTTCGTCCACGTAGCCGCGCTCCGCTGCGATGTATGGATTCGCGAATTTGTCTTTGTACTCGGCGATCTTCGCGTCGCGGTCCTTCGCCCCTTTGTACAGAATGTTGACCGCGCCCTCGGCGCCCATGACCGCGATCTCTGCGGTCGGATACGCGTAGTTCATGTCCGCTCGGATGTGCTTCGAATTCATCACGCAGTACGCGCCGCCGTACGCCTTCCGCGTGATCACCGTGATCTTCGGCACCGTCGCCTCGGCCAGCGCGTACAGCAGCTTCGCGCCGTGAATGATGATGCCGCCGTACTCCTGATCGGTGCCCGGCAGAAAACCAGGAACGTCTTCGAGTACGAGCAGCGGGACGTTGAACGCATCGCAGAAGCGGACGAAGCGCGCGCCTTTGCGCGAGGCATTGATGTCGAGCACACCGGCCAGGAACGCCGGCTGATTCGCGACGACGCCAACCGGATGGCCGTTGAGGCGGATGAAGCCGACCACGAGGTTGCGCGCGAAATGCTGGTGGACTTCGAGGAAGTGGTCTTCGTCAGCAATCGTCCGGATCAGATCGCGGATTTCGTACGGCTGATTCGGCGAGTCGGGGATGAACGTGTCGAGCTGCTCGTCGACACGGTTCACGTCGTCCGTTGTCGGCACGTGCGGCGGCTCTTCCATGTTGTTCGACGGCAGATACGAAAGCAGCTCGCGAATCGTGGCGATGCAGTCCTCGTCCGAATCGGCCGCGAAGTGCGCCACGCCCGAGATTTGATTGTGCGTGTCGGCGCCGCCGAGCTTTTCCTTCGTCACCTCTTCGTGCGTCACGGTGCGGATCACGTCCGGGCCGGTCACGAACATGTAGCTGGTCTTCTTGACCATCAGGATGAAATCGGTGATGGCGGGAGAGTAGACGGCGCCGCCGGCGCACGGCCCCATGATCGCGGAGATCTGCGGAACGACCCCCGAGGCCAGCGTGTTGCGGAGAAAAATGTCCGCGTAGCCGCCGAGGGAAACGACGCCTTCCTGAATGCGCGCGCCGCCGGAGTCATTGAGGCCGACGATCGGCGCACCGTTTTTCATCGCCAGGTCCATGACCTTCACGATCTTCGCGGCGTGCGTTTCGGAGAGCGAGCCACCGAAGACGGTGAAGTCCTGCGCGAACGCGTAGACGAGCCGGCCGCCGATCGTGCCGTAGCCGGTGACGACGCCGTCGCCGGCGATTCGCTGCTTCTCCATCCCGAAATCGGTTGAGCGATGGACGACGAGCTGGTCGAGCTCCTGAAACGAACCGGTATCGAAGAGCAGTGCGATGCGTTCGCGCGCCGTCTTCTTCCCCTCGGCGTGCTGGCGCTCGATGCGCTTCTCGCCGCCGCCAAGCTCGCTCTCGCGTTTGCGGCGTTCCAGTTCGTCGGTGTGTTTGTCGTTGGACATGGGCTTTTAGGGGAGTGGGAAGTGGGGTGTGGGGTGTGGGAGAGCGGTGTTTGGCACCACGGAGTCTCCGCCGTCCTTCCACACCCCGCACCCCACACCCCACTCCCGATTCATAGCGTCACATTCCGTTCCGTGGCCACGCGCTTCATCGCCTCGGTCACTTCGACCTCTGACGGCTCCCGCGTACCGATGGTTTTCGCGAGCCGGATTCGCGCCTCGGCTTCGATGGCGTCGTACGCGGCGAAGTTGTCCTCGAGCGTTTTCGTGACAACGTCAATGCCGATCTCGGCGTCGACGAATTCGACCAGGCCGCGGTCTTCCAGGCGGTTCACGATCGACCGCGCCAGGAACTCGATTTGTCGGATGCTCGTCGGCATAGGCGCCGCGATTCTAAAGCATCATCTCGGCGCCGAACGAACCAGCTGCATACGGGTACCAGACCGCCTCGGCGCGCGACACGGCGGCGATGTGCGATGCGTCGATAGTTGTAGGGAAAACGTCGGCGCCATCAACGCAGAGGATGCGCAGCGTCGTGCCGTGAACCGGTTCGAGGAGCGCGATGCCGAGCGGCGCATCCGGATCGACGCGTCCGAACGGCAGCGCGCGGATGTTGAGCCACGCGTGCACTGGCCGTACGGCATAACCAGGCCGGTACCAATTCGGCGGCGCATCGTGCGTCACCGCGCGCGTCTCGATCGGTTGGCCGCGTCCGTCGAAACCGCCGCCGGTCTGCTCCATCGCCAGTTCGCCGACGAGCGACGGCAGGAGGGCGGCGGAGACGTTCGGTGCGAGTCGAATGCGTTTCGGCGTCTCGCGTTCGCTGCCTGCACGCGCAAGCGCATCGGCAATCGTCGTCACGATTTCAACATCGAACGCTGCGAGATCAATCAGTACGCGAAGGGGCGGATTGACGAGCGCGATGTGAACGCGGCGCGACTCCTCGGTCCATGTGATGCCGTTCGTTTCATGCGTCGCGGCACCGGCGGAGGCGATGAAGCGCTCGATCCTGCCGGGCGGCACAGACAAGAGTGTCTGTGCCACAAGGGCCTGCGTCTTAGCCACAAAAGGCGCGAGCTCGGAAGCCGAGTGTGGCATGGACACTCTTGTCTGTGCGGGTGCCTCTGCCGACGGCCGAGCCTGAAACACGCCATCTTTTTCCAACGCCTCGCCCGATTCGGAAACAGAAATGAAGGTCCCATTCTCGTACCGAACGACGCGCCCCCGCTTCCGGTAGACCTCGGTCATAACAGTCCGTCCGTGATCATCACCGGCGCATGCGACGCGACGTACAACTCCTGCCCTTCGCGCGAACAGATCACGCCCGGATAGCGAATCGGTTCGCCGGATGCGCCGGCCAGCGAGGCCGCGATCTCGGCCCGCGAGCGCCGGATCGTGAACGGCCCGGCAGACGATACGGCTACGTCAATCGTCACGATGTCGGTGATCGGATCGTACGCACCGCCGGCGACGAGTTGCACCTCGATGCGTTCATCGGGAAGAGCAAACGGTGCGTCGTTCTGCCGCGCGATCAGGTGCGTCATCCGCATCAAAGGAACATCGCGAAACGTCTCGCGCCTCGGCGTCAACGGCGCGTCGATCGACAACCACGACGGCCACGTCACCGGAGCAACATCGTGCTCGCTCGCGTGGCCGAACGCTTCATGAAGCAGCACGGCAGCGGACCCGTTCAACCACACAATCGACCCGCGCAACGACGCGGAACCATTTCGAGCGCGATGCAGCAATTCGTGATCGAAAGTCGCATTCGCGGGAGTGGTTACGACGGAGACGCCATCGATCGCGATGGTCATCGTTGTCTCGACGGACTCCACGTCGTTCTCACGCGTCGCGCGGACGACCAGCCGCACGCGCGCGTCGCGGAAAGAAGCGACAGCCGCACGCGCGTCGTCGAGTGCGAGCTCGCAGGCGCGCAGGAGCTCCTCGTCGCGTATGTCGCTCGCCTCGATTGCCTCCCCGCGCTGCGTAGCGACGCCGTGCATCAGCCGCGACTCGATGAGCGCGCCGCGCAGCCATAGCTCATCTCGTGAAGTGATTACGAACGTGCCGGTCATTGTCATCCTGATACGTTGCCAGGAAATTGTGACGCCAGTTTTCGTGCGCAGCACTTTGGAGTGCGGTGGCGACCGAGCCACCGCTTTGGGAGGGCGGTGGAATCGTGGCGACTCGCAGCGTGTGATGCTTGCTCCGTCTTCGCGATCTCACCGTCCACCGCCCTCCCAAAGCGGTG
>DASYJF010000040.1:0-106074 GCA_035996815.1 Thermoanaerobaculia bacterium | reverse complement strand
AGTCCGCTTCGGAGAGATCCTGCAGCGCGAACGCCTGGCTCGCGGATGGACGATTCGCAAGCTCGCGCAGCGCTCCGGCATGAACGCTCAGTACCTCGGCGTCGTCGAGGCGGGCGGGAACGTTCCCAGTCTATCCACCATCCTCGAGGTCTGCGAGGTCCTCGGCGAGGATGCAGGAGCGCTGATCCGCGAGGTGGCTGAGGCGCGGCGGATGCCGAGCGTGATGACGTCGTAGCGCTTTCGTTCGTCGAGAGGCTCGGGCTGGCTCGGCGGCGTCTCGCCGCCGAACCGCCAAACCCTCAACTGTCGCTGGTAACACAACGCCGTCGCAAGCCTCCCATTCGGCAGCGGGACGCAGCCGAGCCAGCCGGCGGGACGCCAGCGTTCCGGTTCTTCGTCTAGGATGAACATCAATGGTTGATCAATCCAAACCCAACAAGCCGCACTTCGGCGTCGTGGCGCTGGTCGGACGTCCGAACGCCGGCAAGTCGACGATCCTCAATCGCATCCTCGGGCAGAAAGTGTCGATCGTTTCCGCGAAACCGCAGACGACGCGCAACCGCATCGTCGGCATCCTCAACGATCCGCGCGGACAGCTGGCCTTTCTCGACACGCCCGGCATCCACCGGCCGCTGCACAAGATGAACGTGCGGATGATGGAGCACGTGCGGGCCAGCGTGTCCGAGGCGGATGTCGTCGCGGTGATGATCGACGCCAGTCAGCCGTTCGGACACGGCGACGAATTCGTGCTCGAGATGATGCGTCACCAGAAAGCGTCAGGCGGGGAGGGGAAGCGCTTCGCCATCCTCAACAAGATCGATCTGCTGAAGAAAAACAAACTGCTGCCGCTCATCCAGCAGTACAGCGAGACAGGACTGTTCGATGAGATCGTTCCCGTCTCCGCATCGACCGGTGATGGCGTCGAGCGGCTCGTCAACTCCTTGTTCGAAAGCGTCGGACTCGGCGAAGCGATCTATCCGACCGAGGAGTTCACCACCCAGCCGGAGCGCTTCTTTGCGGCCGAGATTGTGCGGGAGAAGCTGCTGGCGCACATGTCCGAGGAGTTGCCGTACTCCACGGCGGTGGCGGTCGATCGATGGGAAGAGGATGAGGCGAAGAACCTTATCAAGATCTACGCGACGATCGTGGTCGAGCGCGAGACGCAGAAGCCGATCATCATCGGCAAGCGCGGCGAGATGATCAAAACGATCGGCACCGAGGCGCGCGTGGAGTTGGAGTCGATCCTCGGTTCGCGCGTCTTCCTCGACCTTCATGTTGCCGTGCACGGATCGTGGCGCGAGGACGAGCGGTTTCTCGGCGAATTGGACTGGCCGCTTTCCTGACATTTGTACGGCCTGCGCAGAGGACGAGCGGGTGTAGACTCCGCGAGCTTCGTCCACCCAGGTCACAAACAATTGAGGGGAGATCATATGCAACTTCGCAGGTTGTTCTGTTGTCTATTGGTGGTCTTTGCAGCCACCGCAGCCTTTGCCCAGCAAACGGGCTCGCTCCACGGGAGAGTCTCTGCATCAGACGGGTCGGCATTGCCCGGCGTCACCGTCGAAGCCCGTTCAAACGTCTTGCCGCAGCCGCGCGTGACCGTGAGCGACAGCAGCGGCGACTATCGTCTGCCGCAGTTGCAGCCTGGGGCGTACACGCTGACGTTCTCGCTGAGCGGGATGCAGACGGGAACGCGCAACGCCGAGGTTCTCCTCGGCCAGGACGCGGCCATCGACGTGAAGCTTGGCGTGAGTGGTGTGTCCGAAAACATCACGGTAACCGCCCAGGCCTCGCTGATCGACAAACAGTCGGCCGCGCTGCAAAGCGGCCTGAACGGCGACCAGATCAGGGCGTTGCCGGTCACGCAGAACTATAGCGATCTGCAGAAGTTCATCCCGGGCGTGATGGTCACCCCGGACACCTTCCGCGGTCCGAGCGCGGGCTCGAGCGGACAGGACAACGTCTACATGTTCGATGGCGTGAACATCACCATGCCGCTGTTCGGCATTCTCAACGTCAACACATCCGACCCCAACAATCACGACGTGGCGCAGGTAACGGTCATTCGTGGCGGCGCGAAGGCGATCGATTTTGCGCGCGCGGGCGGCTTCGTGATCGACACGGTCAGTAAATCGGGAACGAACAAGTTCTCCGGTGAAGCGGGCTACGAGCTATTGAATAAGAACTTCATCGCGGACCAGACGAACGCGTCTGTTCTGACGTATCAGCAGGACCGTTCGTGGGCGAACGCCAGCCTCGGCGGCCCGGTGATTCAGGATCGACTCTTCTTCTATGGATCGTATTACCGGCCCGACTTCAAAAAATCAAATCAGGCCAATGTCTATGGCGACCTCCCTGCATATGCGCTCAAACGTACGGACAAATTCGGCAAGCTGACGTTCAGTCCGACGTCGTCCTGGTTGGTCACTGGAAGCTATCGCGACTCACATACCACGGAAACGCCGACGTCATTCGGTTCCACTTCGGCGTCGACGACCGGTACTGATTCGGTGAATGGACTGAAGATCGGCACGCTGGAAACTTCGTGGATCATCAGCCCGAAGAGCTTCGCCACGGCGAAGTTCTACGATTTCAAGAACCCCGGAACCGGTACCGCATCCAACACCGCCACTGTCGTTCCGAGCTTCACAAAGGGAACGCATCTCGACATCAACAATCTCCCGTCACTGGGGCGGTTCACCGTGCCGACTCCCGTCAATGCCACACAAACCGCGTTTATCCAACCGTACATCACAAAATACGGATTTCCCTGCCCTACCGACGCGGCGCAGGCCAAAGCGCTCGGTTGTGTGGCTGGCGCGATCAGCGGCGGCGGCACACTCGGCTTCGGCCAGTTTTCGCGCGACGACGACAGTTTTTATCGGACGGCGGCGCAGGGCGCTTATAACTACACGCTCGGTACCAACATCACACACGACCTGCACGTCGGATATCAGCACTACAAAGATTCCGAGGATCGCTTCCAGCTTTCTAACGGCTGGGGTTTGATTTCCATCCCCGCGAATGCCGGCGCGGACGCAACGTGTCCTGCGTCAGCGTGCGGCGTGGTGACACCCGCGTTTTTCGTCGCCCAGGTCAGTCAGCAGGGCGCGACAGGTGTCCCGACAATTCATTCGGAGATCGTGTCGCAGAACGCCGAGTTCAACGACACGATTCACATGAATAACTGGAGTTTCAACATCGGCTTCCTCGATAGTCAGGACACGCTCTACGGACAGGGACTGGCAAAGGCCAACAACGTTGCCGGTTTTATTTCGTCGCCCGGCACCAAGTATCTGATGCAGCGTTTCTCCTGGTCGGACATGGTGCAGCCGCGGCTCAGCGGAACGTGGGCGTATAACGGCCGCGATACGGTATGGGCGAGCTTCGCGCGCTACATGCCTCCCGCGAACTCGGATGCGCGCGCCGCGTCGTGGGACCGCAACCTCGTGGCCCAGCTCAAAGTCTATTTCGACAAAGACGGCAATGAGATCGGCATCGCGCCGAACGCGTCGTCATCCGGCAAATGGTGGGAGGATGACATCAAGCATCCCGAGGTCAAGGAGTTCATGGTCGGCACGAGCCGTCAGATGGGCCAGCGCTGGACGGCGCGCCTCTACTCCCGTTACCGCAAGGGAGCGCACTATCTGGAAGACACGCAGAACACCGCGCGAAGCGACTTCCAGGCTCCGGCAGGAATCCCGAAGGATCCGTACGTTCCGAATCTCGGCACGGTCACAACCCCGGGCACGATCCGCAATGCGATCGGAAGTGGATCGTCGTACGTCATCGCCAATCTCGACGGCGCATTTACCAAGTATTACGAAGCCACGGCGGAGTCGGAGTGGCGTGGCGACAAGTTGACGATCAATGGTTCTTACACGTGGAGCCACTATTACGGCAACTTCGATCAGGACGACTCCTCGTTCAATAGTGCCAATGACGCGGCCGTGTTCATTGGCTCGTCGAACATTGGTGACGGTCCCGGACGCCAGTTGTGGAACTTCAAGTATGGCAATCTGCGCGGCGACCGCCGTAACAATGTGAAGGTAAACTCGACGTACGCCCTGCCGTGGCATGCAACGCTCGGCGCGTTTGCTTATTATCAGTCGGGCCAGCCATATCAGCTCGAGAGCTATCTGCCATACACGAATCTCACCGGCAACACGAGTGACACGAATCGCTATGCGGAACCCGCCGGAACTCGTGTGTCACCGTCGCATCACCAGATGGACCTGAATTACACGCAGAACGTGCCGATGAGCCGCGGTCTCAACCTTCAGTTCCAGGTGGCGGTCTTCAATGCCCTGAATTCGCAGACCGGCTATGACTACGAGACCCGTATCTCGAATCCGAGCGCATTCATCAGGAGAACGGATGCGTCAGCGACTTCGACGCCCGTGATCGACATTCCGGACTCCATTCCGGATGCCGCTCTTCAGAACCTTCTGACGAAGGGCGTACCATTCGTTCGTGGGGATTGGGCGGTCAAAGCTCCACAGCCGAAAACGTTCTACGCGCCGCGCCGCTATCAGCTGACTGCGCGCATTCAGTTCTGATTTTCTGATCTTCACGCGAACGGCCCGGCGGCAACGCCGGGCCGTTTTCATTTGTGAGCACGCCGAGGCGCGGTCGAAAGCGTTCGTCGCCCGCTATGATCCGCACGTGAGCAATTCCTTACTCGATCTCGCCCGCGACCACGCCTCGGCCTTTCTTCGCGAGCTTCCGGACCGCCACGCCGGCGCGCAGGCCACACGCGATGAGCTCGTCGCCGCCTTGCATGCGCCGCTAGCCGACGACGGAGAAGATCCCGCCGCCGTCATCGACGCCCTTTCGCGCGGCGCCGGCCGCGGCCTCATCGCCTGCGCCGGTCCGCGCTACTTCGGCTTCGTCATCGGCGGCAGTCTTCCGGTCGCGCTCGCGGCCGACTGGCTGACCAGCGCCTGGGATCAGAACGCCGGCATCTACGCCACATCGCCCGCCGCCTCGGTCGTTGAAGACATCGTCCGCGAATGGCTGCTCGAGCTGTTCGATCTGCCTCGCACCTCCAGCGTCGGCTTTGTCACTGGCGGACAGATGGCCAACTTCACCGCGCTGGCCGCGGCCCGGCACGGCGTGCTGCGCAACGCCGGATGGAACGTCGAGGAAGACGGACTGACCGGCGCGCCGCCCGTGCATCTCGTCGTCAGCGCCGCCTCGCACATCACCATCCATTTCTCCATGCGCCTCCTCGGCTTCGGCACGCGCGCGCTGATCAAAGTCGACACCGACGAGCAGGGGAGGATGCGCGCCGATGCGCTCCGCGAAACGCTGCGGACCCTCGACGGCCCGGTCATCATCTGCGCGCAGGCAGGCAACGTGAACAGCGGCGCGGTCGATCCGCTGTGCGACATTGCGGAGATCGCGCGCGAACGAAATGCGTGGCTCCATGTCGATGGCGCCTTCGGCCTGTGGGGCCGCGCGACCGAATCGAAGCGCGCTCTGCTCGACGGTTGCGAACTGGCCGACTCGTGGGCCAACGACGCGCACAAATGGCTGAACGTCCCGTACGACAGCGGCATCGTCATCGTCCGCGATTCCGCATCGCACCGTGCCGCGATGACGCTCTCCGCTGAATATCTGCAGCAGACCACCGGGGTCGAACGCGACAACTTCGAATGGGTACCCGAGTTCTCCCGCCGCGCCCGCGCCTTCCCGATCTACGCCGCCATCCGCAGCCTCGGACGCCGCGGAATCGCCGCCCTCGTCGACGGCTGCTGCGAACGCGCCCGCCAGTTCGCCGAAATCCTCGGCCGCGACAAACGTGTCGCGATCCTCAACGACGTCGTCCTCAACCAGGTCCTAGTCCGCTTCAATGACAGCGACGACATCACCCGCGACGTCATCGCCCGCGTCCAGAGCGAAGGCACCTGCTGGCTCGGCGGCACAACTTGGCAAGGCAATGCCGCCATGCGCATCTCGGTTTCGAACTGGTCGACGACGGCGGACGATGTGGAGAAGTCGTGCGCCGCGATCGTGCGATGTTTGGACGCTGCAGTGGATTAGTCGATTGGAGGTTGAAATGTCCGATCCCGAAAATTGATGAAGAGTGGCCGGAAGGATTCTTTGAGAGAGTAGTCGGCGGTTGGCAAGGTCCACTCGAACGACCAGATCAGGGTCGCTTCGAGTCATCACGCGACACCGAACGCCAATCTGATCGATGAAGAAGTGGGTCAGGAGACCTAACCTACTAATCCACTAATCGACGAATCCGCTACGCATCCCGCCACGCCTTCGCAACCCTCGCCAGCAGCACGCTGTTCTTCACCGGCTTGCGGATGAAGTCGACGGCGCCGACTTCGAAGGCGCGGACTTCGACGTCGTCGCCTGGCAGGCCGGAGATGAAGATGGCCGGCACTTCGACGCCATTTTCGTGCATCGCCTGCAGAAGCGAATGGCCGTCGATGTAGGGGAGGTCGACGTCGATCACCATCAGGTCGATCGCTTCGCGGCCGACGATCATCAGCGCTTCCGCGCCGTCTTTGGCCATTACCACCGCGTAGCCGGCAGATTTCAGTACAGCGTTCGTCAGCTCGCGGCTCAGGAGGTTGTCTTCGACGATCAGGATGGTCTTCTTGCGGTCATCGGCAGGAGCCGCGGTCTGTTCTCCGCGGCGGGCGCGGAGCTGAACGATCTCGCGCTGCAGCGCTTTCGTCTCCGCGTCCGGCTCGATGCGCAACTCACGCTTGAGCACCTTCGCGCAACTCTCGTATTGCTGTAGCGCTTCGACGACATCGCCACTTTGCAGGTAGAGGCGCATCAGCGTGCGGTGCATCGGCTCCTGCAGAACGTCCAGCCGCAGCGACGCTTGTGCGGTGCCGATGGCGTCGTCGAGCGCGTGTTTTGCCTGCAACTCGACCAGTTGTGCGTGCGCGCGGAGAGCAACGCGATGCAGCCGGTCGCGTTCTCCGGTCACGAATTGATCGAAGCGCTCTTCGTTGATGCTGAAACCATCGAGGAAATCGCCGCGGTAGAGATCGATCGCCTTCTTCAGCGCCTCTTCCGTGCCCACCGCGATCAGCGACTCCATCTCCGCCACGTCGCACGAAACCGAGCCGTCGAGCGAGAGCAGATCGCTTTCCTCGATCAGCAGTTTGTGGTCCGGCGCGATGTGCGACAGATCCTTGCGCACGCTCGACAGCGTCTGCCGCAGACTCTGCCGCGCCTGATCGGGTCCCGTGCTCGACCACAGCAATCCCGCCAGCTTCTCGCGCGAGACGTGCTGGCCCGGCTTGATGGCCAGGTACGCGAGCAGCGCCTGCGATTTTTTCGAGCCGATCGTGGCGAGCGAGCCGTCGGCGGAGCGGATCAATAAATCACCCAGCAGTTCCAATCGCATCGAGGTCATCGTTCTGGCTGCTGATTATCGCAGCACGGCCAACAAAGTTGCTTCGACTTTCGGGGGCGCATCTCGTACCCTCCGCGCTGGGGAGGCGTTGAGGATGATCGAGAGGGTCGAGACGGTGTCTGTTGGTGATGAGCTGCGCGAGTTGATCCGGCAGCAGAGCTGGAACGAATTGCGCGACCGCCTTACGGACATGCATCCGTCCGACGTGGCCGATCTCATCATCGCCCTGCCGCGCGAGGAGGAAGGATTCGTCTTCCGCGTGCTTCCGCGCGACGAGGCCGGTGAAGTCTTCTCCTATCTGCCGCCCGATCACCAGGAAGGCCTGATCGAGTCGCTCAGCAACGAGCAGGTCCGCAACGTCCTCGCGGAAATGAATCCCGACGACCGCACCCGCCTGCTCGAAGAGATGCCGGCCGAGGTGACGAGGCGGCTGCTGACCGCGCTCTCCCCCGAGGATTTGAAGAACGCGCGTTGGTTGCTCGGGTATCCGGAAGACACCGCCGGCCGCTACATGACGCCGCGCTACGTCACCGTGCAGCCGGAGATGACCGCCCGCGAAGCGCTTGACCACATTCGCAGAACCGGGCCGGGCAAGGAGACGGTGAACGTCGTCTACATCGTCGATCAGCGCGGACGGCTCGTCGAAGACATTCGTCTCAGCTCCCTCGTTCTTGCCGACCCATCGTCGAAGGTTGTGGACATCGATGATCCGCCGCTCGTGAAGATGAACGCGACCGACGATCGCGAAGAAGTTCTGAAGGCGTTCGAAAAATACGATCGGCTCGCGCTTCCGGTGACGGACGCCGACGGTCACATGCTCGGCATCATCACCGTCGACGACGTGCTCGACGTCGCCGAGCAGGAGGCGACGGAAGACATCCAGAAACTCGGCGGTATGGAAGCGCTCGACGCGCCGTACCTGCAGGTGGACGTGCTGTCGATGATTAAGAAGCGTGCGGGCTGGCTCTCCGCGCTTTTCCTCGGCGAGATGCTGACCGCGACGGCGATGGGCTATTTCGAAAAGGAGATTGCGCGCGCCGTCGTCCTGGCACTGTTCGTCCCGCTGATTATCTCCAGCGGCGGCAACTCCGGCTCGCAGGCGACGTCGCTGATCATCCGTTCGCTGGCGTTGCGTGAGCTGCGCCTCCGCGACTGGTTTCGCGTCTTCCGGCGCGAGATCATTTCCGGCCTCGCCCTTGGCTCGCTCCTCGGATTCATCGGCTTCATCCGTATCGTTCTGTGGGAGCAACTCGGGATTAAACCGAACTACGGCCCGCACTACATGCTCGTCGCGTTCACGATCTGGGCATCGCTGATCGGCGTAGTGTTGTTCGGCACGCTGGCCGGCTCGATGCTGCCCTTCATCCTGCGCCGGCTCGGTTTCGATCCAGCTACTGCCTCCGCGCCGTTCGTGGCCACGCTCGTCGATGTGACGGGGCTGTGTATCTACTTCACCGTCGCGTTGCTGATTCTTCACGGCACGCTGCTGTGATCTGAGCTACTCCTTCGGCGGTTGCCACAACTCGAAGCGATTCCCCTCGGGATCCGTTGCCCATCCGAAGCGGCCGTAACCTTCGTCGGAGATCTTCTCATCGACTGTTGCACCGGCCTCACGAAGCTGTGCAAGCATCGCGTCGAGATCGTCGACGCGGTAATTGATCATGAACGGGGCGACGGTCGGATCGAAGTACTTCGTCGTCGATGGGAATGTCGACCACACTGTTGTGCCGACGACGTCGGGCTGCTCCTTGTCGCGCCATTCGAAGGACGCGCCGCCGTACGACGGGTCGACCGGAATGCCGAGGTTGTCGCGATACCAGGCGCCGAGCGATTTCGAGTCGGACGCCTTGAAGAAAATGCCGCCGATTCCGGTCACTTTTTCCACGTTTTCTCCTATCTGAGTGTGAAGACCGTTGCGCCCGCGCCGGGAGCGACGTTCGAAGCGTAGCGGTCGAGAGTTTGGGCAAGCATACGCTGCGCGACAGGGGAGAGCGCGGTCTCACGCTCTGCCAGTTTCTGCGCGACGGTGGTGGCGGCTGCCGCGGGCGCGACAACCGCGACATGCGTGATGCCGTCGTTCTTCAGCCGCGCGTACAACGCCTCGGGTGTCGACATCTCAAGGTAACGCGAGACGCGCGGTCCGTCGAAGTTGCCGCCGCCGCGCACGCGCCGCGCGAACCAGAACGTTTCGTTGAGGCCGATGACGAGCGCGCGCGCATCGGCGGGAAGAAGTGCATCGATCGACTGCACCGTCTTGAAGGAGGAGCGCTGCTTCGTCAGGAATTCGGCGTCCGAGGCCGCAGCCGAGAGCAACGAGAACCCGGCGCCGCGATCGACGAAGTAGCCGATCAGAAAAAGCTGTACGACGATCGATAGGACCAGGACGAGTCGCATGAGTCGCCCCGGCCTGTGTGATCGCGCGGCAGGAATGGCGAGAAACGGCAGAAGGATCCGCGACGACGGCGCGAGCAGGAACAGAAGCACCGCGGCACCGATCAAAATCCACGGAAGCATGCCGGCCGAGAGCGTGCAGGCGGCGATGAGCGATGCGCCGAGGCTTTCGTCGAGGAAGTGTCCGTCGAAGACGTAGTCGGAAAGGAACGGTGCGCGATATGCCGCCACATGTGGTGCCGCGGAAGAGAAAAATGGCGCGATCGGATTCGCGGTAAGGATTAGATTGCGGATGAAGAAGATGGAGCCGATGGCGATGCCGATAAGGAGGGAGTGGGGAGTGGGAAGTGGGGAGTGAGAGTCTGGGGTCGACGACGTGCTTTTCCCACGCCCCACACCCCACACCCCACACCCCAAAACCGCGAACGCAATAAACGTGTACTTCGTCAGCAAGCCTGCGGCGATCGCCATCGAGATCCTCGCCACGTCGTCATCATCGAGCGCAAGAACGAGGATCGCGCAGATGCCGATCAACGGCCAGTCGACCAGCGACCAGCCCGCGATGAGCGCGAGCGCGGGAGTGGTCACGATCGCGGCGAGTGCGAGCGCGTTGCCGCGCGAAAGGCGGAAGAGCATCGCCGTCGCGGCGAGTGCCGCGCCGAGATGAAGGAAGTGTGATGCGATGCCGCCGGCAAGTTGGCCGAGGATCGTCAGCAGTGGAAGATCGGCCGATTCGATTCCGAGCGGAAAGTACGAATGCGAAATCAGCGGCAGCTCGATGGCGCGATGTTCCTTTACCCACGTCCACGGAACGGCCAGGTGATAGGCGAGCTCGTCGAGCGACGACGGCGGCGCTTGCGCGGCGATCAGCGCGCAAATGAAAACGATCGCGAGCGCGATGAGCACGAGCGGCTCACCGATCGTGGGCATCTCGGGCGGACGCGATTCGATTCGCCGCACGAAAACGTAAATTCCGCCGACGCCAAACACAACCAGGAGCATGCCCATCGACCACGCGGAGATGTTCAGCGTGCCGGCGAGAAAACAGAGCGCGCCGAAGATGGGATAGCCGAGGAGAAAGTCGCGCGGAAGATCGGCATCAACAGTGCTCCAATCCCGCGCGATCGCAGCCCGCACCGCGAAGCCGGCGCCGAAGATCGCGAACGCTTCAAACAGCGCCAGCAGAACCGACAGGCCGACGCGCGTGACGAGCAGCTCGACGAGAACGAATCGGTCGATGAGAACGAGCAGAAGGTAGAGCGCGATGACGATCGAGACGATGCGCTGAATCTTCGACATGCGAACGTCTCAGAGCGGCGGCAGCGCGGCGCGCAACGCCAGAATGTCGCTGATGATCTCGCGCGCGGCCTCGGGACGTATCTGCGTGGTGCGGTCGCTCAGCGCGGCCGGCGGATTGTCGTGCACTTCCATGAAGAAGCCGTCCGCGCCCGCCGCCGCCGCCGCGCGTGCGAGCGGACGCGCGAACTGCGGCGTGCCTCCGGTCTGCTTCCCTTCGCCGCCCGGCTTCTGCATCGAATGCGTGATGTCGTACACGACCGGCGCGCCGAATCCGCGCAGAATCGGGAACGCGCGCATGTCGACCACGAGGTTCTGATACCCGAACGACGATCCGCGCTCGGTGATGTACACGCGGTCGTTCCCAACCTCGTGTCCCTTGTCGAGAATGTTCTTCGCCTCTTCCGGCGAAAGAAACTGTCCCTTCTTCACGCCGACCGCTTTGCCCGTCCGCGCCGCCGCGGCAACGAGGTCCGTCTGCCGGCAAAGAAACGCCGGAATCTGCAGGATGTCGAGCACCTCGGCCGCACGCTCCGCCTGCTGCCATTCGTGAATGTCGGAGAGAAGCGGCAGTCCCGTCTCCTCTTTGACGGCCCGCAGAATGTCCAATCCCTCCTCGATTCCCGGCCCGCGAAACGACTCGACCGAGGTCCGGTTCGCCTTGTCGAACGACGACTTGAAAACGAGATTGATCTTCAACTCATCGCGCAACGCCAGAAGCGTCCGCGCCATCCGCAACGCATGCTCCCGCGACTCGATGACGCACGGTCCGGCAATGAAAAGAGGAGGGTGATCGCCGCCGAAAGTGATGTCGTCAGTGATGGCGATTGAACGCGTGCTCATGTGCGGCGCATTGTACTCACCGAGGTAGAATCCTTGGGCATGGCCGATGACGCGTGGGAAATGCTGATGCGGTACTACCGCGAGGTGTTGAAGCCAGACTTCGATAGGCTCCGTTCCCGGATTGATAGCCTGACGACGACAACCGAACTCGATTCCCACATGGCCGAGATCCATAAACGGTTCGATCGACTCCACGCCTACAATCAAGAGATGAGCGCGACTTTTCAGCGGATCGAGGATGGGATCGCGTCACCGCGCGCTGACCATACTGATGTCCCTGACCGCGGAAAAACTGACTGAAAGGTTAAGCAGCGCAGTAAAGAGCACGCCGCAAGAAATAGTCTTACGCGTACTCAACCCGCGCCCGCGCGCCGGCCCTTGCGCCCACCCATGTCGCGCCGATGTAGATCACGATCGAGGCGATCGAGAACCACACCGGCTGCGGGATCATGAAGGCGTTCGCGATTCCGGCGCAGAGGAGCAGCGCGCCGACGATGTAGCCGGGAATTGGCGTTCCTGCGATTCGCGCGGAGAGCCAGGTGGCGGCGAAGGTCGCGATCAGCCAGCCGGTCAGGACGACGAGCATCGCAGAGAGCGGCAGCGTCGCGATATACGCCTTCACCTGCGTCATGTTTTGGTTATTCATCCCGGGCGGCGGATAGATCTTGTGCGCGATTCCTTCCGCGCCGGCGACCAGGAGAAACGCGACGATCATCCCGGCGATGACAGCGCCGGCGCGGCGAAGGATGGTCATACCAATTCGCTTTCAACCGGCGCCATCGCCATCGTCGTCTTCGTCGACGCCTTGTAGGCGCGTCCGGCGGCGATGAACGACCGGAACAGCGGATGCGGTGCGGTCGGGCGCGACTTGTATTCGGGATGGAACTGGCAGCCGAGGAACCATGGGTGGCCTTCGAGCTCGATGATCTCGACGAACTTGCCGTCGGGCGAGAGACCGGTCACGCGGAACCCGCGCTCCTCGAGTTGCGGCACGTACTCGGGATTGACTTCGTAACGATGGCGATGGCGTTCGTCGATCTGCTCCACTCCGTACGCCTGCCGCGCGATCGAGCCTTCCTTCAGCGCGCACGGATACTTGCCGAGCCGCATCGTTCCGCCGAGGGCGTCGACGCCAATAAGATCACGCAGCTTGTAGATGACTTTGTACGGCGACTCATCGTCGAACTCCGTCGAATTCGCGCCGACCATTCCGACCATGTTGCGCGCGAACTCGATCGTCGCGCATTGCATGCCGAGGCAGATGCCGAGGAATGGGATGCGCTTCTCGCGCGCGTAGCGGATCGCGCGCAGTTTTCCTTCGACGCCGCGCGAACCGAATCCCGGTCCGACCAGAATCCCATCCACGCGTCCCAACTCGCCGTGATACCCCTCGGTCTCCAGCTCCTCGGAGTCGATGTAGACGATGCGCACTTTGACGTTGTTGGCGATGCCGCCGTGCATCAGCGCTTCGTTAAGCGATTTGTACGAGTCGCCGAACTCGATGTACTTGCCGACGAAGCCGATCTTCACCTCGTCCTCGGGATGGCGCAGTTTGCGGATGATCTCTTCCCACTTCGTCAGCGCGCCAATCTCGTCGTGCGGGAGGTGCAGCTTGTCGAGCAGGATCTCGTCGAGGCGCTCGCGCGAAAACGCCAGCGGCACCTGGTAGATGAATTCGACGTCGAGCGCGGGGATGACGGCCTCGTCCTCGACGTTGCAGAAGAGCGCGATCTTGTCGCGCATGTCGTCGGGAATGGGGTGCTCGGAGCGGCAGAGGAGAACGTCCGGCTGGATGCCGATCTCGCGCAGCTTCTGTACCGAGTGCTGCGTCGGCTTCGTCTTCATCTCGTCCGAGGCCTTGATGTACGGCACGAGTGTGAGATGAACGTTGATGGCGTTGCCGCGGCCGACTTCGAGCCGGAACTGGCGGATCGCTTCGAGGAAGGGCAGCGACTCGATGTCGCCGACAGTGCCGCCGATTTCGACGATGACGACGTCAACTCCTTCGCTCACTTCGCGGATGCATTTTTTGATCTCGTCGGTGATGTGCGGGATGACCTGCACGGTCTTGCCGAGGTAATCGCCGCGGCGTTCCTTCTCGATGACTTTGAGGTAGATGCGGCCGGTGGTGAAGTTGTTCTTGCGCGTGGCGCGCATCGACGTAAATCGCTCGTAGTGGCCGAGGTCGAGATCGGTCTCGGCGCCGTCGTCGGTGACGAAGACTTCGCCGTGCTGGAACGGCGACATCGTGCCGGGATCGACGTTGATGTATGGATCGAACTTCTGAATCGTGATGCGGAAGCCGCGCGCCTCGAGCAGCGCGCCGATGGATGCGGCTGCGATCCCTTTGCCGAGTCCGGAAACAACACCGCCCGTCACGAAGATGTATTTAGTGCTCATCGGTCATGCCTCCGGTTGGTTAAGAGAGTCTGCCCCGAGGCCGCGGCGCGGTTCGGGCTGCTTGCTGGCGGGGAGAGTGGTGCTGGCTGTGGCGAAGAAGCGTGTGCGTGTGAGCACGCAGCTCACGAACGCTCTCCGAAGTTACTTTTTTTCAGCCAGTTCATGTTCGACGCGCGCAACATCCTCGGGGCGATCGACGCCGAGGTGGGCTCTTGTGGTTTGAACGACCCGGATTTTAAAGCCGTTCTGCAGCGCTCGCAACTGTTCCAGCGATTCTGCGAGCTCGAGAGGCGACGGCGCGAGAGCAGCGAGGGTTTTTAGCACACCGGCCTGATAGCCATACATCCCGACGTGCCGCTGCGCGCCGGCGAGCGGTGAACGTGAGAAGTAAAGTGCATCGCCGGAGAGGGCAGTGACTACTTTGACAACGTCGCGCGACTGCCGTTCGTCGTCGTGTTCGATGCGCGACGCGAGCGTGGTTATGTCGACGCCGGTTTCCTGCAGGACGTCGATGACTGCGTCGATGGAGTCGATATCGATGAGCGGCTCGTCGCCCTGGAGGTTGATGACCTGATCGTAGTCGTCGTCGAGTAGATCGAGCGATGCGGCGATCCGGTCGGTGCCGCTCTGAAATTCGCCCTCCGGCCTCACGAAACGGCCGCCGAACGACGCGACGTGATCGGCGATGCGGTCGTCGTCGGTCGCGACATACACGACGCTGGCGCGCTTCGAGCGAGCGGCGCGCTCGTACACGCGTTGAATCAACGACACGCCGGCGATCATCGCCAGCGGCTTGCCCGGGAAGCGCGACGATGCCCATCGCGCCGGAATTACAATGACGGCCTTCATGAGTGGAGCGAATTCTAATGGGGGAGTGGGGAGTGGGGAGTGGGGAGTGGCAAAAAGCGCCTTATCTTCCACTCCCCACTCCCTACTCCCCACGCCCAGCGATCGCGTGCTCATCCGCCGCCTGCTCGTCATCGCAGCGGCGATCTTCGTTATCGTCGCCGCGGCCAGCCGTCTCGAACTGTTGTACTCACACAAGTTCTTCGACAACACCGGAACCGCACAGTGGATCTGGCAACAGAATCGGTTCGCCGACGGCAATCCGGCCGCTTTCTTTGCGACGTACGAGTTCGACCTGCCGCCGAATCGCACGTTCACGCGGATCAAGGTGCTCGGCGATCCGGAGTACACGCTCTACTTCAACGGTGTGGCAGTGGGCGGGCGGCACGTAGGCGACGACAACGAAGCGCTCGACACGTACGACGTGAGCGCGTTGGCGCGCGACAAGAAGAATCGCATGGTCGTGGCGCTGCGAAGCGCGAACGGCGTCGGTGGACTGATCGCGTCAATCGATCTGACGCAGGAGTTCGGCAATTTCGTCGTGACTGGCAAGGACTGGCACATCGTCCGCCGCTTGCGCGACGATCTGCTGCTCCGCGATCCGCCGTCAAACGAGCTCGCGCGCCCGCAACTCCTCGGACGGCCACCCGCGCGGCGCTGGAACTATTTGGTGCAGCGCGACGCGAAACCGTTCGCGCCGGAGCAGGAAGCCATCGTGCCGCGCGAAAGGTTCGACTTCGAGACGGCATTGCCGGAGATTGTCGTCATCGGCGGAACGGCGGTTACGGTGTCGCGCAAGACGCATGCGACCGCGTATGACTTTGGTCCCGTTTCCGGTAGGGCGCGACTCACGATCCTCGATGTCGCAAATTCAGCGCGCAATGTCACCGTGCGTTTCGCGAACGACCGTCGCGAGCTGTTCACCGTCGAAGGCAGCATCGAGCAGGTCGTTTTCGCGGCAGGGGAGCGGATCATCCTCGACGAAGACTCGCGCAACTTTCGCTACGTGACCGTGTACGGAAGCGCGGCGAGCGTCGACGTTGTGAGGTGAATGTCGGTTCCACCACCGAAGGATTGTGTGGCACAGACGGTCGGTGCCACATTCCTCCTGCCGCCGCTGCCGGACCGGGGGCTACGGCAGGATGGTGCGGCACAGACCTCTGCTGTCCGGAAGAGTGAGAGTTGAGCGGCGGGAGGGAGTGGTGGTGGACTGAATGGGCCGTAACGCACTGTAAGACAGTGGGTTACACGGTGCGGGACGTCGCGTCCCACAGTGTGTGACGCCCGGGGTACACGGTGTGTGATGCCACGTCCCAGTGCGGGACGCCCCGTCAACGGTGCAAGGATTTAGTTAGACCACGTCCGCTAATTTGGACAACTGTGGGCACAGGCGCTCTTGCGTCTGTGCCACGCACTACCGCGTTGTCGATCAAAGAAGCACTTTGAGCACGAAGTAGCTTGCCGGCGTAATCGTCTTCGAGTCCAGCGCTTGCGCGTCTTCGCGCGTGACGTGAAACCGCCCGGCGGCGCCAAAGGTCGTGGTCTTCATGAAGAGATCGACGGAATCGATCTGCACGCCCGCCACGCCGGCGTTGTGCATCATCAGGAACGCCGTGGCCGTGAGCGTGTTGAAGACTTTCTCCTCGTTGTCCGCCGTGAGATCGGCGCGAAGTGAGTGCGGACCGGTCGAGATGACTTTGTGTTCGAAGATGCCGATGTCTTCAAAGCCGCGCTCGAATTTGCTGATCACATTTGGCCCGAGGCCGGTGCCTGGCGCGATCGGTACCGTTTCGGTGGCAACCGGCGCCGCGGCCGGCGCGGGCTGCGAGGGTGTTAGCTTGCGGAGACGGATCGCGCTTCCGATCTCAGATGCTTTTGACGTCTGTGCCGGTCTCTGCTCCACGCCGAGGAGCTCGCCGCCGCCAAGCCGCGTCACCTCCTCCGACTTCGCCACATCGATCGCTGCCGGATCGAGCGCCAGGATGCTGCCATTCGTCAGCGTCATCGTCGCCTTGCCGTTGACGATCGTCCACTTCGCGCGCGCCTCGTAGCGCGTGCCGTCTTTCATCACGACCCAGTACGACGCGGCGACGAGTTGCGTGACGGTGAGGACTGCAAGTGCGGCGAGGATTAGCGATTTCTTCATCTGTGTCTCCGGAATGACGCCTCAGAACGCTCGATTATACTGACCCGATGCTCGTCGTCATGGAGGCCGGTGCACGGCCCGATCAAATCGAAGCCGTCGTCCGCCACATTGAGCGCATGGGCCTCAAGGCTCACGCCATCCCAGGCGCGAACCGCACTGCCATCGGAATCACCGGCAAGCCGGGGAAAGCCGATCCCGAGGTTCTCGAGAACTATCCGGGCGTCAAAGAAGTCATTCGTGTCTCGCACGCGTACAAGCTGGTCAGCCGCGAAGCGCGTCCGGATGACAGCATCATCAATGTTGGTGGCGTGGACGTCGGCGGCAACGGAATCATCGTCGTCGGTGGTCCGTGCGCGGTCGAGTCGCTCGATCAGGCCCGCGCAATTGCTGAGGGCATCAAGAACGCCGGCGGGCAGCTCTTCCGCGGCGGCGCGTACAAGCCGCGCACGTCGCCGTACTCGTTTCAGGGACTCGGCGAGGAAGGACTCGAAATTCTGGCGCGCGTCCGGGAAGAGTTCGATCTCCCCATCGTCACCGAGGCGATCGACAACGAGGCGCTGCTATTGGTCGACAAATACGCCGACTGCATCCAGATCGGTGCGCGGAACATGCAGAACTTCTCGCTGCTGAAGATGGCCGGCCGCGCGCGGAAACCGGTACTGCTGAAGCGCGGGATGTCGGCCACTCTCGAAGAGCTTTTGCTGTCGGCCGAATACATCATGGCCGAGGGCAACTACAACGTGATCCTGTGCGAGCGCGGTGTGCGGACGTTTGCCGACCACACGCGAAACACCCTCGACCTCTCCATCATCCCGGCCATCAAGCGCATCAGCCATCTGCCGGTCCTCGTCGATCCGAGTCACGGCACCGGCAAGCGCAACAAAGTCGCACCGATGTCGCGCGCCTCGATTGCGGCTGGCGCCGACGGCGTACTGATCGAAGTCCATCACAAGCCGGAGGAAGCGCTCTCCGACGGTCCGCAAGCCATCCTGCCGGAAGCCTTCGCCCAGATCGTCCGCGAGTGCGATGCGATCGCGCGCGTAGTGGGCCGGTCATTGCAACCCGCGCTGACTGCGAGCGTTTAGGGGGTGGGGAGTTGGGGGTGGGGTGTGGGAGCTCAGCTGCGGCGAAGCCGCGGCCGAGGTACACTAACCGTCTCCCACCTCTGCGTCGGCTCTCCGCGCGCCAGCCAAAGTATGACCGACAGCATCTATCGACGGCTTGAGGTGTGGAAAGAATCTATGCAGCTAGCGATCGACACCTATAAAGTCACGCAGACATTTCCAAAACACGAGCTTTACGGACTTACCTCGCAACTCCGACGAGCGGCAGTGTCAGTGCCGAGCAACATTGCCGAGGGACGAGGCCGCGCTTCGAAGCGCGACTTTTGCCGATTCGCAGTCCAAGCGCGCGGATCGTTGTACGAGTTACAAACTCAAATCAGCATTGCGGATGCTCTGCACTACGCGACGAGCGATGATCTCGTTCGGCTGACGAAACACTCCGAAGCGGTCGTTCGCCTCTTGAATGGTCTCATTCGGCATCTCACGGAAGCTGTTGATTCACCTCCCCACACCCCACCCCCCACCCCCCCCCCCCAAATCCCCGTGATATATCGAAAACGCTGATGCGCCGAACCAAAATCATCGCAACGCACGGCCCCGCGTGCGCGTCCGCAGATCTCATCCTTCGCCTGCGGACCACGGGCGTCGATGTGTTTCGGATGAACTTCTCGCACGGAACGCCGTCCGATCGCGTACGGCTCATCGAGATCATCCGGCGTGTTTCGATGGATAACGGGAAGTACATCCCGATCCTCGCCGACATCCAGGGGCCGAAGCTGCGCATCGGTGAGGTCGATGGCGTCATTCACCTGAAGACGGGACAGATGCTGACGATCACGACCGAGGCGTTGATGGGCAACGCGTCGATCGTCTCTACGCCCTTCACGCCGCTGCCTCGGGAAGTGCAACTCGGGCAACGCATCCTCATTAATGATGGGCTGGTCGAGCTCGTCGTTGCCGCGGTCGATGGCGCGAAAGTCCTGACGCGCGTCATTCACGGCGGGCCGATCTCGTCGAAGAAGGGGATGAACTTCCCCGATACGGAACTGACGATTCCGGCCATCACGGAGAAGGATCGCGAGGATGTTGCTTTCGCCGTCGCGAATGGCCTCGACTACATCGCCGCGTCCTTTATCCGCCGCCGCGGCGACATCGTCGAGCTGCGCTCTCTTCTTCACGGCCTCGGCGGAGATGAGATCAATGTTGTCGCCAAGCTCGAAAAATCGCAGGCCATCGACGCGCTCGAAGACATCCTCGACGTCAGCGACGGCGTGATGGTCGCCCGCGGCGACCTCGGCGTCGAACTTCCGCCCGAGGCCGTGCCGATCGTGCAAAAGCAGGTTCTGCACAGGGCCGCGATTTGGGGCCGCTTCGCGATTACGGCGACACAGATGCTGGAGTCGATGACGACGAATTCGCGCCCAACGCGCGCCGAAGCCTCGGATGTGGCTAACGCGATCTTCGACGGCTCCGATGCGGTGATGCTGTCGGCGGAAACCGCGTCCGGCATGTATCCCGTCGAAGCGGTGCAGATGATGGCCCGCATCATCATGGCCGCCGAACAGAACCGCGAGTTTCAGGTCGCCGGCAGCCGCGAACCGTACCGCGTTTCCTCGGAGATCGACGAGTTCACCGACGCGCTGGCCGGTGCCGCAAACTACGCCGCGCAGCAGATGGATGCGAAGTTCATCATCGTTTTCACGCAGACCGGATTCGCGGCGCGGCTGATGTCGAAGTTCCGTCCGAAGCAGCCGATCATCGCGCTGACGCCTTCGACCTGGGTCGCGCGGCGGATGAACATTCTCTGGGGCGTGCAGCCGTTCGTCCTCCGCGACGTCGGCGAATATCACGAGCAGATCGTCGATCGCGTCGACGAGTTCCTGCTCAGCCGCGACATCGTCGTTCCGGGGGATCGCCTGGTCATACTGATGGGATCGCCGATCTATCAGCGCGCGAAAACAAATCTGCTGCGCGTGCATCGCGTCAAAGGGTAGAACGGGAGTCGGGGGTCGGGAGTCGAAAAGGCCCCCGGAACCCAGTGACGCTCCTCGTGAGGTGGCGAATCAGGCCGTTGATCACCAGAAGAACGTCGTCGGATTGCTCGATCAGGTGCTTCGCCTCTTCTCTAGAAAAGTAGTTCAGCGATTCCGCTATCGTGATCTGAGTCCGCAACTCGAACGCGGATGCGCGTGCTCGAATGACGAATTGTCGAAAGTCCCGCTTTGTGTCGCGCCCTCGGCCTTCGGCGATGTTGGACGGTACCGATATCGCGGCACGGCGCATTTGCGCGGTAAGCCCATACAGCTCATGACGTGGAAATGATTGCATTGCTGCATAGGTGGCGGTAGCAAGGCGCATAGCTTTTTTCCAAGCGTCCAATCGTTCGTAGATACTTTCGCTCATCGCGGTCGTGTGGCGTTGACGGCAGAGAGAAGATGCGAGCGCAGCAGCGCTGTGTGGGGGCGTCAGTGTACCTCGGGCGACAAATCAGTAACAGTATCCGGCACCCGACCTCCGACCTCCGACCCCCGACTCCCGACCCCCGACTCCCCACCCAAGGAACTTCCTCACCGAAACCTCACGTTCCCCCATTTGACTCGCGGCAAACGACTCCTTAGACTCGCTTGCCGGGTAACGAAGGAGGGAAGCCTATGCGCCGACTGCGTGCGATTGCGATTGCGACTACCGCCATCGTCATCCTCGCTGTCCCTGCGCATTCCGAGGTTCCGCTTCCCGCGTTTCTGCAAGTCCTTGGCAACGTCACCAGCTCCACGCGTCCTGTCGGCAACGCGCTCGTCATCGCGCTCAATCTGAACAGTCTTGACGCGATCCAGACCTTCAGCGCCAGCGACGGATCGTTTTCGCTGCCGCAGCTGCCCGCCGGCGTCTACAAGATCGTGGCGATGAAGTACGGCTTCGCGCCGGCCATCGAGACGATCGTCCCGACGAAGAAAGATCATCGTCTCAAGCTGAGGATGGAGGCCGAGAAACAGGCGCGCGGCACCAATCAGCAGATGTGGGAAATCCGCGGCTCGCTTCCGCCCGACATCCTGCGCGAGATCGACATGGTCATGACGCCGCCGCCCGATCCGATCGGTCCGGTGGCCACCGAAGCGTACGCAACGCCACGCTTCCGCGGCGACATGATGTCGATGACCGGAATGTCGTCCGGGCCGACCTCCGCCTCCGGTCCCGCCTTCGCGCAGACCGCTCTTGGACTGCAAAGCCGCATCGGCGACAACTGGCAGCTGGGCTTCCGCGGCAACCTGCATCGGGTCGAGGACCAGACGGACAGTTACTCGTTCGGAGCTCCTGTTGCACAAGCGAGTGCGGCGCAGATCGAGTTGCGCTCTTCGCCGACCGATTCGTACAAGCTCGCCTCGACCCGTTCCTGGTGGCGCTATCGCGATGACGTTCCTGACGATTCACATCAGGCCGATATCCGTTCGCACAACTTCGAATGGGAGCACGGCGGCTCGCGCGTGCAGGTTCGTTACCTCGCGCAGCAAAACCTCTTTGCCGCGACACCCGGCTCGGACCTCATCGAGGTCGCCGGCGACACGAACGTGATTCAGACGCGCCGCAACGAAGTCGGCGTGTCGTTGCGCGTGACGCAGGAAAGCCTGCGCAGCACGCCCGGCATCACGACCGGACCGACGCTTCGAACCGCGGATCTCACCGCGAACGCGAAGTTCGAAATCGTCCCCGCCTTCACCATCGATTACGGGATGTCCAGCCGCGTTGGCCTCTACGGCACCGAGTGGGCGCCGCGCACCGGTGCGGAAATCAAGATCGGCAAAGACACGGCGCTCGTCGTCTCCGGGATGTACAAAGTCGTCGATGCGATGCACCAGAACACGCTGCCGAGCGTGATCGTCTGGAGTGATGACTCGCGCCTTCTGCCGCATTACTCGTACTCGGCGGGCATCGTCTCGGGCGACACGGCCCGCGAGCATTTCAGCGTCGTCGGCAGCGTCAGCGCCGCCGACACGCCTCTGCGCATCGTCTTCACCGACGGGCTCGAACATTTCTGGGACGGCCTCTACATCGACGCGGGCGACATTCGCCGCGATGTTCGTGTCGCCTTCCGCAAAGAGCTCGGCAGCCGATTCCTGCTCGACGTTTCCTCGATGGCCGGCACGGCCACGCCGGGCCACACATCGGTCAACGCGCACGGCACCGACAAACTGTACGTTGCGGGCGACGTCGAATCGACCTTCTCGCCGACGCGCACCACGGTGGCCGTCTCCTACCGCCAGATTCAACAGCCGCAGCCGAACGGTGGCGACGCATATCGCACGCATCGCGTCGACGTCCGTCTCGCGCAGTCGCTTCATCTCCCGCTTGATCTCAAAGTCCTCCTCGGCATCGAGCTGGCCCGCTCCGAGAACTCGCGCATCCTCTTGGATGCCCTCGACGCCGACGGCAGCACGCGCCGGTACATCGGCGGGTTGGCCGTCAACTTCTAAAGAAAAATTGGATTCGTGGCCGTCTAGCTTTACATGCGTAAAGTTTCTAGATGGTTCGTCCTTATTCTTTGCTGCACCACGGCATCGGCGCAAGTCCGTGTAACGCTCGCCGTCGCTGTCGTCGACACTTCCGGTCGTCCGCTTCCAGGCGTGACCGTAATTGCCGCCATCGCTGCCGGGCGCATGGTAAAAACAGTCACCGATGCCGACGGCATTGCTAGGCTGACCCTTCCTCCTGGCCAGGCGATGCTCCGAGCAGAAATGGCGGGTTTCGCCGTCACGAACAGGTCGGTGGACGTCGCCGTTGGTAGAACCGAAAGAATTACGCTCCGGTTGCAAGAAACATCGAATCCGGAATTACTGCCGCCTCCCCCCCCAATCCCCTCAGATCAGCTACCGCCGCCGCCCCTTCCACCTCTGCCACCTCCTGTGCCACGTCCGGAACCGCCCCCACTGTCGGCGCCGCCGTCACCTCCACCTCCACCCGCAACCACCACCAGCGGGACGACACGCACGCCTCACAGGAACCATAAACACGGCCCCGTCGACGTCGCGCCCGGCAAAGACTACGCAGTTGTCAACGTTTACTACGCTACCGACCGCGCGTACAGCGGAGAGACCGCTCCGGCCCGTCTCTTCGGTAGTGCGCGCGGAAATGAGCAGTTGCGGCTTGGCATTGCGCGTGTGAGCATTCCAAGGGAACACCGTTTGGGGGAGCTTGAAGAGCCGTCGATCTGGAGGTTCGAGCGTCGTGAGGATCCGAAAAAGCATGTCGTACTTCTCGCTGTGCAGCCTCAACGAGCCTCTGACTTCTACGCTAAGCTGGGCGGCAGTATCGCCGCCTCCGATCGTGGAGAAGTATTTATATTCATTCATGGATACAAGAACACATTCGCTGACGCCGTGCGGCGCACGGCCCAGATAAAATATGACCTCGGCTTTGACGGAGCAGCGATTGCCTATAGCTGGCCCTCCGGCGGAGCGCTCGCTGACTACAGCGCAGACGAAGGCACCGTCGATTGGACGGTGCCGCATCTCGCAGCATTTCTGAACGATTTGGCACAACGGACCGGAGCTCGCGCGATCCACGTAGTTGCTCACAGCATGGGGAACAGGGTCATGGCGCAGGCGTTGGCCAGGTTGGCGACGCCTGAAACGCGCGCTAAGTTTAGCCAAGTCGTTTTGGCTGCGCCGGATATTGACGCCGATGTTTTCAAGCGTGACCTTGCGCCGGCGCTTCTCAGGCTGTCCAGCCACGTCACCTTGTATGCCTCTTCCCGCGACAAAGCACTTAACGCTTCTAAGAGGCTTCATCAGTCCCCGCGTGCCGGCGAAGCAGGGAAAAACATCACGATCGTTGCCGGAGTCGACACCATCGACGTCTCTGCGGTCGACACAAGCCTTCTCGGCCACGCGTATGTCGCTGACAATCAAACAGTTCTGTCTGACGTCTTCTGCCTCTTGCGTGGAGCCATTACAGCGCCGCAGCGATGTCGACTATCCGCCGCTCGCGCCGCCGCGGGTCGGTATTGGAGGTTTTCCGCGGTGGTACCAGAGCAGACGTCGCTGGCGCGATACGTCTGTTCACCAAGAAACTGCCAGAACTCGCGGCCCTGAAACCTACTTCAGCCCAGGCTGGATTTTCTCGACGAGCTTCTCGAACCGCATCGAGATCCCTTTCGTCACCACGATCTGTTTGAGATAGTTGAGCGACGTGATTGCGGCCGGTAAGCCGGAGATGGCGGCGGGGATCGAGGCCAGGCGTCCCGCGAGCTGCATCGTTTTGTCGGCCACGCTGTAGTCCTGCGACATCAGGTCGGCGCGGGCCTGGCCGTTGTAGGCGATGGTCAACAGGTAGATGTCGGCGATCAGCTCGCGGAAGCGCATCTCGCTGCCCCAGGCGAAGCAGTCGCCGCTGCGGATGTTCTCCAGAAACTCCGTCGTCGTCTCGCCTTTCGAGACCGTGTGTACCTTGGCAACGTGCTTGAGCGTGTGCGCGTCCGAGCCGCCGATCATCGAGGCGTGCCGGCCGCCCTTCTCCACGGTGGTCACGAGCTGCTGCACCATCTTGTTGTGGAACGACGCCATCGCGCCGTTCATCGCCTCGAAGATGTCGAACATCTCCAGGAGCTCGGCGATGTAGTGCGCGGCCACGTTTTTCATCCGATAGTTCTGGAAGAGGTGGTTGACCCCGAAAATCATCCGCTGCGATTTCATGTACGGCACCATCTCGCGGATGTTCGGACGCAGCCGCTGGATCTCGCGATGCTGCGCTTCGTTCAAGCCCCAGACGCCGACGTGGATACGCTGGCCGGTCTCGGGAAAAAACGTCTCGACCTCTTCTCCGATGAAGAAATCGGTCATGTCGGGGTACTTGTTGAGAAGGTACAGTGCGCCGTCGATCGAGTCGTGATCGGTGAGCGTCACGTACGACATCCCCCGCTCCTTGGCGATGCGGTAGACGTCCTCGGGGTTGTTGTAGCAGTCGCGTGTGTTCGCGCGGCGGAAGTACTTGAACACCGAATAACGGCTGTGGCAGTGCAGATCGGCTCGCTTGATGGTTGGATCCGCGAGGATCTGCACCGTGGCCGTATCGTTCATCGAGTTTGCAGTAGTCTCAGAAATGATTGATCAACCTGTCTGTCTTTTTCCTACAATTCGCGTGCCGGTGAGGATGAGCACGGAAGTGTAGCTCACCCCCGTGAACTCCAAATGGCCACCATCAACCGAAAGCCGCCGAATCCCAGCGCATCCGAGTGGATGGACGAGGACGTCCCGAAGAGCCTCCCGATCATCCCGCTCGTCTCGTCGGTTCTCTTCCCGAACGGCGTGCTCTCGCTGCAGGTCGGCATCGATCGCAACGTGCGGCTGCTCAAGAGCCTCGGCGACGACCAGAACCTGATCGCCGCGTTCTGCCAGAAGAGCGGCGACAAAGAAAATCCGCGCGCCGAGGATCTTTCGCCGATCGGTGTGCTCGCCGCGATCGTGCAGCGCCTTCCGCTGTCATCCGATCGTTACCAGGTCTTTTTGCAGGGACGGCGGCGCGTCGAGCTCGTGCAGATGCTGCAGACCGAGCCGTACTTCGAAGGGATGCTGCGCGAGATCGCGCCGCGCTCGATTCCGAAGAGCGTCAAGACCGAAAACCTCATGAACAAGGCCATGTCGCTCTTCGAGAAGCTGGTCGAGAGCGATTCCAAGTATTCGAACGAACTGCTGAACATTCTGCGGATGAACATGAGCGAGGGGCCGGATACCTTCGCCGACCTGCTCTCCTCGTTCGTCAACTTTCCACTCGAAGAGAAGCAGTTGCTGCTCGAAACCGTCAACCCTGTCGAGCGTCTCGAACTGCTCATCGACTGGATTCAGCGCGACCTCGGCAAGGCCACCTTCGACAAGGAACTGCAGCGCACAATTCAGACCTCGATCGATCGCCGCGAACGTGAGACGTATCTTCGCGAACAGCTTCGCGTCATTCAGGACGAGTTGGGCGACACGAACAGCTCGGAGCGCGAAGCCGATACGTATCGCGATCGGGTCGAAACGCTTCCGATCGCCGAGGAGCACAAACAGACGCTGCGGCGCGAGGTGAACCGGTTCGGGCAACTGTCGCCCTCATCGAGCGACTACTCCGTCATCAAGGGTCATCTCGATACCGTTTTTCAGATTCCGTGGGCGGAGAAGACTGAGGACCGGCTCGACCTCGTGCGCGCCGAGGAGATTCTCGAAGAGCGCCATCACGGGTTGGAGAAGGTCAAAGAGCGCGTGTTGGAGTTTCTGGCCGTGCTCAAGCTCAAGGGCGATCTGAAAGGTCCGATCCTCTGCTTCGTCGGACCGCCCGGCGTCGGCAAGACCTCGCTCGGCGCGGCCATCGCGGACGCGCTCGGGCGCAAGTTCGTGCGCATGGCCGTCGGCGGCGTCACCGACGAATCGGAAATCCGCGGGCATCGCAAGACCTATATCGGCGCGATGCCCGGGAAGTTGATCCAGAGTTACATCCAGGTCGGCGTCAACAACCCGCTGATCATGATCGACGAGATCGACAAGATCGGGAAGGACTACCGCGGCGATCCCGCTTCGGCACTTCTCGAGGTGATGGATCCGAAGCAGAACGTCGCCTTCGTCGACCGCTACCTCGAGATTCCGTTCGATCTCTCGCACACGCTCTTCATCAGCACAGCGAACATGCTCGACACGATTCCGAGCCCGTTGCGCGATCGGATGGAAGTGATCCGGCTCTCCGGCTACACGGAGCGGGAGAAGCTGGAGATCGCGAAGAAGCATCTGATCCCGGAGCTGCTCGAAAATCACGGCCTCACTGCCTCTCACGTGACGTTCAATGATGACGCGCTGCTGATGGTCATCCGCGACTACACCGCCGAGGCGGGTGTGCGCAACCTGGAGCGCAAGCTGGCCACGATTCTTCGGAAGATCGCCCGCAAAGTGGCCAGCGGATCGGAAGAGGCTTCCTACACGGTGGAGACTCCCGAGATCGAGGCATACCTCGGCCTGCCGTCGTACGAGCACGAATTTGCGGAGCGGCATCCCGAGGTCGGCGTCACGACGGGATTGGCGTGGACGCAGTTCGGCGGCGAGATCATGTTCATCGAGGCCACGCGCATGGCGGGCAGCGGACGCACCACCGTCACCGGTCAGCTCGGCGACGTCATGCGCGAGTCGGTCACCGCCGCGTATTCGTACGTGCGGTCGAAGGCGAAGGACCTCGATATCGACGACAAGAAGTTCACCGAGAACGATATCCACATCCATTTCCCGGCCGGCGCGATTCCGAAAGATGGACCTTCCGCTGGCGTCGCCATCGCCACTTGCATCGCCTCGGTGATGGGAGACCGCCCGGTGCGACACGACGTGGCCATGACCGGCGAGATCACCCTTCGCGGTAAAGTGCTCTCCGTCGGCGGAGTCAAAGAAAAGGTGATGGCGGCGCAACGGGCGAACATCAAGACCGTGGTGCTGCCGGAAGGGAATCGCAAGGATCTCACCGAGGTGCCGGAGGAAGTGAAGAAAGGTCTGAATTTCATCTTCGCCGAGCGCGTCGAAACCGTCTGGAAAGAAACCCTCATTCCGGGCGTCGTGGCCCATCCCATCGCCCGCAAGCAGGACGACGCTGAGAACAAAATCGATCCTCCGACGAGCGACCGGCTAGAACAACGATGAGTGAGACAAACAAACGCGGCTGGCTGGACAACATCCTCTTCGCCGCGCTCGTCGTCCTCGTCTTCGGCGTCAGCACCTACGTCTGCTTCAACTTTTTCATACGAGGGCGATCGGTTTCGACGCCGAATCTGATTGGGCGCCCTCTCGCCAACGCCAAGGCAATCTGCTCGGACCTCGGCGTCAGTCTCGTCGTCGATGCGGGCACGCGCAATTCGGACAAGATCGCCACCGGCAACGTGGTCTGGCAGAACCGAACGCCCGGTGCGACGAATCTCGTCAAGCGCGGCACGGACATTCACGTCGAGCTGAGCGCCGGACCGCTGGTTCTGCAGGTGCCCGATCTCAACGGCCAGTCAGCGCGCACGGCGTTGCTCCGGCTCAGCCAGCAGAACCTGAAGCTCGGCAGCGTGGCGCGCGTTGAGAGTGCGCTGCAGCAGGGGATCATCTCCGAGGAGCCACCGAAGGGGACGGTCGTCGCGGCGCAGAAGGAGATCTCGCTGCTCGTCGGCGAACAACTGCCTCCGTTGCCGTACGTGATGCCTGACCTGATCGATCGCCCGCTCGACACCGTCCGGCCTGCGCTGGAAAGCCGCGGGCTGGCCGTCTCGAACGTGAAGTTCGAGTCGTATCCGGGCATTGCCGACGGCATTATCATTCGCCAGTTTCCGCTGCGCGGCGCGCCGGTCAGCGGCCGCGACCCGATCACGGTCGTCGTTAGCCGTCAGGCCGAGGGCGGCATCATCGAAGGTCCCGCGGCGGTCGCGGCCACCACTACTCAATGACGAAAGTTCAGATCGCGCCGTCGCTCCTCTCGGCTGATTTCTCGCGGCTCGGCGACGAACTACGCGACATCGAAGCCGGCGGCGCGGACCTCGTCCATCTCGACGTCATGGACGGGCATTTCGTTCCGAACCTGACCATCGGTCCTGCCATCGTGAAGTCGTGCCGTGCGCAGACGAAGCTGACGTTCGACTGTCACCTGATGATTTCCGAGCCGCAGCGATACATCGACGCGTTCATCGAAGCCGGCGCGGACATGATCTCGATCCATCAGGAAGCCGAGCCACATCTGCAGCGCGCGTTGCAGATGATCCGCCACGGCGGCGCGAAGGCGGGCATCGCCATCAACCCCGCCACGCCGGCGGAATCGCTGACCACGGCCATCGAGTTCTGCGACTTTGTGCTGGTGATGACGGTCAACCCCGGCTTCGGCGGACAGAAGTTCATCGAACCTGTTGTGGGCAAGATCCGTCATATAGCGCAGATGATCAGAGAGGGGGGGGGCGCGGTCGACATCGAAGTCGACGGCGGCATCGACGCGGCCACGGCGCCGCTGGTAGTTGCGGCCGGCGCGCGCATCCTCGTGGCCGGATCGGCCGTCTTCGGACAGCCCGACCGCAAAGCGGCAATGGAAGCGATCCGAAGTAGCGTTGTGATGAAAACGTAGTGGATTAGTCGACTAGTAGATGAGTGGATTAGTAGATCAGTGGATGAGGCAGATCAGCGGGTTGCGATCAGTAGATGAGTGGACACCACGCGTCCTAATCCACTAAATCCACTAACCTACTAGTCCACTGCTTCACCGGAGGAATTTTGAAAAAGACATTGACCCTGATCGCGGTGCTCGCGATCGCGCTTGCCGGCTGCCGGCATACGTTCCGCGGCAAGTCAGACGCCGCGGGCAGCAGCAGCGCCACGCGCTCGTCGCTGCGCACGAGTTTCGATCCATCGCTGATGAAGATGAGTAAAGAACAGGTCTTCCAGCTCGGCGAGGATCAGTTCGCGAAGAAGAAGTACGCGAAGGCGCGCCAGTACTACTCCCACGTCTACGAGACGTACCCGAACGATCCCCTCGGCCGGCGCGCGTTGCTCCGCGTCGCGGACGCGTACTACGAGCAGGGCGACGCGGTGAATCTCGTCGAGGCGCAGTACAAGTACCGCGATTTCATCAACCGCTATCCCGGCAGCGACCGCGCCGACTACGCGATGCTGCAGATCGCCATGTGCTCGTTCAAGCAGATGGAGCGCCCTGACCGCGATCAGCAGAAGACGCGCGAGGCGCTGGACAAGTTCAACGACGTGCTGAAGACCTATCCGCGCAGCGCGCTCCGTCCGGAGATCGACAAGCGGTATCAGGATGTGCTCGACCGTCTGGCGAAGCACGATCAGATCATCGCCCGCTACTACATCAAGCGGCGCAGCTACAACGCGGCCGTGCAGCGGCTGAATGGAATCGTTGAGCTGTATCCGAACTACCGCGAGCGCGACAGTGTCTTCTTCGACCTGCGCACGGCGTTGTCGGGACTCGGACGGACGGCCGAGGCGCGGCTTTACTTCGACCGCGTCGTGACGGAGTTTCCGCAGAGTCCCTACGCGAGCAAGGCGAAACAGAAACTCGGGACGATGAAGACAGCATGAAAAAGTACGGAGCAGCCATCGTTCTCCTGCTCTTCGTGACGGCTTGCGCCACGAAGAAGACCGACGAGAACGACGTGCCGTCGCTGGTACCGCCGCCGGAGATTTCGTCGGCGACGAATGCTGCCTCGGATGCGCGTCTCGCGGAGATGCAGACGTCGATGACGGAACTGCTGGAACGGATCGATGTGCTCAACGCGCGCATCGCCCGGCTCGAAGCAGCGCCGCAAGCCGAGACGCGGGTCGCGGTGCAAACGCCGCCGCGAGTCGTCGAACCTGCGCCGCGTCCGGCGTTGGAGCCGGCGCCAGCTCCAACTCGCGCGACGTCGACACCGGTGAGCGGACCACTACAGAACGCCGCGATCGCCGACAGCTATCGCGGCGCGCTCATCCTCTTCGGCAAAGGACGCATGGCCGACGCGCGCGCCGCACTCCAGCAGGTCTTCGATGCCGATCCCTCCGGCGAGCTTGCCGACAACGCGCTCTACTGGATTGGCGAGACGTACTACGCCGCCTCCGATTTCACGAACGCGATGCGCGCCTACGAGCGCGTGACGAAGGAGTATCCCGAACAGAACAAAGCGCCCGACGCCATGTTCAAGATCGGACTGACCTTCGAAAAAACCGGCGACCTCGGCATGGCGCGGAAGACCTTCGATGAAGTGATCCGCCGCTATCCGTACTCGACCGCGGCGTCGTCGTCGAAGCTCGAGCTCAAGCGCGTGAAGTACTGATCGGGGAGTCGGGAGTGGGGAGTGGCAGTCGCTGAGTCGCGATTTCCACTAACCACTCCCCACCCCCAACCCCCCACACCCGATACAATCCCACTCCATGGCTGACGAAACCGAAAGCGGGGCATCGCTTCTCGCGCGGCGCGACTATGCGCGCGCCGTTCCGCTCCTCAAACGCGATCTCGACAAGTACCAGTCCAATCCACGCATCCGTCTGCAGTACGCCGATGCACTCGCCGGCGCCGGCCAGCACGAAGAGGCCATCGCGCAGTACGACCACACGGCGAAGTACTACGAAGACAACGGGCTGACTGTGCAGGCCATCGCCGTCGGCAAGAAGGCGGAGAAACTGCGCGGGCAGATCGCTGCTCCGGCGCCGCAGGAAGCGACGGCGGGGAAGAGCGATCCGCTGTTCACGCGTCCTGTGCCGAAGTCGCCGCTGTTCGAAGTGCTGAACGACGAAGAGCGCGACGCGCTGGTGCGCGAGATGGAGTTGGAGTCGCACGACGAGGGGAGCGTCATCATCAGCGAAGGGCAGCCCGGCGCGTCGATGTACATCATCGCCAGCGGCGAGGTGAAGGTGTTCACGAACGGCGCCGGAGGCTCCACGCTTTATCTCGCGCGCCTCGGCGAGGGCGATTTCTTCGGCGAAGTGAGCATGCTCACCGGCAAGCCGCGCACCGCCACGATCACCGCGTCGCAGCGCACCGAACTGCTCCGTCTCGACAAGGAAAAACTCGACAACGCGCTGGCGACGTATCCCGGAATCCGCAACGTCCTCAACGACTTTTATCAACGCCGCGCCGAGCACACGGTCGAGGCGATGATCGAGAGTTTGAAGAGAAAGTAGATTAGTGGATTAGTCGATGAGTAGATTCGGAGCAGGACCGAAAGCACGCGTCCGAATCTACTAATCTACTAATCCACTTCCAGTCCACGCGCAGGAGTCACAACCTTGTCCGTTCTTCCCATCGTCAAATACGGCGATCCCGTTCTACGCAATCCGACGCAACCGGTCGTCGACATCGACGCTGCGCTGCAGAAGTTGATCGACGACATGGTCGACACCATGTATGCCGCGCCCGGAGTCGGGTTGGCCGCGAACCAGGTCGGCGTCTCCAAACGGCTGGCGGTGATCGATCTGAGCGTCGGCAAGAAGCCGGGCAACCTGCACATCTTCATCAATCCCGAGTTGGTGGAAATGGAAGGGCAGATCACGGAGGAAGAGGGTTGCCTCTCGATTCCGGACTTCGTCGAAAACGTCACGCGGCCGGAGCGCGTGAAGGTCCGCTTCACCGACCGCAACGGACAGCAGCGCGAGCTTCGCGGCGAAGGACTGATGGCCCGCGCGCTCTGCCACGAAATCGATCACCTCAACGGCGGTCTGTACATCGACCACGTTCGCGGCTTCAAAAAGGACCGCATCCTGAAGAAGATTCAGAAGCTGGCGAAGTCGGGGATGTGGGGATAGCTACGGCGCGACGGCGATCTTCGTCACGGAGCGCTGGCGTCTCGCCGGCTGGCCCGGCTGCGTCTCGCTGCCGACCTGACCAACCCCTCGAATTTCGCTGGTAACGAGACACCCGTGCAAGCCTCCCATTCGGCAGCGAGGACGCAGCCGGGCCAGCCGGCGAGACGCCAGCCCGGCTGTTCAACTACCGAGCGACCGCGATTCCCCACGGCCCGTCCGGCACTTTGATCGTGGCGGTGACACGGCCGGACGCCGTATCGATCACCGATACGTCGTTCGACAATCCATTCGCGGTATAGAGCGTGCGGCCATCGCGCGTGAGGTTGATGCCCCACGGGCGGTTTCCGACCGCGATGTATTGCACGGCGCGATTCGTGGCCGTGTCGATGACCGCGACGGCGTTGCCGCGGCCAGTCGCCGCATAGAGACGCTTGCCGTCCGGCGAGAGGACGACGCCGACCGGATGATCGGCCGGCCGCAGCTTGATGTGCGCAACAGCGCGGTTCTTCTTCACATCGATGACGTTGATACTGCCGCCCACTTCGGAACTGACATACGCGCGCACGCCGTCGCGCGCGAAGACGGCAGCGCGCGGGCGGGCGTCGACGAAGATGTTCGCCGTGACTGCGTTGTTCTTCGGATCGATGACCGTGACGGTGTTGCTCGTTTCCGCCGTAACGTAGATCAGCGTTCCGTCATCACTCGCCGCGACTCCCTCGGGTTCCGTTCCCGTGACGAGCGAGACGTTCCTTCCGCTTCCGATGTCGACGATCGATGCGGTTCCTGCATCTTCGTTCGCGACGCAGAACCGCTTGCCGTCGGGCGTGATGGCGATGCCCTCGGGATCGGTTCCCGCTTTGTAGCGGCGGATGACCGTCAGCGTTCGCGGATCGAGTGCGACCACTCCGTCCGCCGTCTTCGAAAACTGTCCGCGGAAGTGGCTGACCGCTACGTAGAGCCGTTTGCCGTCGGGACTGAGGACGATTCCGCGCGGGCGTGTGCCGACTGGGACGGTTTTGATCGTGGAGCCATCGATCATCGTCACGGTGCCGGCGCGCTCGCTCGTGACGAAGAGTCTCGCGGCCTGCATCGGCAACGCGGCGAGTACGACGAAGACGAACGCCTTCATTTCAACGTGTAGAGATACGCAACGATGTCGCGCGCCTGATCCGATTTCACGCCGAGGTTCGGCATCGCGTTGTCGGGATTCGTCATCTGTGGATTCTGGATATACGCCGTCATGTTCGGCTGCGAGTTCTGGAGCTTGGCGGCGATGATCTGGCGAGATGCGACGTGCTCGAGCGACGGGCCGACCATTCCTTTCGCTCCATCGATTCCGGGGACGATGTGGCAGGAGTTGCAGCCGTACTGCTCGATGAGTTGCTTCCCTCGGTTGACATCGCCAACAACGGGCGCCGCGGCCTCAGGGCGCTTGCAGGCAGCGAGGAGCAAAATCAGAACCAGAAGTCGTTTCATGGTCGTTCCTTTCGCAGTGCGTCACTTGTGCCGAGTGCGACGCGGCGCTCTGCTTCCCCTAGCCACGCGGCGAAAATCGCGATTCCGAGGATCGTGAACAGTAGGCCGGCCGGAATCCACCGTGCAAGAACTCCACCGGTCTGGCAAAGGGATTGCTTTTCATCAGACGAAAAATCTGAAGCGGTTGACCACGAAGCAGGGGAGGCTATGTTGCAATTTACGATCGAGAGCCGTCAGCTTACGAACGAATACACGCATCGCCCTTCGTTCGACGCAGAGACCAAGCAGACGTTCATCGAAGCCGGAACGCCGGATGACGCGATCGGCGAGTTTGTGCGGCAGAACGAGTGGGAGCTGGTCAGCGTGACCACGCCCGTTCGCGGCCAGGAGTCGATCGCCACCGTGAAGAAGAACGACTCAGTGTTCCTCGTGCGCGTCTACGCGGCGTAGAACACGCTTTGCGTTAGGCGCAAACGCAGTGTGTAATCGCATTTCATTGGATGTATCGTCTCTCACTCCAGCCCGTCGTCCCATGTCCCGCTCGGATCCTCCGTCCGCTGCACGTCAGGTGATCGCCGTCGACGATGATCCGGGGTGGTCAGTGGCTGGTGGTCAGTGGTTTGGAGAAGCCGACCTCGGTCGTCATGGCCAGTCCCTCACTAACGATGGTCACACTAACCACTGCGCCTCACGACTGACCACTGACCACTGACCACTAATAGCCAGCGCAATGACACACCGCGTTAGACTGCCCGCCGCATGAGCGCGCTCTACGCCCTCGCGGCATTCGCGATGACCCTGGCCGGCGGGGCGTTTGCCTTCCGCTACCAGCGCTATCTCCTCTACATCATGGCCTTCTCCTCGGGGCTGCTGATCGGCGTCGCGTTTCTCGATCTGATCCCCGAGGTTGCGGCGCTGGCGCAGCAGCATGGGATTGATATCCGGTCGCTGATGTTCACCGTCATCGCCGGGTTTCTGGCCATCTTTCTGCTCGAGAAACTGACCATCATCCACGGTGAAAAACAGCACGACGCGCCGGGACATCATCACAACGTCGGACTGGTCGGTGCGATCGGACTCTCGTTTCACAGCTTCCTCGACGGACTGGCCATCGGCGTCGGATTCAAAGCGGGGACGCAGGTCGGATTGATCGTGCTCCTCGCCGTCGTCGCGCACGATTTCGCCGATGGATTGAACACCGTCACCTTCATGCTGGCCACGCGCAACAGCCGCTGGCGCACTGGCGCGCTGCTGGCCATCGACGCCAGCGCGCCGGTCCTCGGCGCGCTTTGCGCGGGCGTGTTGAACATCGCGCCGCGGCTGCTCGCGTTTCAACTTTCGTTCTTCGCCGGCTTCCTCCTCTACCTCGGCGCGAGCGATCTCCTGCCGCAGGTGCATGCGCGCACGCGCGGCGCGCTCATCGCCGCGACCATCGCCGGCGTGGCGATGGCCGGACTGCTCGTCTACGCGCTGCAGGTATGAAGATTCGGACCGACCGCACCGCAATCGCGCTGTTGCTCGCGCTGATTGCGATTGCGTACGCCGACATCCTCCTTCTCGGCCGCGGCTTCTACGTCAGCGACCTCGGCGTCTATCACTATCCGATGAAGCACGTCGTACGCGAGGCCGTGCGCAGCGGCGAATTTCCGTATTGGAACCCGCTCTACTCCGGCGGCGCGCCGCTCGCGGCCAATCCGGCCTACGAGCTTTTTTATCCGCCGCAGTGGCTCGTGTACGTGCTCCCGTTTCACTTCGGCGTGCAGCTTCACATCCTGCTGCACTTCGCCATCGCGATCACCGGCATGTTCCTCCTGCTGCGCCGCCTCGGCATCTCGATCGCCGCGGCGATCTTCGGCAGCATCGCCTTCGTTTTCTGTGGAAGCTACGTCTCGCTGTCGTCGAAGCTGCCGATCCTCTTCTCAATTTCGTGGCTGCCGCTCGCGCTCTGGCTGCTGATGCGCTTTTTCGAATCGCGAACGGCCGCGCGACTGCTGCCGCTCGCTGCGGTTCTGGCGATGCAGTGGATTCTCGGCGAGCCGACAGTGGCGATGCAGACGTGGGCGATCATCGGCGGTTATTCGCTCCTGCGAATTTTGCGCAGGGCGGATGGAGCGAAACCGATCCTTGCCGCCCTCGGCATGGCCATCGCGGCGTCCTTGCTCCTCGCCGCCGTGCAACTGCTGCCGGCCATCGATTTCGTCCGCGACACCGTCCGCACGAAAACGTTCGACTTTCGCGTCGTCGCGAACTGGAGCACGCCGCCGGTACGATTGGTCGAGCTGATTCTGCCTGGCGTACTGCGCCACGTCGCTGCCGCGAATGGGAGCGCGCTGATCACGACGATCTATCCATTTCGCGCCGACGCATATCTGACGGAGATTTACGCCGGCCTCCTCATCGTGCTGCTGGCGATCGCCGGCGTTTTCGCGGGAGTGCGCGGGCGCTGGCTTTTCCTCGGCACGACCGCGGCGGGCGTGATCGTGGCGATGGGCGACCACACGCCGCTGCTGCGAATCCTCTACGACACGCGACTCTTCTCCGCCGTCCGTTTCCCGGAGAAGTTCCTCCTCACCGCGGCATTCGCGATGTCCGTCTGGGGCGCGATCGTGTTCGATCGGCTCCTGGCTGGCGACCGTCGCGTCATTCGATGGACGTTCAGCCTGGCGATCGTCTGGCTGCTCATCTCGATCGCGCTGCTTCTCAATTTTGACGATCGGCGTTACTTCGTCATCAACTGCATCCGCGCCGCGATCGTCGCGGCGTGGCTGTGGCTGATGCGGACAAGGCGCTCGAATGCGATTGCGATCGCGGGCGTCGTACTCCTCGCAGCCGATCTCTGGTACGGCACTCTCAACGCTGTTCCGCGCGCGCGACGCGAATTCTTCGATCCGCCGCAGGTCCTCGCGGCCGTCGACGCGTCACTGCCATACCGCATCTTCAACGAAGTGGCGTGGGAGGGATGGGAAGGCGATCCGGTCGTCAATCAGCTATTCGATGTTCCGCCTGGTCCCGGATTGTGGTGGCTGATGCGCGACAGCGCCTTTCCGGAGGTGCCGGCGATGCGAGATCTTCCACTGGCGATGGAAGACGACATCGACCTCACCTCGCTGACGAACGCGGACGATTTCCGCCAGGCCTTCAAAGGAGCGCGTTCGACGCATCTTCCGGATGCGGATCTTCCCTACGCACGAATGTCGAACGTCGGCTGGCGCGTACGCCTGCGTCCGATCGACGACGCCCTTCGGCAGCAGATCGCCGCCGACAGCAGCAAAGCCGCTCCTGTCGAGATTGTGCCCGTCCCGCGCGTCGAACGCTACTCATTCGCCGGCCGTCTCGAGCGCGCGCCGGATGCCGGCGGATTCCGCTACGCCGTCGAGCAGAACGCCGCCGATCCGTCCGTGGCGTACATCGCCGCCGAGCCGTTCGCGCCCGCGAGCGCGCGCGTGACGCGCGTCCGCGAAACCGCCAATACCGCCACGATCGACATCACCTCCGCCGGCCGCGCATTCCTCGTTGCCAGCGTGACAGGACATCGATACTGGTCCGCCACGATCGACGGCCATCCCGCACCGCTGATTGCGACCAATCTCGCGTATCAGGGATTAGCCGTCCCGGCAGGAACGCACACGATCGCGATGCGGTATCGCAATCCGGTGGTCCCGATCGGCGCAGCGATTTCGGTCCTGACATTGATCGCGTTGGTCGTCGCCGCGCGACGGAACGCCGGCAGCCTGGTGGGCGAATCTCGTCGCGCGCGAAGGCGCGCTTAACAATCCAGCCCCGGGCTCTGCCCGGGGAACGTGGATGTGGAAACAGGTTTGCGGCCGCGGAGGCGGCCGCAACAAGATTCGTGGAACGTTGTCGTGGCCGCCTCCGCGGCCACAACTCCACACCCGTTCCCGAAACCCCGCGCCGAGCGCGGGGCTGCATTGTCGAAGCGCGCCTTCGCGCGCGTTACGCAAGACATCGTGCGCGACCCGTCACCGCCTGGTTACGCCGCCTCCCGCCACGTCGAAACTACAATGCGCGCCATGAAACGACTTCTGCTGCTCCTTCTTTTCATCGCCGCATCCGCCTCGGCGCGCAACATCACCGAGAAGGATCTTTTCAAATTCAACTGGATCGGCGATCCGCAGCTCTCGCCGGACGGCTCGCAGGTCGCCTTCGTACGCGTCACGGTCGACGAGAAGAAGGACACGTACAACACCGCGATTTGGTCCGTCGCCACGCGCGCCGGCGCGGAGCCACGCCGGATCACGAACGGACCGCGCGACGCGTCGCCGCGCTGGTCGCGCGACGGCAAACTGCTCGCGTTCACGCGCTCGATCGACAAAGACGGCAAGCCGCAGCCGTCGCAGATCTGGATCCTTCGCTTCGATGGCGGCGAGCCGCATGTGCTGACGTCGATGGCGAAATCGGTCGAGTCGATCGCCTGGTCGCCGTCGTCGAACACGATCGCGTTCACCGCGACGACGAAGGCGGAGGATGTGGTTGATAAGAGTGCTGAAAAGAAGAAGGACGACGAGCACGAGAGCGACGTCCGCGTCATCAACCAAGCCGTCTACCGCGCCAACGGCGCCGGCTATCGCGACGCATCGCGCGACACGCACATCTGGACGATCGACGTCACCGACGACGAAACCGCCAAGCCGAAGCAGCTCACCAACGGCGAATTCGACGAACGCGACATCGCCTGGAGTCCCGACGGCTCGCGCATCTACTTCACCTCGAATCCTGTGGCCGAGTCGTATTACGACCGCCGCGACAACGATCTCTACGCGATTCCCGCCGGCGGCGGAGCGATGACGAAAGTCGCCGATATCGAAGGTCCGATCGGCGGCTACGCCGTCAGTCCGGACGGCAAGTGGGTCGCGTTCGGCGGCGAGATCAACAACCCCGTTCACTCGTACGACCAGCCCGATCTCTGGCTTGCTTCGACCACTCCCGGCTCGACCGCGAAGAACCTCACAGCGTCGTACGACTACGACGTCATGTCCGGCGTCGGTGGGGACCAGCGTGCGCCGCGGGCGGGCGGCGGGGGAGGACGGCCAGTGTGGAGCGACGACGGCAAGTCGATCATCGTCGTCGCCGCCGAAGAAGGACGCGTCAACTTCAAACGCATCGACGCCGCCACCGGCGCGATCACGCCGTTGACCACCGGCAATCACGACATCCAGAGCTACTCGATCCACGGCGGAAAAACGGTCGCTCTCGTCTCGACGCCGACCATCATCGGCGACCTCTATCTGATCAACAACGATGGCGCGATGGCGCGGCTGACCGACGTCAATCACAAGCTGATGTCCGAGCTCACGCTTACCGAGCCGGACGAGCTTTGGTACACCAGCTTCGACGGCAAGAAGATTCAGACCTGGATTCAGAAGCCGCCCGACTTCGATGCGACGAAGAAATACCCGCTCATCCTCAACATCCACGGCGGACCGCACTCCGCGTACGGCTACACCTTCGACCACGAGTTTCAGTGGATGGCGGCGAAGGGCTACGTCGTCCTCTATCCGAATCCGCGCGGCTCGACCTCGTACGGCCAGGACTTCGGCAACGTCATCCAGTACCACTATCCCGGCGACGACTTCAAAGACCTCATGGCCGGCGTCGATGCGCTCATCGCGAAGGGCTACGTCGATCCGAAAAAACTCTGCGTCACCGGCGGCAGCGGCGGCGGATTGTTGACCGACTGGGTGGTCACGCAGACCGATCGCTTTGCCGCCGCGGCCGCGCAGCGCGACATCGCCGACTGGTCGACGTTCTGGTACACCGCCGACTTTTCACAATTCCAGCCGTCGTGGTTCCGCAAAGCGCCGTGGGAGGATCCGAAGGACTACGCCGCGCGCTCTCCGATCACCTACATCGATCGCGTCAAAACGCCGCTCATGCTGATCCTGGGCGAGGCCGACTACCGCACACCGCCGATGGCGGGCGGCGAGATGATGTTCCGCGCGCTGAAGTACCGCCACATCCCGACGGTCATGGTGCGCTTCCCCGACGAGTCGCACGAGCTCTCGCGCAGCGGCAAACCGTGGCACCGCATCGAACGCCTCCAGCACATCGTCGGCTGGTTCGATCACTGGGTCATGGGCGTGGCGAAGCCGGAGTACGAAACGGGGCTGCGGAAGTAGGGGGTGGGGAGTGGGGTGTAGGAGAACGGCCCGCTGTGGGAAGCGCGGGTTCCATCTCCCACTCCCCACCCCCTACTCCCCACCCCCCGGATTCACTTCCCGGCGGGAAACGTGACCACCTTGTTCTCGATCGGCTTCACCGTCTTCAGGTAGTCGTAGATCGAGCCGAGGTCGTTTTCCGTCATGCCGGCGAACGCGATCCACGGCATGACCGTGTTGTGACCGACAGGTGCGTCGGGCGCTGTGTTCGCGTCCATCGATGCGTAGGCCTTGAAGCGGCCGATGAACTCTTCCTTCGTCGCGTGCGACATGTACGAGCCGGCCGGCGTCAGGTTTGCCGTGAAATTGCGGCCCCACGGTCCCTTCATTTCCCAACCGCCGGCGAACGGCTTGTCCGCGACGAGCGCGTTGTGATCGTCGTGCGGCGTGTGGCATTCGTAGCAGCCGCCGATCGTGGTCAGGTACTTGCCGTAGGCGACGCTGTCGTGCGGATCGGGCGACTTCACGGCCCCCTCGACCGGCTTTGGCGCGAACTTGATCATCAGGTTGACCGGGAAGTCGATGTGCTTCGACGGAACTCCGCTGTGGATCGGCTTCAGCGTGCGCAGGTAGACGACCACGGACTTCACGTCTTCGTCGCTCATGCTGCGGAAGTGCTCGTACGGCATCATCGGGAAGAGCGCCTCGCCTTTGTTGTCGATGCCTTCGCGCACGGCGCGGATGATCTCGCCGTCCGTCCACTTCCCGAGCCCGAATTCCGAGTCCGAGGTGATGTTCTGCGCGGCCACGACTCCGGGAAATCCGATGTTCTTGTCGAAGATGAATCCGCCCTGTCCCTCGGTTCCTGGCTTCACCGGCGTGCTGAATTTGAGCACGTGGTCGGAATGGCATTCGAGACACGGCGCAACATGCTCGACGATGTATTTTCCTCGGACCATGCGCTCCGGCGTGACCTGTACTTTTTCCGCGGACGCAGGCTGCGTCGCCGGTTTCCTTGCCATCAGCCAGATCACTCCGCACGCGATTACTGCGACGACAACCAGCACAACTCCGCCAACGATCTTCAAAAAGGTCTTCATCTATCTCTCTCCGAGTTGAACGATTTCGGACATTTTACGGGACAATCCGCGAAATGGTTTTCTCCGCAATCCTCCTCGCCGCCACGCTGCAGACGAATGTCGCCTCGGTCACGAAGATCTACGACCGCGACTACGCGAAGAAGCTCGTCCCGATGCTCACCGAGGTGATCAGCTTTCCGACGACGCAGTTCGATACCGAGGGCCACGCGGCGCAAAAAGCGTGGCTCGCGAAAACCGCCGGTGACCTCGGCTTCACCTATCGCGACGCTGGGTTGATCAGCGAGATCGAGTTACCCGGTCCGCCGAATGCGCCGGTGCTCGGACTCATGGTTCATGGCGACGTGCAGCCGGCCGAGGGCGATGCATGGTCATTCTCGCCCTTCAGCGGCAAAGCGGATGGAACCTACGTCTACGGCCGCGGCTCCGCGGACGACAAGGGCCCGCTGGTCCAGGCGCTGCTGGCGATGAAGGCGCTCGCGGACAGCGGCATCGCGCGGACGCATACGGTGCGGCTGCTCGTCGGCAGCGACGAGGAATCGAACAACACGGACGTCGCGGAGTATCTGAAGACGCATCAGCCGCCCGACTACACGCTGGTCATCGATTCGGAGTTTCCCGTCGTCGTCGGCGAGAAGGCATGGAACTCACTGACATTGACGACCGATGCGAAATCCGAACGGCCCGGCATCACGAAATCGTACGGCGTGTCGTTCATCGAGGCGGGACTCTCGGCGAGCATCGTCCCCGATCGCGCCGAGGTAAAGCTGCTGTGGAAAGGGGATGCGGCGAAGTGGGAGCCGGTCATCGACGCGGTGAAAACGGCGAAGCTGCCGCCGGACACGCGCATCGCCACCCAAGCGATCGGCGAGACGCTGCGCATCGTCGCGTATGGACATTCGTCGCACGCCGGCGTGAACCTCGAAAGCGGCCGCAACGCGCTGGTAGCGCTCGCGCGCGCACTCGACGGACTGCTCCCGACCGGCGGCGCAAACGATCTCCTTGCCTTCGTCCGCATCGCTGGCGCCGACATCTACGGCACCGGCCTCGGCATCACCGACTCCGACCCGCTTTGGGGCCGCTACGCCGTCAACATTGCCACGATCAAACCAAACCTCGGCGATCCGAAACTCTCCACGATGACGATCAACATCCGCCGCACGCCGCCGCGCACCGGTCCGCAACTGAAGACGAAGATGGACGAGCTCGTGGCCGCGTTCAATCAACGAACCGGCGCATCGCTCGCGCCGGCCGGTTTCTACGGCGACGAGCCGTTAGCGTTCGATCCGAATTCGAAAATCGTTCGGCGACTGCTCGCCGATTACGCCGCCGCGACGGGTACGAGAAATCCGAAACCCGCCATCTCCGGCGGCGGAACGTACGCGAAGAGACTCCCGAACTCGATCGCATTCGGCATGTGGTTCCACGACAAGCCCTACCCCGGCCACGACGTCGATGAAAAGAACCCGATCGCCGATCTGCAGAAGGGGACGAAGGTGCTCATTCACGCGCTGGTCGACATCGCGACAGGTCCGAAGATCGAGACGGCGTTCAAGCCCTAACAGCGGCGAAGCCGAGCGAAGGCCGCCTCCGGCGTCGGGTGCGCTAATGCCCGTTGCGCGACGCGGCCCGGAACGCGGTGCCGTTCTGCAATTCGCCGACGACGCGGTCGAGGCCTTGATTGCTCTGCAGCGCGACGTGCTGCGCGTATTCGTCGCAGACGGGGCAGAGCTGGCGGCTGAGATCGGCGTCAGGAACGCTGCTACCACACAGTCGACAAGTGGAGTCAGCGTTCGATGCCATGGGCGACAGTGTAGCATTCGCCGTGCCCGCAGCCTCGCGGCGCGCGTTGCACCGCACGAAAAACCATGGCCACCAATCTCAAGAAAGTCGTCATCGTCGGACGCCCGAATGTGGGCAAGTCGACGCTTTTCAATCGCCTCGCCGGCAAACGCCGCGCGCTCACGCATGACATGCCTGGGATGACGCGCGACCGCCTGTCGGACATCATCACGCTCGACGACGGCCGCCGTTACGAGCTCACCGATACGGGCGGACTCGAGTACGGCGACTCTCCGATGTCCGCGTTCGCGGGCGAGATTCGCGACCAGGCCCGGCGCGCGCTCGACACGGCCGACTTCATCCTCTTCGTCGTCGATGGCGCCGCGGGTGTGCTGACCGAGGATCGCGACATCGCGACGGAACTGCGGCCCGCGGCGGGACGCACGCTGCTGCTGGTCAACAAAGTCGATCGCCGCGATGCCGAGGCGAATGTGCCGGAGTTCTACGAGCTGGGATTTGAGCGGATGCTGCCGCTTTCGGCCGAGCATGGCGAAGGGATCGACGAGCTGTTCGACATCATTGGCGACATCGTTCCCGCCGATTCGGTGACGGAGATCGACGAGGACGACAAAGGTCCGATTCGCATCGCCATCATCGGACGGCCGAACGTCGGCAAGTCATCGCTGCTCAATCGTCTGGCCGCGGAAGAGCGCGCCGTCGTCTCGCCGATCTCCGGCACCACGCGCGACGCCATCGACATGGAGATCGTGCGCGGCGGGCAGCAGTACCTGATCATCGACACCGCCGGAATCCGGCGCAAGGGCAAGACGCACGATGAGGCAGAGAAGCTGTCGGTGATCTCCGCGCGCAAAGCGATCGAGCGTTGCGAAATCGCGCTGGTGATGATCGACGCCGAGGATGGCGTGACCGGTCAGGATGCAACCGTCGCCGGCTACGCCGAAGATGCCGGCAAGGCGGCCATGCTGCTCGTGAATAAGTGGGATGCCGCCACGCACGAGCAGGACGACTACAAGAAAGTCGAAGAAGAGATCCGCTTCAAACTGAAGTTTCTCCCCTACGCGCCGGTCGAGTTCATCTCCGCGAAAACCGGCCGCCGCGTCGAAAAGATTTTCCCGAGCATCGACAAAATAGTGGCCGGCTACCGCAAACGTTTCGGGACGTCCGAGCTGAACCAGATCCTTGAAAAGGCCATCGCCGGCCACCAGCCTCCGGCGGTCAAAGGCCGTCCGCGCCGCTTCTACTACACGACCCAACTCAAAACGCAGCCGACCACGATTGCGCTCTTTTCAAACGTCGACGAGCCGCTGCACTTTTCGTATAAGCGGTATCTGGAGAACCAGTTCCGGGAGGGATTGGGGCTCGTGGGATGCCCCGTCCATCTGGTGCTTCGGGCTCGGAAGGGGATGAAGAAGGAGCGGTAGGATCTTCCCGTCTTTGGTGCGGTCAGATCCGCGTTGAAGATAGCCGAGCTCCGTCTTGAAGACAGACGACCTCCGTCTTGAAGACAGACGACTTCCGTCTTGAAGACAGACGATCTCCGTCTTGAAGACAGACGACCTCGGTCTTGAGACGGACGACCTCCGTCTTGAAGACAGACGACCTCCGTCTTGGTTCCATTTTCGATGGAGTGTTTGTCCTCCTGAAGTGACAAATCCGGGGTTCACCTCGGGAACGCCTCCTTCACCCCTCCATCGACCGGCAACATCGCCCCGGTCGTTTTCGCCGATCGCGGTCCCGCCAGAAACAGCGCCGCCTCGGCAACGTCGTCCGCGGTCACGCCCGTCTTGAGCAACGTCCGATTGCGGTAAAAGTCGGGGAGGTTTTCGGACGAGATGCCGTAGGCCGTTGCGCGCATCGAGCGCATCTCGTCGCTCCAGAAGCGCGAGCCGCCGAAGATTGCGTCGGGGTTGAGCATGTTGGCGCGGATGCCGAACTCACCGCCTTCCAGCGCCACGATCCGGCATAGCTGTGCCTCGGCGGCTTTGCTCACGCTGTACGCGCCGAACTCCTTGCCGGGCGCGGTCACGTTCTTCGAGGCGTTGAAGACGATACTGCCGCCGGTCTTCTGCTGTTTCATGATCCGCAGCGCCGCACGCGCGACGAGGAAATGGCCGCGCGCGTTGACGGCGAACGCGCGATCCCAATCGGCAGCGGGAAGGACGTCGAGGCTGCCGAACGAGGAGATGCCGGCGTTGCTGACGATGATGTCGACGCCGCCGTACGCCGCGATCGTTTCCGCGTACGCGCGCTCGACGTCGTCTTCGCTCGACACATCGAGCCGCAGCGCGATCGCGCGACGCAATCCGTGCTTTGCAACGATGATGTTCGCGACTTCCTCGGCCAGCGCGACATCGATATCGGTGACGACGACATGCGCGCCTTCCTCGGCGAATCGTTCCGCGCACGCGCGGCCGATGCCGCTCGCGGCGCCGGTGATGATCGCGACCTTTCCCGCCAGCTCTTTTTCCTTCGGCAGCAGCGTGAGTTTGTACAGCTCCAGCGGCCAGTACTCCGCGTGAAACGCATCCTCATCATTCAGCGTCTCGTAGCCGCCCGCGCCCTCGGCGGATTCGATGATGCGCATCGTGTGTCGATAAATGTCGCGCACGATCCGCGCCGCCCGCGCGTCCTTCCCCGCCGTCCACATCCCCGCGCCGGGAACGAGGACGACGCGCGGATGCGCACCGAGCATCGCGAACTCGCTCGGGTAGTTTTCGTAGTGCGCTTTGTACCGTTCGACGTACTCGCCGAGCGCTTTCGAAACATCGTCGCCGGCATCGAGAAAGAGCGGAAAGCGTTTCGTGTACAGCAGGTGATCGGGCGTGGCCGGACCGATCTGCGTGATGCGCTTCGCGTCGTCGCGCGCCAGAAAGCGGAGCACATCATCGCTGCCGTCGAATTCGAGGATGACGGAACGCTTGGAACTGAGGGCGCCGCGGATGGCAGGAGCGAGGAGTTCGGGGGTCGGGAGTCGGGTGTCGGGTGTCGGGGAAGAGGCCGTTTTTGTTACGACCCCCGACCCCCGACTCCCGACCCCCGCCAGGTACTCCTCGGCGCGACTCACCAGCGCTACATGCTTCTCATACGCCTCCCGCGCCGTGTCGCCCCACGTGATCAACCCGTGATTCATCAGCACGAGCCCCTCGGCATCCGGCTTCGACGCGAACGCATCCGCGACATCGCGGCTCAGTCGAAATCCCGGACGAAGATACGGAACCGTGATCACCGAATCGCCGAAACATTCGCGCACCGTCGTTTCGCGGCCGCGCGTATTCGTCAGCGCCAGGATCGCGTCCGCGTGCGTGTGCAGGACCGCGCGGGCGGGGAGGAACGCGTGCAATAGTGTCTCGATCGACGGACGCCGACTGGATGGATCGACGAGGCAGCGGGCGAGGTAGTCGACCATCTCCTGATCGCTCATCTCGCCTTCACGTGTACGCAACGGCTCGATGTAGTCGAGGCGCACCGCGGGGAACTCCTTCGGCACGATCGTCTTCATGTCGCTGCCGCTCGACTTGATGTACATCACCGGAATCGGCGTGCCGAGGAGGTCGGTCGATTGCGACTTGACGCTATTGTTTCCACCGCCCCAAAGCACGAGCGATTCTTCGGCGCCCACGAGACGCGACTGGTAGACGAGCTGGTCGATTTCGTTGTCGGGCGTCTCCGCCCAGCGGTTATTCATGCGGCGTATTATCGACAGACAACGAAAAGGAGGAAGTGATGAGTCGGCTGATTGCTTTTTGCGCTCAGTTCGCCAAGCGGTTTCCTGCACCCCGTTTGCACTGATTTCAGGCGGAGGTCATCCCATGAGAATCACGACTGCAGTGGCCGTTCTCTTCGTCGGGCTCCTCGGTTTTGCGTCGAGCTCGAGCGGTGCCGAAGCGCCGAAACTGGATATCCAGCTCAGACAGGCATCGATGCCGGGCGACGTTTTCTACTTTCGGGGTCCGGTAAATCTTCAGTATCAGCTCGCGGTCACGAATCCGACCAGCGAGCCGATTACGCTGCGGCGAATCGATCTCAGCACGATGGGATCGGGCGCGTATTCGCTGCACACGGGCGCGACTCCGATTACGCGGACGATTCCGCCGAATGGCAAGGTCACCATCGACCTCTCCGCATGGGGCCAGTCAGCCGGCGGTTTTCTCCGTTCCGAGGAGCCGGTGACGGTTCGGGGCGTCGCGTACCTCGACTCACCGGGACACAAGTCGTTCGTCAAGCAATTCACCGAAACCTTCATGCCGTAACCCGTTCCGGACGTCTCCGGCGGCGGATGCTACACTCAGCGCCTCATCACAAAGGGGGCTTTGCATGCGTCACGTCGCCGGGGCGTTGCTCGTCGTTTTTCTCGTCGCGCTGCCTCTCTTCGCTGTCGACCTCGGGCGCGCCGAGGGGAGCTTGACGATTGATGGGAACAAGATCCCGCTCAACTACGCGTATGCGGTGGCGAAGCAGAAGAACGAGCTTTCCGGCCGCAACGAGATGACGCGCATCATCCTCACCGAAAAGCCGCTGCCCGACGGCGCGAAGCTGACGGAGATGGACAACAACCTCCCCGGCGATCTGAACGGCGTCATCATCTGCATCGACAAGCTCGGACGCGTCGGCCACGTCGCCGTGCAGCATCCCAAAGGCACGTACGACGGCGGTTACTTCGAAGGCGTGCCGGACTACGAGTTCAGGCAGCGCAAGGGCGAATCGGGAACGTACGGCGGCACCGTTTCGTCGCTGCGCATCAAGACGAACACGATGTCGTTCTCGTATGACGCGACATTCGTCGCCTCGCTGCGGTAAACCGTTACACTTTCGCGGTTCATGGCGCTCTTCTCCAACGAAGTCAGCGATGCGGTGAAGCGTCTCGCGGCGAAGTCGTACGCGACGCAGGAAGAGCGCGACGAGCTGCTCGGCCGCGTCGAATCGGCGGACGGCGTGCGCGCGCGCGACGTCATCTGGATGCTGTTCCGCCCCGATCGCGCGCTCCGCGAGAGTGCCGCGCGCGTGTTGCCGCGCATCGGCGATGCGGAAACGCTCGATGTCTTTCTCGCCGAATCGAAAGGGAAACCGGAGCAGGCGCTGCGCGCCGCGGCCGCGGCTCTCTTTGCGCTCGGCCTGCCCGGCATCGACGCGCGGCTCATTCAGCTTCTCGCGCCGCCGCCGAAGGAGACGAAGGAGACGCGCGAGTTGCAGGAATCGGTGCGGCGTCTGCTCGCCGAGGCGCCGATGTCGCGGCAACTGGAACCGGTGCTCTGGCAGCTTGGGTCGACCGGCAATCCCGAGGAGCGCGTTCCGTTTCTCAACAAGCTCGCGTCGCTCGAGATCGATGAGAACGCAGCGCGCCGCTGGCGCCGTCTGGCTGCCGATCCCACTCCGGCCATTCGCGACAAAGCGATCGAAGTCCTGGCCGCGAAAGCGCCACAGCATTCGCTCGATCTGCTGATCGAAGCGCTGCCGCGCGCCGGCTACGCGGTGCAGCAAACGATCGTGGAGGCAATGACGAAGCTTGCCGCCGGACAAGGCGCTGCATTCGCCGATCGCCTCCTTCCTGCGCTTGCTTCCGGCGACGCCGCCACGCGCACGGCCGTCCTGAAAATCCTCCTCGGCATCGGCGATCCGGCCGGCGTCATCAAGCGCTACATCCGTTTCTCCAGCACGCTGGCCGGCTTCATCCGCGACCGCGCGCTCGATTCGCTGCGCGAGTTTGGCGCCGCGCTCATCGAGCCGGTCATCGAACTGCTGCACGATCCCGATCCCGACACGCGCTCGGGCGCGATGGCCGTCGCGGGCGGATTCGAAGATGTCCGCATCGTCCCTGCAACGGTCCAGCTGCTCCGCGATCCTGATTGGTGGATTCGCATCTCCGCCGCCGACATGCTCGGCCGGCTGAAAGATCCGCGCGCCGTCGAACCGCTCGTCGCGACGCTCGCCGATCCCGACATGAAGTGGGCCGCAGTCGAGGCGCTCGGTCGAATCGGCGATCCGCGCGCATTGCCCGCGCTCGGAAAGATGCTCGCCGATCCACTGCCCGACGTTCGCGTCGAAGTGATGCTGGCGTTGAAGAACTTTCAGCATCCGCAGGTTCGCAATGCGTTGACGAGCGTGGCGCAGAACGATCCCGATCGCGGCGTCCGCACGCACGCGATCGAAATTCTCGACGAGCTCGCGGCGACGGATCGCCAGTCACAATCAGGCATCGACGCGATTCGCAAAGCGGCGCTGACCGTCGCTGGCGCGCAGGGCGAGCCGCGTCTCAACACGCTGCTGATCGCCACGCGCAACCAGGGCGGATCGGATTTTCACCTCTCCGTCGGCCAGCCTCCGATCGTTCGACTCTCCGCCGATCTCCTGCGCGCGCAGGGCGAATCGTTCACCGCGGCGCAGACGGAGTCGATGCTGAAGGAAGTGCTCACCGAGGCGCAGTGGACGACGCTGCAGACGCAGACGCAGATCGATTTCTGCTACGTCGTGCCACAAGGCGGCCGCTATCGCGCGAACGTTTTCTACGACCATCACGGCTACAACGGCGTCTTCCGCGTCATCCCCGAAAAGCCGCCGACGATCGTCGACCTGGGACTACCCGCGCATCTTTCTGAAATCGCCGACTATCACCAGGGACTCGTGCTCGTCTGCGGCCCGTCCGGCTCCGGCAAGTCGACGACGCTAGCCGCGCTCGTGAATCTGTTCAACGAGACGCGCAACGATCACATCCTGACGATGGAGGATCCGGTCGAGTTCGTCCATCCCTTCAAGAACTGCCTCATCAATCAGCGCGAGGTTGGCTCGCACACGGGATCGTTCGCGCGCGCGTTGCGCGCGGCGCTCCGCGAAGATCCGGATGTGATCGTGATCGGCGAGCTGCGCGACAACGAATCGATCACTCTCGCACTCACCGCCGCCGAGACCGGTCACATCGTCCTCGGCACGTTGAACTCGACCAGCGCGCCGAAAGCGATCGACCGCATCCTCTCCAGTTTTCCCGCCGACGAACAGCCGCAGATTCGGGCGTCGCTCTCCGAGTCGCTGCGCTACTGCATCGCGCAGCGTCTGCTGCCGGCGAGGGAAGGGCGCCGCCAGGTCGCTGCCTTCGAAGTGCTGAAGGGCACCAGCAACATCGGCACGATGATCCGCGACCAGAAGACGTACCAGATCTACTCGGCGATGCAGATCGGCCGTTCGCTCGGGATGCAGACGTTCGATGAGGCGCTCAAAGACCTCCTGCGCCGCGAACAGATCAGCGCCGAGACGGCGTACATGGCGGCCCTGAAGAAAGAAGACTTCGAGTCGATGGTCAGCGCGGAGTTCATCGCCCGAGGGAAAGCGTAATGGCGATGCAGAAAATCGATCGCTTCCTCAAGCTGATGAATGATCGCGGCGCGTCCGATTTTCATCTTACCGTCGGCCGTCCGCCGATGCTGCGCGCGTCGGGAACGATGGAGTCGATCCGCTACCGCACGCTGACCGAGGGCGATTTCACGGAGATGATCAAGCCGGTCACGCCGGCCAGACTGTGGGACGAATACCAGCAGACCGGCGATGTCGATTTCTCGTACGAGATCCCCGGCGTGGCCCGCTACCGCGTCAATCTCTTCCGCCAGCAGCGCGGCGGCGGCGCGGTTTTTCGCGTCATCCCGACGAAGATCATGACGCTCGAACAGCTCGGACTTCCCGATCCGGTGCGCCGCATTGCCTCGATCCGCAGTGGTCTGGTGCTGGTGACCGGTCCGACTGGCTCCGGCAAATCGACGACGCTTGCGGCCATCATCGATCTGATCAACGAGACGCGCGGACTGCACATCATCACCATCGAAGATCCGATCGAGTTCGTTCATCCGAACAAGAAATGCCTCGTGCACCAGCGCGAGATCGGCACGCACGCGAAGTCGTTCGCCGAGGCGCTGAAGTCGGCCGGCCGCGAAGATCCCGACGTGATCCTGGTCGGCGAGATGCGCGACCTCGAGACGATCGCCATGGCCCTCTCCGCCGCCGAGCGCGGCACGCTCGTCTTCGGTACGCTGCACACGAACAACGCCGCAAAGACGATGGATCGCATCATCAGCGTCTTCCCCGCCTCGGAACAGGAAGGCGTCCGCAACGTCCTCGGCGAAACGATTCGCGGCGTCGTCGCGCAACAGCTCATGCCGAAAGTCGGCGGCGGCCGCATCGCCGCGGTGGAGATCCTCTTCGCCTCGCCAGCCATCGGCAACATGATCCGCGAAGGCAAGACCTCGCAGGTCACGAGTGCGATCCAGACCGGCGTAAAGGAAGGGATGATCGACATGGACGGCTCCATCCGCCGCCTCTACGAAGCCGGCTTGGTCACGGCCCGCGCCGCCTACGACAAGTCGATCGACAAGGAGCAGTTCAAGGACTTGCTGGAGAAGGCTTGAGGAGCGGGCGGAGTCGCTTCAACAAGTCGGGATCGAACGATTTGAGTTTCTCGTTCGCGGCGCGCGTCATCCGCGTCCGTTTCTGAAGCGCGGCGTAGGCGATGGTGATGTCGCGCGGCCGATCGTCGGCGAGGATTTCGAGAATCTGGGTTGCCTGCCGGACATCTTTTCGCGACTTCGCGGCCTCGGACACCGTTCGCGAGGTCGAGACCCACAGTTTGTGAAATGCGAACCGAGCAGGCGAGGGGACGTTGACGCGGATGCCGCTTCCGCCGACGACGACCGCGTCCACGGCGTCTTCGATCAGGTAGTCGAGTCCGTACAACGGCTGTGCGGCGATCCCGAGGTGGATCAGCCGAACTGGTTTCGTGTTGCGGCCGTGGCTGCGATCGGGAGTGAGGAAGTCGACACCGAGGTCGCGACCGCGCACGCGGAACGATGTGCTCGCGTCGCGCGGATCGAGTCCAGGCACCGCGAAGAATGCAGGGTCTGCCGCGCGCAGGCGAAGGAGGCGATCACTTTCATCCGGACGTTCGTCGATAACGATGGGGATGTTCGTGTCATGCACGACGTCGATATCGGCCGTGCGCACACTCTCTTTCTCAAACGTGACGCCGAGCATGTTTGCAAGGCAACTGAAGGCCTCCGTTCCGACCAGTACTCCGCCCGCGCGAAAAACGCTCACGTCCGCAAGAATGTGGAGCACGGTCGACTTCGACGCGGAATCGCGGAACATGCCTCCCGCGGCGAGCATCGCGACGAGATCGCGCCGGTGGTTCTCGTCGGGCTTGGTATCGGCGCGTTGCTCCGTACCTCTCTCCATCCACGCGCGAAGTTCCGGTGTGTCTCGTCCGAGGTAGATCTGGCGTTTCGTGGCGCCGCCGTTTTTCTGCAAGTACCAATACGCGCGGCCGTGAATCTCCTTTGACACGAACGACCCGCGCACACCACCGAGGACCGCTGCCGCGTCGGCGGTGCGGACCTGATCGAGCAGTTCCGCGTAGAGCGTCTGAACGGATTCCGGCAGTCGAACGTAGGCCACGGCCAAATATACGCAGAGTTGATGAACTCTGCGTATAACCGCTACCCCTTCCTGAGCAGCCCTTCCATCGTGGCGAACCGCTCCAGCATTTCGGTGTAGATGCGGTCGGTCTTTTCGTGGAGGTGGGCGACTTCCAGCTCCGCTTTGATGTTGATCTCGTATTCGACGTCGGAGCGGACGTGATCCTTTTCGGCCTGGCGGTTCTGGCTGATCAGGACGAAGCAGGAGAGGAAGATCGCTTCGAGCGAGACGATCATCGTCAACAGGCCGAACGGATACGGATCGAACGCGGGGATGCCGAGGGGGAAGACGTTGACGATGATCCAGGCGCCGAACCAAATGAGGTTGATGAGCAGGAAGGGCATGCTGCCGCTGAACCAGGCGATCCAGTCGGCGATTTTCTGCAGCGTGCTGAGATTTTCCTCGACCTCGATGTTGACGTTGCGCGAGACGCGCGTCTGCAGGAGCTCGTCCGCTTTTCGCGTCATGTGCCCGACTGCCGCCAGCAACCTCACCGCGGCCTCGGGTGTCTTCTGGAAGAGGAGCAGCAGGTCGTCGCGGTCGAGCTCCAGCAGTTCGGTGTCGACGAGCGCGATCGCCGTGGCCGTGCGCGCTCCGCGGTCGAGGAGAGCCAGCTCGCCAAAAATCGCGCCGTCGCGTGCGACCGTGAGAACGATCTTTTGTCCCGCCGTGTCTTTGATGAACAGCTCGACCTCGCCGGTGCTGACGACGAACAGCGATTCGCCCGGCTCGCCAGCCTGAAAGAGTGTCGTTCCCGCTTTCAGTTCGCGACGATCGACGACTTTCGCTAATTCGGTCCGATCTTCCTCGGTGAGCTGCTCAAAAAGCTCGTTCTTCGCGAGCATCCCCGCATCACACGGCATACGTTCCTCCGCTGAGTCGCGCGGAGTGTAGCCGGAGACCGCGCCTCAGTGACCGTGATCGCGCAGAACGCCTTGCGCGATTGATCCGATCACGCGCGCCAGAGCTACCGTCGGCGTATTGAACTTGGCTTCGGGATCGCGCGGCCTCAGCGGATGCGGCGGCGCGGGGTCGGGCGAGACGATCGGCGGAGGCGTCAGCACCGCCTGCTGCACTGGAAAGGTGTTGATCGAGGCGACGAAAAGAAACAGTGCGAAGCCGGCGGGATTCATGGCGAAAGTGTCCTCGAGGAAGATTGTGACCAATCGCCGGTGATTCTTTGCCGGCGATTGGTCTGTTAGACGCAACCTACTGCGACGGCACGTACGTCGGATCCGTCGTTCTGTTGTCGATGACGGAGCCGTAGGCGGCTACGCGGCCGGTGCCGCTGATGACGCGGGCGGTGATGCGGCCGTTGTAGACGTTGTTGAATCCGAGCGATTTGAAGATGCCGCCTTTCTGCAGGTACTCGCCTGCGCCGAGGGGCACGACCGTGCGCGCGGCCACTTTCGAGTCGGGCGTGTAGGCGAGCAACTCCACGGTGATGGGGCTGCCGGTTACTTCCACGAGGCCGAGGTTCGTGCGGAAGGCGGGCGATTCCTCGAGCTGCACGATCTGCAGCGCGCGCTCGCCGTTGCCGACTGCCTCCGCGGCGGTAACGCCGGGGATGAACTGACCGAACGTTCCACCGTTCGTTTTGTCACGGCTGAAGGTACGTGCGGTGACGACGAGCTGCGACTCATTCGCCGTTGTCGCCACGACTGAGCCGCCGCCGGTGGTGTTCCAGAGCGTCGGCAGGACGTTGTCGACCGCCAGCGTTTCGCCCGCGCCGATCGTCTTCACTTTGTTCGGTACGCTGGCGCCGGTGAAGGCCAGCGTCACGTCGACGGGCGACGTTCCGCCATTGTAGATGCGCATGTCGGTGTGGAAATTCGAGAACGAATTGTCGAACTCCGCCACGCCCGGCACCACGAAGCGCTTCGCGGAAATCTTGGCCGGATCGGCGGGGAAGACCAGCAGCGGATCGGTGGTGGTGTTGTCGAGGACCGAGGCGTACGAACTGACGTGGCCCGTATCGCTGGTCACGCGCACTTCCACGCGCCCATCGGTGATCGATGAGACGCTGAAGAACTGATCGAGCCGCTGCTGCTGCGATTCGTACGGTTTTAACGAATAGGCCCGTTCGGCGACCGTGTGGCCGGCGTCATCGAGCAGGGTGGCCACGAAATCGACCGGCTGGCCGGAGCCTTCGATGAAGCCGAGGTTCGTGCGGAAGCCGCCCGTGGCGCTGCTCTGCGAAACCTGCTGTAGCGAAATCTTCGACGCGCTCGCCTTCGAGAGGAAGTTCACCAACGCCAGCGCGGGGATGTACTGCCCGAAGGTGCCCGTCGCCGCGACGCTGTACGTGCGGCTGGCGGCGACCGTAGCCAGGCTGATGCTGGGGGTGTCCTTGCCCGCGAAGTTGAGCGGACGAATTTCGAGCGAGCCTTGCGGCGCTTCGCCGAGGACGCCCGAGCCGTACCAGTCTTTGACGATGTCGTTGAGCGCCTTCGTCTCGCCCGCCTTGACGGTGAGCGTGACCTGCTTACCGGTGACGGTGCCGTCGGCGCCGTTCGGCGTGTAGGTGAGCTGGTAGTCGATCGACTGCGTGGCGGTGTTGGTCACGCGGACGTCGCTGACGAAGCGCGAGCCGATGCCGTCCGCGTGCGCGATTGCCGGGATGAGCAGCGCGTTGAATCCGGAGTTCGGGTCCTTCGGCGTCGGCGTGACAGGCGCGACGACGCTGATCGATACCGGTACGTTGGTTGGCGGCTGGTCGCCAAGCGCGCCGATTTTGCCGGCAGCCTGCGCGCGGTTGATCGTGAGGCTGGCCTGCGTCGAGCCGACGTCGAGCTGCGAGAGATCGATCGTCGCCGTGACGGTGGCGCCTTCGGCTGGAAGCGATCCGCTGGAGGGCGAAATCGTGATGAATGGTTCGTCCGAGGAGACGCTGAACGTGTCGCCCGTGGCGAGCGCCGTCTTGCCGCTCGTGGGGATGCCGGGGATGAAGATCTGCTGCGTGATGGTGCAGGGCGATGGCGGGCAGGGGAGCTGCGCAAAGTTGAAATTCGGCTGCCGCGACGATTGTGGCGCGGTCACCAGGACGCTCGCGACCAGTGAGAACGCTCCGTAGTTGCCGCCGCACGCCGGCGCGGCGTGAACGCGGTAGTAATAGCGCGTATCGGTGGTCACCGTATGCGAGAAGGTTCGCGTGGTGGCTCCGGCTACCTGGCTGGTGATCTGGATCGTCTGCGCGTCGCTGAAATCGGACTTCGTCGCTTCCTGCAATTCGTACGACGCGTCGCGCAGCGAGCTGCCGTTCCACGTGATCGGGTAGCTCGTGGCCGAGGGAGCGATGGGCGGGCCCGATATCGCCGGCACGCGCGTTCCGCATTGCGTGGTCACGGTGACGGTGTTGCTGTTAGTGCTGCCGCATTCGTTGGTGATGCGAACCCAGAACTCTGTCGGACCGACGTTGTTGATGGTGCTCGTGAGGACTGGGCCTGTTGCGCCGCTGACCGGGTTCGACGGATCACCCGACGACGCACGGAACCACTGGTACGAGGTCGCGCCGGTCGCGATTACCGCCACGGAGAACGTCTCGCCGGCTGTCAGCGTCACGTTCGAGGGCTGCGTCACGATGACCGGCAGCGTGCATTGCGGAACGGTGAGCGTGGCCACGCTGCTGTCGCCGGCGCAATTGCCGTTGGTCGCGCGAACCCAGTAGCGGGTCGTGGCGGAGATCGGACCGGTGAAGAGGATCGTGCCGAAGTTGAAGTATTCGTCCGAGGCGAGAAGTTGCGCGAGGAACTGCTCGTCGGTGACGCCGCCTTGCAGCTGGGCGACGAATGCGGACGTTTCGCTACCGGTCGGGCTGCGGTGCAGGAAGCGCGGGAAGCCCAGCTGGACTCGGTGGCTGGCGGCTTCGAGCGAGTTGAGAATCGAGAGCGCGATGCTCAGCCGCGAGTTGCTGCCGAGCAGCGTCAGATTTGCGGACGTTTCCGCGCTGCTGGGGGAACGTCCGAGGACTTCGTTGTAGACGCGGTTGATCCAGCTCGAGTTCGAGGAGCCGCCGAGCGCGAAGTATTCAGGCGATGCGAGGATCTGCGATTCGATCTGCTCATCCGTCATCCCCGACGCGAACGCCGGCATCCAGAACCCGACCTCGGCGGCCGAAATCGGACGGTGCAGGAAGGTCGAGTAGAAGTCGGTCAGCAATCGCTGGCGGTATTCGGCCGAGGTCAGCACAACCAACGCGACGCTGTTGCGGGTTGCGCCGCCGGCCAGCAGGGCGTTGAGAGTGGAGAGTGCGGCGGCGTCGGCAGGACGCCCGAGGAGATCGATGTAGAGCTGATTGATCCAGCGGTCGTTCGAAGGCCCAACGCCCGCGACCGGCGTGGAAGTGTCGCCCGCGTTTCCTCGGTACCACTGATACGAAGTCGCGCCGCTGGCGAACGCGATCAAATACGTCTGCGATCCCGCCACGATCGTGGCACTGGCCGGCTGAATGGAGAACGACGGCGGGATGCACTGGCCGGTGATGGTGATCGCGGCGATGTTGCTGTTCACGACGCCGCAGTCGTTCGTGACTTTGACCCAGTACGACGTCGGCTGCGTCAGCGCGGGCGTGGTGAAGCTCGGGCTGTTCGATCCGACCGGATGGCTGGTGTCGAGCGTGCTCGTGGCCTGGTACCACTGATAGGTGAATGGCGGCGTTCCGCCCGCGGTGACTGTAAGCGTGACCGAGCCGCCGGAACTCACCGGCTGCGAGGCGGTAGGCTGCACCGCAATGCTCACCTGCGTGCATCCCGGACCGACAGGCTGCAGATTCACCGATGTCGTAGCCGTCACGGTGCCGCAGCCATTCATAACGCGCACCCAGTAATTCTTCGAACTCGTGATCGGCGGCGTAGTGAAAGTGTTGCTGTTCGTTCCGACCGGTGTCGACGTGTCGTTGAGGTTGCCCTCGAACCAGGCAAATGTGAAGGTGCCATTGCCTCCGATGACGGTCGCGGTGAGCGTGGCGGTTTGTCCGGATGGGTACGTACCGCCGCCGGAAATGGAGACCGAGGTCGGAGGCTGGCATACGGGACCGGTGCCGTAGACGGTTTCGACCGCCTCGACATCCCATGACTGCAGGCTTGAACCCAAGGCTTGATTGACTGGGGATGACATCAAAGCTGTGGAGGACGAAGGCGAGTTCCCATCATTCGCATGACGGAATCCAATCGCATGTCCGAGCTCATGTGTGATGAGTGCATCGAACGCCGCAGCGGGGACGGTGGGCTGGACGAAAATGTCGGCGCCGACGATGCCAACGAACTGCTCGCCCGCGAACGTATGAAAGGTCGAGCCGTAACCCAGCGTGCAGGCTTGCGATCCGTCGCAGATCCCGGGCGGGTTTGCCTGTGTTGTGCTCAGGTAGATGTAAATGCTGTTGCTGCCATCAGCACTGGAGGCTGTAGTCGTCCCGGATGGAGTGAGTGTGATGTTCGCGCCAGGATCATTGGTCCATGCGGCAGCGCCGGCCGCAATCGCACTCGTCGTGCTGTACGGCATTGAGGAGTTCGTGAGTACAGGTACGGTCCTTCCGGTATCGCCGTTTTCCCATCGCACGGGAAATCCGCCCGGCCCTGACGACGTCCTCAGGCAATAGGCCGACGGTGCGGTGAGCGCAATTGGATGCAATGCGCTCGCAATCGGCGTTAGCGTCGCCTGATACGTGTCGCGAGAACCACTCTTCACAAACTGCGCGAATCCATCCGCCAATCGCGCCGGATCGCCGCGCAGCTCCGACACGTCGCGCGTCACGACCGACTCGCCGCGCGCGGTGCGCGTGAACGAGAACTTGCCCATCGCCATCGAGGTCGTGAAGTACGTTCCGTCGCCGCGTTTCTTGAGGAAGACCATCACCCGCTCGCCGGGTGTGTACGACGCCGAGTCGGAGATGAACGTGAAGCGCGATCCCGACACGCCGCCGATCTCGCTGACGGTGATCGTTCCCGCCGCCGCTCCTTTCAGCGTCTGTTCGACGTCGAAGCGGTAGTCGGTGACGACGTAGCCGTCCGTCCGAACACGCGATGCGGCATCGCGCACCGTGGCGATGACGACGGAGTCGGACCGATCGACGAGCTGGCGGTCGGTAAGCGGCTGGAAGACGGTGGCCGAGGCGGCCGAGGCAAGAAGACAAATGATGGCGATGAGGCGAATGTGCTTCACAGGAGACCTCTCTTAGGATGGCTTGCGGGAGCGGTGACCGGCGCTCCCTGCCGGTTTTATTTACGTTACTTATTTGAAGCTTGTGTATTGTAGCGGAGACCAATCTCATTCGGAAACCGCGGCCCCGCTGTGACGGCAGGCACAAACGTTTAGTGGCAGTCGAGGAGAATCCGTTTCATGTCCCGCCTCGCCCTCCTCGTTCTCGCCCTCTCCTCGGCAGCGTTCGCGCAGTCGCCCCAACGTGGCGGAGTACTACCTCAGCCGCTTCCGCTCTTCCCGCCCGGCAACTGGTGGAACGCGGACATCAGCGCGGCGCCGGTCGATCCGAACAGCAATGCGTTCATCGCCGACGTCGGCGCCACCCGCGGCATGCATCCCGATTTCGGCGGCGACAGCAACGATCCCTCGGCGCCGATCTACGGCATGCCGTTTGTCATCGTCTCCGGCTCGCAGCCGCTTCTGCCGGTGACATTCGACTACAACGATGAAAGCGATGTCGCCGCGCCGGGACGTCCGCCCGGCTATCCGATCCCCGAGGAGGCGAAGACGCAGCAGAAGTGGATCGAAGGGGGACTGGCCGGCAACGATCCGAATGCGGATGGCGACCGGCACATGCTGCTCGTCGATCGCGACAACCGCATTCTGTATGAGCTCTACGCGCTGCATTGGACCGGATCGCAGTGGACGGCAGGATCCGGCGCGACGTTCCCGCTCGATTCGAATGCGCGTCGTCCCGAAGGGTGGACGAGCGCCGACGCGGCAGGGCTGGCGATTCTGCCGGGACTGGTCCGCTACGACGAGGTGTACGGCGGCGTTCCGATCCGCCACGCGTTTCGCGTCACCATCCGCCACTCGAATGGCTACGTCTTTCCAGCCTCGCATCGCGCCGGATCGACGCACGGCGCGCTGCCGATGGGCGCGCGCCTCCGGCTGAAAGCATCGAAGGACATCTCCGCCTACTCCGAACCGCTGCGACGCATTTTCCAGGCGATGAAAACTTACGGCCTGATCGTCGCCGACAACGGCAGCGATCTGTACGTGAGCGGAACGTACGACACGCGATGGGATAACGACGTCCTCAACCCGGCCTTTTCCGCGATTAAAGGCAGCGACTTCGAAGTGATCCAACTCGGCTGGCAGGAGTCCGCGCGTACGGTTGGGCGGGGGCGGGCGGCGGCACTGAGTAATTGAAGAGGGACCGGTTCACGCGGAGCCGCGGGGTTGTTTTCTCCGCGTCTCCGCATCTCCGCGTGAACTACTTCGTCCGCTTCACGAACTCCGCATCGATCCCGTGGATCTTCATCTCGACCAGCTTCTCGACGGGGATTCGGGCGTAGCCGGCGTTTTTCAGGTCGCGGATGTAGCTCGCGGAGACGCCGTGGATGCACATCGAGACGAGGTCGTCAGCGGAGAGGCTCGGGTAGCCGAGGTCGCGAAGGTCGCGGACGTAGTTTACCGAGGCGCCGTGGATTCGCAGGGCGACGAGATTGTCGTCGCCGAGGTCGCGGACACCCAGCTCTTTCATCCCTTTGATGAACTCGGGGGAGACGCCGTGAATGCGGAAGGCGACCAGATCGCCGGCGTCGGGCTGGTAGCCGAGCGCGCGGATGTCACGAATGAACGAAGGTGTGGCCCCATGGATTCGGAAGGCGATCAGATCGCCGCTGTCTGGTTTGTAGCCGAGGGCGTTGATCTCGCGGACGAACTCGGGCGTGGCGCCGTGGATGCGGAAGGCAACGTACTGGTCGAGATCGTCGCGGTAGCCGAGCGATTGCATCTCCTTGATGAAGCTCGATGAAACGTCGTGGACGGCGAGCGTGAAAAGGTGCTCGTCATCGAGATCGCTGGCGGCGACTCCGAGGCTGCGCAACGTCGCGGCGTAGGCGGGGTTTGGTTCGAAGGTGAAGCGGCCGACGCCGTCGCCATGCTGGAACGTGCCGGTGAAGTGCATCGTGCCCGCTTCGCGAATCATGCGGAAGTCGACCGGCGTGTCGGCGTTCGCATCGATCTGTGCGGCGGTCAATCCGGTGAATGCGGAACGCTCGATCGGATGGCTGTTCTGATTGTGATCGCTGATCATTTCGATCTGCATGCGGCCGTCTTCGCGCTGGCTGAGATGCCAGGCGCCATGCGGGGACGCGGCGCGCGCTGTGAAGGCGGCGAGAAAAAATAACAGAGCAAGAGCTAGATAACGGCGCATGTTGGCTCCTTTTTAGTGGTCAGTGGTCAGTGGCCAGTGGTCAGTGGTCAGTGGTCAGTGGCCAGTGGCCAGTGGTTAGTGGTTAGTGGCCAGTGGTTAGTGATCAGTGGCCAGTGGTTAGTGGTTAGTGATCAGTGGCCAGTGGTCAGTGGTTAGTGATCAGTGGCCAGTGGTCAGTGGTCAGAGTGATCAGAGGTCAGTGGTCAGTATCAGGATCAGTGGGTGGTGTGGCCGGGAGGTCAGTGATCAGCGCATTCTGACCACTGACCACTAGCCACTGACCACTGCTTCTACTTCACTTTGTACTTCGCCAGGTCGCGAATGAAATCGGCGTTCACGCCCATCGCGGCCATGCGCACGAGGTCTTTGATGGAGAGGTTCGTGTAGCCGGCGTCGTTGAGCGATTTGATGAATTCGGGGCGGATGCCCTGCGCCTTCAGCTCGACCAATTCTCTCGGCGTCAGGTTGCGGTAACCGGCGTCCGACATCTGCTTTATGTACGACGGCGTAACGCCCATCGCACGCATTTCGCTGAGCTGCTTCGTGGTGAGGTTGGCGTAGCCCGCGGCGCGCATCTGCGAGAGGTACTCGCCGGTGACGCCGAGCGCGCGCAGCTCGGTGATGCTGCGAGCATTGTCGAACTTGATGCCCGCGTCGCGAAGCGACTTGATGTACTCCGGCGTGACGCCCATGGCGCGCATCTCGGCGATCTCATCGAGCGACAACTCGCCGATGCCGGCACTACGCATCGTGTCGATGTACGCGGGCGTGACTCCGGAGGCGCGCAGCTCGATCAGGTCGTCGATGGTGAGTTTGCCGCCTTCGCCGATGTGATGACGGCGATGACGATCCGGACGCGGGGTCGGTGACTCAGGCGCGTCGATGTTGATGTCGTCGAGATTGATGCTTTCCAGCGCGCGCATCGCGATGCGCGGGGCGACCTGCGCGATCGCGCGAGCGGCGGGCGCGAATGCCATCGGGGCGATCATCGGAGTGTTTCCACTGATGCCTTCCGAGATTCCGTCAGCGATTCCGCCGGCAATGCCGCCTTCGATTCCACCAGCAATTCCGCCCGGAACTCCGGCAATGACGGGGCGCGGCGCGATGGCAGGAGCCACGTTGTCGTCCGTGTCGTCCGCTTCCGGTGCTTCGGCATCGTTGGAGTCTTCGTCATCCGTGGCGTCGCCGGCTTTGACTTCGACCGTCGTCTGCGATGCCTGCGGCTTCGGAGCCGGTGTGTCGGCTTTCTGCTGCTGTCCGCGGATCGGCAGCGACGGGGCGATGATCAGCGCGAGCAGCACGGTGAGCAGCGCTGCTCCGGCGACGAAGCGCGACGGCGCATTCGGCGATTCGGCGCGCGCGCCCGCCAGGCGGCGGATGCGGCCGATGAGCGAGCCGCCGTTCGCGGCGATGAACGCCTGCGCATCTTCGACACGCAGTTCTTCGAGACGGGTCAGGGCGCGGGCGTAGACGAGCGGCTTGCCGGAGACGGAAACCGCGACGTCATCGCAGCAGTGCTCCCGCTCGACGCGGATGCGGTTCGAAATCCACCACACGGCCGGATGGTAGAAAAGCAACGTCTCGACCACGGCCTGCATCAGGTTGACGAAGAAGTCGTTGCGGCGGATATGGGCCAGCTCGTGCGCGAGGATCATCTCCATCTGTTCGGTGGAGAGTCCGGTAAGCGATGTGGCGGGCAAGAGGACGACCGGCCGCAGCCAGCCGATAACCGTCGGCACTTCGACCGCCGCCGACTCGAGAAGCTGCACGGCGCGGCGGAGTTTGAGCGCGTCCGCGAGACGCCGCGCGCTGCGCTGCCATTCCGGCGCAGCCTCGGTCGCATTTTTCCTGGCGATCGAATGCGCGCGCAGCCATCCGAAGAGAAGACGGACGGACAGCAGCAGAACGCCGGTCAGCCAGACCAGGACGATTTGCGGAAGATGGGATTTGGTGTAGTTAATGAGGGGGTAGGGTGTGGGGAGTGGGGTGTAGGAGACCAGAGTTTCGGGTGTGTTCTGAAAGGCGGCAGTGAGCGAAGCGATGTCACTTGCTTCGCTCCCACTCCCCACACCCAACTCCCCACTCCCTTCGTACGACCGATACGCAGTCGCCGCGCCGAGGACCACCAGCAGCGCGAGCGCGCCGCAGGAGGCGAGGTAGCGCGCGTTCGCGCTTTGTTTCGAAAGGAGCGCCAGCGTCGCGGCGAGGATCGCGGCGACGAGCACGCCCTGCCAAAGGAGATGCAGGAGTGCCCAACCGATGGCCTGACCTATCGCTGATCCGAGTAGTGTGCTGATCGTATTCATCGCGATTCTCCTTCCAGGGTGTCGAGCAGTTCGCGGATGGCGTTCAGCTCGGAGGCGTTTGCTTTGCGTCCGGAGAGTGCCTGCATGACCAGCTTCGTGGCCGAGCCGCCGAAGGCACGCTCGGCGAGATCGGTCAGGAGCTGGCGCTGCGTCTTCTGTTCGCCGTAACGCGATTGATAGACGTGCGCGCGCTCGCTCTCGTCACGGACGACGAGCCCTTTCTCGGTCATGATCTGCAGGAGTTTGAGGACGGTGGTGTAGCCGGTGGTGCCATCCTTATTGAGCTGCTCGTGGACGTCGCGGACGGTGCTCGGTCCGCGTTCCCAAAGCACTCCCAGGATGGCCAGTTCAGAGTCCGTTGGTCGTGGTGGCTGTCGATCGCTCATGATCATTTCCTCTTGTACGCAGCCCATCATACGAAGTTTTTCGTCGATGTCAACGAAGAGTTTCGTATGTGCGTGCCGAGAGCCACGGTAGCCGTTTGCGGCCGCGTGCTACGACTGGGCTCGAGTGGCGATGAGGCCGATGACCATCAGCAGGGCGCAGAGCGCGATGAGCGCGTCACGTCCGATGGCCGGAATGCTGCCGGCGGGTGCCGAGGCTGCGTTGTCCGTCGCGATGCCGAAAATGGCAAAGGACCCACTTCCAGCGGTCACCGTCGCAACCGGAACGCTGGCAGCGGAGAACGGCGCGGTATAAACCGTTACCGTGGCGTTGCCGAGGTTCCCGATATACAGCCGGTTGCTCAGATCGGACGCCGCGCCCTCGGGAGTATTGACGCCGTTGGTGATGGAGAAAGCCGGCGTGCTTGCAATGGTCAAAGGAAGGTTGTACACGTCGACTTTGCCCAACGTGCCTGAGACGTCGCCAACGAAAAGCTGATTTCCGATGATGGTCAGCTCACGGTACGCGGAGCCCGCGATGAGGGGCGTGATGACCGGCGCGCCGGTGTACGGCGGCGCGTAAACGTAGAGATTGCTGCCGCCGGCGGAGTTACTGAGGTAGAGATTCTGACCTGCATCGAAGCCAAGGCCGATGAAGGCGGTGCCCGCGACTGTGATCGTCTGCGAGGGCGTGCTGCCGTTGGTGAACGGCGGCGAGAAACGATTTACTTTGGTGCTGCTCGTCGCCGCGAAAAAGTCCCCCGAAGGGAGGAAGGCGATCTGGCCGTTGTCCGAAGCCCCGCCGTTCGAGAACGTCGCCGCGGGAACGCTGGCACCGCTCAGCGGCGGATTGAAGAACTGAATATTGCCGCCAAGCAGGCCGACAGCCATGCCGCCGCTCGCGTTGATCGCCATGGACAGCACGCTGTTCGCGGGCACTTCGAAGTTCGGTGTGGAAGCGTTGCTGACCGGGATTGTGTACTGCTGCACGCCGCCGGCAACGTTGTCGTCGCCCACGTACAGATGCTGCTGCGCAGCGGCCGGCAGAATGGCAATCGCGCAGAAAACTCCGTACGTCATCAGGTTCGTTAGACGCTTCATCAGTAACTCCTCCGATCCGATAGCCGGACTCGCGATCGACGGTACACGCCCCGCCAGAGAAAGTGAAGAATTTTCGCTACCTGCCTGAAGACAGCGGCATAAGGAACGCGCGCTTGGCGAGAGGGGAGTCGAGCGTTTCCTGATCGTAGTAGCGATTGAGAATGGAGGGCTTCCACGTGAAGAGATCCGCGTTCGCGGCTTCGAACGTCGCGAAGTCGTCGACACGATTTCGCTCCATCCGTTCGTGGATCAGCAGAAGGTACGCCCACGTGATCGTCTCGTGGTAAAGCTCAGGATGCCCGTTGTGATTTGCGAAGCGCTTCAGAGACTCCGTGAAGCGGACCAACGCATCGATCAACGACATCTGACGCAGATAGATCCAAGCCAGCCGGACGTGATCGCGATGATGAAACGCATCGTTCGCAATCTCGCACCGTTCGAAAGCGACGGCAAATTCCTGATCGGTCAAGCGCTTTTCTCCGCGTCCCCGCGACTCCGCGCGAAAAGCCTTCCAACCCGACTCGCGCCGGCGATGGCGAACGACCCGAAGGCGACGAAGAGTCCCGCCCGCCAATCCAACTCGTTCCACCCACCAAAGTCGAGCGCGGTCGCGATGCCGCCGAGGACGAGAGCGCTGATGACGACGGTGACAAGCTCACCGATCCAGCCGACAGGCCGCGCGAACCGAATGCTGCGGATCGTGAAAAAGACCGCAACGGCGCACGTCATCCAGAGGGCGATTCCCATCGATTTCGAGGTTAGCACGCCTTTCGCATGAGTCGGCCGGAACAGGCCGAGGAGCTTACCGATGATGACCGAAACAGCCAGACAGTCGAACGATGTGAACAAGATCCTCGCTATCGAAGACGATCCTGAGGTGCTGGCGCTCTACAAGTCGTACCTGCAGAAGCGCGGCTACGAGGTGCTCTCGGCTACCGGCGCGAGCGAAGGGATGTCGCTGCTGCAGCGCAATCCCGACACGCGCCTGATCCTGCTCGACCTCAATCTCCCCGGCGGCATGAGCGGCGAGGAGTGGATCGCCTGGTTCATCGCGCAGGGGAAGCAGACGCCGGTCGTGGTCGCATCAGGCAAGGGCGACATCCTCACCATCACCAAAGGCAACAACCGCACCGCCGCGCTGACCAAGCCGTTCCACATGGAAGAGCTGCAGGAGTTGATCGAAGTGCTGCTCGCCGAAAACTGGCACGATCAGGTGAGCGTGGACAAGAAAACGCACTGATTCCGAGTGGTCAGTGTTAGTGGTCAGTGGTTAGTGGCCAGTGGTCAGGAGAAGGTTGGCTCGCGCGAGTTTTTTCCTGACCACTGACCACTGGCCACTGGCCACTGGCCACTAAAACTACCCATCGTTTCCAATCGCTTCGACCGGGCAGTTGTCCAGCGCGTCTTTCGACAGCATCTCTTCTTCCGGAGTCTCCGGTTGTTTGTAGACGTAGGAGAAACCTTCCTCGTCGTTGCGCTGGAAGTTGGCCGGCGCGGTCTCGCGGCAGAGATCGCAATCGATACATTGCGTATCGACGTAGTACCGCCCGGGTACCTGTCCCGGCACCCTGTCGTTGGGATCAGCCATTCGTAAGTTGTCTCCGTGAAACGCCGCGCGCGGCACGCGCGTCGCAGGATTGGAGGCGCGCATTGTAACGTGCCGATGATGTTTTCAAACTTGGAGGTTTACCTCATGAAACGATTTCTGATTGCCGCGATCGCTACTGCATTTTCCATGACCGCATTTGCACAGACGAACCCGCCGCGCGAGCCGGCGCCGGTCGATACCGTCAGCGTCACCGGCAGCGCTCGCGTCACCACGGCGCCGGACCGCTTCTCCTTCAACGTCGCAGTGCAGACGATCTCGCCGACGGTGGAAGAGGCGGTGAATGAGAACAACGCCAAAGTCGCCGCCGTCATCGCCGCGCTGAAGAACGCCGGCGCGAAAGCTGATGAGATCCAGACGTCGAACTTCTCAATCTATCCGCAGCAGGACTACAGCCAGCAGCAGCAAGGCAAGCTTCCGCGCCTCCTCGGCTATCAAGTCTCGAACAGCATCACCGTGACGAAGAAAGAGATCGCCAGCGCCGGTAAGCTGCTGCAGGCCGCCATTGGCGCGGGCGTGAATCAATCATCGGGACTGTCGTTCTCCGTCTCCGACCCCGCCCGAGGACGCGATGAAGGCCTTCGCGCCGCCTTCGCCGACGCGCGCGCGAAAGCCACGCTTCTCGCACAAGCGGCGGGCCGGACGCTTGGTCCTGCCATGGCCATCACCGAAGGCGGAGCATCGACTCCGCAGCCGCGTCCGATGATGGGAGGCCGCGTCATGGCCGCGCAAGTCGTGTCCGAGGTGCCGGTCGAGAGCGGATCGGAAGAGCTGGGGTTTACGGTGTCGGTGGTGTTTGCAATGAGGTGACCGGAGTTGTCTTCTCCGCTCCTCCGCGTCTCCGCGTGAACCGTCCCCCTTTGACTAGTCGCCCGAAATCAAGTTCCCGAGCACGTCTCCGGCAAGACCGCCGAGACCTTTCGACTCATCGCGATGTTGTCCGCCCGCCGCAGCCATCAAACGGCTGGCGAGGCGGCTGAACGGCAACGTCTGCAAAACCACGTGTCCCGGTCCCGTCAGCGTCGCGTAGAAAAGTCCTTCGCCGCCGAAGAGCGCGTTGCGGAATCCGCCGACGAACTGGATGTCGTAGTCGACCGTCTCCGCCATCGACACGATGCATCCCGTATCGACGCGCAACTGCTCGCCCGGCGCGAGGTTGAATTCGATCATGTTGCCGCCCGCGTGCAGGAAAACCAGACCCGTCCCGCTGATTTTCTGTAATAGAAACCCTTCGCCGCCGAACAACCCCGCGCCGAATTTCTTCGTGAACGCGACGGTCAGATCGATGTTGCCGATCGCGCAGAGGTACGCGTTGCGCTCCGCCAGGATCGTGTTGCCATTCAACTGAATCGGGATGATCTTTCCGGCGATCGGATTGGCAAGGGCCATGTGCGCCCTGGCCGTCTGGCAGTGAAAGACGCTCATGAAGAGCGACTCGCCGGCCAGGAACTTGCGCATCAGTCCCTTCATCAATCCGCCCTGCATGCGCGCCTGCAGATCGATGCCCGGACCCATGTACAGCATCGCGCCTGCCTCGGCGTATAACTCTTCGTTCTGATGCAGTTCAATCTGCAGCGCCTGCATCACGTCGCCGACGATCTTGTATTCCATGCGTCCTCCGTGGCGCGCGATTGTAGCGTCGCTCTGACAGAATGCGCAGCGTGCCGCGCACCGAACCGCAGCCGCTGCTCGATGTCCTCGCGGCGCTCTATCCCGACTCCTCGCGGACGACGCTGCGGCAGTTACTGCAGAACGGCCGCGTGCGCGTCAACGGCGGAACGGAGAAGGACGCGAAGCTCATCGTCGATCCGGACGAAATCGTCGAAGTCATGGCGCGCTCCGACCAGCGCGTCCTCCCGCCGGGCATCGCCATCCTCCACGAAGACCGCGACGTCATCGTCATTCTCAAATCGCACGGCCTGCTGACCGTCGCCACCGAGCGCGAACGCGAAGCCACGGCCCAGGCCTACCTCAACGAATACCTCGGCAGCGCCGGCGAGGAGCGTATCCAGGTCGTCCACCGCCTCGACCGCGACACGTCAGGCGTGCTCGTCTTCGCCAAGAATTTCTTTGCCCGCGAACGGCTGAAGGAACAGTTCATGATCCACAGCGTCGAACGGATCTACGTCGCCATCATCGAAGGGGCGATCGAGCCGAAGGAGGGGACGATCGAATCGAACCTCCTCGAGCAGCGCGACCTGAAAATGATCAGCGTCGACGCGCACGACGACGCCAAGCACGCCATCACGCATTACCGCACGATCGAGACGAAGGGTGCGCACTCGATGCTCGAAGTGACGCTGGAGACAGGCCGAAAAAACCAAATCCGCGCCCATCTCTCCGAAGCCGGCCACCCCGTCGCCGGCGACAAGATGTACGGCGCGAAAACCAATCCCATCGGCCGCCTCGGCCTCCACGCCAAACTCCTCGGCTTCGACCACCCGACAACCGGCAAGCACCTGGTCTTCACGGCCGCGTTGCCGAAAGGATTCCGCGCGCTATTTTCCTAAGGGCGAACAACGGAACTGCGATTCCAATCCGGCGTATCGTCCGCGCTATGGCCTTATTCGACTCGCTTCTCGCCTGGCTCGTCTCCGTCGTTGGTGTCGCCACCGGTGCCGCCTACATTCCGCAGGCGCTGCGGATCTGGAAGCGCCGAAGCTCGGACGATGTCTCCATCCTCACCTACGCGCTCTTCCTCGGCGGACAGATCGTCTACCTCGTCTACGGAATCCGCATTCGTCAGTGGCCGCTGATCGTCGGAATGGGCGCGAACATCGTTGGGAGCATCGCCGTGATCTTCAGCGCGCTTCGCTTCCGCGCCTCGCGCTCCACAATATCGGCGCCGTCTCATTCGTCTTCACCGATAGATGAGGGACGCGAGTCTGGCGCAGATGGCGATCGAACAGGATGAGCACATCGCCGATGTCGTGACGAGGGAGCAGTCCCGGCTTCGCGACTTCATCCGGCGGCGCGTTCCCGATCCGCGCGACGCAGAGGACGTTCTGCAGGACGTCTTCTACAAGCTGGTGGAAGCGAATCGCCTGTTGATGCCGATCGAGCACGTCACCGGCTGGCTCTTTCGCGTTGCGCGCAATCGCATCACGGATCTCTTCAGGAAAAAGAAGCCGGAGAGTTTTCCCGAAGTCGACGACGACGAACTTCGGTTCGACGATCTGCTCCCGTCGGCCGATGCCGGCCCCGAGGCGCTCTTCGCGCGCGGCGTCTTGCTCGATGAGCTCGACCTCGCACTCGATGAGCTGCCCGATGAGCAGCGCGAAGTCTTCGTCGCGCACGAATTGGAAGGGCTCAGCTTCAAGGACATTGCCGCGCGGACGGGCGTGAGCGTCAACACGCTGCTCTCGCGCAAACGCTACGCGGTGCTGCACCTCCGCGAGCGGCTTCACGACATCTACGACGAATTAATCAAAGGATGAGATACCGAAAATGACAAGACGAACCCGAATGCTCCTCTTCTCGCCCGTGGTCATTGTGGGGATGGCACTCTTCGCCTTCATCGGCGGCGAAATCGTCATGAAGCTCTGGAACTGGCTGATCCCACCGCTCTTCGGATGGCACGCCGTCACCTTCTGGCAAGCCCTCGGCCTCCTGGCTCTCTGCCGCATTCTCTTCGGCCGAATCGGAGGCCGCGGCCTCGACTGGGCCGGCAACCGCCGCCGTTTCGAGGCCCGCTGGAAGACGATGACCCCCGACGAACGCGAACGTTTCCGAAAAGGCATTTTGGGCCGCTACGCGCCCACCGATCCAGAGCCGAAAGTTTGAGGAACGCGGATATCAGCCTCGTTTTTCGACGCCGGATGGCGTCACGTAGGGTAGCCGGTGGTCGCGTGCGAAGCGCGAGACCACCGGAACCACGAACGCGCACGGTTTCCCGACCGCGGCAGCGGTCGCGGAGGGAATTCACGCCGCCTGGTATTTGATCCGCGACGCCCTCCGGGGTCGGTCCCTCGACCCCGCACATTGACCGGTGGTCTCGCGCTTCGCCGCGACCACCGGCTACCCTCCGTGTCGCCATCCGGCGACGATCCCGCGGTACGTCAACCTCTGCGCGAGCACCGTCCGAACTCCGTCGTTATTGGCGCGAAAAAGGGCGACCCAACGGCCGCCCTTTCGTATCGCTGTCTACATCACCGGCCCAGCAACACGCCGTCGACGGTCACGTCGACGACCGGCGTCACGCCGGGCGATCCAGCGATGGTGAAGGTGTACGTGCCGAGCTGATTCTGATCGGCGGGTGTGGCGCTGCGCAGTTTTCCCCCGCTGCGGACGGCCGCCTGCACCAGCGACGCGTAGCCTGGTCCGAAGTAGTTGCCGAAACGGTCGCGCGGCGTGACCGTCAGCGTCCAGACGCCGAACGCATCGCCGGTCAGCGTGATGGCTGTGGCGTGGGAGTCGGCGCGTGGCTTCACATCCTCTTCGAGCCGCTCCTGACGCGAGACGTGGCCGGTGGCCGGGATGTTCCAGTCGAGAATCGCCTCGAATGCATACGTGCCCGGTATGGATGTGCCGGGGAACGACGCTGAATAGATCCCCTTCCCTTGCTCGGCCATCGGAATGACGGCGACGTCCTTCGGCGTCGTGCTGTCGATCAGCGGCTGTCCGAGCGCGGCGATCTTGTAGTCGTACGGCGTCTGGATGTCGCCGGTCGGCGTGACGGTGTTGCCGCCCGGCACCTTCACCTTCGACGCGTGCAGGATGTTGCCCATGCCGTCAGGCTGCTGCAGGACGCGAAGCCGGATGGCGCCGGCGGGAAGGCCGGTCAGCGGCTTGCCATTCCAATCGATCAGAACCTTGATGCCGAGGTTGTCGCCGGTGACAGCGTGCAGGTTGTCGAGCGAGAATTGATAATCGAGGTGTTTCTCGAGAAACATCACGTTGAGCGTGTACGGCACCGCGTCGGCGCTCTTGAGGTCGCGCTTCACGCGCACGCTCCACGCGCCCATGCTGAATCCGCGAGCCATGTCGAATGCCTTGATGGATGCCTGCGGCGTCTTCTTCGCCGAGGTCGGGATCGCGGGCACGATGGCGCCCGGCGGATAGACGTCGAGGTCGAGCATCTGCCGCGCCGGCGGCGGCCATTGCACGGAAACGAGGACGCGCTGCGGCGAGCGGTCGACGTTGAACGGCACGGCCGCACTCGGACCGGTGCCGGTGAGCGTGTCGATCACGCCGGTCGCCATCGATGCCGTGTTGCCCTTGAGGATCGCCACCAGCGTTTTTCCGAAGATGTCGAACATCGTGTTCACGCTGATGGCCTGATACGAAATGCCGGAAGTCTCCAGCGAGATGTTGCGCATCAGCGTGTCGTCGACCTGCGCGGGCGTTCCGAACGCGATGGTCTGGATGGGGACGAAGCGCTTGCGCAACTCCTGCGGCAGCCCGGCCACCGGCGCCAGCCCGAGGAAGCCCGTGCCGGTCGGCGCAATCAACGGTGCGGTGTTCTGCATGCCGTCGGTGATGAGGACGACGTCGAGATCATTCTTTGGATCGGCCTTCCACTGGCTCATGCCTTCGTTAATGCCGCCGCCGAGGGAAGTGGAACTGCCCGGCACGAGCGAATTGACCTTGGTAATGATCGCGTCCCACGCGCTCGCTCCGCCGCGCTGCAGGAAAAAGTTCGCCGGAGGATCGGCACCGACGAGCGTCTGCGGCTGCGCGCTGGAGTCGAAGAAGACCAGTCCGATGCGATCGCCCGAGTACTCCGCGCCGCCGCCCGGAGGTGCATCGAGCAACTCCCACTGGCCGATAAAGTTCTGCACCGCCGTTTTGAGGATGTCGATTTTCTTCGGGCCGGCCTGCGCGCCCGGCGGAAGATCATTCATGCTGCCCGACTTGTCGAGCACCAGCGCGACGTCGAACGTGTTGCGGCCTTTGTAGATCGCGTCCAACGCGGGCGCCACGCCGTCGTCATTCGGAATCAGACTGGCCGGCGTGTCGCCGGTGTGCTTCGTCGCCTGCGAGCACTCGGCGTTCGGCGCCGCGACGACGTACGTCGACATCCGGTACGCGGTAACGTCCTGCGCGCCCACAAAACGCATATTGATGTTCTTCTCGACGGCGCCCAGGCCGGCGCAGAAGTCGGCCCCGAAGTTTGACTTCGGCACGTAGGTGATGCGGGCGTTGTTGCCGGTCAACGCCTCGTAGGTCACCGAGTCACCGGCCACCGTGAGCGTGTCGCCGAGGTTGAGGGTGGTGCTGCCGACCACGAGCTGCGAGCCGGCCGGAGCGGCACTCAACTCGAGGTTGATGCGCACCATGCCCGATTCCTGATTCGGAATTCCTCGGACGCCAATGTTGAGAATCCATGCCTCACTCGCCGCGGCCCTTGATGGCAGCAGCAGAGAGGCGAATGCAACAAGTACAGCGAGAGCGACTGAGGCTCGTTTCATAAGCAGTTCCTTCCTTCATTAAAAGACAGACTGGAGGCGCTGGCCGAGAACCGGAAGCGCCGATTGCACGAACGCCGTCCACAATCGGTCGCGAGCGTGGCGCCTTCCGTGTCGCAGGTCACAACCTGGCTCTGTCCGCGTTTTCTTGCAGGAGGCGATGAAAGTTTGCCCTAGTGCTTTTGGAGCGGCGAGAATCCCTTGATGGCGGACGAGGACATTCTTGTTTTCGAGCTCATAAGCCGAGGCGACTCGAAGTGTGACGAGTGCGGCCGTGAGCTGTTCAAGGGCAACCTTCTCCGGAAGGAGGGACCACGCGGGCTCTGCATCGACTGCGCGGATCTCGGACATCTCGCGTTCGTTGCAAGGGGAGATGCCTGCATCACGCGGCGCGCATCGAAGTATTCGCCGCTGCGCGCGATCGTTCTGCGGTTCAGCCGCTCGCGAAAGCGTTATGAACGGCAAGGCATCCTAGTCGCGGAAGAAGCGCTCGCACGTGCCGAAGAGGAGTGTCTCGATGATGCGGAGGTGCGCGAGCGCCGCCGCGAGGTTGCGGCCGGACGCCGGGCGGAGCGGGACGCCGAGTACGTCCACAAGTTTGCGGATGAGATTCGCAGGCGTTATCCGAAGGCTCCCGCGAATGCCCCCGATGAAATCGCCGCGCACGCCTGTCAGGTGCATTCGAATCGGATCGGCCGCACGGCAAGAGCAAAAGACTTCGATCCGGCAGCGATCGATCTTGCCGTCCAGGCGTTTATCCGCCACCGCCATACCGGATACGACAAATTCTTAGCGGCGGGCGCCGATCGCCTCGACGCCCGCACTCTGGTTCGCGGCGAGATTGATACCGTTCTGGCAAATTGGCGGAGTACGGAGTAAGGCTGTTACATCGACACCATTTTGACGGCGAATTTGGGGGCGATGGATACACCCGATCATCTTCCTCCTCTTTGGTCCGCGAGGGACCGGCAAGAGCACGTGGATCCGTTCGCAATTCGAGGATGCGCTCACCGTTAACCTCCTCGCTGAAACGATTTCCTCTCCTTCGCCACTACTGAGCCAGGAGGGTTCCATCATGAACCGCACTGTTCATTCATTTCTTATCCTGGTCCTCTTGTCTGTCTCCCTCGGCGCGAAGGCGCAGGAGGGCGGCTTCCTGGTCAGACCAAAGCCGGACGCGAAGGCCGCTCCGAAAGCTTTGTTCAGCCACAAGGGCGTGCAGAATTGCCGCGGCCCGATCGCACGCGTCGAGGACGTCGGCGACGAAACGTTGAAAACGACCGCTGCCAACTTCAACAGTCCCGCTGGCGGCGGAGAGGGCGGCCGGTTCGACAAGACGCCCGTGCTGAGCACCAAGGTCACATTGCAGGCCGGCTGCATCGACGCCCACTTCAGTGCCATCGTCGGCGGCCGTATCTACGGCAGTGCGCCGACGACGCTCTTTCAGGTCACCCTCACGCCGTCCGGCGGAGGCCCGCGCCACATGGTAGGCCACTACGAGACGCCTTTTGGCCAGAACGCGCCGGCCATCGGCATCGGAGCGGAGAGCGACGTCGACATGGTGTCGGCAAACTTCTTCCAACGCATCGGTACAGCGCCCGGCGATGTGCCACCCGGCACCTATTTCGTCGATGTCTGGTGGGCAGGTGCGGGAGCGCCTACCGGCGGCGCCATCGGAGCCGCGTTCGTACTCAAGTTGTATCTGCGGTAGCGCATCGGCGGGGAACGGTCGGATAGCGGCGACCGGCGACCTCCGGCGCGACAGGCCGGAGGTCCGATCGCGTCGCGTCCGCATGACGGCTCGTAATCGACCTCGCCGTCGAGGCGTATGTCCGCCACCGCCATACCGAATTGTTAGCCGCGGGAGCTGATCGCCTCGATGATCGTTTCAGTGTTGCTGTTTTCGCTCTGGCTCTGAGAAAAGCAAGGTGCGTTTCAGCCCATTGAGGGTGAGTTGGCGGCAGAATGCCTTCGTGCTGCAGGCGGCCCACAACAATCCTCGGGGCGACCTTTAGGCGTTTTGAAAATGCGAGGACGTCTTCCTTTCGTACGAAGCGATCGGGAAAGGCGCGGCGAAGTTCGGCGGCGGGGATGAGCAGCTCTGTGGCGAAGCATGGATGGCGGTTGGCGAGGAGCCGGTAGACGTAGCCGCCCGCTCCGACGATTTCGTCCGTCTCGATGAGCCGGCGCGTGTCGCGGCGCGTCACCTCGCCATCCGCGCCGACCGCCATCGTCGCTCTACGAGACGTATGTTCGCTTGCACGGAGAACAATCTCAGGTCGACGTGTTGCGATGAGGTGGTAAATTCTGTACGCCCGCGTCGCGCTCGGCGCGGCGTTCCTGTCCGCAGTGGCGAGCCGCTTCGGATTGTGGACGCACCAACCGGCAGCGGCGGTCTTTCTGATTCTTCCGGGTGCGCGAATTCGCCCGCCGCTACGGCTCGCTCTCTGTCTGTTCCGGCGACGCCTTCCTGCGGCGGCTGATTCGCCTCATCCGCCTGATCTCCTCCACGTGCGGCAGGAGGATGGCGTTGGCGGGATCGCGCGCCAGTTGCGTGCCGATCGTGTACGCCTGCGCGGCGATGAGGTCGATTCGCACGCGGCGGAGGAGGTTCGCGCCGGAGACGCCGTTCAGCATCGAGCGCAGTTCCTGCTCCACCGCCGACCAGCGCATCGCCTCGTCCTGCAGCGAGCGCACCGCCTCGATCGGTTGGCCGACGGCCTGCGAGACGTTGTCGAGCGCATCGATGACGTTGATCGATGCGTTCACGACCGGATCGGGCGTCCGTAGCCGGCCGCGCAGCGCTCTTCGCTGCTCCGCCGTCATCGGCGCCAGCTCCCCCATCCGCATGCTGATGGCGCGCAACTGATCGATGATCTCCTCGGGGGACAGCGCCGGCCGCGGGTTCTCCGCAAGCGCGGGCGGATTCGCCGTTTTGCCATTGGTGCTCATGTCGTTCCTCCTTGCGCCGGACGCCTGCCCGACACGTGAGCCAGGCGCATCTTTGATAGCAGTGGTTTGCGCGGATGTCAAATCGGTGCGCGGCTCGAAGCCGCGCACTGCCGGCTCAAGAATGGCGAACATCGGCTTTAGAGCGCGCATATCCGGTCAGAGGCCGGATAGTGCCGGATGGTGCGCGGCCATTACCGGATGAGAGTCGGACCTTACCGGCCGAGAGACGAATGCCGTCATCTGATCACCGGCTATTGCCAGCTAAGAGTCGACTATTGTCGGCTATATGCCGGGTGCAGCCGGTGAGCAACCGGATATACCCGGCTGAAGGGCGGGCATTGCCAGCGGAGAGCCGGACCTGCGCGGCGATCGGCTGGCAAACGCCGGCCAGAAGCCCGACCAAGCCGGCCGATGGCCGGAGGCCGCGTTCAAACAGTCGCCGCGCGGGTTAGAGACATGTTGAAACCAAAGAGGGTGGAGACGAATCGGTTTGCCTCTTGTTCACGATTCAGCGAGCGTGGAACTGGTAGGCCTACCGCTGTTGTCGTCGGTGCCTCGGCTGGTCATGTTGAAGAGTGCAGTAGGAGCATTCCGTCCCCCAACCTTAGTTTGTCAGCGCTGGCTTGGCATGTCACGCTTTCCGTCCAGGGTGGTGGCTGGCGCGCCGGCGGCGTGCCTGTGGCGAAAAAGTCTTTTTTTTCCGCGTGCTCCGCGGCTTCGCGTGACAAGGAGTTCATCGCGTACACCGGCGAGGTCTGCACGTTCATCCCTGCGCGAGTGATTCCTCTTCTCGCGTGGAGCGCAACGGACTATTCGGTGTTCGCGGCATCCGCGGCGGCGGTGCTGGTGGGACGGGCGGCGAGGAAGCCGTAGCGCCGGCGGCTCGCTGGCGCGTCGCGAATCCATGCCGCCGAGCCGGCTGCGGTCCAGCCGTCGAGCCGACGGCGCTACGTCCGCCTCGCCCGCTAGAATGCCGCAGCATGTCGCGAGTCGATGCTCCCTCCGTCGTCAACATCGCCGATCTTCGTGCGATCGCGAAGAGGCGTCTTCCGCGCGTCGTCTTCGACTACATCGACGGCGGCGCGGGAGCCGAGTGGACCATGCGCGAAAACGCGCGCGTGTTCGACGACGTGATGTTCCGGCCGCGCTCGGCCGTCGCCACAGCGAACGTCGACCTTCGCACGACCATCCTCGGCGAAACCATCGACGTTCCGTTTCTTCTCGCACCGGTCGGCAGCTCGCGCCTTTTCTGGCCGCGCGGCGAGGAAGCGGCGGCGCGCGCCGCGGGTGATGCCGGAACGATCTACACGCTCTCGACGCTGTCCGGCTGTCCCGTTCGCGACGTCAAGGCGGCCACGCGCGGCCCGGTCTGGTATCAGCTCTATCTCATCGGCGGACGCGACGTTGCGCTGGCCGGTATCGAGCGCGCCAAGAATGCCGGCTGCTCTGCGCTGGTGGTCACCGTCGATACGCCGGTCGCCGGGATGCGCGAGCGCGATGTGCGCAATGGGACTCGCGAGCTCGTGTCGGGCGCGCCGTTCACGATGCTGCCATACGTCGCGCAATTCCTGGCGCGCCCGCGCTGGCTGGCCGCGTTCCTCGCCGACGGCGGCCTGATGAAGTTCGCGAACGTCATCCTGAAGGACGGCCCGATGCCCTACGCCGACGTCGGCGCCGCGCTCGAGCAGTCGATGGTGTCGTGGGACGACTTCCAATGGATTCGCGACGCCTGGCAAGGTCCGATCGTGGTGAAGGGCGTACACACCGCCGATGACGCGCGTCAGTCCATCGATCACGGCGCGGCCGCTATCGTCGTTTCCAATCACGGCGGGCGTCAGCTCGACGGCGTCGCGCCGACGCTGCGCGTGCTGCCGGAAGTTCTCGCTGCCGTCAATGATCAGGCCGAGGTCTTGCTCGACGGCGGGATACGAAGAGGCAGCGATATCGTCAAAGCGCTCTCCCTCGGCGCCCGCGCTGTCCTCATCGGACGCGCTCACGCCTACGCCCTCGGCGCCGCCGGGGCGGCGGGAGTGGCGCGATCGATCGAAATCCTCCGCTCCGACATCATCCGCACCATGAAGCTCCTCGGCTGTGCCTCGGTTCGCGATCTCGACCGGTCATTGATCGAGATGCCACAGCGCTGGACTACTGACGCGATCTGACGTCAAGTGTTGCCGTTCGCCGATCCGAAATTGGCAACGTTGAAAATGCCGCAGACGATGTCGGAGGCGCCGTCGATGAATGCTTTGTCGCTCCCCGGGATCGACGTCGGCTTCATGATCGGCGAAATGCAACCGATGATGTTGCCCTCGAGCGAGGCTCCTTCAGGATCAAACCAGGTGTCAGGGCAGGTCGCCGCAAGAAAGATCGAGAAAATCAGAAGGGAGACGCCGGAGACGCCTGTCACCATGTTCACTGTTTTTGTGTCCGCCGTTTCCGACGTCCCATACACGGCGAGGACGAGCATGAAGAAACTCCCGATCACGTAGAGATCGTTGTGAAGGCCCGCTTCGGTCGTGAAGAGCGGCGGATCGAACGTGAGCACGAGCGACGTCAACACCGCTCCGGAAAGTGCGATGCACGGCCAGGCGAACGGATTTGCATAGGGCAGCGGCCAGTAGTCGCTCAAGCCATCGAAGATTCCGTAGACGATCATTCCGAACGTGTAGACGACCTGCGCGACCTCCGGTGAATAGGCAACGCCGCCATCGAGAATGCTTGCGCTCGAGTCGATAGGGGCCTTGTCATAGACAGCCTTGTAGACCAGCGTCACCGGTATGGCGACGAGCAGCGAAAAAAGATTGATGACGGTGAGCGTCTCACCGGTGATCCAAAGATAAAGGTCGGAGATCAGCGGGATGTTCAACGGCTGGTTCAGCATCGACAACAGATCCCCGGCCACTTTGCCGATGAGTGTCAGGAGATCCTGAATGATGACTGAGGCGAATTCTGCGGCGTCGGTCGCGATTACGGCCAGCGGCTGAAACAGAGCGCTCATGCTCGATGACTGGTAGGTCGAGGGGGAGACGAGCGCCTCGAGGAGATTGCCGACCGCGGTGGTGAACTGGCCGCCCAGATCGGGATACTTAGAGTTCAACGTTGAGGTGGCGCTGGTGAGGAAGCCCTCGACCTGTGACGCGAAGTTGCCGTCGATCGCAGCGGCAAAGAACGGTGCCGATGAGGATGACGACGGCATGTTGTTGGTCGTCTTCTGGGAGAACGACGTACAGCCCACACTGTTGCTGCTCCCGTTTCCTTTGTTGTACGCCGTCGACGGATCCTGGTTCTGCGACCCGACCGCAGACGAGGTCTGATTCACGATCTTCGCGTTCGTGAAGGAGGATGCGATCTGCGTTTGGATCGAGGCGAAGAACTTCGCCACGTCACGCTTCGCCGTCCTGGGCGCGTTCGTGGTGAGTGACGTAAATACAGTAGTGATCCCATTGGCGATGGCGTTCGCCGTGTTGATGATGTCTCCCCAGTTGAAGAGGAAACTGAGCGCCTGGATGATGTCGTTTACGACATTTTCGATCGCGCTGGCGATCGCCGCCAGTACGCCGAGCACGAGATTTCCAACGTCTTCGGCCGTCTGCAGCGCCCAGTTGTAAAACGAGCTCACTCCGTTCTCGATGGCGTGCACGAGCGTCGTGATTTCCTGTTTCGCCTCGTCGTACAGGACGACGATACCGGGGAGGAAAATCTCGACGTCGGTGATGAAGCCATTGATGATGTTGTCGCACCATTCCGGCAGGCCGGGAAGTGCGACCTCCGCGGTATTGCCGGCCAATGCTCTGATCTCGGCCGCATGTGCGGCGATCTCTTTCGGGTCATTGCTGAAGTGCGTCGTCCCGTCCTTATGCATGCGGAACGAGAACGGCTGCGACGTGTACCGGCGCGCCGAGCGGGCGGGCGGAGAGGCGACCACGCCGACTCCCGGCGACATCGTTCTGGCGGCGAGATAGCGTGACGTCGTGACAGCGTCGCCGAACGCGTCGGACGTCCTGCCGAACGCGCTGTTGATTGTCGACGAAAGATGGTGCGCGTTCTTCCAACCCTCTTTGCCTTGAAAGTTGGTCGGCAGAATCGTGGTGCCGGCCGTCGTCGCGGTCGCGCCGAACGACGCCAGATTCTGCAACGTTCCCGGCTTGACTGCGGCCAGGCGATCGTGGAGCGGTTGATCGGGATAGATCACGACCCGCTCCTCCGCGCTCATGAAGTTGGACCAGAGCATGAGCATCGGGCAGCAGAGCCCTGAGCTCGCGTTCGTACCGGTCGTCGCCGTCGAATTCGCCGGCATCGTAATGACGATCTTTCCGTTCGGATCGGCGGTGAGATTCGCGGTGGTGTTCGGACCGATCGCGAACGTCTGCGTACTGTTGACGGTCACCGTCACGTCCTGACTTGCGGAAATCTGCACGACCTCGGTCGGAGCAGAAATCAGGTAGCCGTTCTGCGCGGGCTGGAAGAGTGAAACGTGGGCATGGAAGTTGGCGGTCTGGGTAGCAGTCCCTGGGGTGTCGGCGAAGTCCTGAATGAGATCGCACTCGATCTGAAAACATTTGACGACGGAGGCCAGATTGACGGCGATGATCGATCCGTCCAGTCCGACGTAAACGTTTCCGTTCGAGACGCCCGCGATTCCAACGATCTCCGTCAGCAGGTCGAGGAAGACGACCGGCTCATTCGGGTCCAGTGGCACACCGTAAATCGTCTGATTTGAGCCGCCGAGGTACACGATACCGTTGGAGATTACGGGGGCAGTCAAAGGACCGGATACGGAAGAGCCCATCGGCTGAGTCTGCCCCAGGATCGCGCCGGTCATGCCATCCAGGCAATAGAGATAGCCCGACGTCGTCGTGGCGAAGACCTGCAATTGCGCGTTGCCGGTCGGCGGCTTGTAGGTCACTACGGCGACCGGCGTTGCGAGAGTGCCCTGCATCGAATCGGGCGACGTCACTCCGGTACCGCTCTGCGCCGACACGATGTGCAGGTTGCTTTCGGAGTCGCACAAATAGAGCGAGTTGCCGAAGAGCACCGGCTGCGTCAGTGGCTGCGCCGGAGTGGCGTCGCACACCAGCGACCAACGCTTCACGAACGGAAGCGCTGCGGATGGCGTGATCGCAGACAGGATGTTGCCCGCGCTTGGTGCGTTTGCCGACGCGGGCGCGCCTTCCACGAGGAAGAATTGTCCTGTCGCAGGATCGTAGACCGGCATCGCTGTCGGATCGATTCCCGTGTCACTCGTATAGACGGTGGTGACGTTCGGAACGGCGCCAATCAGCTGGATGCAATACAAACTGCTGCTGTCCGCCACGTACACCGCCCATGGTCCGGCAGGCGTTCCGATCTGATAATTCGGCGCGACGAGAGGACCGCTGATCCCGAACGGAGCATTCGGGCTGACATCCGATTGCCAATCGACATTGCCGGTGTAGAGGTCGATGCCGTACACCGTTCCGAACAGATCGGACGCGTACAGACCGCCCGGTTTTGGACCGAGAGATGTGAAGACGGGCGATCGCCACGCAATCCCTGGTTGGTTATTCGTCGCCCATGCCGGGAGGGGCTGGCCGCTGTGGAAATCGAGCGCCTGAATCCCTCCCGTTTCTGCGGAAGCGTAGTAGACCGCGCCGTTTCCGAAGGAGAGGCCGGTGTTTCCCTGGATGGTGTCGGGATACGGCTGCCAGACTGGTTGCGGGGTAGGTTGCGGCTGTGGCATGGGCATTCCCTTCTTGCGCGGAAAGCGCGGTCTGTCGGCAGAGATCAGGGGTGACGGCGGCGGTCCTTCCGCTCGCGCAGCTGTTGTGCGGATGACTCGTCCGAGGAGGGAGCAACGGCGCTTTGCGGGACGGTGAAGCTGACTTTGTCGAACTGCACGACAAGCGAATCGCCTGCGCGGTCTACAACGGTCCCGCTCATCGAAACGCGCCAATCACCAACCAGACCCGCCGGCCACGAGAGCCACGTCACGGACGCACATTCCATATTCGAATCGGGACAGATAAAGTCCCCCGGTGGACCTACGACGCTGAGGCGGGAAACCTGAATACCGGAGCCGAGGCTGGCGGTGAATCCGAAGCTCCATGGACCCTGCGTGGCCGGATCGGTCCAGAAGAGATCGATCGTTCCGCTACCCGTAGTTTCTCCGCCGAACGCGAACAGCTCGATGCTCGCGTCGGCCTGCGGGTAGGTCGTGCCGCGATAATCAAACGATGCGGAAAGAGATGTGGCTGCGCCGGTAAAGTTGACGACGAGATTGTCTTCAGCGCTCATGGACGATTTCCTTTCAGGAGATGTCTCGAGTCGAGCACGGAGGGGAAGCGTCGCCGACAGGCGCTGCCGAATTTTTGGGGGATGGAGGCGGGAGCATACATCAAAATTTCCCGACGTACGGCCGCGGCGCGAATCACCGAATCCTCTGCCCAGGGAAGCTTCCAGGCAATGACCGGTCCGCCGAAACCATATGATCGCCGCGATGATCAACGACATTCTCGAGGCGATCCGCGGCGCCCGCGCTGCGATCAACGAAGCCATTGCGCGTCACGACGCCGAGGCGATCGCGGCGTTCCTCCTTCCGTCGTACCACGTCGTCACCGCACGCAGCATGCAGCGAAGCGGAAGGGACGAAAGCGTTCGAAGCTGGAGAGCGATGTTCGAACGGGACCAGACCGCAACGCACGAAGGGGTCGCGCACGAGATCCGGGTGAACGAAGAGTGGGGCATGGCCCAGGAGTACGGCCGGTGGAGCGGAACGCTGACGGCGAAGGACGGCCCGATCGAGCTCGCCGGCGACTACGCGGCGAAGTGGCATCAAACGCCTGAGGGATGGTTGCTGCAGGCCGAAATCTTCACGCCGATAACGGTCAAGCGAAGTACGAACCTCGCATAGCGCTCGGTCGATATCGCGAGGAAATCGCGCTGCCGCACTGCTGAGCGGCTTATCGCTTGACATCACTCGTCACTACAATCCGCAGCATGCATCGTTTTGCTGCGGTCGTTCTCGTCCTCCTACTCGCCGTTCCCGCCTTCGCTCAGACTGACGCCGTCGCGGCGCGCATCGATCGCATTCTTACCGAAGTGCCGCTCATCGATGGGCATAACGATCTTCCGTATCAATACGAGGAACGGGTCAAGGATCACCTCGCACAGATCGATCTGCGGCAGGATCAGAGCAAGGTCACGCCGCCCCTACATACCGACATCGCGCGGCTGCGGCAGGGGAGGCTGGGCGGGCAATTCTGGTCCGTCTACATTCCGACGACGCTGAAGGGCGCCGACGCCGTGCGCGCCGTCATCGAGCAGATCGACGTGGTCCATCGGATTGACGCGATGTATCCCGACACATTCGAATTGGCGCGAACTGCCGACGATGTCGTGCGCATTCACCGCAGCGGGAAGATTGCGTCGCTCATCGGCATGGAAGGTGGTCATTCCATCGCCAACTCTCTTGCCGTTCTTCGCCAGCTTTACGCCCTCGGCGCGCGATACATGACCATCACTCACAGCGACAACAACGACTGGGCGGATTCGGCGACCGCTGACCCTGCGCACAATGGCCTCACGCCATTCGGCAAGCTGGTCATCGCGGAGATGAATCGCCTCGGCATGCTCGTCGATCTCTCGCACGTCGCGCCCAAGACGATGCTTGACGTCCTCGACATCGCCGCCGCGCCGGTCATCTTTTCCCACTCATCCGCACGCGGTGTCACCGATCACGCCCGCAACGTTCCCGACGACGTGCTGCGCCGCCTCAAGGAAAACGATGGCGTCGTGATGGCGTCCTTCGTTCCCGGCTTCAGCTCCGAAAAAGTACGCGCACGCGACGCCGCGAAAGACGGCGAAGAAGCGCGGCTCAAAGCCACCTACCGCGGCCAGCCGGAGAAGGTGAAAGCCGCGCTGGCGCAGTGGGAAGCGGCGAATCCGGCGCCGCACGCGACGGTGCAGGATGTCGCCGATCACATCGATCACCTCGTGCAGATTGCCGGAGCCGCGCACGTCGGCATCGGCGGCGATCTCGACGGCATCACCAGCACTCCCGAAGGTCTGGACAGCGTGGCCGCCTATCCGCGCCTCTTCGCTGAGCTCATTCGCCGCGGCTACACCGACGACCAGCTCAAAGGCATCGCCGGATTGAATGTTCTGCGCGTCATGCGAAAAGGCGAGACCGTGGCCGCAAGACTGCAGAAGGAGACGTTGCCGTCAGATGTGCGCATCGAAGAGGTGGATAAACCGCCGGCCACGCATTGAGCTAAGGCGTGGGTTTGCAGTCTTCGAGCGTGGCATTGCCGACCAGGTACACGGTGACGTAGGAACGCGAGCCGTAGCCTTTTCGAATGAACGGCTGCGCGCCCTTAGGGCCGAGGCCGACGAAGATGTCCACGTGCGATCCGCGGAAGTGACCGCGATCGTTCGCCACGAAAATGCCATCGTGGATGGTGCCGTCAGGAAGGTGCGCTCCCTTCAATTGCGGGATGCTGATCGTCGTGCCGAGTTTCACGAAGTGGGGATTGACGGCGACGGTGCGATACGGAAGGAGCGCGCAGCCGAGCTCTCCGACGCCGTACTCCGAGTGGACGACGCGGAAACGATTCGTTCCGTGCAGCCTGCGATCGTAGGCGACCGTTCGCCCGTCGCGGAGATGGCCGCTGCCTTCCCGGATCAAGTCGTTTCTGAATCGAACGCTGGTCCTGGCGATGACGTGACCGCGTACATCCTCCAGTTTCGCGTTCGCGTTTCCGCGGTACCGCGGCGCTGACTCGTCGATCAGCCAGTAGAAGGTGACGATCGCTTTCCCAATCTTCCTCGGAGGCGCAGCGAACGCCGTCGTCGCCAGCAGGAAGGTGAGGAGAAACGTTCTGGCGGTCATTGCGCGACGAATTCTCGTGAAGAAAGATCCTGATCATCAGAAATGCTTATCGAGGCCAGGGCCACCAACGCGCGGGTGCCGCAAACAGGAGAAGCCTTGTGGACTGCAGGGCAGTCAAATGGTAGTCTAACGGAAGTCCGTCTCAGTCTAAGCGACAGCTCTCCCAGAATTAAATACAAGCGAGAGGCGAGGCGGCCACAATGGGTAAAGGAATCGCGAAGCTTGCACTCCTGCTGTCCACCTTCATTTCCATTCCGCTGACGGCCGCTGCCGGCGACATTGCCGTGACAGTTCGCGTGCGTACAGCCGGCGCCAGCCCTGTTGCCCAAGCGTATGTCGCAATCGTCCCCGCATGGCAGCCGTCGAGCCGCCCGTTGGCGGAGGAGATTGCAGAAAAAGGTGTTTCCGTTCTCCACGTCCCGGCCGGAAAATACTGGCTGATTGCCGGCGTTAGGGGATTTGGCATTACTTCGCGGGGACCGGTTTCTGTCTCAAAGACTTCCGGGGTCAATCTGGTCATAGAGCTGCCTCCCCGGAAACCAATGACCGGCACCGTAAGTGATGAGGAGGGCCGTTCCGTCGCCGGTGCGCGCGTGGCGGGCTTGAACGGGGCAGTTCCCCCGCCCCTCGGCACGCTGAGCGAACTGGCTGTTCGCCATCTCGCTTCGGACTTGTCGGCCACAACTGATCAAAACGGCAAGTGGACACGGAAGTTGCCTGACGGAGCTGTTCCGCTTCTCTTCGAAGCAGCCGGCCGCGCGGCAGAATGGAAGATCCGCCCCGAAAACGGCCCCAGTTCGCTTGATGTTTCTTTGCGAAAAGGCGCCACGCTGAAGGTGACGACCGATCGTGTCGATCCGAACCTCATTGTGACGTTGTCGCGGGAGGATCCGGAAGCAGCGGCCAGCAGTCTGGCCGACGAGCAGCCGCGGGTGTGGGCGCGCTGGACGAGAAACACCGTGCTCACCTGGAGCTCGCTGCCGCCGGGCGTTTACGGGGTCTACGCGAAGTACCCCGACCCGCACTATTTCATGCAGACAGCATTGAAGATTACGACCGTGACGCTGGCGCCGGGCGACCAGCGCGCAATTCGCATTTCGCTCCCTTCTGCGCGACGGCCTGCCGCGAGCTCGGGTGCACTGTTCCTGCAGAGTGTGTCGCGGAAGGAGCTGGGCGACGCGGTGGAAACGTTCGGCCGCGACACCGCCGGGAATCCGAAGCCGGTGGAGCAATTCGTCGAACAGGTGATGGGCGGGAGTGTCGTCTACATCAAAACGGATGGTGTTCGCGGCCCGTTTTATGGGTTCACGAAAGATCGTTTCTTCTCCACGGTGCCTGATCTGGCCGAGACACATCAGGAGGCGAACGTTGAGCCGTGGCCGGCGTCAGTACATCCGCGCGCGGGTGCGCACTTTCACCTTCGCTTCGCGGAAAAGGACCTGCAACCCCCAGGTTCGGGTGTGGCGGTGTTGCGCGACTGCGGCGACGGCGATCGCGTCACGGTACCGATCGAAGTCGGCAAAGATAATCTCGCTCGATTCACTGCAGCGGCTGGATGTCAGAGTATGGTCCTCGAGTTCGAGCCCTTCGAGCCGGTTGTGACCGGGAGGGTGCTTCAAGCGGGGGAGCAGTCGTTGGGCGAGTTCCTTCTCCGTGCCGCCGGTTTGGCGGACGTACATGTGGTGCGCGCTCCGAGCGAGGCGTTGGTCGCTGGTGCGACCGTACGGGCTGTGAGCGAGCCAATGCCCGGCGAACGACCGATCGTTGTGAAGGAAGCGGTCACCGACGACCGCGGTTGGGCGCATCTGTCGGGGTTGCCCACGCGCTCGCGACTGCGCGTGGTCGCCGAAACGGCCGATGGTGACCGGTCCGACGCTGTTCCGTTTCAAGTCGCGCCGCTGGAGCGCGGTGTCATCGATCCGCTCGCCGTCACCGAGCCGGCCACCGTGATCGCCGAAGTCAGAATCGACAAGGCATTTCTCGAACGGTTTCCTTCTTCGCGCGTGGTGCAGTTGACGATGCGGCCGAACGATCGCTCTCGCGAGTCGGAGCGGCGGCAAGACGATGATCCCGCGAGCGACACACCTGTACGATTCGATCGTCTTCACGCCGGAAGCTGGCAGCTCTCAGGTTCGGTGGTTGTCGCCGGTTCCTACTCGCTTATGAAGATCGGCGATCTCGACCTGAAAGCGGGAGAAACACGCCGTGTCGAGAAGACGATCACGCCGAACGTCTTTGAAGGGATTGTCACACGAGACGGGAAAGGTTTGCGGGCCCGTGTCACCATCGACGATGGCAGCAATAGGATCAACTTCGACTCCGACGCGAGCGGGATCTTCCGCGTCGTCCTGCAAGAGAGAGGAACGTACCGCGTGGCGGTTGCGCCGCTCAGTTCGCAGGGAAACATCATTCCCATCGGGGATATCAGATTTGATGATCCCTCGCGGCGTATCGAGATCGCCATTCCGAAGGGCGGCAGCGTGACCACTCGTGTTCGGAGTGGCGACCAGCCTCTGCCGGGATCGGTCGTCTGGCTATCGCGGCGAGAAGATTCCGGTCTTGTCGAGGAGTTGTCGCAGCGAGGACGCACGACCGATCTCAACGGTGACGCGACGTTCGACGACCTGGTTCCCGGCAGTTGGACGTTCTCGGTCCGCCAGACGGAGAGCCGGCGTGGTGCGCAGAGGACGGTCACGGTGGACGAAGGGGCTGACACAGCAATCGTCCTTGATCTCGCTGACGCCACCCGGATCGAGGGAACGATCCGCGACCTCGGTGGGTCACCGTTGTCCCATGCACATGTGGAGTGTCTCTTCGTTGGACCGACAGGTAACCCGGATCGCGCCAGTGCGGACTCGAATGCTGAAGGGGCGTTCTCAGTGGACCTCATCCCGCCCGTTCCTTCGGTCGCGCTCTGCAGCGTCCTCGCTCCAACGGGAGCCGTTGATGCCTTCAAGGCATTTCCCGGTCAAGCCCTGGATGTTGTTGCTCCGGCGGCAACAGCCGCGCTCACAATCTCCGACTGGAACGACAAGAAGCCATTCCTCTATTGGCTCGTAGCTCCGGACGGCCGCGCGATCAGTCTGAACGCCGTAGCGCTGGGGACTGGCGCCTTCCGCTCCGCAATGACGATTTTTGCTCTTGCCGCTGGCCGCTGGAAGATCGTTCGTGTCGATACCCTGCCGCAACTGCTCAGTATGGCGGCGGGAATGGCGAACTCATTGCCGCCGATCACCGAATTCACACTCCGCGCCGGAACAGCGGAGACGGTTCACCTGGGTAACCCGAGCCAATGAGGGGTCGGGAAAGAAGCGACTAACGAACAACAAAGAGAGAGGATTTATGAAGCGCATTCTATTTGTCGTTGTCACGTCAGTCATTTTGTTTTGCGCCCCAGCACTTTTCGCATGCGAGAAATGTATTCCGCCGGGCGTCTCGGATCCAGCCGGCAACACTCATAATTACCCTTCGTGCTATAGCATCGCCAGCGGTTCACTATCGTCGTGCGTTGGAGGATATGAGGGGCAAGCGACTTGCCCCTATACAGCCACCGGTGGTGGGTGCCCTGAGGGTGGCAGCGGGTGCGAACGCGACGCGTGCATTCTGAACCCCGAGTCGATTACTCCAGCGCGGGTCCTGTCCGTTAAGAAGTGCGCGGTCGATGTGTCCGGAAGATGTACGGCCGGCGGTAGCGGTCGATCCCCATTCCTGCGTTGAAGATTTCATACCTTCTGCTCGTGCTTCTGGCGCAGCTCTCGGGCTGCGCCAGATTCTGGTGCTCTCTGGGACTCGACGACAGGTTCCGTCAGCGGCGCACTCCGATCGCAGTATCGTCTTCAGAAGAGATCGTGCCCTTCGGAGACGACGACTTCCTGGTAGCGCACAGGCAGGCCGGAGCTCCGCTTGTGACGCAGCTGACGCGTATTCGCGCCGGACATGAGGATTTGATCGCGTCCGCGCCTCCCTTTTCTCCCTCCGATTCGGCTCCCTACATCGTGCCGAGGGCCGAACACTGGTGGTTCAGCAAGCAGGGTGACGAAGGATACTCGTCGAGCGTCTTCTTCGTTTCCAGCAACGGTGATCGGATCGAGCAGAAGCGCGTGAAGCTAATTCGGCGCTATCCGCAGGTGTGGTTGCCGATCCCCGGAGAAGAGCCGCGAGGGATCGAGATATCGGTCGCGCCCCAGCAACCGTCTCTGCACATCGATGAGATCACGCCGTCGGGCGCGAAGCCTCTCGCCTCGTTCGCTTGGTGGCAGACGAGTGACTACATTCAAAACGATGGCCCTACCCTCTGGTCGGCACAGGCGCTTGACCGTGGCCGCGTTGCGGTGGTGGCGATCGACGGGCCGCCCCGGGCGATGACTCTGAGGCTGCGCATCGTCGGCGGTGAAGAGGCTACCGAGTCGGTACTTCCATGCTCCGTCCCCCTCGACCAGCTTCTGGTCACGGCGCTCGGTGCCGCGGGTAGGCTCGCCATCGTCGCGCTGTCGAAAGAGCGAGAGGTCGTGGCGATCATCGCAGATGTCGACCAACCGCAGTCCGCCCGCTGCCGCGTGATCTCCGCTGCCGGCGAGCGGGCCGCACAACCGGGATTCGGCACTCCCGCGGTGGTTTGGGCCGGTGAGGGTTTCGTGGCTTCCTGGATTCGCGACGACGGGACAGTTCGTGCATGTGAACTGGGCAATCTTCGCGTACCTCCATTCGTCATCGATGTCGGCGAAGGAGCCGACGTCACTTTCCCGCTCCGCCAGCTCCTTTTCGCCGACGGCGAGTACGTAACGTTCGTTTGGAGGGAGCGAGGCGGTGAATTGGTCCTCCGACGAATGCCGAACAATTTGACGGGATATGCGGTCGCGACAGAGTTTTGGCACCTCCTGTGCGGCGCATTCGAGAAGACCGGCGGAAAGCCGAGTGATACCGCGGATCAGTCAACGAAGTAACCAATCCCGGACCTGCGGATTGCGCGTTCGCGCAGGCGCGTCGGAATCTCGACACCTGATTCTGGTGGCTGGGAATGCTCATCGAGGCTACGCCAACGAACGCCCCGAGCCGCGCCCGGTGGCGTCCTAAAATACCTCGGTTCGAAGCAGATTCTGAATTGGATGCGCGAGCTGGACGCTCTCAGGAGAGCAGCATAGCGATCCTCCGGACGTGCTGCACGATGCGCAGGACGCGCTGGATTCGCTGTTTCTGGCCTCTCCCATCGCGAATTGAAACCAACTCTCCACGCAGCAGCGCGCGGCGACACGACACGATGACGGACAGGGACCTCCGTTTCGCGGGTCTGCTCAGCGAGCCTGGGCTGGCAACATCGCGACGCGTCTGGCAAATCTCATCGCGCTTCCGCACTAAAAGCGAAACGGTAATTCAATCTCCCCGGCTTTTGCATGATTCATCCCTGAATCTGTCGAATCCGTCCCTTTCTCATTCGGCCTGCCGGAAGGGCGGCCCAAACTCGCGAGCGTTTCCAACGGAGGAATCGTGGGATTCCCGCTCACGCTCGCGACGATGTCCGGATGTTTGGAGTGGAACCGGTGACCGACGCCATAGGCATTCCGGTCTATCGCGTGAGTCACGCGCTCGATGCCGGGCAGCTCGCTTCCATTCGCGGATACGAGCACGTAGTCCTGGTATTTGGTCCCGACGCCACCGCGCGCGGGGTGATGGCCTCGCTCGATGAGCTGGCGTCGCAGGCCCCGCGTACACGATGTAGCAGCATCGTCCTTTCGGCGCCGGAACAGTTGGCGGACTTTCAGCTGCTCGTGAATGCCGATCGCCTGTTCTACCTGTCGGGCGGCGACCTGCCCGAGCGCCAGTTGGCGGCACTGGTCGACGGCGCCCGCGGGATGAACGGGCGCGACGGAGCGATCGATCTCGGACTTCCCGTCGACGATCTGCGCCGGATGGCGCTGGCGGAGAACGTGGCGGAGGTGGCCGACGCCGTGGAGCGGTCGATCGGCGCGGTGGTCGAGGCGCGGCGTAGCCGCTGCGTTTTGTTCGATCGTGAAGAGGATGTGCTGTGGACGCCAGGGGAGGGGGGCGAGGAGGCCAGCGCGGCGGCGGGTCTGGTCAGTTTCGTTCTTCGCACCGGGATGAATGTCTGCCTGGCGCGGATGGCCGGCGACGCGCGCGTCGATCTCGATCTCGACAATCCTGACGGTGTTTCCTCGGACCGCTTTCTCGGCGTGCCGGTGCGCGCGCCGCGCGGCGCCATCGTGGCGGTGATCGTGGCGCTGCGGCCACAGCAGGACGCGCCGTTCGAGCCGCGGGACGTGGCGACGCTGGAGGCGCTGGCCGCGCAGGTGAGTCCTTACCTCGCTGCCTGGCTTGTCCAGTCGCCGGCCAGCCCCTTCCGCTATCACGCGCTGCGCAATCTCGATCAGCCGCTGCTGGCGGGTCCGGAGCCGCTGCATCTGAAGCCGCTCTGGACGCGCGGTACTCCGTGGCTGGTGGGGGCGACGTTCGCGGCATTCGTTCTGGCGCTGTTCTTCGTCGTCGGACTCCATCATGGCTAAGCGCATCCCCTTCGTGGCGCAGACGACGGCGGCGGATTGCGGCGCGGCCTGCGTAGCCATGAGTCTCGCCACGCACGGCAAGCATGTGCCGCTGGATGAGGTGCGCAGCGTGACCGGCCTCTCGCGGCACGGGCTCGATGCGCAACGGTTGCTGTCGGCGGCGGAGCATTTCGGCCTGCGCGGGCGTGGAGTGCATCTCCGGACGCCCGGCGATCTCGCATATCTCGATCCCGGCAGCATTCTGCATTGGGAGTTCCGGCACTTCGTAGTCCTGGAACGAACGGAGAAAGGTGGCGCCTGGATCCTCGATCCCGCCAGCGGCCGGAGCTTCGTGACGCGCGCGCAGCTCGACCGCGGCCTCACCGGCGTGGCGCTGACGTTCGATCGCGGACCGGAGTTCGAGCCGGGAGGCAACCAACGGACGCCGCTCGCGGGGCGTTATCTCAAGCGCGTCCTCGGCCACGATGCGGCGCTCGTCAGGATCGTGCTGACGTCGATCCTTGTGCAGCTCTTCGCGCTGGCGGTGCCGCTCCTGACGCGGCTGCTCGTCGATCGCGTCATTCCGCACAGCGATCGAAAGCTGTTTGAAATTCTGGCGGCAGGCGCGCTGATGCTGATCGGCTTTTCGGCGCTGGCGACGTTCATCCGCGGCCACATTCTTCTGGCGCTGCGCACGCGGCTCGACGCGAAGCTGACCACCGATTTTCTCGAGCATCTGGTGCATCTGCCGTTTTCGTTTTTTCAGCAGCGCTCGGCGGGCGATCTGATGATGCGGCTGGCCAGCAATTCGACGATCCGCGAGATTCTCACCTCGGCCGTTCTCTCCGGCGCGCTCGATGGCTTGATGGTGGTGTCGTACCTCGTGCTGCTGCTCGTGGCCGATGTGCGGCTCGGGCTGGTGGTGGCGGCGTTGGCCGTGCTGCGGTTGGTCATCCTCATCGGGGCGTTACGAAAGCGGCAGCGGCTGACGTCGGAGCAGTTGCAGGCGCAGTCGGCGGCACAGAGCTACGAAGTCCAATTGCTCTCCGGCATCGAGGCGCTCAAGGCGTGCGGTGCGGAGCGTCGCGCGGTCGATACCTGGTCGCACCTCTTCGTGCGGCAACTCAACGTCTCGCTGGCCCGCGGCCGTCTCGACGTGCTGGTGACGACGCTGCTGGACGGTTTGGGACTGGCGTCGCCGGTGATCGTGCTGCTCTACGGCGGCGTGCGGGTGATGGAGGGAGCATTGACACTCGGGGCGATGCTTGGCCTGGCGGCGCTGGCCGCTGGATTTCTAGCGCCGCTCTCGACGCTCGTTGCCAATGCCTCCCAGTTCCAACTACTCGGCAGCTACCTCGGACGGCTCGACGATGTGCTGTCCACTCCCTGCGAGCCGCAAGGGCGCGAACTGCCGCGGCCCGCATCGTTCGCGGGACGGATCGATCTCGACGACGTCGCGTTCCGCTACGGGCCGCTCGTCCCTCCAGCTCTCTCCGGTGTATCGCTCGCCGTCGCGCCGGGCGCGTTCGTGGCCGTGGTCGGCCCTTCAGGCTCGGGAAAGTCGACGCTGGCTGGACTCGTGGCGGGGCTGTTGACGTCGCAGGACGGCAGCGTGCTGTACGACGGGAGGCCGCTCGAGCAGTTCCCGCGCGCCTGGCTGCGCGCGCGTATCGCGTATGTGCCGCAGCAGTCGTATCTGTTCGGCACGACCATCCGCGCGAACATCGCCCTCGCGGATCCCAATCTTCCGTTCGACCGCATCGTCGAAGCAGCCCGGCTCGCCGCGATTCACGACGAAATCGCCGCGCTGCCGATGGGCTACGACACGGTGCTGGCCGATTCCGGAGCATCTCTTTCCGGCGGTCAGCGTCAGCGCATTGCGTTGGCTCGCGCGCTGGTCGGCCGGCCGAAGGTGCTGATCCTCGACGAAGCGACCAGCGCGCTCGACTCGCTCACCGAACAGAAAATTCAAGAGAACCTCCGGTCGCTGTGCGCCACGCGCATTGTTGCCGCGCATCGCCTCAGTACGATCCGCGAGGCCGACCAGATCGTTGTCCTCGAACAAGGCCGCACCGTCGAGCGAGGCACCCATGCCGAGCTGGTGGCCCGCGACGGACTCTATCGCCGACTCGTTTCCGCGCAACTCGAGAGCGCGGAGGAAACAACCCCCATCCACCCGCGCATCAGCCACGCCCCGACGGGGGTTGAGGCGAGGCTTGCGCACACCGCAGAAAGGAAAGGAACACCATGAAAAAGCAGATCACCAGCAAGCTCTCTCTCAGCAAGGAAACGCTGCGCCACCTCTCCGAACGCGACCTTCAGGCCGCGGTCGGCGGTTTCGCGACCGATCTCTGTCCGCCGACCGGCCCGTCGAACTGCGACATCTGTCCGTCGGAAAGCTGCCTCACCGGCGGCAGCTGCCTCACGGCGACCCACGGCCGGTTCTGCTGCTGAGGACCAATCGCAATGCGGCAGGCGGTCGGGCGCAGGCCCGGCCGTCTGCTTCACTTCGGGAGATCAGTGGATTAGTAGATTGGTGGATTCGTAGATCAGGAGGTCAATTGCATCAGGAAAACGGCGTCTCGTCTGCTCGACTCGTCTTCGAATCCACTAATCCACTAATCGACCGATCTACTCAACAACCGTGGCTGACATCGAACGACGGGAGACGAATATCCATGTGGCAGCCGATCGCGAGCGCCGGGGCCAGCCGCGATTATTGGAGCACGATCGCCGACATCGAGGCCGCGCTGACCGAGCATCTGCGGACAGAGGCCGGAAACGAGTGGGCCTCGGCTCATCTATCGGCGGGAACGGCCGGCATCGCATTGTTCTTTGCCTATCTGCACGCCGCGCGCGGAGAGGCGGCTGCGGCCGATCGCGCATTGGAAGCGCTCGACATGAGCACGACGGCGCTGGAGCATCGGCGACTGCTTCCCACGCTGTACTCCGGCTTTGTCGGAATCGGCTGGGTGATCACGCATCTCTCGCGCGAGATTTTCGAGGGCGACGGCGAGCTTGCCGTCGAGATCGACGAGGCCTTGCGGATGTACCTGGCCGAGGTGACGGAGACGCCGCAGTTCGAGCTGCTCAGCGGACTGGCCGGGTACGGAATCTATCTCGTGGAGCGGCTGCCCAGTCCGAGCGCAGCCAAACTGCTCGTTCGCGTCATCGACCTTCTTGAAGCGTCGCGGGATGCCACCGGTACCTGGTTCACCAACCCTGACTGGCTCCCTGATTGGCAGCGCGAGTTGATGCCGCGCGGCTATCACAACCTCGGCGTGGCTCACGGGATCCCGGGCGTGATCGGATTTCTGGCCGCGGCGCAGCGCGCGGGTGCGGACGATCCGCGCATCCCGCGTCTCGCGGACGAGGCGGTGCGCTGGCTGCTCGCACAGAAGGGATCGTGGCCGAGCTCGATCTTTCCCGCGCACATCCCGCCCGACGACGATCCGCGGCCGACGCGCACCGCCTGGTGCTACGGCGACATCGGCGTTGCCGCGGTCTTGCTTTCCGCCGCGCGCAGCTTCGATCGCGATGAGTGGCAGGAGGAAGCGCTGGCCATCGCCCGCATCGCCGCGCGCCGGTCGGTCGAGGAGACGAAGGTGACCGACGTCGGTCTTTGCCACGGCGCCTCCGGCATCGCGCATCTTTTTAACCGCCTTTATCAGGCCAGCGGCGATGACGAACTGCGCGCCGCCGCCGAAAACTGGTACGGGCAGACGCTGGCGATGCGCCGCCCCGGCGAGGGAATCGCGGGCTTCATCGGCTGGTCTGACGGCCGACGGCCCGGAGAAGGGAAGTGGTGCGGCGAGCCGGGCTTCCTCTCCGGCGTCGCTGGCATCGGTCTGGCGCTGCTCGCGGCCGTAAGTGAGGTCGAGCCGGCCTGGGACCGGGTAATGGTTGTCAGCGTCCCGCCGCGGAAGGAGCGTCATGACCATCGCCGATGACTTTCTCCCGTCGGAACTCGTCGTGATGCGCACCCCGTTCCTGCCATTCGAGGAATTGGAGGAGTGGAACGCCGATCTGCGCGCGCCGCATGCGGCCGGTGATGATCTTGCCGATGCTGTGACACGCGACATCGCGTTGTTGCGCGAACGGTTGCGGACTCTTGTCGGCCGGCCGGAGATTGCCGAAGCGATTTTTCTGGCGTCTCCCGATCTGGCGGACAGCATCGCGCAGTGGCAGCGGGAGCCTGAGTCAAAGAAAGGACGGCGTACCGAACAGGGATTGGTCCGCTACTTTCTGCGCATGGCCACGCGGCCGACGCCCTTCGGGCTTTTCTCCGGATGCACGGCGGGGAGCGTCGGCCCACGCACGCAGCTGGCGCTGGAAGCACGGGACGGATATCGCCGCCACAGCCGGCTGGATATGGATTACCTCCATGCCCTCTGCGAGCACCTGGTGCGCGATCCGGAGATCCGGCGCCAGTTGATTTTTCGCCCGAACTCGAGTCTCTACGAAGCAGCCGGCCGGCTGCGTTTCGCCGAGTCGCGCGTGCGGGGCCGCCTGCGTACCTATCACCTCGTGGCCTTCGACGCCTTCGACGCGCTCCGCGAAACGCTGCATCGCGCCGCCGGTGGTGCTCGACTCTGCGAGTTGGCCGAGGCGCTGGTCGCCGGCGATGCCGAAGGAGAGATCACGCGTGAGGACGCCGACGCATTTCTGAACGACGTCGTCGACAACCAGCTCCTGCTCGCCGATCTGGCGTTGCCGGTGACCGGCGAGGAGAGCAGCGGCGGTTTGCTGCAACAACTCGAAACGATCGCTGCGGCGGGGGAGGCGCGCATGCGGCTGGCGCAGGCCGAGCGCGCGCTCGCCGGAATCGACGCCGATCCCGCGCTCGCCACCGAGCGCTATCGCGGGATCGCCAGCGCGCTCGAGCCGCTCGGCGTTCCGGTCGAGCTCTCCCGTCTCTTTCAAGTCGATCTGATCAAACCGCCGCGCGAGGTCATGCTCGGCGAAGACGTCGTCGCGGAGATCGCTCGCGGCGTAGAGATTCTTCACCACTCGTCGCGTCAGCGGGGCGGACGGGCGCTCGATGAATTCCGCGGCGCGTTCGTCGAAAGGTACGGTTCCGATCGCGAAGTTCCGCTGTTGGAGGCGCTCGATGAAGAGAGCGGCATCGGCTACGAGCGATCGAACAATGTGGCTGCCGAGGCTTCGCCGATGCTGGCGGGGCTGGCGCTGCGGCGCAATGCGGACCGGATGCAAATGACGTGGGGAAACAGCGAGGCAGCCATGCTGCGGCTTCTCTCCCGCGCGCTGGCGGCAGGGGAGATGGAGGTCGCGCTGACCGACGATGACGTCGCGCGGATGGCCAACCCGGAGCGTCCCGCAGTGCCCGATGCGTTCCATGCATCGGCGACGCTCGCGGCGTCGTCCGCCGAGGCGATCGCTCGCGGCGACTATCGCGTGCTGCTCCATTTCGCCACGGGTCCCTCGGGCGCGCGGATGCTCGGTCGCTTCTGCCACGCCGATCCGGCCATCCGTGCCGGCGTCGCAACGCATATTGCCGCGGAAGAGGCACTTCGTCCCGGAGCGGTTTTCGCCGAAATCGTCCATCTTCCGGCGGGGCGCATCGGCAACATTCTGGCGCGTCCCGTTTTGCGCCAGTACGAAATCCCGTTCCTCGGCCGCTCCGGTGCGCCCGCCGATCGGCAGATCGCGCTCGACGATCTGCTGGTCACCGTGTCCGGCGATCGCATCCGGCTCCGCTCGCAACGCCTCGACTGCGAAGTGATTCCACGCCTGACGACGGCGCACAACACCAACGCCGAGAGTCTCGGCGTCTACCGTTTTCTGGCCGCGCTCCAGCAGGGCGTGGGGATTCAGTGGGATTGGGGGCCGCTCGACGCGATGCCGTTTCTTCCACGCGTCGTCAGCGGCCGGGTGGTGCTGGAGCGTGCGCGCTGGCGCGTCTCCGCGACGGAGATCAAGCCGATCGCGGCGGCCAATGGAGCGGAGCGCTTCCGTCTGGCGCAGGAGTTCCGCAGGGATCGCCGCATGCCCCGCTACGTCGTGCTGGCCGACGGCGACCAGGAATTGCTGCTCGACTTTGACAACGCGCTCGCTCTCGATGCCGTCATCGATCTGATCAAAAATCGGCACGAGTTGCTACTCACCGAGCTCTATCCCTCGCCGGACAAGCTTTGCGCCAGCGGGCCGGAAGGGCGCTTCGTGCACGAGCTGATTGTTCCCTTCACCAGACGCGCAGCGGCGGCAACGGCCGCGGTCGAACAGCCGAAGACACCGGTACGGCTCATTCCGCGGACGTTTCCGCCCGGCTCGGAGTGGTTGTATGCGAAGTTCTACAGCGGCACGGCCACCGCGGATCGCGTGCTCCTGGAGGAGCTGGCACCGCTCGCGGCGGAGGTCGTTGCCGGCGGGGCCGCCCGCCGCTGGTTCTTCATCCGCTACGCCGACCCGGCCTGGCATCTGCGCATTCGCTTTCAAGGCGATCCGCAGCAGTTGCGCGCCGTAGTCGAACCGGCGCTGCAGTTGGCGGCCGAGCGTTTGATCGGAAGCGGCATCGCGTGGAAAGTTCAGTTTGATACCTACGAGCGCGAGATCGAGCGATACGGCGGTCCGGAGGCGATCGAGCTGATCGAAGAGATCTTCTTTCGCGACAGCGAAGCCGTCGTGGCAATGCTGGCCTCGTGCAGCGGCGACGCGGCTTCCGATATGCGGGGGCCGCTGATGGCTGCCGGGATCGATGCGCTGTTTGCGGATTTCGGTCACGATCCCGCCGCCCGCCTCAAACTCGCCGAGGCATCGCGGAATCACTTCGCGAAGCAATACCAATACGAGAAATTACGCGAGCCGCTGGCGGATCGATTCCGCCGCGATCGTCATACCTTTCAGCGCCTGCTCGACGATCCGGCATCAGTGGCCGCTCTCAGGAAACGCTCGGAATCGATCGCTGGCGCTGCCGCCGAGTTGAGGGCGCGCGAGAGCCGCGGCCGCCTTCACCTGCCGTTGCAGACCATTCTCCCAAGCCTCGTTCACATGTTCGTGAATCGTCTCAGCCGCTCCGCCGGCCCGGAGCATGAGCTGGTGCTGTACGACTACCTCGTCCAGCTCTACCGATCGCAACTTGCCCGGAATGGGAAGCGAGCGGCCTACGCGCCTCCGGAAAAACAGCGGGTCACGGAAGGGTAAGAGTCGCGACTCTACGCCGCCGGCAGGTGCAGCTCGATACGCCGCTCGCCGCCGTTTCGCAACGAATCGTGCAGCGACGCCCCAAGGTCGGCGATGAGACGTTGCCCTTCGGGGACGTTCGTGGCCATGACGTTGGAAATACGAGTCAGCGCTGCGTTGAGAAGCTCGGGCTGCAGGCGTCCTGCCGCCGCCTTCAGCTCCGCTCGCGCGATCGCCGTATCGAGCTCCGCCTCCTCGGCGAGACGGTGGTCTTCGACGGCCCACGAATACACCGCGTAGCCAATCCCGGTAACGATGGCGAGATAGAAGGTGGCGGTGAAGAAGCCACCGGGAAGGTAGTCCACCAGGACCGAAGCGAACGGTCGCTGAAAGGTCGTCGCTTCGAAAAGCGCACGAATGCCTACGATCGCCGCCGAAAGCGCGGAGATGCCTGCTGTGGCAGCAGCCATCGCCGCAACCCGCGGCTGCCGCGGGCGGGTCTGTCTCCATTCGATCACGGCGAACACCAGAAAGGCCGCTCCAATCCACAGCGAACTGTCGAAGAGCACGTAAGCGGGAGCCATCCAAAGCCCATGCGAACGGAAGTCGCGAGCGTGAAGCGCGGCGTTCACGATGGTAAAGGCCACGACCGGAACGATCAGGCTTCGCCGCACACGCGCCAGTCCCAGCAAGTGAAGTTTCGTCATGCCGCTGCTCCCTTCTTTCTCACCGTTGTCAGCAAGGGCATCACCACCGTCACCACCGTCGATCCCGAGCCATCGTCGGTCAAGGTCACCCGCTGGCGGCCGCCGAAAAGGAGCGCCAGCCTGGCTCGTACCGCGGCCAGACCGATGCCCATTCCCGGCGAAGCCGGCTCGCCCGAACTGCTGTTGCGTACGCGGACCATCAGCACTCCGATTCCTCGCTCGGCATCGACCACGATCTCGCCGCCTGCCTCGCAGCGCGCGACGCCATATTTGAGCGCGTTCTCGACGAGCGGCTGCAGGATCAGCCGCGGGACGAGACAGGACAGAAGGTCGGGCGGAATGGCGATGCGGCTGCGTAACCGGGCGCCGAAACGCAACGACTGCAGCCGCAGGTACTGCCGGACGAATTGCACTTCGTCGGCGAGCGAAACAGTGGCTGCCTCACCGTGGCGGATGGAGTAGGCCAACAGATCCTGCAGCCCGGCCAGCATCTCCCGCGCCGAGCGCACGTCGTTTTCAGCGAGCGCTGAAATGCTCGTCAGTGTGTTGAGCAGAAAGTGCGGCTCCAACTGTTCCGCGAGGACGCGCAGCTCGGCCCGCACCAGAACGCCTTCGCTTTCCGCGCGATGGCGCGCCGCCTGAAGCTGCCGTTGCCACCAGCTCATCCCGATTACGGTAGCGGCCAGAACCACGGTGAACAACGCCACTCCGGTGGCTGACGACTGGAGCGCGCGAACGAACGAGGCTCTCCGCAGAAACACGTCCGTGCACGCATAGCAGAAGAGCCGCAACGCCCATGTTCCGGCGATGGTGCCGAGGAACGCCAGCCGGCGAACGAACGGGCGGCGGAGTGAGAGGGCGGCGTTGCAGCCGCGGAAGAGCAGCCAGCTGACGCCCGTCCAGATCGCCGATTGCAACAGCGTCGTCAGCGACAGCCGGAGATAGGGCACGGCCTCTCCCGCCGAGCGAAGCGTTGCGGTTTCGAAAGCAACGCGGAAGATGGCGTAGAGCAGCCAGAACGCCGCCAGCGTCCGGCCGAGGTGCCGGATCGACGTCTGCCGAATCCCCTGGCCGTCGTGCACGTAAGTCAAGACGTAAGGGCAGCAAAAAGGTTTGCCGTGTTCGGATGACAAATATGTGAATTCAGAGCCCTTCGATCAGTCGTCGCAACCGATCGCGATAGGGCGCGCCGAGGCGTAGGCGCGTTCCGTCGCGCAGAAGCACGACCAGCTCGCGCGCAAACGTCGGCTGCAACTCCACGATGCGGTCGACATTGACGATTGTGGATCGATGGATGCGGGCGAAGCGCGCCGGATCGAGGCGCGGCTCGATGGCTGCCATGGTCGTTCGATAGAGATACTCCGCCGCGCCGACGTGCAGGCTCACATAGTTGTTGGCGGTTTCCAGCCAGTCGACGTCATCGATCTTCACCAGATGGATCCGCGCGTTTTTCTTCACGGCCACACGGGAAAGAAACGTCGCCGCGGTCGGCGCTCCGGAGTCTGCCGTCCACGCCAGCTGCTGGCGCAGGCGGGCGAGAGTCCTGGCCAGGCGGTCCGCGTGGTACGGCTTCAGCACGTAGTCGAGGGCCTCTTCCTCGAAGGCACGCACGGCGTAGTGATCGAACCCGGTCACGAATACGACGTGCGGCTGCGCCCCCGACGCGTGCAACTGCTCGAGCACGTCGAGGCCGGAAAGGCGCGGCATCTCCACGTCGAGAAAGACGAGATCGGCCCCGATCGCCTCGGCATCGCGCAGAAACGCCGTCCCGCTCCGATACTCCGCGACGACGTCGATGTCCGATTCGTGCGCCAGCAGCGTCCGCAGACTCTCCAGCGCCAGCGGCTCATCATCGACGAGCACCGTCCGGATCGATCGCGACACCCGCAACAACCGTCCTCCGCCCACGGCGGTGTATACGGACTTCCGGCGAATTAGATTCGCGGGAAGTTGCGGGAGGAAGTATGCGGGACGAGTGTTGATTCGTTCCGCCAGGCAGCGGGAACAGTGAAGCTGCCGGCTCGCCATCCTCCATGCTGTTTCCTTACCCTCGAAGGGTCAGAAGATTCGTAGATGGCGATGATCTGCAGTCCGGCAGCGGAAATCAGCCTGGCTTCGGCCAGCGTCAGGCATGTGTCATCTGTCGTGTAGTGCCGGCCGACGATCGTGATCCCCGACTTCACAAGACACGCGATGCTCGACTCGGTGAGCGGCACGCTGCAATCGACACAATCTGCCATCACGTCTCCTCCGAGGACGTTCCAGGTTCAGAACGCCTCGTGACCCGGGTGCGGTGCATTTGAAGGGAGGGCGATGGCGTCCCCAATGCCCGACAATTCTAACTCGGTGCTCGCGTTCCTTCAGACGATCGACGTGCTCCGGCGCGAGGCCGCGTGAAGTGTTCTCCTACTCCCGGCTCTGGCCTTGCGACGCGGCGAATTCACTGTAGAAAAGCTCTCCCGGATGTTCGAATCGGCGTCCAATACGAACACTCGTATAATGATCACGGAAATGAAGGCCGTGCGCTTTGTTGGGTCTGCTCGTGAGGATCTTACAGCCTTCCCGGACCTTGCTCGGCAGCGTGCCGGTTACGAATTGTTCATGGTTCAAGTTGGGCGAGAGCCATCGGATTTCAAGCCCATGCCCGAGGTTGGCGCCGGAGTACACGAGCTTCGTGTGCACGACCGGGCAGGGGCGTTTCGGGTGATCTACGTGGCGCGACTCGAAGAGGCAGTTTATGTCCTGCACGCTTTCCAGAAGAAGACGCCAAAGACGTCCCGCCTCGACATCGAAGTGGTGAGACGACGTTACCGGTTGATCGGAGTCAAATCATGAAGAAAGCGACGCGTAAGTCCGGCACGGAAAGCAGCGGTAACATCTTTACCGATCTCGGTTTTCAGCCTCATGAAGCGGCCGTCATGCTTCTGCGATGCGAACTGGCGGAGGCGTTGCGCAAATGGATCGATCGGGAAGGGATCACACAAGCGGAGGCTGCCAGGCGTCTGGGCGTGTCCCAACCGCGCATTTCCGAAATCTCGCGAAACAAAGTGGACAAGCTGTCGCTCGACTACCTCGTCGGACTCTGTGCCAAGGCCGGGGTTGCTGTGAAGGTGAGGACGGCAGCGTAGACGGTGTCCATCCGCTCACGGTCCGCGCCGCTCGCTATCCCCCTCGATGGCGAGCCTTCTGCGCGTGGCCATGTTGGCGTCCCAAAATACACTGAGTTGGAAACAAATCCTCGTCTGGATGCGCGAGTTGGACGCTCTCAGGAGAGCAGCATAGCGATTCTTCCGAATCGTCGTAAGCGATGCGCAGGACTAGCTCGACTCGCTGATTCTGAGCGCTCCCATCGCGGATTGAAACCAACTCTCTTCGCATCAGCGCGGAGCGACGCGACGACGGACGAGGACTTCCGCGTCGCAGCGTCAGCGCTTCTTCGACACGACACGACGGCCCGAACATCGGACCGACCGCCTCGTCGCGCACCTCGTCAGAACTCTTCGCGGATGTTGATTTTGCCCGTGACGCATGCGGCAGAAGATGCGCGAGTTCGGGAGCGATGGTCTCAATGATGGCGAATGCGAATGCGACCGAGTCGCGATGAAGGTCTCCTGCCGCTACTCCATGCCGATGGCGATTACTCGCTCGCCGATCAGATCTGGGCTGATTTCTGCAGGTGCGCCGAGTCCCCACACCGGACCACGCTCATGCCCCCGGGGTGCTACCCACACCCGGAGAGTGAATGTCGCGCGCCTGCTGGACTTGCACTCGTCTCGCGATGTGGGTCTCGGGGGTGAGTCCGGCCTCGTGTACTTGAGGAGATGTTCGTTCCCAGACTAACGGGCGTGCTGTTCGACTGTCAGTGCCCGTAGTCGTATCATCTCTCATCCTGCAGGAAGTATGCTAACGCGGCTCTCACTATGAAGCCCGTAGGTACGCAACCCATCCATCGCAAGCGACCGCTTGAAGTTCATGAGTTTGTCGGGGCGTCGCCAGCGGATGCTTCGCGAAGCGAAACCCACCATCTGGCCCTTTTGCTCGGATCGATCGGTGTCGTTTTCCTATTCGCAGTGGCGTGGCTTGTCCTCACGCCTAGGTTTGGCATTGGTCACTCTTCAGAACTCGAACGGTTAATCCAAGCTGTCGACGCTTCGCCGTATCGAAGGATCGAGCCCCGACTCGCGGGTTTCAGCTACAGGCCGTACCGAAAGGTGCCTCGCGCCGGCGAGAAGAACGGGTTCATCACTTCCTCGTCAGCGTTGCGGCGCGTGGTTTTGGAAATCCTAAGAGAAGAGCGACAACCGCGGGCCGATCACTTGTACATCGCTGGCCTCGCTCGTCTGCAAATGGATGAGAACTTCGGCGCCGTCGAGGATCTTGAACAAGCGCTAATCTCCGCAACGACCGCCCGCAATCTCAACGAGGCGATTCGACGTTCGCGAGATTCGCAACTGCTCAACGCATTCGTCGCTGCTTGTCTCGAAGATCGAAACGATGCAGATTCAACGAAAGCGTTTCGCGCACTGGAGGCCGCAGAAACTGCGTGGTCTTTCGATCAAGCTCCGGCCATTGGATGGAACCGGTCCCTCGCGCTTGAGCATCTGCAGCTTCGTGAAGAGGCGGCGGCAGCTTGGCGTGACTACTTGCGTGTGGAGCGTGATCCAAAATGGCGCACCGAAGCAGCCGGACATCTGAAAGGAACCGCATCGCCCACGGAGACCGCATTGTGGCCGGCCGTGCAGCAAGCTCTGACTGCCGCCCCAGCTGGTTACGTAGTTCACGATGCAGCGACGCGGTTTCCACAGCAGCTGCGCACCTGGATTGAGGAAGAGCTGTTGGTGAATTGGGGACGACTGACGCTTTCGGGCCGGGCAAACCAAGCGGCTTCCGTCTTGGCGCGAACTCAAGTCTCAGCGGCCGCGCTGGCTGACGCCGGAGGCGACCCTATGAGTCGAGATGTTGTCGAGATTCTAAACGCAGCCTCGCCGTCCACCCGCCGATTGGCCGCACTTGGATTCGAACGATACGGCGAAGGGTTGGCCAAATACCGACGTGGCGAAGCTAGTCGCGCGATCTCCGCATTCCGTATGGCAAAAAGCGCCTTCGATAGGATTCACTGCCCAACGGCGGCGCTGGCGTCCGTAAGGCTGGCGTCGTGCGACTACTACAGCAACGACTATGAGACGGTGGACGTGGATGTGACGAATATCCGAGGTACGTACATTGGCCTGCTGACAAAGTATCCCGCGCTGGCTGGACAAGTCGACTGGCTGGCGGGACTGGAGTCGCTTGCACGTGGGCGGGCGGATGAGAGCTACGCTCGCTACGCGCGATCTCTCCATCTGTTTCAGGGCTTGCGTGAAAGTGAGAACGTCGGTGCGATTCACGATTTGATGGCGGAGAACCGTGCGTGGGTTGGCTCTACGGAAGACGCAGCCAGACACCGCCTTGATGCACTACAGGCGTTGAGTGTTTCCGGGTCGTGGAGGCGAGGCGCTTCCACTCTTTCGGGAATGGCCGAAGCGGCAACACTGATCGGAGCGAATCGCGCTGCAAGGCGATTCATCTCGAAGGCGATTGAGAACGCCGCGCGAAACGGGAACGCAGAATTGGCAGGGCATGGCTGCTTGTGGCAAGCAGTCATTGACCACCGCCAGGGAGCCGCTGACTCAGCGCGCCATGATCTGGCAGACGCTCACGAGTGGGCGCTGCGGATCGTCGACTCGGCCGTGCGCGCGAGGTTCGACGCGGACAGCGCTACGGTGGAGGGGCAAATCGTGTCGGTCAGCGAGCCGGGATTGTCGAAGCGCCTGGATCGCGCTATCGGGTTCTACGAGGCCGCGCGAAACAACTTTCTGCTAGCCCAGTGTCTCATCGTCCGTGCGGACCGCTCGACGGATCGCAATTCAGCAGTCCGTGACTATCGAAGGGCGCTTGCCCTTACCGATCGGGCCGGGTATTCCATAGCCGATGCCTGGGAACGAGCCACGTTCTACGGCAGTTTCGATTCCGCGGCCGCCCGCTTGGTCGATCTTCTGCTCGAACACGACGACGTTATCGCGGCGTTGGAAACAGCGGATGCGACGCGGAGTCGCGTCCTTTCGCAACTCCTCACGCGGCGCGCAGGCACAGAGCGAGCTACCAATCCGAAAACGGCAACGCTCGACGCTCGCGCCATGTCCGCGATGCTTCCCTTGGACACGGTCGTCGTGGAGTTCGCCGTGCGCGACGACTCTCTCGTCGCTTGGGTCCTGATGCGGCGAAGCGTCACCGTGCGACGCCTAGCGGTCGGAAGGCTATGGCTTGAGGAATCACTGGCGAGGCTTCGCACGGAATTGTCCGAGCCGATGGATTCGCGGGCGGCTTGGCGCGACACGAGCGCAGAACTTTTTGACCGGTTGTTTCGGCCTCTGGAAGCAGCGATGGGGATGCCGGCGCGAATCATCGTCGTACCGGACGCCACACTGGAGAATCTGCCGTTCGCGGCCGTCTATGATCGTGTGAGTCGCAAGTTTCTCATCGAACGCGCCGAGGTCGATTTGATCCCCGCCGCTGCGTTTCTTCGACGACACCGGCGCTCCTCCTCATCGCGCGCCGCCATGTTCGGTGATCCGGCATTCGATCCTAGTATCTTCGACAATCTGCCGCGCCTCGAAGGTGCACGCCGAGAAGTGACGCAAGTTGCGTCGTTTTACGAGCGGCCAGAGGTATTTACGGGCAAGGCAGCGACCAAGAGTGCGTTCCTCGACGCGTTGCCGCGCGCTGACGTGGTCCACTTCAGCGGCCACGGAATCTCGGCTTCCGCTCGCCCTGCAGCGTCTCGTCTGATCTTCGCAGCCGGCGGAAAGGGTGACGGCGCTGTGTACCCGGGGGACATCATCGCGGCCGGTACGCGCGCACGAGCGATCATCCTTTCGGCGTGCGGCACCGGCGTGTCGGCCCCCCGGTGGAGTCACGGCGTGAGCAGCGTGTCCAAAGCATTCGTCGCAGCAGGTGCCAGCGCTGTCGCCGCAACGCTTTGGGACATCAACGATGAAAGCGCCGTCGCGCTCTTCCGCTTGGTTCACCAGCGCCTGGTAGCCGGTGCTCGCCTCGGGACGGCGTCGCGTGACGCCGTCCGGGATGCCATCCGAAACCGACAAGTGCCCGCTTCGACATGGGCCTCGCTTCAGGT